>NZ_QNUX01000003.1 GCF_003312425.1 Flavobacterium psychrolimnae | reverse complement strand
ATCAGGATGCTTTTTTTTGTAGTCATAATATTCTATTTTAGTTATCTTCGTAAGATAATCAAAATCAACAATGGTGCTACCGAAGGTTTAGTTCAACCGTGGTTTTGCAAAATTGCGAATCTTTTGCACGCCGGACGTTTATCTTCCGCAAGAAATTTTATCTTTGATAGAAAATAATCGGTTCCGAAGTTCGCAACCTCGCCAAGCGCCGGAACGTTACCTTTCATTGCCTCACCACTTAAAAAATAAAACTGGAAAGAAAATCAATTGTACCAAAATTGACAAATTCCAGTAACATGTTTTCTGAAATACAAATTTTAAATAATTCCATATTTAAAGTTTGCGGAATAGAACTTGAAGGCCTAGAAATTGAAAAAGAAAGTCAAGAGTATTTTGCTCATAATTTTGAACTAAACAAACAAAAAGTAAAATTCAGAATGGCGAAAATCACGCCAACTAAAACGGGGCAATTTGTATCAATTTGGAAACGAAATGAAAAGGGTATAACGGAACCGTATAATGTTGACGATGAATTTGAATTTTACTTAATTGCTACGCGTCAAGCAGAAAGGTTTGGAGTTTTCATTTTCACCAAAACAGTTTTGAGCGAAAATAGAATTTTGACAAGCCAAAAAGGGAAAGGAAAACGTGGAATTAGAGTTTACCCAAATTGGAGCGTAACAGAAAATAAACAAGCACAAAAAACTCAAAATTGGCAAACAAAATATTTCGTAGAAATTGGAAACAGTAATGAAATTGACTTAAACACGCTAAAAAAGCTACTGAAAATAGAGTTAGAAAAAAACTAATTCAAAAAAACAAAGAACAGCTAACAGCTACAATTTCATTGCGTTCTCCGCAGCAAAATAATACTAGAACGATATCCGCTAGCTTGTATTTATAATCCCGTGCCCACAAGTTTTATCAAATTTATAAAATCGAGCGCACTCGTGATTTCATTTTAGCTCTGAAATTATCAAAATTGTTTGGGAAACCAGTAAATAATTTTTTTTGAATTAGAAGCAGATGAGTAAAAGTATTTTTATCTCTTTGACAAAATGCAAGTAAATCGATTTTGGCTTAAAGCGTAACTTTCGACCTACGACTTTCAACTTTCAACTTTAATTTACTACTTTCGCATTTCGATTAAAGAAAAGGATAAAATGAGCACAAAATTTACTGAATACAAAGGACTTGACTTGCCAACAGTGGCGTCAGAAGTACTTGCTTTTTGGAAGAAAGAAACTATATTCGAGAAAAGCGTAACCACTCGTGAAGGAAATCCACCATTCGTGTTTTTTGAAGGGCCGCCTTCGGCTAATGGATTACCAGGAATTCACCACGTAATGGCGCGTGCCATTAAAGATATTTTTTGCAGATATAAAACTCAAAAAGGTTTCCAAGTGAAGCGTAAAGCGGGCTGGGATACCCACGGTTTGCCTGTGGAATTAGGTACCGAAAAAGAATTGGGAATCACCAAAGAAGATATTGGAAAGACCATTTCCATCGAAGAATATAACGAAGCGTGTAAAAAAACCGTGATGCGTTATACGGATGTATGGAATGATTTGACTGAAAAAATGGGTTATTGGGTCGATATGGAAGATCCGTATGTGACCTACAAATCCAAATATATGGAAACGGTTTGGTGGATTTTGAAACAAATCTACAACAAGGATTTGATGTACAAAGGCTACACCATTCAGCCGTATTCTCCAAAAGCAGGAACAGGTTTATCTTCTCACGAAGTGAACCAGCCGGGAAGTTACCGTGATGTAACAGATACTACAGTTGTGGCACAATTTAAAGTGATTGACGCGCACAAAGAATTGTTGTTCTCTAAGTTTTACGATTACATCAGTTCTAATAATTTACTTCATTATAAGTTAGAAGCGTTGGATTTAGACGAAATCTTTATCCTAGCTTGGACAACAACGCCTTGGACATTGCCAAGTAATACGGCTTTGACTGTAGGTCCAAAAATTGAATATGCTTTAGTAAAAACATTCAATCAATATACATTTCGCCCAGCAACATTGATTTTGGCTAAGAATTTAGTTGGAAAACAATTCGGGAAAGGGTTCTTTGAAAGTAATGAGCCTGCTGATTTTGAAAATTTCAAAGAAGGCGACAAGAAAATCCCATATCAGGTTTTGGCGGAATGCAAAGGAGCTGATTTGGTTGATATTCGTTACGAACAATTAATGCCTTTGGTTCTTCCATATCAAAATGCGGAAAATGCTTTCAGAGTAATTTCAGGGGATTTTGTAACTACCGAAGACGGAACAGGAATTGTACATACATCGCCTACTTTTGGTGCTGATGATGCAAAAGTAGCGAAAGAAGCTACGCCTGAAGTTCCACCGATGTTGGTTCTTGACGAAAATGGAACTCCGGTTCCGTTAGTAGATTTACAAGGAAAATTCACTTCGCACGTTGGGGAATATGCCGGTAAATATGTAAAAAACGAATATTATAACGAAGGTGAAGCGCCAGAACGTTCTGTAGACGTTGAAATTGCCATCCGATTAAAAGAAGAAAACAGAGCATTTAAAGTAGAGAAATATGTCCACAGTTATCCACATTGCTGGAGAACAGACAAGCCTATTTTATATTATCCTTTGGATTCTTGGTTTATAAAAATTTCTGAAGTCAAAGATAGAATGTTTGACTTGAACGAAACCATCAACTGGAAGCCAAAAGCAACTGGAGAAGGACGTTTTGGAAATTGGTTGAAAAATGCCAATGACTGGAATTTATCTCGTTCAAGATTCTGGGGAATTCCATTGCCAATATGGAGAACTGAAGACAAACAAGAAGAAATATTAATTGGTTCTGTAGAAGAATTATACAACGAAATTGAAAAATCTATCGCTGCAGGTTTCCAAAAAGAAAATCCTTTTAAAGGTTTTGAAATTGGAAATATGGCAGAATCAAATTACGATTTAGTTGATTTACATAAAAATGTAGTCGATGAAATCACTTTGGTTTCTGCTTCTGGAAAAGCAATGACGCGTGAATCGGACTTGATTGATGTTTGGTTTGATTCCGGTTCTATGCCTTATGCGCAGTGGCATTATCCTTTTGAAAACAAAGATAAAATAGATCAAAACAAAGATTTCCCTGCTGACTTTATTGCAGAAGGAGTAGATCAAACTCGTGGATGGTTTTATACGTTGCACGCCATAGGAACATTAGTTTTTGATAAAGTTGCGTACAAAAATGTAGTTTCAAACGGATTGGTTTTAGACAAAAACGGGCAAAAAATGTCCAAACGTTTAGGGAATGCCGCAGATCCTTTCGAAACATTAAAAGAATACGGTCCAGATGCGACGCGTTGGTACATGATATCGAATGCGAATCCTTGGGACAACTTGAAATTTGACTTAGAAGGAATTGCTGAGGTTCGCCGTAAATTCTTTGGAACTTTATACAATACGTATTCGTTTTTTAGTTTGTATGCCAATATTGATGGTTTCAAATTTGAAGAAGCGGAGATTCCTTTAAATGAAAGACCGGAAATTGATCAATGGATCATGTCAGAACTGAACACTTTGATCAAAGAAGTGGACGGTTTCTATGCGGATTATGAACCAACGAAAGCAGCTCGTGCAATCTCTGAATTTGTACAGGAAAACTTAAGTAACTGGTACGTTCGTTTGTGCAGAAGACGCTTCTGGAAAGGGGAATATGCGCAGGACAAAATCGCTGCTTATCAAACTTTATATACCTGTTTGTTGACCATAAGTAAACTGGGTGCGCCTATCGCTCCGTTCTTTATGGACAAACTTTACAGAGATTTAACTTTAGCAACACAGTCGGAAAAATATGACAGTGTACATTTGGCGGAGTTTCCAATTTCGGTTGAAAACTATGTTAATAAAATGTTAGAGAGCAAAATGCAGAAAGCACAAACCATTTCATCATTGGTTTTATCACTCCGAAAAAAGGAAATGATAAAGGTACGCCAACCGTTGCAAAAGGTAATGATTCCGGTACTTGACGACAATCAAAGAGCTGAAATTGAAGCTGTTTCTGACCTTATAAAAGCAGAGGTAAACGTGAAAGAAATCGTACTTTTGGACGATGCTTCCGGTGTTTTGGTGAAACAAATTAAGCCTAATTTTAAGACACTCGGACCCCGTTTTGGAAAGGATATGGGATTGATTTCTAAAGAGATACAAGGATTTTCGAAAGAGCAGATTGCTCAATTAGATAAGGAAGCAAGCCTTAGTATTGTTATTGCAGGAAATAACGTAATTTTAACTTTAGAAGATGTAGAAATTACATCGCAAGATATTGAGGGTTGGTTAGTAGCGAACTCAAACGGAATAACGGTTGCGCTGGATATTACAATTTCACCAGCATTAAAACAAGAAGGAATTGCCAGAGAATTAGTAAACAGAATCCAGAATATCCGTAAAGATTCCGGATTTGAAGTTACTGATAAAATTAAAGTTCAATTGAAGAGAAATGGAATTTTAGAAGAGGCGATTCTTGAAAATGAAGCGTACATAAAATCAGAAACATTAACCAGTGATTTGGTTTTTGTAGATGAATTAGAAAACGGTACAGAAATTGAATTTGACGACATAAAAACAATGATTTTAATTTCAAAATAATACAACAATGGTAGATGAAATTGCAAGATACTCTGACGCTGATTTAGCAGAGTTCAAAGAGATAATCCTTAACAAAATTCAAAAAGCACAAGCTGATTTAGATCTGATAAAAAGTGCGTACATGAATGATTTGAATAACGGAACTGATGATACTTCGCCTACCTTTAAAGCCTTTGAAGAGGGAAGCGAAACAATGTCTAAAGAAGCGAATTCTCAACTGGCTATTCGTCAGGAAAAGTTTATTCGTGATTTAAAGAATGCACTTTTCCGTGTAGAAAATAAAACTTACGGTGTGTGTAAAGTTACAGGCAAACTAATTGGGAAAGAAAGATTAAAAATCGTTCCTCATGCAACAATGAGTATTGAGGCAAAAAATTTGCAAAGATAAACTACTTGTTGTGTAATTTTTAACGCTCCTAATGGAGCGTTTTTTTTGATTAAATTGTTATTTTTGCGCCATTAAAATTTATAAAATGTCATTACGAAAAGCGTATCTCCTTATTTTTATCTTATTGCTTGTTGATCAAGTTTCCAAAATATACATTAAAACTAATTTTATTTTAGGCGAAGAAGTTGAAGTATTCAAATGGTTCAAAATTCTTTTTATCGAAAATGAAGGAATGGCTTGGGGTACTGAAATTCCTGGTCAATACGGAAAATTATTCCTAACCCTTTTTAGATTGGTGGCTGTAGGTGGAATTGGATATTGGTTGTGGGATTCTGTGGAAAGAAAACACAGCTCTAATTATTTAATCGTAGCTATTTCATTGATTTTAGCCGGTGCTTTCGGGAACATTATTGATTCTGTTTTTTACGGTGTTATTTTTGACGACAGTCAACAACAATTAGCTACTTTATTTTCAGATCAACCTTATGGAACTTGGTTTCACGGAAAAGTAGTAGATATGTTTTACTTTCCCTTTTGGCATGGAAATCTACCGAGTTGGTTGCCTATTTGGGGTGGAAAAGAATTTACTTTTTTCAATGCAATTTTCAACATTGCTGATATGGCGATTTCTACCGGAGTTGGAATCTTGATTTTCTTTAATAAAAAAGCATTTCATCACAATTAGATTCAGCGTTTTTAGCACAAACAAAAAGACCTGTTCATGATTTGAACAGGTCTTTTTACTTAATTAGTTTTTGTTATGTCCGGGTGCGTATCGTTTCGCACTTTTTCCGCCATATATTTTTTTAGCTTGTCCTGGAGGAAGTTTTTTAGCTTTATAACTTGATCTGCTGGTTCCGGTTTGAATGCTGCAGTTTGAAAATGAAACTGCAAATAGAATGACCATAACGCTTACGGCAAATCTTGAATTTTTGAATGTTCTCATAAATTATTTGGATTGTATCTGCTACGAAAGTACGCATTCTAAATTAGAACGAATAAATCTCATTCGGAGTCACGCAATAATCCAATTGTATATCGGCTTCAAAAACATCTTCAATAATTTCTTCGGGTTCGAAGAAAGACAGTCCAATTTTAATTACATCCGGTTTGCATTCCGATAAAAATTTATCATAAAATCCTTTTCCGTAACCCACGCGATGTCCTTTTTTATCGAAAGCCAAAAGCGGAACAAAAACTACATCAATCTTGTTTGATGGAACTTCAATACCATCTACAGGTTCCGGAATGTTGTATTCATTTTTCTTGATTTTAGTGTTGTCCGTCAATAGGAAATGAGTCATGTTTCGCGTTGCAAAATCAGCTTTGGGAACAATAATTTCTTTGTCTTTTCCGGATAATAAATGAAGAATAAATTCTGTATTGACTTCCTTTTGTTCTGTTATGGGAAGGAAAATATGGAAATAGGTTTTATCCCAAAGCGGAATCGCAAGTATTTTATTGGCTACAGCCAAACTCATTTCTTCCACTTCATTTTCGGAAAACGAATTTCTTAGGGCTTTGTATTTTTGTCGTAACGCAGTTTTGTTCATTTTAAATATTTTATTCTCCTTCTTCTCCAAGAGCATTCGACAAATGATAAATGGCATCACCTTCATAGACAATTGGGGAATGATTGGCATTGATGATATAACCGTCGTTTGGCGCTTTTACTTTCCGCTCAAATTTTCCATACGGATCCGTTATGGTGGCAAGTATAGTTCCTTTTTTTACAAATTTCCCAATAGTGTCGTAATCATGTAATAATCCGGAGCATTTGGCGCGTATCCAGCCAGATTTTTCAATATAAATCGTGTTGGATTTTTGCTGTACCACTGTATGTTTTAAATCAAGCATATCAAGATGTTTAAGTAGGCGCTTTGCTCCATTTATTCCTTCCTCGGCGATATCATTATTAATATCTAATGATTTTCCGCCTTCAAAAAGCAACATTTTAACGTCCATTCTTTCGCTGGAACTCCTGAAAGATCCCATTATATTTCTGGAATATAAGGTGAAAGGTGCATTAAATACATCCGCCAGAATTTTTAAATCAGCATTATTATGTGCTATTCTGATTTGTGGCGCGTTGAAACGGCTGGCTCCACCTGCATGAAAATCGACAGCATATTCTACCAAAGGCATAATTTCGGCTAAAATATGAAACGCAAATCGGCTGGCCAAAGAACCTGTTTTACTTCCGGGAAAAACGCGATTTAAATCCCGACCGTCTGGGAATTCTCTGGATTTATTGACAAATCCGTATACGTTTATTATTGGAATACAAATTATTGTTCCTCTTTTTGGCTTGTTGATTTTTTTGTAAATGAGCTGTCGGACGATTTCTACTCCATTGATTTCGTCGCCATGAATCCCTGCCGAGAAAAGAACAACGGAACCTTCAAACTTGGAGCGTCGCACGATAATAGGAATGTTCAATTTTGTAGTGGTGTGCAGTCTAGCAATTTCGACATTGATAGTTTTGCTTTCGCCTGGATTTATGCTTTCGCCAAAAAGAACGATAGGTGTGGTATTAATTTTCATCATAGGTTCTTGAAAGCATAAAAATAAGGATAATAACGAATTAGAAACTAAAATTCCGTTAAAATTTTCCTCAGCAAGATTTCAAGAATATTGATTTGTATTTCGGGATTTTACAGATTAACTTTGTTACATGAATCCAACAGCTTTATCCCTACAAATCCAAACCTTACCTGATAATCCCGGCGTATACCAATATTACGACAAAGAAGGGAAAATTTTGTATGTGGGCAAAGCCAAAAATCTTAAAAAGCGAGTTTCTTCTTATTTCAATAAAATTCACGATACGGCCAAAACTAATGTGCTCGTAAAGAAAATTGTTATGATAAAACATATTGTGGTTCCTACCGAAACCGATGCGTTGCTATTAGAAAATAACCTTATAAAAACCTTGCAACCGCGGTACAACGTATTGTTGCGGGATGATAAAAGTTATCCGTGGTTGTGTATCAAGAAAGAACCTTTTTCGCGCATTTTTGCAACCCGCAGAATGGTCAAAGACGGGTCGGAATATTTTGGACCGTATACCAGTTTCAAAACCGTAAGTACTATTTTAGAGCTGATCAAAGAGTTGTATCCACTTCGAACTTGTAACTATGATTTGAGTAAAAGCAATATCGAAAGCGGGAAATTCAAAGTTTGTCTTGAATATCATATTGGGAATTGCATGGGTCCGTGTGAAGGTCATGAAACATTGGAAAATTACCAAAAACAAGTTGATGCGATTCGCGAAATCCTGAAGGGAAATTTCAAGGAAAGTATGAAAGATTTCAAGCGTGTTATGACCAGTTTAGCTGCTGACATGCATTTTGAAGAAGCTCAAAAAATAAAAGAAAAAATTGAAATTTTAGAGAATTACCAATCGCGTTCTACGATTGTAAATCCAAAAATCACCAATATTGATGTGTTTTCGATAGTTTCCGATGAAAGTGCTGCGTATGTGAATTTCCTGCAAATTTCTCACGGCTCGATTATTCGTTCTCATACGATGGAAATCAAAAAGAAACTCGACGAAACGGATGAAGAGTTATTAGAATTGGCGATTATTGAACTGCGAGAGCGTTTTCATTTGCTGTCTAGAGAAGTTATTGTTCCGTTTCATGTGGACTTGGGAGAGAATATAAAAATCACCGTTCCGCAACTAGGCGACAAAAAGCAAATTTTGGATTTATCAATCCGAAACGCTAAGTTTTACCGAATCGAACAACTCAAACAATTGCAAATTGTAGATCCTGATCGCCATACGAAACGAATTATGGCTCAAATGCAAAAAGATTTGCGATTGCCGGTCGAGCCAAGACACATCGAATGTTTTGACAACTCGAATATTCAAGGAACAAATCCTGTGGCAGCTTGTGTGGTTTTTAAAGATGGGAAACCCAGCAAAAAAGATTACCGCCATTTTAATATAAAAACAGTCGAAGGACCGGATGATTTTGCTTCGATGACCGAAGTGGTTTATAGAAGATACAAACGATTGCTTGATGAAAATCAACCCTTGCCGAATTTAATCATTATTGACGGTGGAAAAGGACAATTATCATCAGCCTTGAAAAGTATAGATGAACTGGGGCTTCGAGGAAAAATTGCTATAATTGGGATTGCCAAAAGACTGGAAGAGCTGTTTTATCCCGGAGATTCTATTCCGTTGTATTTGGATAAAAAATCAGAAACTCTGAAAATTATACAGCAATTGCGAAACGAAGCACACCGTTTTGGGATTACGCATCACCGGGATAAAAGGAGTAAAGCGGCATTGAATTCTTCAATAGAAAGCATTCCCGGAATTGGAGAAAAAACAATGTTGACTTTGATTCAGCACTTTAAAAGTGTTAAAAGATTGAAATTAGCGACAGAAAAAGAAATTTCGGACGTTATAGGTGTATCGAAAGCCAAAAAAATTACCGAATTTTACAAGGCAACAAACGAAAATTAATACCATCAGATTCTATTACGGAACAAATTGCTGCTTATGAAGAAAATCGCACTATTATTCATTGTTTTTATCAGTTTAACCGTGTTTTCGCAAGAGCAAAAAAGACCTAAAATAGGTTTGGTTTTAAGTGGTGGTGGTGCAAAAGGTTTTGCTCATATAGGAGTTTTGAAAGTATTAGAGGAAGCTGGCGTTAAAATTGACTACATTGGTGGAACCAGTATGGGTGCGGTTATTGGCGGTCTCTATGCTTCAGGATATAATGCAACCCAAATTGATTCGATTTTTCAGGCGACGAATTTCAATGAATTAATCAACGATTTTATTCCCAGATCATCCAAAAATTTTTACGAAAGAAGAAATGATGAGCTTTATGCGCTGGTTTTGCCGTTTAATAAAATGAAAATTGGAATTCCGGAAGCCTTGTCTAAAGGAATGTACAATTATAATTTATTGAGCAGGATTACTAGAAACGTAAGGCACATCAAAGATTTTAATAAGCTTCCCATTCCTTTTTTGTGTATTGGTACCAATATTGAAACCGGAGAAGAAGTGCTGTTGAACAAAGGGAATTTGGCGCAGGCCATGATTGCAAGCTCTGCGTTTCCCTCTTTATTTTCTCCTGTGGAAATAGACGGGAAAATTTTGGTAGATGGTGGTGTTGTGAATAATTACCCAATTGAAGAAGTACGAAAATTAGGTGCTGATATTATTATTGGTGTTGATGTGCAAAATGATTTATTGGACAGGACACAACTGAAAGATGCTACAAAAATTTTGGTTCAAATCACCAATCTTCAATCTATTGAACGAATGAAGAGGAATGTAACAAATACCGATATTTACATCAAACCGGACGTTACACAATACGGCGTAATCTCTTTTGACAAGGGAAATGAAATAATAAGAAAAGGAGAAGAAGCCACATTTGCCGTTTATGAACAATTAAAAAAAATTGTGGATGAGTCTAATCCTTATCAGAAACCAAAATTAGAATTGCGTTCAGACAGCCTGCAAATCAGAGCGATAAACAGCAATGAATTAGACAATTATACGAAAGAGTATGTCATTGGGAAATTAAGATTCAAACCAGGAACAAAAACGTGTTATGATGATTTATTAAAGGGAATTAATAATATCAATGCGACTAAAAATTTTAGTGCCATTTCCTATTCATTGGAAGCAAACAAGGAGGATGTTGATTTGAATATTAACTTGAAAGAGAATGCGACAAAAACATATTTGAAATTTGGATTGCATTATGATAATTTATTCAAAAGTGGTGTTTTAGTGAATTTGACTCGTAAAAAAACACTTTTTAAAAATGACATTGCCTCTTTGGATATTATTTTAGGCGACAATATCAGGTATAATCTTGATTATTATATTGAAAACGGATTCAATTTGAGTTTTGGTTTCAAATCGCATTACAACCAATTTAATAGAAATGTTGCCAAAGAAATAAGTAGTTCAACGGTTAATAATCCGGATATAAATTCTTTAAATGTGGACTTTACGGACATGACAAATCAGGCGTATTTTCAGTCGTTATTTGTTCAGAAATTCTTGATAGGTGGCGGTATAGAACTCAAATATTTAAAGATAAAATCAGAGACACTTGCTAATGTAGACCCAATAATTGACAACAGTAATTATTTTAGTGTTTTTGGGTACATGAAATACGATTCATTTGATAATAAATATTTTCCTAAAAAAGGATGGTATTTCACAGGTGATGTTCAATCGTACTTACTGTCTTCAAATTATACCGGTGATTTTAAACCATATTCCATTGCCAAAGGCGATTTTGGAGTAGCAGCAACTTTGTTTAAAAACGCCACTGTAAAATTTCAAACCGACGCAGGATTTTCTTTCGGTCAGCAAAGTGTCGCTTTCTTTAATTTTGTTTTAGGAGGTTATGGATTTAATCCGTTGCATAATTTCAAATATTTATATGGGTATGATTATTTAAGCGTTGCGGCAAATAGTTATATAAAATCTACGGGAACGGTAGATTATGAGTTTTTGAAGAAGAATCACGTCAATTTTTCAGCAAATTTTGCTAATATTGGAGATCGGATTTTTGAATCGGTAGATTGGATTTCCATCCCGAAATATTCTGGTTATGCCGTTGGATATGGTTTAGAAACGGTCATTGGACCCATAGAAATAAAATATTCTTGGTCTCCGGAACAGCCAAAAGGATTTACATGGTTTAGCATTGGGTTTTTGTTTTAATTATAATTTATTTCAATAATAATTCCGATATTTGTTATAATGAAAACAAAATGGCTAGGTTTATTAGAGTATCTTCAATTCCTTATCAAGAGAAATCCTGAGTAAGGACTCTTTTTTTTGATTTATCATAGCACATTATAAAGTAATCTCAACTTTAATTTGTTACACTTTTAAACAAAAAAATCATGCCTTTATACCATAAATTGGGGAGCTTTCCTCAAAAAAGACACACACAATTCGAAAAACCAAATGGTGGTTTGTATTACGAACAACTTTTTGGAACAGAAGGATTTCATGGCCATTCGTCATTGTTATATCACGTTCACAGACCAACACAAGTCAAGGAAATTCTAAAATCCTATTCGGTTGAACCAAAAATTGCCATTGGAAAAAACATCAAATCATTACTGTTAAAAGGGTTTGAGTTAAAACCAGAAGACGATTTTCTGGACAGTCGCAAAGCGATGTTGGTAAACAAAGATTGTACGATAGGATTAGCCGCGCCAAGACAATCATTGCGCAACTATTTCTACAAAAATGCCGATGCCGATGAAATGATTTTCATCCACAAAGGAAAAGGAAAATTGCGTACCATGATGGGAAATATTCCTTTTGAATATGGCGATTACTTGATTATTCCTCGCGGAATGATTTATCAAATTGACTTTGAAACTTCGGAAAACAGACTTTTCTACGTCGAATCATTTGCGCCTTTTTATACACCAAAACGCTATAAAAACGAATCAGGGCAACATTTAGAGCATTCTCCGTTTTGCGAGCGTGATTTTATTTTGCCAAACGAGTTAGAAACGCACGATGAAAAAGGCGATTTCCTAATCAAAATCAAGAAAGAAGGAATGATGCATGAAATCGTTTATGCCACGCATCCTTTTGATGTTGTGGGTTGGGACGGATATAATTTCCCTTACGGATTCAGCATTCATAATTTTGAACCTATTACGGGGCGCGTACATCAGCCGCCACCAGTTCATCAAACCTTCGAAACGGCAACTTTCGTCGTTTGTTCGTTCTGTCCGCGACTGTACGATTACCACCCAAAAGCAATTCCAGCGCCTTACAATCACAGTAATATTGATAGTGATGAGGTTTTGTATTATGTAGATGGCGATTTCATGAGCCGCAATAATATCGAGCAAGGTCACATCACATTACACCCAAAAGGCATTCCGCACGGACCCGCACCGGGAGCCATGGAACGCAGCATAGGTCATACAGAAACCCATGAATTAGCCGTAATGGTCGATACGTTTCGCCCTTTAATGGTCACCGAAGAGGCGATGGGATTAGATGATGGTCAGTACTATAAATCTTGGGTAGAGTAATAAGGAGCTATTTCCTGTCTCGTCCTAAAAGACGAGATTGAAATCTTTTTTCGGTTAAAAAACCTCAAAAAAGGATTTTCACTTTTATCAGGGCTAGGGCTTTAGAATAAACAACAACATAATTTTAAATTAATAAATCCGTGTCCATCAGTTTTATCCGCGTCATCCGCATTCCAAAACTAGAAGTACCGAATCAAAAAATAAATACCATGTCAAAAGAACTTAAATCAGTAGAATACGGATTAGAAAAAATATTCGAAGGAGCGCAAGATTTCCTTCCATTATTAGGAACCGATTATGTAGAATTCTACGTAGGAAATGCAAAACAATCCGCACATTATTATAAAACGGCTTTTGGATACCAGTCATTGGCTTATGCCGGACTAGAAACTGGAGTACGAGACAGAACGTCTTATGTGCTGAAACAAGATAAGATCCGAATCGTATTGACTACGCCATTAACACAGGATTCTCCAATACACGAACATTTGAGAAAACACGGTGACGGGGTAAAAGTAGCGGCACTTTGGGTTGAAGATGCAACCAGTGCGTACGAAGAAACTATGAAACGTGGGGCACGCTCTTTTATGGAGCCAATGGTTGAGAAAGATGAATTTGGAGAAGTGATTCGTTCTGGAATATATACCTACGGAGAAACCGTTCATATTTTTGTGGAGCGCAAAAATTATACTGGTGTTTTTCTTCCGGGTTATAAGGAATGGAAATCGGATTACAATCCGGAACCAACAGGATTAAAATACATAGACCACATGGTGGGAAATGTGGGTTGGAACGAAATGAATACTTGGGTTAAATTCTATGAAGAAGTAATGGGATTTGTGAATTTCCTTTCTTTTGATGACAAACAAATCAATACGGAATATTCGGCGCTGATGAGTAAAGTAATGTCAAACGGAAATGGAAGAATCAAATTTCCAATCAACGAACCTGCTGAAGGAAAGAAAAAATCGCAAATTGAAGAATATTTAGATTTTTATGGCGGACCTGGAATTCAGCATATCGCCATTGCAACGGATGATATTATCAAAACAGTTTCTCAACTTAAAGCTAGGGGAATTGAATTTTTATCTGCACCTCCGCATACGTATTATGAAGCTATTCCGGAGCGATTGGGCGATCACATGAAAATGATGAAAGAAGATTTAAACGAAATCGAGAAACTTGCCATTATGGTTGACGCTGATGAAGAAGGGTATTTATTGCAAATTTTTACAAAACCGGTGCAAGACAGACCAACCTTGTTTTTTGAAATTATTCAAAGAATGGGAGCTAAAGGTTTTGGTGCGGGGAACTTTAAAGCGCTATTTGAATCAATTGAGCGAGAACAGCAATTGCGAGGAACGCTATAGAAACGTCTTATTTTTACACATTGTGAAAAAATAACCGATGAACAGCATGTTTTTTTGTAAATGTTGTGTTAAACTTTATTTTTCACAAAAATAACTGAATTTGTTAGCTACCTTTGCACTCGCAAAAAGGGAAGGGGTGGTTTCCTTCCTAATTTCATATAAATTTCATAGTTTATAGTTTTTTGGTTAGTTAATAGCATAAAAACTCAGTCATTATTTGACTGAGTTTTTTTGTTTTGATATATTTGGAACAAATTTTGCTAATACAGTCAATAAATTGACAAAATAAGTAATGAAAAAACTAATCTTATTCTTTGTATTGATTATAACAGTAAGTTTTGATTCTCCTCAGGAAGATGCTTACGGTGTGGGAGAATTTTTCAAATTCAGAATCCATTACGGAATAGTGAATGCAGGTTATGCCACATTAGAAGTGAAAGACGCTACACTTAGCGGTAAAAAAACTTTTCATGTCGTTGGTAGAGGATACACCACGGGAATGTCACGTTTTTTCTTCAAAGTGGATGACTTATACGAAAGTTATATAGACAAGGAAACTAGAAATCCATATCAGTTTGTTCGAAAAATTGACGAAGGAGGATATACTAAAAATCAAGAAGGTTTTTTCAATCAGTCGGTTAATAAAGTTGTTGTAAAAGATTACAAACATAAAACCGAAAAAACACTCTACGTCCCAAAAAACACACAGGATATTCTTTCTACATTTTATTATTTAAGGAATCACCCTAATATTGATAAGTTAAAAATTGGGGAATCAGTGGCAATTGATATGTTTTTTGATGATGAAACTACTAAATTCAAGCTAAAGTTTATCGGCAGAGAAAATATAACCACTAAATTTGGCGTTGTTCCAGCAATGATTTTTAGACCTTTGGTACAATCAGGACGTGTATTTAAAGAGCAGGAGAGTCTTACCGTTTGGATTTCGGATGATAATAATAAAGTGCCACTTAGAATAAAAGCCAGTTTGGCCGTAGGATCAATAAAGGCAGATATAGAAGCATATAAAGGTTTGAAAAATCCTTTTAAAACAAAAAAATAATGAGCAATAACGAGAATTCAGAAGCTATTTTAAAAGAAATTGAGCTTAAATATGAAGCAATAAATCAAAAAACGGAGACGCAGCTAGAAGGGTTATTGTGGTCAAAACCAATCACATATTGGGATTATATTCAAACAGATGCTTTGTTGAATCTGCAAATTCAAAGAACGACACTTCCTGACGAAATGGTTTTTATCATGTATCATCAGGTTAACGAATTGATATTTAAAATGATACTTTGGGAGATGAGACAAATTTCCTATTGTGAAAACATTAATACAGTATTTTTCACGGAGCGATTAATGCGAATCAGTCGTTATTTTGATATGTTAACTACCTCTTTCAGTATAATGGGAGATGGAATGGAAGTGGATCAATACATGAAATTTAGAAATACACTGACACCTGCCAGTGGTTTTCAAAGTGCGCAATACCGCCTAATAGAATTTGCTTCTACTGACCTAATAAATCTGATTGACCACCGTTATAGAGATACAATAGACAGAAATACACCGTATGAATTTGCATTGGAACATTTATATTGGCAAGCAGCCGGAAAAGATTACCATACCGGAAAAAAGTCTTTTTTACTGGAGGAATTTGAAAAAAAATACAAGAAGGAATTCCTAGCACACATGGAGGAATACAACACCATAAATATTTGGCAAAAATTTAAGCAACTGCCGGAATTAGATCAAAAAAATCCCGAATTAGTTCAAGCGATGCGTCATTACGACCATACGGTGAATATTACTTGGGTAATGCAACATTTAAATACAGCAAAAAAATACATTGATCAAAGCGGTAAAGGAGATGGCGAAGCTACTGGTGGAAGTGACTGGAAAAAATACATGCATCCTAAATATCAAAGAAGAATTTTCTTCCCGGAATTGTGGAGTAGCCATGAATTAGAAAATTGGGGAGTAGAAATGTAAGTTGATTTAAAAAACACGGTTTGAAAAAAATATTTATAGTTATAATAGCATTATTTTCTTTAGTATCATGTAAAAAAACGGAGGAAATAGTTCCGGAAAAAGTAGTAAAGCTTGTTCCTAAAAAAAGTGAATTTGGGTTTGTTCTCGCTGATTTTAATATAGTTAATGACACTATAGAAAGAGGAGATACTTTTGGGACTTTATTAGAAGAACAAAATATAGGAGATCGCCAAGTATATGATATTATTGCAAAAGTCAGAGATTCTTTTGATGTGAGAACTATTAGAATCAACAGACCTTTTACGTTGTTGAGATCAAAAGATAAAAAACATAACTTAGAGGTTTTTATCTATCAGCCCGATAATTTAAGTTATTACGTAGTTGATTTTCGAGACACAGCTGTCACTGTTTTCAAAAAGACAAAACCCATTACAATTAAAAGACGCACTATTGGTGGCGTTTTAAAAGAATCATTATCAGAAACTTTGGGCAATGCCAAGATTGAAGGTGTTTTGGCTAGTAAAATAGCTAAAATTTACGCCTACTCCATTGACTTTATGAAACTCAAAAAAGGGGATCGTTTTGCGATAACTTTTACTGAGCGTTTTATAAATGACTCAATTTATGATGGAGTAGAAGAACTCGAAGCTTCTTTTTTTGAGTACCGAGGAAAAATTATTTACGCATTTCCTTTTGCTCAAAATCCCAATTCGGATAAAGTAGAATATTACGATGAGCAAGGAAAAACACTTAAAAATTTCTTTCTAAAGTCGCCTATAAAATTCAGCAGAATATCTTCTCGGTTTTCATCAAGTCGTTTTCATCCGGTTCAACACCGATGGAAAGCGCATAAGGGAACGGATTATGCAGCGCCACGAGGAACGCCTATTACTGTAACCGCTGGAGGTGTTGTAGAACAAAGTGGTTTTACGGCCGGAAACGGAAATTTTGTAAAAGTTAAACACAATGGAACTTATTCTACACAATACCTGCACATGTCAAAAATTTTGGTAAGACGCGGACAACGTGTCAATCAAGGGCAGGTTATTGGTTTGGTAGGAAGTACTGGTCTTGCAACAGGACCACATGTGTGTTATCGTTTTTGGAAAAACGGAAAGCAAGTGGATGCGCTGAGGCTTAAATTACCTACTGGTGAACCTATGACGGGAAATAATAAAAGCCGATTTCTGGCACAAATAACGCCATTGAAGTTTGAATTAGACAGTATTGCTAATTTGTAACCTGACTGGTCTTTTAAAGTGCAGTTATACTTAAAAACCGATGCTATTTAATGGTATTTCACAATAGCACAATTCAATGGTTTTAGGGCTAAATTGTTATATAAATCAAAACCCATTTTCCATTAAAACAAATTTGAGTATTTTTGTCCCAATTTTAACAATACTACAAATCCTTTATAATGGCTTTAAATACTATAAACCCAACAGAAACAAATGCTTGGAAGAAACTTGAATTGCATTACAACGAAATGCAAAAAGCTTCTATGCAAGAATTATTTCAATTGGATTCTTCCAGAGCGAATACATTTAACTTACAGTGGAATGATTTTTTAATAGATTATTCTAAAAACATTATCAATACGGAGACGATTCAGCTTTTGTTAGAATTGGCTGATGAAGTTGGGCTTAAAAGTTCCATTGCTGATTATTTTGAAGGTGCAATAATTAATCAAACAGAAAATAGAGCGGTACTCCATACGGCATTACGCGCCAATGTATCTGCGGTTGTTAAAGTGGAAGGAATTGATGTGATTCCTGAAATTTATGAGGTAAAAAATAAAATAAAGGCATTCACGAACGAAGTTACTTCTGGGGAACGAACAGGTTTTACAGGAAAAGCATTCACGGATGTAGTGAATATTGGTATTGGAGGTTCTGATTTAGGTCCCGCGATGGCAGTTGAGGCGTTGCAGTTCTATAAAAATCATCTTAATGTTTATTTTGTTTCTAATGTTGATGGTGATCATGTTAATGAGATTATAAAAAAGCTAAATCCCGAAACGACTCTTTTTGTAATTGTTTCCAAGACATTTACCACACAAGAAACTTTGACTAATTCTGAGACAATCAGAAAGTGGTTTTTATCAAAAGACTTTGGTACCACGCAAGAAGATGTTGCTAAACATTTTGTTGCAGTTTCGACTAATATTCAAAAAGTAACTGAGTTTGGAATTAACCCGGATAATGTTTTCCCAATGTGGGATTGGGTTGGCGGAAGATTCTCTTTGTGGAGTGCTGTTGGACTTACAATAAGTTTAGCCGTTGGATACGATAATTTTGAGGAATTACTACAAGGAGCTAGTGAAATGGACGAGCATTTCAAGACGGAAGAGTTTGATAAAAATATGCCCGTTATCTTGGCATTATTGAGCATCTGGTACAATAATTTTTTTGGTGCCGAAAGCGAAGCCTTGATTCCGTACACACAGTATTTGCAAAAATTAGCTCCTTACTTGCAACAAGGAACGATGGAAAGTAATGGAAAAAGTGTTGGACGAGATGGGAAGCCAGTAAATTATCAAACTGGAACTATTATTTGGGGAGAACCAGGAACGAATGCGCAACACGCTTTTTTCCAGTTAATTCATCAAGGAACAAAATTGATTCCTGCAGATTTTATTGGTTTCATAACTCCTTTATATGGAGACAATGATCATCATGATAAATTGATGTCTAACTTTTTTGCTCAGACAGAAGCTTTGATGCATGGAAAATCAGCAGAGCAAGTTCAAGCAGAATTTGATAAACAAGGTGTTTCAGAAGAAAAAGCTAAATTTCTTTTGCCGTTTAAAGTTTTCTCAGGGAATAAGCCAACGAATACCATTTTAATCCAAAAGTTGTCACCAAAAACTTTAGGTTCTTTGATTGCTTTGTACGAGCATAAGATTTTTGTGCAAGGTGTTATTTGGAATATTTTTAGTTTTGATCAGTGGGGAGTTGAGTTAGGAAAACAATTAGCAAACTCTATTTTAGATGAAATTAATACAAAAACGGTCAAAAATCATGACAGTTCCACAACTTTTTTATTGAATCATTTTTTGCTAAATAAGTAGTGTTAATTTTGAAACTAATTCTTAAAATTTTATAAATTTTCATAAGATTTAGATTTCACTCCTCTTTTTTAATAGTTTAAAAGTCTCAAAAGCCCTGATTTTATCTAAATCGGGGCTTTTTTATGGATAAGTGACTCTGTTATAGTAGTTTTTTAAAATTTATGTTATTTTTTTCAATGTCGATTATTGAAAATTCCATGTGAATAATTCAATAAAAAGCATTTATGGTTATTGAAAATTCCATTATTCACTTAAAATACTGTAAATATTGTTTTAAGTGAAATATCCAGCTTAAAAATAATGCCATTCTTAACGTTGTGTTAACTTATTAAAGTAAAAATGTTATATTTTTGCCAAATATTAATAAACTAAACAATATGAAAAAATTATTAAAGTTGTTTTTTGTGCTAGCGGTTTTATTCTGCGCTAACCCTAATATTTACGCACAGGGTAACACTAATTCTTCTATTAGTGGTAATGTTTACGATAAGGATTCTCAAACCTTACCGGGAGCATCAATTCTAGCGGTACATACTCCGTCTGGTACTCGTTACTCTGCATCAACTGATGGTACGGGTAATTTTAGTATTTCAAATATGAGAGTTGGTGGACCATACAAGGTTACAATAACATTTGTAGGTTTTTCAAATTTTGTAGACAATGATGTTTATCTTCAATTAGGTGAAAACAAAACTTTTAAAGTTGTTTTAGCGGAAGAATCAAATGAATTACAAGAAGTTGTAGTTAGAACTTCAAGAGATAATACATTTAATTCTCAAAGAACTGGAGCCCAAACAGTAATCAATTCAGATAAAATTAAAGCGTTGCCATCTTTGTCTAGAAATATTTCTGACTTTGCGAGGTTAACACCACAAGCTCAATTAAGAGGAGATGATGTTTTATCTATTGGTGGTCAAAATAACAGATTCAATGCAATTTATATTGACGGAGCTGTAAGTAATGACGTTTTTGGATTGGCTGCAAACGGAACAAATGGTGGTCAAACAGGAGTAAGTCCTATCTCAATTGATGCTATCGAGCAATTTCAAGTGAGCGTAGCTCCTTATGATGTTAAATTGTCTGGATTTGCAGGTGGAGCTATTAGTGCAATTACACGTTCAGGAACAAACAACTTTGAAGGTTCAGCTTATTTCTTAAACAGAGATGAATCTTTAGCTGCAAAAACACCTCCTTCATTAGCAGGAACAAACGGAAGACAAAAATTAGCGGATTTCTCAGCTCAAACATACGGAGTTCGTGCAGGTGGGGCTATAGTAAAAGATAAATTGTTTTATTTCATTAACTATGAAAAACAAGACAATGAAACTCCACAACCTTTTGATCCGTCAACTTACACAGGTTTATCAGGAAGCAGATTAGGAGAATTAAGAACTAAACTTGCTACTTACGGATATGATCCAGGATCTTTCGAAAATAATGTAAGAACTTTAGTGAGTGATAAAATCATCGGTAAATTAGACTGGAATATTAATGATAATCACAAATTGTCTTTAAAACACAGTTACGTTTCTGCTGAACAATTTTCTCCAAGCCGTTCTTCTGCGACTGCAATTAGTTTCATAAACGGGAGTCAATTATTTAATTCTAAAACGAACTCAACCTCTTTAGAGTTAAACTCAAGATTTGGAAATAAATTTTCAAATAATTTAGTTGTTGCTTACACAAGTGTTGTAGATGATAGAGATGCTGCTGGAGATCCGTTTCCAACTGTACAAATTTTTGATGGAGCTAACCAAAGTATTTTCTTTGGAGCAGAAGGATTTTCTACTGCGAACCTTTTAGACCAAAAGATTTTAACTATCACTGATAATTTTGAAATCAATGTTGGTATGAATAAAATTACTATTGGTACTCACAATGAATTCTCTCAATCTAAAAACGTTTTCTTTGGAAACAATTTTGGATCTTACAGATATGCTACTTTAGATGCATTTCTAAAAGATGAAAAACCGAACAGATACATATTGAATTACTCTTTAGTAGGAGGAAGCGGTGATGATTCTCAAGGTGCTGCTGAATTCGGTACTAAGCAATTTGGATTTTACTTACAAAATGACATGAGATTATCTGATAATTTTAAATTGTCTTATGGAGTAAGAGTTGATGTACCAGTTTGGGAAGACGGTTTAGGTAATAATGATTTCAATAACAGAACAATTCCTTTATTAGAAGCTGCTGGTAAAAATTTACAAGGAGCAAGAGTAGGAGAAAGTATTAACACTACTGCTCACTTTGCACCACGTTTAGGGTTTAATTATGATGTGAATGGTAAAAAATCTACTCAACTTAGAGGTGGTGTAGGTGTATTTACTTCAAGATTGCCATTAGTATGGCCAGGTGGAACTTACAATAATAATGGGGTTACTCAAGGTGCTATTCAAATTACTACTGCAGCTCAAATGCCAGTTTTCGACCCTAACCCAAGTGTTGATAGTCAAATTATGAATGGAACAGTTGCCTTAGGCCCATTGCCAGGTTCAGGACGTACTGGTGGAAACATTGATTTGTTTGCAAAAGACTTTAAATTGCCACAAGTTTTCAAAGCAAGTTTTGCTGTAGATCAAAAATTACCTTTAGGTTTTGTTTTGACATCTGAGATCACTTATAATGATAACATGAGTGCAGTGACTTATGAAAATTTAAACATTAGAAATTCATCAAGTAACTTGACTGGTGCTGATACAAGACCACGTTACAATGGAAATACTAGAGTTGACCAATCATATTTAGGAGTTTATTTAGGTTCTAATACAAGCGAAGGTAAAGCATATAACGTAGCATTTACTTTAGCTAAAAACTTTAGATCTGAATTTATTGATGCTAATATTTCTGGAACATATTCTTACGGTAAATCAACTGTTTTAATGGATGCAACATCTTCTCAAAACAGCTCACAATGGAACAATACAGAAACAGTTAATGGTGCAAATTATTTAGGGCTTTCAAGATCTGATTTTGATCCAGGAAGAAGAATTGTTTCTAATGGTAATGCAACATTAAAATGGAGCAAGTTTACTAAAACTAGAATCGGTTTCTTCTACGAAGGAGCACAAGGAACTCCAATCAGTTATGTTTACAATGATGGAGGCGCTTTACTACAAGATACATTCTCTAATTCTGCTTTAATATTTGTTCCTGCACAGAAATCTGATATAAAATTAGTTGCTGCAAATGGTTTAACACCAGATCAACAATGGGACGCTTTAAGTGCATTTATTGAAAGTAATGAGTATTTAAGAGATAGAAAAGGTACTTATGCAGAACGTAACGGTGACCGTTTAAAAACGAGTCATGTAGTGGATTTAAAATTTGCTCAAGAATTTACGATTAATGTGGGTAAAAAGAAACACACGATTGAGTTGACTGCTGATGTATTTAACTTCACCAATCTTTTAAATAAAAATTGGGGTAAAAGATATTTTACATCTAATGACCAAGTTCAGTTGTTAAGATTAGTAGGTAGTGTTCCTGCTAATGCTGCCCCTTCATTTAGTTATGACCCAAGAGTTGGTAACAGCATCAATCAAGTTGATGATGTAGGTTTGAACTCATCAAGATGGCAAATGCAAACGGGTGTTCGTTACACGTTCAACTAGTTTAGTTTAAAATTTTCTAACCCTCATTTCAATTTGAAATGAGGGTTTTTTTATGCCTTTTTTTCTTATATTTGTTAAAACAAAAACATTATTTATGTACGATTTCATTCAAAAATTTCATTCGGGTTGGGCTTATTTAGCACTTTTAGTATTAGTGGTTGCAGTAATTAATTCCTTTATTGGGATGTTTTCTAAAAAAGATTTCACTTCAAAAGATCGAAAAATTGCGTTGTTTGCCTTGATTGCAATTCACATTCAATTATTAGTTGGTATCATTTTATATTTTGTGTCTCCTTTAGGATTCGCTTCATTCGGACAAATGGCTGACAAAGCATTGCGATTGACATCATTAGAACATCCGTTAATCAATATCATTGCGATTGTTCTTATTACAATTGGTTGGTCAAAGCATAAAAAATTATTGATTAGTGAATCAAAATTTAAAACTTTTTCTATTTTTTACGGCCTAGGTTTAGTACTTATTTTGAGTAGAATTCCATGGAATATGTGGTTATAAAAACCGAATAAAGCTCTAGAAATAGGGCTTTTTTTATCTAGGTATGGTTTTTGTTTTAATAGATTTAATTAATAGAAAATATTTATGAAAAAATCAATTACTTTATTTTTTTTACTTGCATTTATAAGCATACTAAGTAGTCAAAGTTCAACCAGACAAAGAACGCTAGTCCAAAAAGACTCCATAAAAAAGAGTAAACTTGTATTAGAAACTCAAGATAAAAAAATTGACTCTTTAGTTAATGTATTAGGGGTTTTTAAACCTTTCAAAAAAGAGGCGCATGCATCCTATTATGCAGATAAATTTAATGGAAGAAGAACTACCAGTGGTAGAAAATTTGACAATAATAAATATACTGCAGCTCACAAAAAGCTCCCTTTTGGAACTAAAGTAAGAGTTACCAATGAGAAAAATGGCAAATGGGTTATTGTAGAAATAACGGATCGAGGCCCTTTTGTTAAATCCAGAGAAATTGATCTTTCCAAGCGGGCTTTTATGGATATTACTTCAAATAAGGGAAGTGGAGGAATGCTGGTAACCATAGAAGTAATGGACAAGTAAATCACCAATTTTTGAATGGATTTTTGCTCAAATAGGCATTGTAATATCGGATGTCCCCTGTTACTTCTTTTCCTAGCCAATCTGGTTTTTCAAAGGTGTCGTTTTCAGAATAAAGTTCAATTTCTGCAACAATTAAACCTTCATTGTCGTTGTAAAACTCATCTACTTCAAATACATGATTGCCCTTTTTTATTTCAAACCGGGTTTTATCGATAACGCCTTTTTCGCATAAAAGCAATAGTGATTTTGCTTCGGAAACAGGGATTTCCTTTTCCCATTCAAATCGAGACAAACCGCTGTCATTTGATGCTCCTTTTATCGTCAAAAATCCTTTTTCACCTTTTATACGAACCCGAACAGTGCGCTCCGGAACAGAACTTAAATACCCTTGCGCAATGTGATTTTTTGCGAAAGCTTCTTTCTTAAAGGAATCGTTTCTAACTAAAAATTTTCTTTCTATTTCAATCATTTTTTATATATAAGTGCAGGAGTTTTCTTTTTCAATTCGGATAGGAGATTTCGTTTGTTTCTTTTCAGTCCGTCGTAAGATTTTTTATGTTTTAAAAATTAAGCTTTTTGAGCTACTTTTTTAAAATAAAACATTGTTTTCAGTTTATGAATTCTGGTTTAATTTGAAATCCTATAACATTCAAAGGTATCAAAATTTTTACTTTATTAGATTTCGATTGTTGATTCTGTTTTACAACCCGTAATTTTATCAATAAGTTACAGTAGTTTGTTTTCCGATTTGTATTTTTACAAAAATTGAACTTAACTGATGAAGGCATTTTTCAAAGCAACACCAAAGCCAACCATTGCTGGACTTTTAACTGAGTTTTTTGGTGAAGCACAATCATGGCGTGAAACAAATGATACTTTAGAGCCTCTTGTTGAATTAATTCGGTTAGTGCGACCTTTAAAAATTAAAAATGTACAAAGAGTAGATTTACAAGAAATCATTACTTTTTTGAAGGAGAATTATTCGTGTCGCAAACAGCTTTCAATTTACCTCAAAGAGATTTTAAAAGATAAAAAGTTTAATAAAATTCTCTCTGATGCTGCAATTCTTCAGGATGTAGATTTTATTTTTGAGGTCAAAAAAAGAATTTTCGCTAAGTTTTTACCGTATCAGCCCCAGAAAGATACTTTAGAATATATTCTGAATCAAGTTTTTTATCTTGCGAACGACGGCATTTGGATTAACAAAATTCCATTAAGTCAGTTGGAAGAATTATATGATCTTTTGAGGTTTAAATCTATTTACAATAGTACGGAACCTAATTCTGTTTTATCTGAATTATTAACGGCCATGCATTTGATAACGCAACGAATTAGTGGTCGTGCGATGGAAACGGATGTAATCAAAATGGTACCGGAATTTGATGATCTTGAAAGTCCTTTTTCTGCTTTTGAAAAGGAATTATTCTTAATTGAAGAGCGGATTAGAAGTTCAGATAGACATTATATTTTATCGGATGATTTATCGTATGCGCAGTTGTTAGTTTTGCATAAGCAATGCGAAGGTTTTGTGGAGAAAGCATTTCATAACAGTTCAAAATATGGAATTTCACTTCGTGTAAACCAAAATTTATTGAAAATCAGGCAGCAATTAGAGCGCTTGAAATTTTTGATTTCGCTGTTAGTGATTGAGAAAGAAAAAGACAAAAAAAATAACGGAATTATATTGGCATTGCGATTAATTAAATTCAATTGTTATAAAAATAATGTTCGAAAATTTATTGGTGAAAGTACACAATTGATCTCTTACGAAATAACACAACACACAGCAAAAACAGGAGAACAATATATCACAGAAAGCCGAAAAGAATATTATAAAATGTTCAAAACAGCAATGGGTGGTGGATTCATTGTTGGGATTTTATGTGTTATAAAAGTGTTGCTCTCTAAAGCGGAGACGAGCTTTTTTGGTCATGCTTTTTTGTATAGTATGAATTATGCATTTGGTTTTATTGCCATCTATCTACTAGGTTTTACTTTGGCAACAAAACAACCGGCAATGACAGCTTCTGCATTGATTAAAGCATTAGAGGAAGGCGTTCTGAAAAAAGGGAAAGATGCTGAAAAATATAAAGCCTTTGCCATTCTTTTTGCTCGCGTATTCCGCTCACAGTTTATTGCGTTTGTTGGAAATGTGATTATGGCTTTTCCGGTTTCATTACTCGGAATCTGGTTGATTGATCATTTTTTACATTACAATATTGCTGCCACTAAATGGGAATCGTTATTGATTGATTTGAGTCCAATTCATTCTTTAGCAATTTTTCATGCGGCTATTGCAGGAGTTTTTCTGTTTTTATCCGGAATTATTTCGGGGAGCGTTGCAAATAGAGATAAACACAATCAGGTTTATTTCAGGATTACTGAACATCCTTTCCTGAAAAGAAATTTCGGAAAAACTAGAACTGTGAAACTGGCTAAATTGTATGAAAAAAGATGGGCAGGTATTATTTCAAATTTTTGGTTCGGAATATTTATGGGAAGTACAGCGTCAGTTGGGTTGTTTTTAGGATTAAATCTTGACATTCGACACATTACTTTTGGTAGTGGAAACTTAGCTCTAGCGTTATATGGAGCAAATTATGAAGTGAGTGATTCCATGTTATTCTGGGGTATTTTTGGAATTGGAATCATAGGTTTAGTGAACTTTATGGTGAGTTTTAGTCTTTCATTAGGTCTTGCGTTCCGTTCGCGGGCTATTTCGTTATTTGAGTTGCGATTTGTTACGGTTTCCATTTGGAATCATTTTAAATCGAGACCCATGAGTTTCTTTTTTCCCACAGAAAAGAAAAGTAAATCAGTTGTGGTTGAAAATTATTTACACTCGGACGAACCAAAAAGTTCTTAGTGTGTAAAACATTCCAAATAAGAACGGTTTACCAATTCGTTTAAGATGCAGGAATCAATTCCAAATAGAAAAATTATACACGTAGATATGGATGCTTTTTATGCGTCTGTAGAGCAGATGGACAATCCATTGTTGCGGGGGAAACCTATTGCGGTAGGTGGCTCGGAAAATCGTGGAGTGGTGGCAGCAGCAAGTTATGAGGCGAGGAAATTTGGTGTCCGAAGTGCTATAAGTGGAGTTATGGCCAAGAAGAATTGTCCGGAACTTATTTTCGTCAAACCACGTTTTGACCGTTACAAGGAAATTTCGAGTAAAATTCAAAAGATATTTTATGAGTATACGGATTTGGTGGAGCCTTTATCGCTTGATGAAGCTTATTTAGATGTCAGTACTAATAAAAAAGGAAATCCAAGTGCTACATTATTGGCAAAGGAAATAAGACAGCGCATTTTTGATGAAGTGGGTTTGACCGCTTCTGCGGGGATATCAGTCAATAAATTTGTGGCAAAAATTGCTAGCGATTATAACAAACCCAATGGACAAAAAACGGTAAATCCAGATGAAGTGATCTCATTTTTGGAAGAATTACCTGTTCGGAAGTTTCATGGTGTGGGAAAAGTAACCACTGAAAAAATGTACCAACTGGGTATTTTTACCGGTTTGGAATTAAAAAGTAAATCGTTGGAGTTTCTGGAGAAACATTTTGGCAAGTCAGGAGCTTTTTATTTTCATGTGGTTCGAGGCATTCATAACAGCGCAGTGAAATCAGATCGAATTACAAAATCAGTTGCTGCAGAACATACTTTTGATGTCAATCTTTCGTCTGAAATTTTCATGATAGAGAAATTGGAAATTATTGCGACTGCATTGGAGAAAAGGTTAAAAAGGTATGCTGTGGCTGGTAAAACAGTGACATTAAAAATAAAATACAGTGATTTTTCGCAGCAAACCAGGAGTAAAACGTTGCCATATTTCATTTCAGATAAGGCATTGATTTTAGAAATTGTAAAGGAATTGTTGTATCAGGAACGCATGAAAGATTCCGTCCGGTTGCTCGGAATTTCATTGAGTAATTTGAATACTGAGGAAAAAAAGTTTGTGGTAGTGCAATTAAAATTTGACTTTTAATTAATTTTTGATCGTTCAACAATGGTTAAAGTCGGAAAATTGTTATTTTATCGTTGTAAATAAAATTACTTTTGGTTTTTAAATCGATATATCATGAATAATTTTAGACAATATGAAGATGCTATTGCGATGTATCACAATGGTTTAAATGTAAAAACACCTCCAATTTTTTGTTGGGATTTTCATAATGAATTTTTGACTGCAGTAAAGAGCTTTTTTCAGGATTTAAATAAGCTAAATTCAATTGCTTCGCAAAACAAATGGATTCAGAATAATTGGGATATAAAAAATAGTCTCAAAGAGGAAGTGATAATTGTTACTGATGCTAAATTGAAGATTGTTTTTGCATCACACAATATCGTGAAAATGAATGGCTATGTAGAAGCGGAGGTTTTGGGTAAAAGTCCAAAAATGTTTCAAGGCGAGGCGACTAACCAAATTACCTCAAATGAAATTCGTAAAGCTATTGTTGATCAGCAACCTTTTGAGAAAATTGTAATGAATTACAAAAAGAATGGAGAAGTATATGCTTGTTTGATAAAAGGATTTCCTGTTTTTAATACTAAAGGTGATTTGAGTCATTATATCGCTTTTGAGAAAGCTGCCTAAAAAGAGAAAACCTTTCCAGTTCGGAAAGGTTTTTTCTTTTTTTAATGTAGTGGATTAGCTTTTACTGTTTAATTTAGAAAGCAATCTTAAAAACTCTATATACAACCAAACCAGTGTTATCATTAGTCCCATAGCACCATACCATTCCATGTATTTTGGCATTTTTTGTTCTGCTCCTTTCTCTATTCGATCAAAATCTAAAAATAGATTTAAAGAAGCAATCACAATAACAAAAATGCTGATTCCAATGCTCATCATGGAGTTTCCATAGTGCACGGGAACAAAACTCGTAAACATAGAAAAAACCCAAGAGATAAGGTAATACGTTGCAATAGCCAAAGTAGCAGCGACTACTACTGATTTGAATTGTTCGGTTACTTTAACAATTTTATATTTATACAATCCCAGACAAACCATAAAAGTAACAAATGTTGCACCTACCGCTTGAATTACGATTCCAGGATACATTGCTTCAAATATTGCTGAAATTCCACCAATAAATAATCCTTCGAATAATGCATATCCGGGAGCTAAATAAGGAGAATATTGTGGTTTGAAAGCAGCAATAAGCACTAAAACTAATCCAACCACGGCGCCGCCAATTGCAGGAACTAAAGGATTTATTCCGTTAAAAGTCAACCACCATATTACAGTTGCAGATGCGGTAAGAAGCAAAAATAAGATTAAACTTTTATTGATGGTGCCTGATAAAGTCATCTCTTGATTGTAATCAATGGCCGTAGCTTGATGCACTTGCTCATTTTTTGAAACGGCAGTGGAAAAAGTTTTGTTATTTAAAAATGGATTTTTAGAATTAAAACTCATAAAATTTATATTTTTTGTTCTACCAAATATAAATTTTATTTAATAAAAGACCGTGTAATTATTCCTAATTTTTTATGATGAATCTTAAAATGTCTTTAAAACAAAAAGTCTGTCTCATTTTTCAAACGAGACAGACTTTTAAATATTTTTCAATAGCATTTGCTATTCAATTTCAGATACTCTCAAGGTGTTAACCATTCCTTTATCTTTGATAGGCATTGCTGCTAAATTGATAAGGAAATCTCCTTTTTGTACAAAACCTTTTTGTTTTACAATTTCATTAATATCTGTTACGGTATCATCTGTACTTACATCTTTAGTGTACATGAAAGATTTTACTCCCCATAATAAATTAAGTTGGGTAAGGATTCTTTTGTTAGATGTAAAAACTAAAATGTGTGCATTTGGTCTCCAAGCTGAAATTTGGAAAGCAGTATATCCACTATTTGTCAAAGTACAAATTGCTTTCGCTTTGATGACGTTTGCCATTGTCGCAGCGTGGTGACAAATTGTTTTAGTGATAAAACGTTTTGTTTTTATTTGAGGTGTGTTTTGTGGCACTTGGATTAGCGGAGAATCTTCTACAGCTTCAATGATTTGCGTCATTTTTTGAATAACTTGTACTGGGTAATTACCGGTAGCTGTTTCTCCAGAAAGCATTACTGCATCGGCACCATCCATAACAGAGTTGGCAACATCATTTACTTCTGCACGGGTTGGCGTAAGGGAAGTAATCATTGTCTCCATCATTTGCGTAGCAACGATAACTGGAATACGAGCTGTTTTAGCTCTGCGAATTAATTCTTTTTGAACTAAAGGCACTTCATGAGCAGGAAGTTCAACTCCTAAATCTCCACGAGCAACCATTAAAGCATCACAATATGCAACAATTTTGTCGATATTTTCTAATGCTTCAGGCATTTCTATTTTGGCAATAATTGGAATTTTATATTCAGAGTGTTCTGCAATTAATTCTTGTAGATCTTGTAAGTCTCTTGGTGTTTTTACAAATGATAATGCAATCCAGTCTACATTTTGTCCAATGGCAAAAATAGCATCTGCAATATCTTTCTCAGTCATAGCCGGAAGAGATATTTTGGTATTTGGTAAATTAACTCCTTTTTTAGATTTTAATTCACCACCTTGAATTACTCTTGCTATAACTTCTGATTTTTTATCCGTCTCAACGATTTCAAAAATAAGTTTTCCATCATCAAGCAAAATTCTTTCTCCTGGATTTACATCGTTTGGAAAGTTTTGGTATTTCATGAATACTTTCTTTGCAGTTCCAAGAATATCTTCAGCAGTTGTGAAAGTAATTAAGTCCCCGTCCTGTACTACAACGCCTTCTTCCATAACTCCTACACGAAGTTTAGGACCTTGTAAATCGCCAAGGATTGCTGTAGTGTAGCCAAACTCTTCGTTTAGACCTCGGATAATGTTTATCTTTTCTTTTACATCTTCGTAATCAGCATGCGAAAAATTTACTCTGAACACATTCACACCTGCGTCAATCATATCTTTAATGATTTCTCTTGTACTACATGCAGGCCCAAGTGTGGCTACAATTTTAGTTTTTTTGTTTGTAAGCATTTGTATTAAAAAATTAAATTGTTTTTAGATTTGATTTGATTTGTATCTACTATATAAACAGTTGATATGCTGTCTATGGTATTTAATAGGAGCTGAATTTTGAATATATCCATAGCATCGTCATTGTTTTCTATTTTCAAAAAATAGTCTACTTTTTTAAACTCAGGAAGTAAAAAGACTTTTGTAGCTACTTCCATTGTTACATCTGAAAATAGATTTTGAGTATTTCCTTTTTTATATTGGACAACCTCATTTTTATTTTGAATTAAATTCCAAGTAATGGTACTTTCCATATCATTATAATAAAATCTGGAAAAATTAGTCTCTCCTTCTTTTATATTGATTTGAATTTCATTCTCACTTTTACTTAGGTTTATAGGCAGCTTTTGATTAATAAAAAATGCCAATCGATAGTCTTCTAAGGAAGTATGAATTGCAATAAGATAGTAATCTATTTCGTCAAATTCGCCAAGATCCAGTTTATGAATAGCCATTTCATGAAAAAATAAGATGTAAATATAGTATTTCTAACGAAGTATAAGCCCCTCAAAACGTGTTGTTTTTGTTAATTTATGAACGAAAACGATATAGTTTTATTAAGATTGGGATTATTTCCTATCCATTTTTTCTTGAAATGCAAAATAAGCGCGTTGGGATGCTTTTTCTTCTGCCTTCTTTTTAGAGGTTGCTCTTGCTTTTGCAATTACTTTATTATCGATGCTTAGTTTTACACCAAACAACCGTTGCCCGTCAATGGCATTGTCTTCAAAAATATCATAATGAAATATTTTTTTCTCTTTTTGACACCATTCTATAATCAGACTTTTATAGCTGATTACTTTTCCTTCTAGTCTTGCAATATCTACGTAAGGAACTATAACTCTTTTTTGAATGAATTTTTCACAATAAACATAACCTCGGTCTAGGTAAATTGCTCCGACTAATGATTCAAAAATATTACCATGAATGTTTTCTCCAAAATGCTGAAGTGGCACTTTGCTTTCTATATATTGTACTAAGTTTAGGTCTTTACCTAATTCGTTCAAGTGCTCTCTGCTCACAATTTTAGAGCGCATTTTAGTCAAATAACCTTCATCTCCTGCAGGTGCTTTGTTGAATAAATGAGCAGCAATAACAGAACTTAACATAGCGTCACCCAAAAATTCTAAACGTTCGTAATTGATGGGATTCCCTAAAATATCGAGGCGATTTGAGGAGCGATGGGTGAATGCTTTTTTATAAAAATCAAGATTTACGGGAGCAAATCCTAAGATTTTCTGAATAGAATCAAAAAAAATCCCGTCTTCTGTAGAACGGGATTTTGAAAATATTTTTCTGATTATACGCATATATAATTAGATTTCTAATTTTTTAACCAATACACAAGCATTGTGACCTCCAAAACCAAAAGTATTACTCATAACAACATTCATATCTCTTTTCTGAGCTTTATTAAATGTAAAGTTTAGTTTAGAATCTATGTTTTCATCATCCGTAAAATGATTAATTGTAGGAGGTACTATTCCATGTTTCAAGGAAAGAATCGAAGAAATTGTTTCAACTGCTCCTGCTGCTCCAAGTAAATGGCCCGTCATGGATTTAGTTGAATTTAAGTTCATCGTGTAGGCATGTTCACCAAAAACATGTAAAATTGCCTTAGATTCTGCCATATCACCAAGTGGTGTTGAAGTTCCGTGCATATTTACACCATCAACGTCGGTTGCTTGCAAGCCAGCATCTCTTAAACAGTTCAACATTACGTTTTTAGCGCCTAATCCTTCAGGATGCGGTGCAGTAATGTGATATGCATCAGCTGACATTCCGCCGCCACCTACTTCACAATAAATTTTTGCTCCACGGGCTACAGCGTGTTCATATTCTTCAAGTACTAGTGCTCCGGCTCCTTCACCTAAGATAAAACCATCACGGTCTTTATCCATTGGTCTTGAAGCGGTTTTAGGGTCATCATTTCTGGTAGATAAAGCATGCATAGCATTAAATCCTCCCATTCCTGCTATAGTTACTGCTGCTTCAGATCCTCCAGTTACCATGGCATCTGCATGACCTAATCGGATGTAGTTGAAAGCATCAATAATAGCATTTGTGGAAGAAGCACAAGCTGAAACAGTGGTAAAGTTCGGACCTCTGAATCCGTATTTTATAGAAATATGGCCACCGGCAATATCCGAAATCATTTTTGGTATAAAGAAAGGATTGAATTTTGGTGTACCATCGCCGGCTGCAAAGTTCAACATTTCAATTTGAAACGTTTCTAATCCGCCAATTCCTGAACCCCAAATAACACCAACTCTGTCTTTGTCTAATTTTTCGAAATTAAAACCAGCATCAAGTACTGCTTCATCAGATGAAACCATTGCATATTGTGCATAACGGTCCATTTTTCGAGCTTCTTTTCTGTCTAAAAAATCTTCAGCATTAAAATTTTTCAATTCGCAGGCAAATTGGGTCTTAAATTTTGAAGCGTCAAAATAGGTTATTGGAGCGGCACCGCTAACCCCGTTAATAAGTCCGTTCCAATATTCTTCAATGTTATTTCCAATAGGTGTAAGAGCGCCTAAACCTGTTACAACAACTCGTCTTAATACCATAAATTCTTTATTTTTGTTATCTTTAAACAAATAAAACCCATGCTTTCTTTACTGTATTACTATTACAAAAGAGCCATGGGTATTACAATAAATATATTTTTGATTGAAATTCAATCTCGAATTTAATTTTAAAAAAAAAATAATAACACCCGTTTACAAAAATGCAAACGGGTGTGTACTTTATTATTTTTTAGCTTCCTCGATGTAAGAGATTGCTTGACCTACAGTAGCGATGTTTTCTGCTTGATCGTCTGGAATTTGGATATCAAATTCTTTTTCGAATTCCATAATAAGCTCAACAGTGTCTAATGAGTCAGCTCCTAAATCATTAGTGAAGCTTGCTTCTGTTACAACTTCGTTTTCGTCAACGCCTAATTTGTCTACGATAATCGCTTTTACTCTTGATGCAATGTCTGACATAATCTTTAATTTTAGAATTTAATTTGTTGGCAAAAATAAAAAACTTTATTTTAAAACAACTATTTAGTTAATAAATGTGACATCTAATTTATGAAATTTATTTTAACAAACCCGAGACAATGTTATTTATTTTCATTTTTTATGCCTTTTTTTGTGCAATTAAAACATGCTACGTTATGAAAAAAATTGTGCTTTTTGCTTCTGGATCGGGTACTAATGCTGAGAATATCATAAAGTATTTTGTACAATCTAAACTGGGAACCGTAGCAGCGGTGTTCACAAACAACCCAAATGCCAAAGTAATTGAAAGAGCAAAAAAGTATGGGGTTCCAACACAAATTTTCTCAAAAGAACAGCTTTTTGAAAGTGAATTATTACAAAAAATAAACGTAATTCAACCTGATTTGATTGTTTTAGCTGGTTTTTTGTTGAAATTTCCAGAAAATATCATTGCAGCCTATCCGGATAAGATCATAAATATTCATCCTGCATTGTTGCCAAAGTATGGCGGAAAAGGAATGTATGGCATGCACATTCACAATGCAATTGTTGCCAATAATGAAAAGGAAACGGGAATTACCATTCATTTTGTAAATGAAAATTATGATGAAGGAAATATTATTTTTCAACAAAATGTTGTTTTAGCGGGTGATGAAACACCGGAAGAAGTAGCTGCAAAAATACATGAATTAGAACAAAAATATTTCCCAACAGTAATAGAGGGAATCCTAAATCAAAAATCCTAATTCATAAATGGAACACGACGTACATATATATACTGATGGTGCTGCCAAAGGGAATCCTGGAAATGGCGGTTACGGAGTAGTCATGGAATGGGTGGGAAAACCGTATAAGAAAGAATTTTATGAAGGTTTTCGTCGTACGACCAATAATAGAATGGAATTATTAGCTGTTATTGTTGGTCTTGAAAAGTTAAAAAATCCGAACACTAGGGTTTTAGTTGTTTCTGATTCTAAATATGTAGTTGATTCGGTGGTTAAAAAATGGGTTTTAGGTTGGGAAAAAAAAGGATTTGTTGATAGGAAAAATTCCGATTTGTGGAAGCGTTTTTTAATAGTCTACAGAAAACACAAAGTAGATTTCAAATGGATCAAAGGGCATAACAATCATGTTCAAAACGAAAGGTGCGATGAATTGGCCGTTATGGCTTCGATGCAAAAACAACTTTCTGTAGATGCTTTCTATGAAAAAGAAGAGGCAAAACTGTTGTGATTATTTAAAAGATTCTTCTCTTTTTCTAATGTAATCAATTCCTAGATAACAATCAGAACTTAAATCATACCCATTTTTGAATAAAATGTATGCTATGGTTGAGTATTCTCCTTCTTTTATAATTTCGCGTTTGAGAGCTATTCTTTTTGAAGCTGTTTCTTTTGAATATTTTGTTAAAAACCCCTTAATACCTAAGCGGTTGAAATCTTTTTCAATATTTGGGTTAACTTTAAAACTTTCTAAATAAGTTTTTTTATTATGTACTTTATTGTCCAAAACATAATCTTGATTTAAAACAGCATTTAGAAATTTTGCAAAAGAATCAAATTCTAAAAAGTAATGGTTTTTATATATAAATAACAATTCACTAACGCTACTTAAAAGTATTTCTTTATCACTAGCCTTAACGTATAAGTCAATTTGGTATGAAATGGGCGGAGGTACTTTGATTATAGTGTCGTTAACCTCGCTAGATTCGCTAAAATTTCTAATAATTTCTTTAGAAAAATTTGGCTCCTTACTTTCGCATGAGATTAGCAAAAAAATTAAAACTAAGAAACTTGATTTTATTTTCATTATTTTAAATTATTGTTAAACAAATTTAGTTAAAAAACGACAAGCAAATTTAAGCCAATTTATCAAAATGAAAATTTTAAGTAATACATTTAGAAACCTTTTATAAATAGAAATTAAGCTAATATTTTAAGTAAACTTTGAGATTTAAAACCATTGCAACTTTACAACTTATAAACTATCTTTGCGCCTTAATTCGAAACGTATATAATGAATAAATTATTGATTGTTGGAACAGTAGCTTTCGACGCAATTGAAACTCCATTTGGAAAAACGGACAAAATTTTAGGTGGTGCAGCAACTTATATCGGTCTATCCGCTTCTTTTTTTAATGTACAATCTGCTATAGTTTCTGTAGTTGGTGATGATTTTCCACAAGAATATTTAGATTTATTGACCGCAAGAAACATAGATATTTCTGGTCTTGAAGTTGTAAATGGTGGGAAAACTTTCTTTTGGAGTGGTCGTTATCACAATGACTTGAATTCTAGAGATACGCTGGATACTCAATTAAACGTTTTGGCTGATTTTCAACCAAAAGTTCCTCAAGACTATAAAAATGCCGAAATAGTAATGTTAGGAAACTTACATCCATTGGTACAAAGCAGTGTTTTGGACCAAATGGAGACTCAGCCTAAATTAACAGTATTAGATACTATGAATTTTTGGATGGATTGTGCGTTGCCGGAATTGATGGATGTAATAAAACGTGTAGATGTAATAACCATCAATGATGAGGAAGCAAGACAACTTTCTGGAGAATATTCTTTAGTGAAAGCGGCTGCAAAAATCCAAGCGATGGGACCTAAATATGTTGTAATTAAAAAAGGGGAACACGGAGCACTTATTTTTCATAATAAAGAAGTTTTCTTTGCACCGGCATTACCACTTGAAGAAGTTTTTGATCCAACTGGAGCAGGAGATACTTTTGCCGGAGGATTTGCAGGATATTTAACACAGAGCGAAAATATTTCATTCGAAAATATGAAAAATGCAATTATTCAGGGATCGAATTTGGCTTCCTTTTGTGTGGAGAAATTTGGAACCGAAAGAATGCTCGATTTAGATAAAACAGAAGTAGTGTCCAGATTGCAACAATTCAAATCACTGACACAATTTGACATAGAATTATAATATATTGAAACCTCGGAAACGGGGTTTTTTTTGTCACCAAAAATTAGCAGGGAATTACATCTGATTTATCATTTTTTAATCAGTTCAATTTATTTTTTAGAATAACACAACAACACAAACAACTTTACAATGAGCGATGCTTTAAAACACGAGTGTGGTATAGCCTTAATTAGATTACTTAAACCGCTTGAATTTTACAAAGAGAAATACGGAACAGCTTTTTACGGAATCCAAAAAATGTATCTTTTGATGGAAAAACAACACAATCGCGGTCAAGATGGTGCTGGTTTTGCAAGTATTAAATTAGACGTGGAACCGGGAGAACGCTACATTAGTCGTGTTCGTTCCAATCACGCGCAACCAATTCAGGATGTTTTTGCTCAGATAAACGACAGAATAAATGAGGAAATGGCCGCTCATCCCGAATACGCAGATGATGTGGCGTTACAAAAACATAAAATTCCTTATTTAGGTGAATTGTTTTTGGGACACGTTCGTTACGGAACTTTTGGGAAAAACAGCATCGAAAGTGTTCATCCTTTTTTACGTCAGAATAACTGGATGCACAGAAACTTGATTTTGGCTGGAAATTTCAACATGACGAATGTTAAAGAGCTTTTTCAAAGTTTAGTGGAACTAGGTCAGCATCCAAAAGAAATGGCGGATACGGTTACGGTAATGGAAAAAATAGGTCACTTTTTGGATGATGAAGTAACTGATTTGTACCAAGAATGTAAAAATAATGGATTGACAAAAAGAGAAGCTTCGCCGGTAATTGCAGAGAAACTTGATGTTGCCAAGATTTTGGCCCGAGCTTCTAAAAATTTAGATGGCGGTTACGCAATGGCAGGACTTTTAGGTCATGGTGATTCATTTGTTTTTAGAGATCCGGCAGGAATTCGTCCCGCTTATTTTTATCAAGATGATGAAATAGTGGTAGTAGCCTCAGAAAGACCTGTAATCCAAACGGTTTTCAATGTCCCTTTCGAAAAAGTTCAGGAAATTGAACCAGGAAACGCATTAATTATCAAGAAAAACGGAACGGTTTCTATGCAGGAAATTCTTGCGCCAACGGTTAAAAAAGCCTGTTCTTTTGAGCGAATTTATTTCTCCAGAGGAAGTGATGCCGAAATATATCAAGAAAGAAAAACACTGGGAAGACTTATTCTTCCGGCGGTTTTGAAATCAATTGATCAAGATACAGACAATACGGTTTTCTCTTATATTCCAAATACGGCTGAAACTTCTTTCTACGGATTGGTTGAAGCGGCACAAGATTTCTTGAATCAAAGAAAGAATAATTATATTCTGCAAAACAGAAATACATTAACGAAGGAATCACTGCAAGAATTATTAGCAGTAAAAATTCGTACGGAAAAAGTAGCCATCAAAGATGCGAAACTAAGAACCTTTATTACAGAGGATAGTAGTCGTGACGATTTAGTAGCTCACGTTTATGATGTAACCTATGGCGTTATAAAACCAACGGATAATTTAGTTATTATTGATGATAGTATTGTTCGAGGAACTACCTTGAAAATGAGTATTATCAAAATGATGGATCGTTTGAATCCAAAGCGAATTGTTGTCGTTTCATCGGCACCACAAATACGCTATCCGGATTGTTACGGAATTGATATGGCAAAACTGGAAGGTTTAGTGGCTTTCAAAGCAGCTTTAGAATTGCTAAAAGAAAGAAACTTGTATCATATTGTTGATGAAGTTTACGCGAAATGCAAAGCGCAGGAAAATTTCAAGGATAGTGAGGTTGTAAATTATGTGACAGCGATATATGCACCTTTTGAAGCGCAAGAGGTTTCGGATAAAATTGCCGAAATGTTGAGTTCACCAGAAATCAAAGCCGAAGTGAAAATTATTTTCCAAACTGTAGAAGATTTACACATTGCTTGTCCTAAGAATTTAGGAGATTGGTATTTTACCGGAGACTATCCTACGCCAGGAGGAAACCGAGTAGTAAACCGAGCATTCATGAACTTTTATGAAGGAAAAGACGCCAGAGCCTATTAATATTTGGCCTGATGGGGTTTTAATCGGTTTTCTAAGTTGTTCATCTAATTTATTTGGCAGCAACGAACAAGTACTATAATTTTGACTCACCATAACATTAGTAGGTTAAGTTTATGGTAGATTTGGGGCAAAAAGGGTGGAAGCAATTCCACCTTTTTTATTGGAATAAAGTCTGATAAAAGAGAATAGAAGAAAGAGAATAGAAAATAGAAAAGACGAATAAGCCAAGAGTTTATTCGTCTTTTTTGATGTGAAATATGAGCAAACTATAAGGCATAAAAAAATAGACAAATTAACTTTTAAGTCACTTTGTCTATTCTCTATATTCTTTATTCTAGGTTTTTCGAAAAAAAAACTATTTCTCTAAAGCAAATCTTCTAGCCACTTCCGTCCAGTTAATTACATTGAAAAAAGCTTCGATATAATCTGGTCTTCTGTTTTGATAATGCAAATAGTAAGCATGTTCCCAAACATCCATCGCTAAAATTGGAGTTCCGCCACAACCTACACCTGGCATCAATGGATTGTCTTGATTTGGAGTGCCGCAAACTTCTAATTTTCCACCTTTATGAACACAAAGCCAAGCCCATCCAGAACCAAATTGTGTTGCTCCAGCTTTGCTGAAACTTGCTTTAAATTCTTCAAAAGTTCCAAAAGAAGCTTCAATCGCTGCCAATAAATCTCCAGTTGGAAGTCCGCCACCGTCTGGTGTCATAACCGTCCAAAACAAATTATGATTATAAAAACCACCACCATTGTTACGAACTGGCATGTTTTTCATATCAAGATTAATCAAAATATTTTCGATGGTCTTACCTTCCATATCCGTACCTGCAATTGCAGCATTCACGTTGGTAATGTAAGCGTTGTGATGTTTCGTGTGATGAATTTCCATCGTGCGCGCATCAATATAAGGTTCTAATGCGTCGTACGCATAAGGTAATTGTGGTAATTCAAAAGCCATAATATGATTGTTTAATGATTTATAAATATTTATTCAAATTTAAACATTAAACTTTGGAAACGGAAATTCTATTTCGTTATAATTTCATTAAATTAATTGATAGTGTGCTCTTTGGAGTTGTAACAGACTTGTTTTCAGGAGCTATTTCCTGCTTTTCGCTACAATCTTTCCAGTTCTGAACTTGTTTCAGAATCCTGAAACAAGTTCAGGACTAGAAAGGATTTCCACTGCAATCAGGGCTAAAAAACGACAGTGCTTTAAATTGCCATTATGTTTTACATATCCATTTTAGAATATAAATTACCAAATTATGATTGCGCCATTGCCATACAAACAATGCTGATTTTTGCGCCAGGAATTTTCAGTAATGCTCTGGAACAAGCTTCCAGTGTTGATCCTGTTGTTATGACGTCATCTATTAAAAGGAAATGTTTATTGTGGTCTTTTTCAGTAAAGGAAACATCAAAAGTGCTTTCGATTCCTTCTGTTCTGCCTAATAAATTTTTCTTGGATTGTGTTTTCGAGTACACATTTCGAACCAAAATAGAATCATTATAATCGATATTTAAACTCGAAGAAAGTGCTTTTCCAAAAGCAGTAACTTGATTGTATCCTCTTTCTTTTAGTTTTCTTCGGTGCAATGGAACCGGAATAATTTCATCAACAGATTGTAATAAATCGATCGTTTTTAAATCTTCAGCGTACCATTCGCCAAGAATTGCCCCTATTTCTTCATGCCCTTTGTATTTTAAATTATGAATGAGCTCCTGTGCAATTCCCTTTTTATGAAAATAAAATAAGGCCGAAGTATGCATTACAGGAATTCGTCCATAAAACTTTTTGAAAGCATCATTTTCTGGATTCAAATGATGATTCGTCAGCGGAATATCGTGTCTGCAAACCGTACAAATTACATTTTCATTGGACAATAAAAAAGAGCTGCAACCGGAACAGACTTTTGGAAAAAAGAGATTAATAATGCTTTCAAACATGTAATCAGGGATTTATTTATAAAAATAGACAAATCAATGCTTCAATCTTTAACAATTTTCTTTTTTTTAAGTTCACTTTTTATATTTTTGCATCATTATGGCAAAACAAGAAGATTTATTTAAGAATGTAGTTTCGCATGCAAAAGAATACGGATTTATTTTTCCGTCAAGCGAAATATACGATGGTTTAAGTGCAGTCTATGATTATGCACAAAACGGAGTAGAATTAAAAAAGAACATACGCGAATATTGGTGGAAAGCGATGGTTCAAATGAACGATAATATTGTAGGTCTTGACGCGGCAATATTGATGCATCCAACTACTTGGAAAGCATCGGGTCACGTTGACGCTTTTAACGATCCATTAGTTGACAACAAAGATTCGAAAAGAAGATATAGAGCCGATGTTTTGATTGAAGATTATGCTGAAAAACTAAATCAAAAAGCAATCAAAGAAATCGAAAAAGCCAGAGCTCGTTTTGGAGATGCTTTCAACGAACAGGAGTTTGTAACAACAAATGCCCGTGTGATGGAGTACAAAGCCAAAGAAAGAGAAATTCTGGAAAGAATGGCTCGCTCTCTTGGTAACGAAGATTTGGAAGATGTAAAAGCATTAATCGAAGAATTAGAAATTGCTTGTCCGGAATCAGGTTCAAGAAACTGGACCGAAGTGCGTCAATTCAACTTGATGTTCGGAACAAAACTTGGTGCCTCAGCTGATTCAGCAATGGATTTATATTTGCGTCCGGAAACAGCTCAGGGTATTTTTGTCAACTTCCTGAATGTTCAAAAATCAGGACGAATGAAAGTTCCTTTTGGAATTGCACAAACCGGAAAAGCATTTAGAAATGAAATCGTTGCAAGACAGTTCATTTTCCGTATGCGTGAGTTTGAACAAATGGAAATGCAGTTTTTTGTACGTCCAGGCGAAGAAATGAAGCATTATGAATTCTGGAAAGAAGCTCGTTTGAAATGGCATTTATCACTTGGTTTAGGAAGAGAAAATTATCGTTTCCACGATCACGAAAAATTAGCGCATTATGCCAATGCTGCTGCTGATATTGAATTTAATTTTCCTTTTGGATTCAAAGAATTAGAAGGGATTCACTCTCGTACGGATTTTGACTTGAAAGCGCACGAACAATTCTCCGGTAGAAAATTACAGTATTTTGATGCGGAACTGAACCAGAATTATGTTCCTTATGTTGTGGAAACTTCTGTAGGTTTGGATAGAATGTTCTTGGCAGTTTTTGCAACTTCATTAAAAGAAGAAACGTTAGAAGATGGTTCTACAAGAACAGTGTTGAAATTACCTTCGGTTTTGGCTCCGACAAAAGCAGCCATCTTACCATTAGTGAAAAAAGACGGATTACCAGAAATCGCACATAAAATTATTGATGATTTGCGTTGGGATTTCAATGTTTCGTATGATGAAAAAGATGCGGTAGGAAGACGTTATAGAAGACAAGATGCATTAGGAACTCCGTTTTGTATAACTGTTGATCATCAAACAATAGAAGATCAAACGGTAACAATTCGTCATAGAGATACCATGAAACAAGATCGTGTGGCTATTTCAGACTTGAAATCCATTATCGAAAATGAAGTTTCAATGAAAAACTGGTTGATGAAAATGTAATCACAGATTCATTTATATTAAAAAGGCTTCTCGATTGAGAAGCCTTTCTTATTTTAGTTAAATCGGTAACCAAAGGTTATGCCGCCTCGGCCTACGATTTCGTAATCCGTATCTGTACTATTAAAAAGATTACGTCCCACACCACCATTTATTTCAAAGATAAATCCTTTTTTGGTAATCCATTTGGCACCGAGCCCAAAACCTAAAGCAAAATCAGTGCGATTAGTTGTTCTTGATTCGTTTCCAATGGTGTTGTATTTGTAGCTTTCGTAGTTGTTAAGCATACCAAAACCTTCCGCAAAAAAACCTGCTGCAGGCTTTTTACCAAAATAATAGCGATAGTAAGGAGTAAACATTAGTTTTGTATCAATGTCGTCATCTATTGGTAATAACAAAGAAGCACCAAAGGCGGATTCTTCATTAAGAATTCTTTCATAGCTTACCTCTAAAGCTCCTGCCACTAAAAATAAGGCATTTATTTTCATTTCATTTTTTGGATAATCAGTTTGTTTGTCATCTTGGCTGTAACCAACTGCAAAAAGGGATAGGCATAATAACACGAATAATTTTTTCATAGGTTGTTTTTTCGGATAAAAGTAAGATAAATTTGTAAAAAAAGTGTTTTTCGTATACTTTTTTGATTGTTAATTCGGACAATGTTATAAACAATCGATATGTTAAATTTTTACGTCCTCAATAAAATGGGTAAAAGATTTTCTATTGGAATTTTTTTTGGATAATAACGTGATGTTTTCAGGCATGATTTACTAGACAGTTATAATTTTTAACTGGTTTTAAAATAAAAAATAATGCTCTTTATCGGATATATTTGCACTTCATCTTAACATGTCAACATTTGTTAAAAACATATTAACAAGAGATAGGTAAAAATTGTTAAATGCTTATTTTTAGAATGTTAAATAATAGTTTTTTGTTTAATTAGTTTCCCAAAATCACCAATATTACTTAATAGTTTAAAGTGAATTTATACTTTAGATGTATTGCGTAATGCCTTAAAATTCCAGGAAAAAACCATTGATGAAGTATTCGTACATTATTATTGACGACAATCAAGAAAGTGTTTTGAAAACTAAAGCAGTAGCTGATTGTTTTTCAGAACTTGATTTCGTAGCATCGGCAAATAATTACGAGGAAGGTATAAATCTTATATTAGAACAGAATCCGCAATTAATTTTTCTCGAAATCGATCCTTTAGATACAGCCAGTAATTTGTCTTTGTCTTTGATCAATGAACTACACAGGTATTTAAAGGTCATCCCTAAAATTATCATTACAACGAGGAAAAAAGATTTAGCTTTTGAAGCTATAAAATATGAAGTAACGGATTATTTGATAAAACCATTGGTTAGAATCGATTTGGTAAAACTGATTTTGAAATTAAATAAATCACAAACCGAAAATGTTGTCGATTCGGAGGAATCTGTAATTCAGGAAGAGAAACCAATTTTTATCGCCCAACCCGAAAGCATAAATCAAGGCCAATCGTTGACATTGTGTATTAAGTCCTATGGAGATCATCGTTATATTGCGGCAAAAGACATTTGTTATCTTCGAGCAGATAATAATTCAACGGATATTTATTTAAATAATGGCGAAATGATTACCGCATTCAAAACATTAAAGCATTTTGAAGGCGTTTTGTCCTATCCTTTCATCAGAATTCATAACAGTTATATTGTCAATAGGAGTTATATCTCCAGAATTCACAGTGGGAACTCTGTGTGTTATATTAAAAACAGTCCTGTCAAACTTCCTTTTTCTAAGTCTTATAAGAAAAATATAGACCTAATTATCTCCGAATTTGCCAACGGAAATTATTTAGAAATCTAAAATAATCCATTCACCCAGATTTGACATTCATTCACTCTCATTCGGGAGTATTCTACCATATCTGCTGTTTTTTGTAAGAAAAAGTGAAGTTGTCTGTGTAGTTTTACAAAAGAATTCAACGCTAATGCGATTCTAAAACAAACAAAATCAAACAACAACATAAAAATCCCCAAATTATGAAAAAAGCAATTTTAACAATCGGATTATTCTCTTTAGTAATGGTATTAACTTCATTTACTTCAAATGAAGAAGTTACTTCAACAAACGACAATAAATCAGAAGTTTTCAAAATCGAAAATGTGAAACTAGATCTTGCTGGAAATGGTGGAACAGGTGGAAATAAGAAAATGGACTAATTAATTTAGAATAATCCTATTAGCAAAAAAAAGCTGTCAAAATATTTTGACAGCTTTTTTTATGTCAAGAAGTTTATTTTCTTATTTTTGATGGTAAAACATTTCTACTATTGAAACATCCATTATATATAATACTTTTTTTTATTTCTTTATTTTTTGGGTGTACTAAAAAAAGTACTCAATCCGAAACATCAATAGATTCTAGAGACAGTCTCTCTAAGTATTTGTCATTAGCGAACAATTTTGATTTACCATCTGAACAACGAGAAAAATACATACAAAAGGCCTTTAAAATTATTAGACCTCAAGAAAATGATTCTTTACATCGTGTAAACCTCTTCAAGGTAGCAAATCGATATTATAACTTAGAAAACTGGAAGGAGTATAAAAGAATGGTGCGATTAGTGCTAGAAAAATCTGCAATGAAGCAAGATGCTTTTAGTATGGCAAAAGGTAATAATTATTTAGGAGATTATTATGATTCTCAGGGGATACCGGATAGTTCATTTTTATACTATGACAAAGCAGAGAAAATGTATGTTGAGTTAAATGATGATTATAATTTGGCAAAAACAATTATAAAAAAGGCAAACATACAATTTAATCAAAGCGACTTTTTAGGATCTGAAAAAGCTGCTTCAAAAGCATTAAAAATTATAAAAAATACCAACCAAAGTGACGTATTGTATGATGCATATAATTTATTAGGATTAATTTATAATGAACTGGAAGATTATGACAATGCAATGGTTTATCACAAAAGAGCTTTAGCAAGTATAGATGATGAGTTAATGGCCTCTTTTTATCAGCCAAAAGCAACTTCTTACAATAATATAGGTTATCTATACCTTAAAAGAGAAAAATACCAACAAGCCAAAAGCTACTTCCAAAAAGGATTAGTCCAAAAAAACATATCGAGAGATAAGCCATATATTTATGCCATGTTGTTAAATAATTTAGCGTATTCTAAATTCAAGCTTCACGAAAAGGAAAAGTTACCAGACTTGTTTTTTAAATCATTGAAAATCAGGGATAGTTTACAACTTACTGCCGGTATCATAGCAAGTAAAATAAATTTATCTGAGTATTTTATTTCAAAGAAAGATACTGCACAAGCAAGTCAATATGCAAAACAAGCGCTTGAATTGTCTCAAAAGACAGACAATTACCGAAACGTTTTAAATTCTTTAAAACAATTATCGGTTATTGAACCACAAAATGCTGCGGTTTATGCAAATGATTATATTAAGGTCAGCGAGAAACTCCAAAAATCAGAACGTAAGATGGGTAATAAATTCACCCGAATAGAATACGAAACGGAGGAAATCAAAAGTGAAAATACCGACTTAGTGCAACAAAATAGAAACTTACTATATTTTTTCACTGGTTTAGCGATGCTCGGTTTGTTTTCGTTTGTCATTAAAACACAAAAAGCAAAAAATAGAGAACTGTTATTCAAGCAACAGCAGCAAATGGCAAATGAAGAAATCTATAATTTGATGATTTCACAACAAAATTCAATTGAAATAAATAGAATTAAGGAGAAAAAAAGGGTAGCTCGCGAGCTGCATGATGGAGTATTGGGTAGGATGTTTGGTGTGCGAATTAATTTAGATAGTTTGAATAAAATTCTAGATGAGACCGCCGTTGAGAAAAGAAACAACTATTTAACAGAATTAAAGAATATTGAACAGGATATCCGTGAGATTTCTCATGATCTGAATAGAGAAAAATCAGAATTAATTAATAACTTCGTCGCCATAGTTGATAATTTATTCGAAGAACAGAAAAAGACACATAAATCTAAATTTGTTTCCAGTATTGATCCAGCTATAAAATGGGAATTGGTGAGTAACTCCTTGAAAATTAATTTTTATCGTATTCTGCAGGAGGCACTTCAAAATATTAATAAATATGCTAATGCGAATATCATCAAAATTGAACTAAAAAAAGTAGAGGATCACTTGATTTTGAAGATCACCGATGACGGTATTGGTTTCAATGTTAAAACAGCTAGAAAAGGGATTGGCCTCCAAAATATACTTTTTAGAGCTAAAGAATGTGATGGCGTTTTTGACATAAAATCATCAAAAGGCGAAGGTACAATCATTACAGTTACAGCTCCAATAGAATAAAAAATAAACCTACAATTTATAAAAAATGACGATTGATTCAGTTGATACATTAACAACAAAGAACAAAATAATAATAGTTGACGATCATCCTTTTATCATAGAAGGATATAAAAATGCAATTACGAGATATAATCCTGATGAGTTTGAGTTTTCTATAACAAAGGCTAAAGATTGTGAATCAGCATATAATATTATTACAAATCCGGATGTAGAAGCATTTGACATCGCTTTCTTGGATATTAGTATGCCTCCTTACGAAGAAAAAGGAATTTACAACGGAGAGGATTTGGCTAAATTGATTTCTGAATACATGCCAAACTGCAAAATTATTTTGCTGACGATGTATACCGAATTGTTAAAGATTAAAACCATTATCAAAACAATTAACCCTAGCGGTCTGGTGATAAAAAATGATTTAACTTTTGATGAATTACTTTTTGCCTTTGATAAAGTTATAAAAGATGAAACGTATTATAGTGAATCAGTTGTGAAAATGCTGAATTTATCTGAGGAAAATACGATAGAAATTGACCAAATAGACAAACAGATTTTGTTTCATATATCCAAAGGAACTAAACTTAATGATATACCACAATATATTCCAATTTCGTTGGGTGCCATCGAAAGAAGAAAAATAAATTTGAAAGAGCTTTTGAAAGTCGAGGAAGGCAGCGATATTGACTTGGTCCGAGAAGCTAAAAATAAAGGGCTACTTTTTTAGATAATCATAAACAAAAAACGACACTTAATAGGTGTCGTTTTTTGTTTAGGAAGAAAATTTATTGGGTCAAAGCATCCCAACCACGTGCTTTTAAAGCAATTTTTGTATTGGCACGAGTAACTAAATGTATGCCTTCACTTTCTTGTGTCATGTGTCCAATAATAGTGAAATTTGGATTTCCTTTTATTTTTTCAAAATCTTCCATAGCAATGGTGAAAAGCAATTCGTAATCTTCACCGCCATTTATGGCAACTGTTGTACTGTCAATATTGAATTCTTCGCATACATTAATAAATGTTGGATCTATAGGTAATTTGTCCTCATATAAATTACAACCCACTTTGGATTGTTTGCACAAATGCATAATCTCCGATGATAATCCATCAGAAATATCAATCATTGAAGTTGGTTTTATTTCTAAAGCATGCAATAAAGTGCGAACATCTTTACGTGCTTCCGGTTTCAATTGACGTTCTATAAGATATGTATATGCATCTAAATCAGGCTGTGAATTTGGATTCACCTGAAAAACTTGCTTTTCTCTTTCTAAAACTTGCAATCCCATGTAAGCAGCACCAATATCACCAGTAACTACTAATAAATCAGTTTGCTTTGCGCCATTTCTATAAACAATCTCCTCTGCATCAGCTTCGCCAATGGCAGTAATGCTGATAATTAATCCTTTTTGTGATGAGGTTGTATCTCCACCTATAACATCAACATTATATTCACGTGCTGCATGCGTAATTCCTGCAAATAATTCATCTAATGCTTCCAAAGGAAAACGATTGGAAACCGCAACAGAAACCGTGATTTGTGTTGGCTTAGCATTCATCGCGCAAATGTCAGAAACATTGACAACAACAGCTTTGTAGCCTAAATGTTTTAAGGGCATGTAAGTCAAATCAAAATGCACACCTTCAATCAGTAAATCTGTAGAGATAACGACCTTTTTATCTTTGAAGTCCAAAACGGCAGCATCATCGCCAATACCTTTTAGAGTAGTAGGCTGGTTGATTTCAAAGTTTTTTGTCAAATGGTCTATCAATCCAAATTCTCCTAATTGGGCAATACTTGTACGTTGTGGGCTTTTATCTTCGATCATTATTTTTATTGTTTTGAAGTTGCAAATATACAAAGAAATATTCGCCTTGAATTGCATCAATTTTCGCCATTTTTTCGCATCTTTAAGTAATTAAAATCATCAACAATGGAATCATTTGATATCATTACTATAACAGTTAACTCGGCTTTGGATAAAAGCACCCATTTTAAAGGCTTGGTTCCAGAACAGAAAATTAGATGTGAGGAACCGAGGTTTGATGCTGGTGGAGGCGGAATCAACGTATCTAAAGCAATTTCCCGTTTGGGCGGAGCTTCATTGGCAGTTTTTACTTCTGGTGGACCTACAGGTAAAATGCTGGAAGAATTGGTTACTAAAGAAGGAATTGCCTATGAAGGAATTGCCGTTGAAAGTTGGACCAGAGAAAGTTTTGTTGCCGTGGATGACAATACGAATTCTCAATACCGTTTTGGATTTACCGGTGGAAAAATTTCCGAAGAAGAAAGCGAAAGAATTTTAGAAGCCATAGCAGCTTTAAAACCAAAATTCCTAGTAGCCAGCGGCAGTTTGAATGAAGGTTTGTCTGATGATTTTTATCGAAAAATTGCAGAAATCGCAAAAAAATCAAATGCTAAATTAATTGTGGATACCTCGGGCGAAGCATTGAAAAAAGCGTTAGAAGTGGGTGTTTATATGATCAAACCTAATGTTGGTGAACTTGCAAAACTGATTGGCGTAGAGCGATTGGAACTGGAGGAAGTAAATGAAGCCGCAAAACAAATCATAGCTAAAGGTGGCGCCGAAATCGTAGTTGTTTCTCTCGGTCCCCAAGGTGCGGTGTTGGTTACAAAAGATGTTTACGAGTTTGTTCCAGCTCCCAACGTGGCCAAAAAAAGTACAGTAGGTGCCGGAGACAGTATGGTGGGTGGAATGGTTTGGGCGCTTTCGCAAAATAAAAGCCTGAAAGAAGTCATCCGTTGGGGGGTTGCTTGCGGTTCAGCAACAACTATGAATGAAGGAACCCAATTGTTCAAAGGTGAAGATGCAAAACGATTGTTTGAATGGTTGAAGAATAAATAAAAACAAAAAAACCTGACAATTTTCACATCGTCAGGTTTCTATATATCCTATTCTCTTTCTTCTTTACTCTAAAATAAATTAGTCATTCAACTTCAAAACAGCCATAAACGCTTCTTGAGGAATTTCAACATTCCCTACCAATCTCATACGTTTTTTACCTTTTTTCTGTTTTTCCAATAATTTACGTTTACGAGAAATATCTCCACCATAACATTTGGCGGTAACGTCTTTACGCAATGCTTTAATGGTTTCACGTGAAATTACTTTTACTCCAATTGCAGCTTGAACAGGAATATCAAATTGTTGACGTGGAATTAATTCTTTCAATTTTTCACACATTTTTTTTCCAATAGAATACGCATTATCGGCATGCATCAAAGAGGATAAAGCATCAACAATAGTAGCATTCAATAAGATATCCACTTTAACCAAATTAGAAGTTCTCATCCCAATTGGCGTGTAATCAAAAGAAGCATATCCTTTAGAAACGGTTTTCAAACGGTCGTAAAAGTCAAATACAATCTCTGCCAATGGCATGTCAAAAGTTAATTCCACACGCTCCGTAGTCAAATACGTTTGGTTAGTAATCAAGCCTCGTTTTTCGATACACAAACTCATTACATTTCCAACATAATCGGATTTGGTGATGATGGTTGCTTTTATAAAAGGCTCTTCTACATGATCCAAACGAGAAGGCTCCGGTAAGTCCGAAGGATTATTTACTATAAGTGGCGTTTCTGGATGTTTCTTGGTATATGCTAAATACGAAACGTTGGGAACTGTAGTAATCACGGTCATGTTAAACTCACGCTCCAAACGTTCTTGGATAATTTCCATGTGCAACATTCCCAAGAATCCACAACGGAAACCAAAACCTAATGCTGCCGAACTTTCTGGTAAAAACACCAACGAAGCATCGTTCAACTGCAATTTTTCCATCGAGTTTCTCAACTCTTCGTAATCTTCGGTGTCTACAGGATAAATTCCCGCAAAAACCATTGGTTTTACATCTTCAAAACCGTGTATGATGTTTGTTGTTGGATTTTTAGCATCCGTCAACGTATCTCCCACTTTTACTTCTTTGGCTTCCTTAATTCCGGAAATCAAATACCCAACATCACCTGCAGAAATCACTTGTTTCGGAACTTGGTTCAATTTCAAAGTGCCAATTTCATCAGCAAAATATTCATTGCCAGTTGCCATGAACTTAATCTTTTGCCCTTTCTTGATCTGACCATTTTTCACACGGAAAATCACCTCGATTCCACGAAACGGATTGTAATGCGAATCGAAAATCAATGCTTGTAAAGGTTCGTCAACGTTCCCTTTTGGTGGTGGAATTTTTTCGATAATGGCCGCCAAAATATTTTCTACACCAAAACCCGTTTTTCCGGAAGCGTGAATAATATCTTCCAATTTACAACCCAATAAGTCAACAATATCGTCGCTCACTTCTTCTGGGTTAGCGCTAGGCAAATCAACTTTATTCAAAACCGGGATAATTTCCAAGTCATTTTCTAAAGCCAAATACAAATTTGAAATCGTTTGTGCCTGAATACTTTGTGCCGCATCTACAATCAAAAGCGCGCCTTCGCAAGCCGCAATCGAACGGGAAACTTCATACGAAAAATCTACGTGACCCGGTGTGTCAATCAAATTCAGGATATATTCTTCCCCTTTATAGGTGTATTCCATCTGGATGGCGTGACTTTTTATGGTAATGCCACGTTCGCGCTCCAAGTCCATATTGTCCAGCAATTGCGCCTTTTCTTCCCGAGCGGTAACGGTTTGCGTAGCACCAAGTAATCGGTCAGCAAGCGTACTTTTTCCGTGATCAATATGTGCAATAATGCAAAAATTCCTAATATGTTTCATGTTCTAAATAATATCAAATTTATTTCAGGGCGTGACCACAAGGGTCGGGCTATCCGCTACAATCTTTTCCTTTTTAAAGAAAAAAGGAAAAGGATTTTCACTACTATCCCTCACGCAAGCGCCAAACAGCGACAATTAATCTGCAAATATAAGCTAAAATCAATAGCTTCAAAGCCTAGAATTAGTAAACTAATGGGTTAAGTAAGAACTCTTTTCGGCAACTGCTTTCTGCTATTCATCTAAATGTTGTAATTTTGCACCAAATTAAATGAAGATGATTAAGATTGGCAACATAGAATTACCTGATTTCCCTTTACTTCTTGCACCCATGGAAGACGTGAGTGATCCGCCGTTTCGTAGATTGTGCAAAATGCATGGTGCCGATATGATGTATTCTGAATTTATTTCATCCGAAGGTTTAATTCGTGACGCCATCAAAAGCCGAATGAAATTAGATATTTTCGATTACGAACGACCTGTAGGAATCCAGATTTTTGGCGGCGACGAAGAAGCTATGGCATTGTCCTCCAAAATTGTTTCAACTGTAAATCCGGATTTAATAGACATCAATTTTGGTTGCCCTGTCAAAAAAGTGGTTTGCAAAGGTGCCGGAGCCGGAGTTCTTAAGGATGTAGATTTGATGATTCGCTTAACACAAGCCGTTATTGATAGTACGCATTTACCTGTAACCGTAAAAACCCGTTTGGGTTGGGATGATAATTCGATTAATATTGATGAGGTTGCGGAACGTTTGCAAGATATTGGGGTAGCCGCTTTGAGCATACATGCTAGAACACGCGCCCAAATGTATAAAGGTCATTCTGACTGGTCGCACATTGCCCGCGTCAAAAACAATCCTAGAATCACAATGCCTATTTTCGGTAACGGAGATATCGATTCGCCGGAAAAAGCATTACAATATAAAAATGAGTACGGCATCGACGGAATCATGATTGGTCGCGCTGCCATTGGTTATCCTTGGATTTTTGACGAAATCAAACATTACTTCAAAACGGGAGAACATTTAGCAAAACCAACTGTTATAGACAGAGTAGAAGCCGTTAGAAATCACCTCACTTGGGCCATGGAATGGAAAGGCGAACGATTAGGAATTGTGGAAACGCGTCCTCATTACACCAATTATTTCAAAGGAATTCATTCTTTTAAAACGCACAAACAAAAATTAGTAACGCTAGATAGACCTGAAGAATTATTCGCAGCTTTAAATGAAATCGAAGAAGCATATGCAGGATATGAAGTTGTTTAACTAAATATTTTAAACACAAATTCCACTTATTTGCACAAATGATTTCGTGTAAATAAGTGGAATTTGTATTTAATTTTTTTTTAAATCTGAAATCAAAAATCGTTAATCATCAATCAAAAATCTTATTCAAGCAACTTCTTGCTCACGCGGCTACTTGCAATTAAGGAAGCAACAAAGCCAAGCGTGACTATAGTTCCCATAACAATAAGAACATTTTCGAGAGAGAAAATCACAGGATAAGCCAGTGTAGGAGTAATCATAACTAACTGAAAATATTCTTGTAACAATACGATTATAATTCCTAGAGCCAAGCCAATAATTCCGCCAAAAACACTCAATAAAGTGCCTTGAAGCAGGAATATTTTTCGTAAATCCTTGATTTCAGTTCCAAGATTAAAAAGGGTTTTTAGGTTTCCTTTTTTGTCTAAAATCATCATAATTAACGCGCCAATCAAGTTGAATAGCGCCACGACAATCACCAAAGTAAAGATTAAATAAACCGCAATATTCTCCGTATTCAACATTTTATAGAGCGATTCGTTGAGTTGCGCCCTGTTTTTTACGGTGATTTTATTGTCGAAAATGGTTTGAAGCTGCTCTGTAATGGCACTTTCATCAGCATCCGTTTTCGTCTTGATTTCAATCCCGGAAACCTGATTGGTTTTGTATTCCAGTAATTCTTGGGCCAAACCTAAATCGGCAAAAACATATTTTGAATCAAGGTCGTCGCTAATAGCGTAAATCCCAACAGGAATTACATCTGTTTTATTAAAAGCTTGTTCTGGATTTTCAATAGCGCCTTTTCCTGGCTTTGGAACCAAAACTTCCAACTGATTATTAAAATCCAATAATCCCATCGAGAATTTTTGAGAAATTCCATAACCTACCACTACTTGATACGTATCCGGTTTCAGCCACTGCCCGTTGAAAAGTTTTTTCTCGATAGCATTAACTTTGCTGAAATTAGCATCAACACCTTTCAGGTAAGTAACTTCTTGCTTTCCATTAAAAGTGAATAAAACTCGCTCTTCAATAATTTTAGTATACGAAACCAAGCCGTCAATTTTCTTGATTTGGCTTTCCTGACTTGGGGAAATCAAAAAGGATTTTCCTAAAGTGCTGCTTATTTTTAAATCGGGATCAATGTCATTAGTAAATGAAAGACTAAAAACCTTCAACCCGCTAAAAACGGACAAAACCACAAACAAAGCCATAGCACCAACAATAATTCCCAAACTGGCAATACGATTGATGATGTTTATAGCATTATTTTTACTATTGCTAAGAATGTAGCGTTTGGCTATGTAAAGGGGGAAATTCAAATTTTATTGAAATCTGCGTTTGTCCAAAAGATCTCTGTTTTCAATAGGATTATCTCTATTGGCTAGCGCATTGTCAATTTTTTCAATGTAATCTAAAGAGTCATCAATAAAGAAAACCAAATTTGGAACTTTTCTCAATTGCAAACGAACACGTTGTGATAAATCATGCTTAATATTTTTAGCATTGGACTTAACCGCCTCTAAAATCTCTTTTGCTTTTTCCTGAGGAAAAACACTTAAATGTACCGTCGCTACTGATAAATCTGTAGTCACAGTAACCTTGGATACCGAAATGATTAAATTAGCCAGTCCGTTTTTTCTCACTTCACCTTGCAGAATATCAACCAAATCTTTTTGGATAACCCCACCTATTTTTTTCTGTCTATTTGTTTCCATGCTGCAAAAATACTACTTTTAAGTTTTATCCCGAAGTTTCGGGGCAAATTTTAAAAGTAACCTATTAATACGTGTATTTTTAGAAGCTATTTCCTGCTGTACACTATATCTTTCCTGCCATCCCGAAGCTTCGGGACGGCAGGAAAGGATGCCGCTACCATCAGGGCTAGGGATTTGGGAAATTAGAACGCTAATTCTAAATCAGAAATCATAATTTATAAATAACATCAATTTGGAACATAAAATAAATCCAGTTTCGGCTTCCTCTCCTTCGGGGAATGTTATGGAGGGGAGACCTTCATTCTCCATATACGACGCATCCGCCGGCTCCGGAAAAACCTATGCGCTTGTCAAAGAATACCTCAAAATTATACTTGTCGCGCCAAAAAATGATGCCTACCGCAATATTCTCGCCATTACGTTTACTAATAAGGCGGTACACGAAATGAAATCCCGAATCGTAGGCAGTTTGTCCGAATTTGCCAAGGATGAACCAAGTGCAAAAGCGCAGGATTTAATGCAGGATTTGGTGAACGGAAAACGAAATGAAAATAATCCTGAAGAATGGAGCGAAGAACCAATAGGACTTTCGATTATCCAAATCAAAACTAAATCACAGCAAATCATCAAGCATATTATTCATAATTATGCTGCTTTTGATATTTCTACAATTGATAAATTCACACATAAAGTTATTCGTGCTTTTGCACACGATTTGAATTTACCTATGACTTTTGAAGTCACTTTGGATACTGAAAATTTGTTGGTAGAAGCCGTCGATGCCATCATCGCGCAAGCCGGAGAAGATGAAACATTAACAAAATTGCTTATCGATTTCACGATGGAAAAAACCGATGATGATAAATCTTGGGATATTTCGCGTGAAATTCTTGAAACCGGTCGTTTGGTTTTAAACGAAAATAATAGAAACGAAATCACGCATTTTCAAGATAAATCTATCGCTGAGTTTGTCGAAATCAAAACCAAACTTTCCGAAGCCTGCAAAGACTTAGAAAAGCAAACTATTGTTTTTGCAGAAGAAATGTTGACCTTAATTGATAAAAACGGAATTGATGTAAAATCCTTTTCCAGGGGTACTTTTCCAAATCATATTAATAGTATTCAGCAAGGAAAGTTCAATCCCAAGAATAAAACTTTTCATGAGTTTGATGATATAGCAATCAATAAAACTGCAAAAGACCGTGCGATTATTGAGAATTTGATTCCTGAATTTTTGCAAATACTGACTAAAGTTTATACCGCTTTTGAAAAGATAAATTTCTACAAAGCTTTTCTAAAAAATATTACGCCGCTATCATTATTAAATACCGTCAGCAATGAATTGGCCAAGATTCAGGAAGAACAAAATGTACTTTCCATCTCGGAATTCAATGCCATTATCCATCGGGAAATCCAAAATCAGCCGGCACCTTTTATATATGAACGATTAGGCGAACGCTACCGTCATTTTTTTATTGATGAATTTCAGGATACTTCAGAAATGCAATGGCAAAATCTAATTCCGCTGATTGATAATGCACTTTCGGGTCAGGATGATTTTGGAGTAAAAGGAACTTTGATGATTGTGGGCGATCCAAAACAATCGATTTACAGATGGCGTGGCGGAAAAGCGGAACAATTTATTGAATTGAGTAAAGACCAAAATCCGTTCAATAATCCCGATAAAAGACTTGAACATTTAGATAAAAATTACCGCTCTTATTCGCAGATAATCGAATTCAATAATGATTTTTTCAAATTGTTATCGAATGAATTCGAGCATTTGGATTATAAAGATTTGTATGAAAATCATAGTCATCAAAAAACGAATGATAAAACGGGTGGTTATGTAAATATTTCTTTTATTCCAAAAGTAGAAACTTCGGAAGATGACGAAGAAACTTTGGATAAAACCGATTTGTATGTTTTGGCAACCTTAAATACGATTCAAAAAACTTTAAAAGAAGGTTTTGAATACAAAGACATTGTGATTCTGACTCGAAAAAGAAGTCAAGGAATTGCGATTGCGAATTATTTGACAGAACAAGGAATTCCGCTTTTGTCATCAGAAACCTTGATGATTCAAAATGCAACCGAAGTTCGATTGATTATTCATTTATTAAAGTACTTGAAAAACAGTTCTGATCTGGAATCCAAAGCAAATTTTCTTCAATATTTAGCGCAAAACAGTCATCATAAATTACCTATTCATGATTTTATCGCTCAAGGAATGGCATTATTTCAGGAAGCTGATTTCGAAGAGTGGTTGATGAGTTTTGATGTTTCACTTTCGTTTCAAAACATTAGAAAAAAATCATTGTATGAAGCGGTGGAGACAATAATAACAAAGTTCCTCACCCCAGCCCTCTCCAAAGGAAAGGGTGACGGAGTGGTTAATCGTGTGGATAAAAATAGTCTTATTGAATCAAATAAATTAGGGTACATGACGGGTGGTAATTATTCTCATCTTTTGATAGAAAAAGCAAAAGAAATGCGAAAGCAGCCCACGCATGCTGAGAAAGTTCTTTGGATGGAGCTTAAATCTAAATCACTGGAAGATTATAAATTTAGGCAACAACATTTGATAAATGATTTTATTGTTGATTTTGTTTGCTTGTCCAAAAAACTGGTTGTTGAAGTAGATGGTGAATACCATTTTACTGAAGAACAAGTTCAGTTGGATAATTATAGAACAATTACTTTAAATAAATTAGGCTATAAAGTCATTCGATTTACCAATGAGCAAGTAGTAAAGAGTATTTCAGAAGTTTTAAAAGAGATAAAAAAGGAGTTAGTCAGTCAAGAAATTTTACTAGATTCTATTGCTCCAGTTTCGGCTCCTTCCCCTTCGGGGAGGGTTGGGGAGGGGAATGCCTACGTTCAATATTTCCTAGACATTGTTCTGGAGCGAGATATTCGCAACCAAGCAGGAATTTCAGATTTCTTGAATTTCTGGGATAAAAATGCGGAGAAATTTAGTATTCCTTCTCCGGAAGGGACTAATGCCGTTCGGATTATGACGATTCATAAATCGAAAGGATTGGAATTCCCGGTTGTTATTTTCCCTTTTGCTGAAGAAGATTACAATAGAAAGCCAAAAGATAAGTTATGGCTAAATGCTACAGAACAAGATTTTGGTTTACCAAAAGTGTTGATTGATAACAGCAGTGCGGTTGAAGGGTTTGGTGAAGAGGCTGCTGAGGTTTACAATCAAAAAAAGCAGGAAGAATTATTGGATAATATCAATGTTTTGTATGTGGCTTTAACCCGAGCCGAAGAACAATTATATGTTATTTCGAATATGAATTTATCCAGTAAAGGGGAATTGCCAAAGAATAATATGTGTTCATTTTTTATTAATTATTTGGGTAATAAAGGCGAATTTGCCGAAGATAAATTAGAATATGAATTTGGAAATTCGATAAAATTGTCTGCGGGAAAAGAGCATGTCGATACTTCAAAAACGATTCCTTTGGTTTCTGAAATTCTAAATCCAAAGAATATAAAAATTGCGCAGCGTGAAGCATTAATGTGGGGAACGCATCAGCAGGAAGCTATAGAATATGGGAATGTTATTCATGAAATTTTGTCCTTTGTAAAAACTAAAAACGATGTTGATTTGGCAATTACAAAGTCTATTGAAAACGGATTGATAACTTTTGCTCAAAAAGAAATAGTTTTTAAAACGATTCAGGAAATTGTTAATCACAGTGAATTAGAAATTTGTTTTGCCGAAGGGAATGACGTTTTGAATGAGCAAACTATTATTCAAAAAGAAGGTAAAACCATTAAACCGGACCGAATGGTTTTGACAAAAAACAAAGAAGTGTTGTTGCTGGATTATAAAACAGGAACACATAATGTGAAATACCAACAGCAATTGGAAAATTATCAAACAGCAATTGAGTTAATGGGTTATAAAGTGACAAAAAAAGCACTTATTTACATCGGAAAAGAAATCGATGTAGTAAATTTGTAGCCTAAAAAGTGAATAATTCGCAAAACTGAACTTTAAAAAACATAAAAAATGTACGGAAAAATAAAAGAACATCTTCAAGCAGAATTACAAACTATTGAAGATAATGGAATTTTCAAAAAAGAAAGAATTATAACTTCGCCTCAAGGAGCAGAAATCACTATTTCTACAGGAGAAACTGTTCTGAATTTTTGTGCCAATAATTATCTTGGATTATCATCGCACCCAGAAGTGATTCAGGCTGCTAAAGATGCTTTGGATACCCATGGTTTCGGAATGTCATCAGTTCGTTTTATATGCGGAACTCAGGATATTCATAAAACATTGGAAAGAAAAATTTCTGAATTTTATAGTACTGAAGATACCATTCTTTACGCGGCAGCTTTTGATGCTAACGGCGGTGTTTTCGAACCTTTGTTAGGAGAAAACGATGCTATAATTTCAGACAGTTTAAATCATGCTTCTATTATAGATGGTGTTCGTTTGTGTAAGGCGGCTCGTTATCGTTATGAAAATAGCAATATGGAAGATTTAGAACAACAATTAATCAAAGCTACTGAAGCAGGAACTCGTTTCAAATTAATTGTTACAGATGGTGTTTTCTCTATGGATGGTGTTGTGGCTCCTTTGGATAAAATTTGTGATTTAGCTGATAAGTATGATGCGATGGTTATGGTTGATGAATGCCATGCTGCCGGATTTATTGGAGCAACCGGAAAAGGGACGCTTGAAGCAAAAGGTGTAATGGGAAGAGTTGACATTATTACTGGAACATTAGGAAAAGCACTTGGAGGTGCAATGGGAGGTTATACGACTGCCAAAAAAGAAATTATCGAAATATTGCGTCAAAGATCCAGACCGTATTTGTTTTCTAATTCTTTAGCGCCAGCTATTGTCGGGGCTTCTATAAAAGTTTTTGAATTATTAGAAAAGGATACTACTTTACGTGATAAACTGGAATGGAACACTAATTATTTCAAAGCAGGAATGAAAAAAGCTGGTTTTGATATCATTGATGGCGATTCAGCTATTGTTCCTGTTATGCTTTATGATGCAAAATTGTCCCAAACTATGGCTGATGAACTGTTAAAAAAAGGTATTTATGTTATTGGATTCTTTTTTCCAGTAGTGCCTAAAGATAAAGCAAGAATTAGAGTACAACTATCTGCAGCTCACACTACAGCACATATTGACAAGGCGATTAATGCATTTGTCGAGGTTGGAAAAATGTTAAATGTTGTATAATTCCCACATTTATTCATGTTTGGAGGTTTTATTTAACATTTCATTTTGTAGTTTAAAATTTACGTGCTACTTTTGCATATAATTAACTAAATTGTAATTAAAAAAATTAAGTATGAAACATCTTAACAAAATTTTAGTTGCTGTGATGATGGTGATGGGTTTAAGCTCGCACGCACAAGACAGTAACAATCCTTGGGCTATCTCTTTTGGAGTTAATGCCGTTGACACTAAAGCAGGTGCTGAAGGTGGACATAATTGGCTTGATCGTCATTTTTCTCAGCCTTTTGCTGTTAAAGATAACTGGAATATCCTGCCTTCTGTATCGTACCTTAGTGTATCTAGATTCGTAGGAGATAATTTCTCTTTCGGTCTTTCTGGATCTGTGAACAAAATCAATAAATTTGTAACATTTGCTCCAGAACCTGCTTCTGTAATGCATGATAGTCGTGGTTACATAGTTACTAATCCTGGAGATTTAATGTATTATGGTGTTGATGCAACTATCAAATATAGTTTCATGAACTTAATTAAATCTAAAGTTATTGATCCATCTTTATCTGTTGGTGGAGGATATACATTCTTTGGAGATAGTAGTTTTGGTACTTTAAATCCAGGTGCTGGTTTAACTTTCTGGTTTACTGACAATGTAGGTTTGGAACTTGCAACAAGATATAAAAAATCTTTTGGAGACAGAACTGAAGGGAATGTAAATTTTGCTACTCCAGATGCTCCTTCTCTTTTTCAACACACTGCTGGTCTTATATTCAAATTTGGAGGTAAAGATACAGATGGTGACGGAATTTATGATAAAGATGATGCTTGTCCTGAAGTTGCTGGTTTAAAAGAATTCAATGGTTGTCCTGATACTGATGGAGATGGAATTCAAGATAGTGCTGATGAGTGTCCAAATGATTTTGGTTTAGCTGCATTAAACGGTTGTCCTGATACTGACGGAGATGGTGTTGCTGATAAAAATGATGCATGTCCTACTGTTTTTGGTTTAGCTGCATTAAACGGTTGTCCTGATGCTGATGGAGATGGAATTGCTGACAAAGATGACAAATGTCCTAATGTTGCAGGTCCTAAAGAAAATGGTGGTTGTCCTTGGCCAGATACTGACGGAGACGGAGTATTAGACAAAGATGATGATTGTCCTACTGTAGCTGGTCCAGCTAGTAACAGAGGATGTCCAGAAGTAACTACTGAGGCTTTAGATAATCTTAAAATTCAAGCTAGAGCAATCTACTTTAATTCAGGTAAAGCTACTTTCAAAGCGGGTGATGTTCCAGCTAGATTAGATGCTATGGCAAATATTCTTAAAAATTATCCGAATGCTAAATTCAGTGTTGAAGGACATACTGATAGCGATGGTTCAGATGAATTTAACCAAAAACTTTCTGAAGACAGAGCTAACGTAGTTAGAGAAGCTTTGTTAGAAAGAGGTATTAAAGGTGAAAACTTAAATGCTGTTGGTTTTGGTGAAGGAAGTCCAGTTGAAACAAATAAAACTGCTGCTGGTAAAGCAAAAAACAGAAGAACAGAAGTTATTTTACAAAAATAATTTTTCCAAAATTTTTTTAGAAAACGCCTCGATTTATCGAGGCGTTTTTTTTATTTTTATAGAATGACAAATACTTCTTTTTTAGATAAAATAGCCGCAGTTTTAATTGAAAATTACTCAGGCAATCTTTCCAATACGATTGTAGTTTTACCAAACAAACGAGCTAAAATATTCCTGATTAAAGCGTTAAAAAATCAGGTAACAACAAATATACTTTCTCCTGAAATTATAAGTATTGAAGATTTTGTTCAAAATATTGCAGGTATTCGCACCATAGATCCCATTGAACTATTATTTGAATTCTACGAAGTCTATTTATCCATTACCGATAAAGCAAACCAACAAACGTTTGAATTGTTTGCCAATTGGGCAAAAACGCTGTTACAAGATTTTAATGAAATTGACCGCTATTTATTAGAGCCATCACATGTTCTTTCGTATTTGAAAGATATCGAGGATATTAAAAAATGGGGAATTGAAGTCGAAAATAAAACGGTATTATTAGAGAAATATATCGATTTTTGGAAATTACTACCCAATTATTATCAATCCCTTTATACTCATTTACTGAACAAAGGAATCGGATATCAAGGTTTAATTTATCGTGAAGCAGTTAATAATCTAAATCATTTTTCGAATTCTGTACAAGGGAAACAATTCCTATTTGCAGGTTTTAACGCGTTGAATGCCGCCGAAGAAAAAATAATCCAACACCTTATCGCTTCTGATCAGGCCAAAATATATTGGGATGTAGACCAAACCTTTCTCAATGATCCGTATCATGATGCAGGACTGTTTGTACACCGTTTCAAAGAAAGTTGGAAACATTATAAGCAGCATCCGTTTGAATGGATTGTGAATGACTTTTCGCAGATAAAAAACATTCAGGTGATTGGTACACCAAAAACAATTGGTCAAGCCAAAATAGCCGGAAGTATTATCGAGAATGTCATCAATGAATCCCGAAGCCTCGGGACTGAAGGCAAGTTGGATAAAGTGGCTGTGGTTCTAGGTGAGGAAAATCTTCTAGTCCCGCTTTTATATTCGTTACCGTCAAGCGTTGGAGCTTTGAATATCACGATGGGGTATTCAAGCAAGAACAATCCTGCCCAGATTTTGATAGCCAAATTATTCAAAATGCACACGAATGCGTTGTCCAGAAATGCTAAAAGTTATGTCTTATATTACAAAGATGTATTGGATATTTTGACGCATCCTTTGGTGGAGCCGTATTCGAAAACCAGCGCGCTTGTCCATACTATCAATCAAAATAATTATACTTTTATTACGCATCATAAATTGATGGAATTGAATGCAATTCCGAGTGAATTGTTTCTCTTATTATTCCAAAAATGGGAAAAGGGTTCGATTCCGGTATTAGAGACGATTTCTAAATTATTGCAAATCATAAAAGAAAATTTAAGCAACGATAACGAAGAAGAAAAAATCACTAAGGCTTTTGTTTTCGCCATTTTTAAAGTCATTAATAAACTGATTAATTATTATTCCAAACATGAACATATCGATAAAATTGAAACGCTTTATGCCATTTACAAACAAGTAATTGATTTGGCCGAAGTTTCTTTTGAGGGAGAACCGTTGAACGGTTTGCAGATTATGGGAGTTTTAGAAAGTCGTGTCTTGGATTTTGATACCGTTATTGTCACTTCGATGAATGAAGGGAAATTTCCGGCGGGAAAATCACAAAATTCGTTTATTCCGTATGATGTGAAACGCGAATTAGGTTTGCCTACATTCAAAGAAAAAGACGCTATTTATACCTATCATTTCTATCATTTGTTGCAACGCGCCAAAAACATTTACTTGCTGTATAATACCGAAAGTGAAGGTCTGGATGCGGGTGAAAAAAGCCGATTCATCACGCAATTGGAAGTTGAAAAGCAAAATAATCATATCCTTACGCACGAAATTTATAATGCGGTTTTACCCGAAACTGCGTATCAACCGATGGTCATTCCTAAATCGGAAAGTGTGATGTTACGATTGAAAGAAATTGCCGAAAAAGGGTTTTCTCCATCGGCATTGACGAGTTATATTCGGAATCCGATTCAGTTTTATTTTCAGAAGATTTTACGCATCAGCGAAGTAGAAGAAGTAGAGGAGAACATTGCCTTGAATACATTGGGAACCATTATCCACGAAACTCTAAAAGTTTTGTACGAGCCATTCATTGGTAAATTTATATCAGAAAGTAATATTTTAAATTGTTTTAAACAAATTGACGCTGAGGTTTTGAAACAGTTTAAATTGGTTTACAAAGAAGGTGAAATCAAAAAAGGTAGAAATTTATTGGCGTTTGAAGTTGCCAAGCGAAATGTTTCGAATTTCCTGAAAGTGGAATTGGAAAGTATTAAAAACGGCGATGCGATAAAAATTATAGCTTTAGAACAAACTTTTGGCAGAACTTTAAATCATCCTAATTTGCCTTTTCCTGTATTGATAAAAGGAAATGTAGATAGAATTGAAGAGCGCAACGGAGTGATTCGAATTATCGATTACAAAACTGGAAAAGTTGAAAAAGCGAGTGTCACTCTGAAATCTTGGAGCCGATTAACCGAAGATATTAAAAGCGATAAAATCATTCAGGTTCTGGCGTATGCTTTTATGTATGAGCACGAAGCAAAAGGAAAGCCAATTGAAGCCGGAATTATCTCTTTCAAGAATTTAAAAGCAGGTTTTCTTCCGTTTAGTTTTAAAGAAGACAAAGAAATAAATTCAATTATAAATGAAGAAATTTTGAGGAATTATTTAGAACAAATGGTTCTTTTATTAAGCGAAATTTTAGATGAGAGTATTCCTTTTAAAGAGAAAATAATTTAAACAAAATTCCCAATCAGAAAATTAGCCAACATCTTCGAGTTTTATAAAAGCACTTTGACGATTAATGTGTCAATAAGTGCTTTGGCATGGGTTTTTGGAGGATTTGAAACCTTCAAATATGTACTTATTATTTTTGGTTTCTTCATTAGCATTTTGATAAAAGAGGTGAATGCTAAAAATGGATACCTGTTTTATTACAACAACGGAATTTCAAAAATGCAATTGTTTGTGTATGGTTTTCTAATGAATTTTGTTTTTTCGATGCTGCTGATTTTAGTCATTAATGTAGGAATCAAACTCGTATGACAAAGAGTGTTTTAGAAGTAGATAGCGTTCAAAAACAGTATGATGGGAAAATCATAGTTTCAGATGTGTATTTGAAATGTGAAACCGCTGATATTATTGGCGTTTTAGGAAGAAATGGTTCCGGGAAATCTACTTTGTTGAAAATCATTTTCGGAATTGTAGCTGCTGATTTTAAATTTGTTCGGGTCGATGGAGTCGTGAAAGCAAAGACCAGCGATTTGCTAAACGAAATCAGTTATTTGCCTCAAGATAATTTTATTCCAAATTCATTTTCGATAAAAAAGACTATTCAATTGGCTATTGCCAAAGAGAAACTGCAGGAATTTTATGCCGATGAAATGATTCAATCAATGCTGAACAAAAAAATAAAGCATTTGTCCGGTGGAGAATTACGGTATTTAGAAATTAAATTAATCCTGAATAACGCATCAAAATTTGTTTTGCTGGACGAGCCATACAATGGTTTGTCACCCATAATGATTGAAAAAATTAATAAATTAATCACTGCAATGTCCAGTGTAAAAGGCATCATTATCACGGATCATAACTATGAAAATGTGATTAAGGTTTCCACAAAACTGGCGTTGATGAAAGAAGGAAAAATGCACCACTTGAAAGACAAAAGTGAATTGGTGGAAAAAGGATATTTGAAATCAGGAATGATTTAGATGCTTTTGAAAAAAGCGAACAATACGTTTAATAACTCGTCTTGATTCTCAATATGACTCATGTGTCCGTCCGGAAAAGTCACCAGTTTTACTGCAGTGTTTTCTATCTGTTCTTTGGTTTCTTCGTAATTTAAAACAGGATCTTTTTCGCCAAGAATTAATAATTTTGGATAAGGTGTAAGATGTAATAACACTTCCCGATCTTGTCGTATTTTCATTCCTTCCAGTGACGCAACGATTCCTTGAAGCGGTGTCTTTAAAGCTTCTTTTTTTACGCTTTCAATTTCGGATGAAAGTCGTTCTCTGTTGGCTTCGCTGAATAAGTTTGCAATAGAAAGTGAAACAAAATTCATAAAAGATTGTTTTACCGCTTTAATAGCTCGATCCCGATTTGTTTTTCGTTCCTCACTGTCGGCTCTTGCGGTCGAGTTTAATAAAACCAATCCTTTTATAGTGTCAGGATATAATTCGGCGAAAGCCAAAGCAACATAACCACCCATAGAATGCCCGACAAAAATGGCTTTCCGGATGCGTAATTCCGATAAAACAGCGTGAACAGCATCGGCATTATCTTCCATTGTTTGCACGTAACTCAAACATTCCGTTTCGCCATGTCCCAATAAATCTATAATAATGACGCGGTTTTTTTTAGCAAACTCCGGAATATAAAAATCCCACATGCCTTTGTTTTCCAAGAAACCATGAAGTAAGACAATAGCGGTTCCTTTCCCGGTATCGGAATAAGAGATGTTGGTGTTTTTAAAGAGAATTTGTTTCAAAATGGAAATTTAGTCTACAAAAATAGCATTTTATTTTTTTAACCATTTAAGTTCATGTAAGCATTACTTTCATTTGCTTAAATGCCTTATATGGTTTAAAAAAAGGCTTCCATTTCTGAAAGCCGTTTATAAAATTTAAAATCGTCTGTCTCCATCAAGCAAACTTCCTAATCCGCCCAATAAGCTGCCCTCGTCACGACTGTTTCCGCCAGCTCTTGGTGCAGATGCAATGATTCTGTCGGCGAGTCGACTGAAAGGTAAGGATTGTACATAAACTGTTCCCGGACCGCGAAGTGTAGCGTAAAACAAACCTTCACCACCAAAAATAGAATTCTTGATGCCGCCAATAAACTCAATGTCATAATCAACATCTTTGGTAAAACCAACAATACAGCCGGTGTCGACTTTTAGGATTTCGCCTGCTGCTAATTCTTTTTTGGCCAATGTTCCGCCGGTATGTACAAACGCCATTCCGTCGCCTTCTATTTTTTGCATGATGAAACCTTCACCGCCAAAAAGCCCACGACCGAGTTTCTTAGAAAATTCGATTCCCACAGAAACGCCTTTGGCAGCGCAAAGGAAAGCGTCTTTCTGGCAAATGAATTTTCCGCCAAATTGTGTTAAGTCAATTGGGATTATTTTTCCTGGATAAGGCGATGCAAATGAAACTTTGCTTTTGGTATTGTTTTGATTGATAAATGCTGTCATAAAAAGACTTTCGCCTGTTAAAACTCTTTTTCCTGCGCTTAAAAGTTTACCGAACAATCCGTTTTCTTGTTCGGAACCGTCTCCAAAAATGGTTTCCATTTGGATATTATTGTCCATCATCATAAAACTTCCCGCTTCGGCAATTACAATTTCCTGTGGGTCCAGTTCTATTTCCACATATTGCATTTCCTCGCCGTAAATGTGGTAGTCTATTTCGTGTGCTTGCATGATTTCTTTATTTTAAGTTTTTATTTAAAAGTTTTTACCATTAAGAAATATAAGTTTCATTAAGAATCAGAGCTTAATTTTTCTTAATTTCTTAATGGTTCAAATCACATATTGAATATGTTTTAAAAAATAGTTGTTGTTTTAAATAAGTCGGAAGGGTGATTATAAAGTTACAGTTTTACCATGAATTTTGGAATTCGTGTTTTGGAATTACAGATTTTCTCGTTGTAGCGCGCAAGGGATAACAGCGGAAAGCCCACAGTCTTGTGTTTTTGGACGAGACGAGGACTTATAGCGGATAGCCCGACGCAGCTGGAGTTTACGGAAGCTGGGTTGCGCCCAAAAAAAAATCGGTTCACATTGCTGTAAACCGATTTGGTTGTATGTATTTATGGAATTAACTGTTCATTAATTCTTCGATTTCATCCACTTCAATTGGGATGTTGCGCATCATGTTGAATGGTTCGCCACTTTCCTGAACGATGACGTTATCTTCCAGACGGATTCCGAAACCTTCGGCAGGAATGTAAATTCCAGGCTCTACTGTAAACACCATATTGGCTTGCATGGGTTCGGTCAAGATTCCGTAATCGTGCGTGTCCAATCCCATGTGGTGGGAAGTTCCGTGCATGAAATATTTTTTATAAGCGGGCCATTCCGGGTTTTCGTTTTGCACATCGGCTTTGTCAATAAGACCTAAACCTAACAATTCTGAAGTCATTAATTTCCCCACTTCGATATGGTATTGTTTCCAAAGTGTTCCTGTAGTCAGCATTTTGGTCGCTTCGTTTTTTACATTTAAAACGGCATTGTACACTTCTTTTTGTCTTTTGGTATATTTTCCTGAAACTGGAATGGTACGCGTCATGTCACTGGAATAATTGGCATATTCAGCCGCAACATCCAATAAAATCAAATCACCGGCTTTGCATTGTTGGTTGTTTTCGATGTAGTGCAACACATTGGCATTATTTCCGGAAGCGATAATTGGCGTGTAAGCAAAACCTCTGGAACGGTTGCGAATGAATTCGTGAATCAGCTCGGCTTCGATTTCGTATTCGGTCACGTTTGGTTTCACGAAAGGCAATAATCTTCTAAAACCAAGCTCCGTAATATTACAGGCTTTTTGGATTAAGTCCAATTCTTCGGTTTCTTTTACGGAGCGAAGACGTTGCAATATCGGATTACTTTTTGCAACAGCATGTGCCGGATATTTCTCTTTCCACCATTTCACAAAACGGGCTTCACGCGTTTCAGTTTCTACAGTGGCACGGTAATGCTCGTTTGTATTGATGTAAATGGTTTCAGCGTGCGTCATCATTTCGAATAAAACTTTTTCGAAATCCTGTAACCAATGTACGGTTCTGATTCCTGTTACTTCAAAAGCACGCTCTTTAGTCAGTTTTTCACCTTCCCAAATGGCAATGTGTTCGCTGGTTTCTTTCAAGAAAACCATTTCTCTTTGGTGCTCGTATGGCGCATCCGGGAAAAGCAATAAAATACTTTCTTCCTGATCTACTCCGCTTAAATAAAAGATATCGCGGTGTTGTGCAAATGGCAAAGTACTATCGGCAGAAACGGGATAAATATCATTAGAATTGAAGATGGCAACGCTTTTTGGCTTCATCTGAGCCATGAATTTTTCTCTATTTTTTATAAATAAATCTCGGTCAATTTGATGATATTTCATAACAATTCGTTTTTATACATTGAATATTCAAAAATACTAACTTTGAGAGAAACGGATGTTAATTACACTATAAAATTTTCAGATAACTATTTTTATGATTAATTTTCCAATTCAAATCAGTTTTTATGAAAAAAATAGTACTCTTTTCTGCCTTTATAGTCCAAAGTGTCTCTTGGGGACAAGTTTCTGCGGAAGCGATTCAGCAATCATTGGAATCCAAAAAACAAATGGAAAATCAATCGCTTTTTCAGAATGTTGCTTTTGAAAATGTAGGTCCAACGGTGATGAGCGGAAGAGTGGTGGATGTGGATGTAAATCCGGAAAATCCAATCGAGTTTTATGTAGGATATGCTTCGGGCGGACTTTGGTACACGAATAATAACGGAATGAGTTTTTCGCCGGTTATGGATGCGGCGCCAACGCAAAATGTAGGTGATATCGCGATAGATTGGAAACGAGGAACGATTTGGGTAGGAACTGGTGAAGTAAATTCGTCCCGATCATCTTATGCCGGAATTGGAGTTTTGAAATCCGAAGATAAAGGAAAGACTTGGCAAAATATGGGATTGCAAGACAGTCATCACATCAGCAGAATCCTGATAAATCCATCAAATCCTGATGAAGTTGTTGTAGGCGCAGTGGGTCATTTGTATTCTAAAAATGAAGAAAGAGGAATTTACAAAACAACAAATGGCGGAAAAACGTGGAGTAAAACCCTTTATATAGACGATGAAACCGGGATTATTGATGTGGCTGTTTCGCCAAAAAACTTCAAGGTTCAATTTGCGGCTTCTTGGAGCAAAGATAGAAAAGCGTGGGATTTTATTGGAAGCGGTGCCACTTCAGGAATTTATAAAAGTGAGGATGCGGGATTGACTTGGAAACTTTTTACGAATGCTGAAAGCGGATTTCCTGTTGGCGAAGGCGTTGGCCGTATTGGTTTAGCGGTGTATGATGATGCAAATGTATATGCCATTTTAGATAACCAATTCAAAAGACCGTTGCAATCCAAAAAAAGCAATTCGTTACCGATTGCGTTTTCAATGCCGGGAGACGAATTCTTGAAATTGCCCAATAAAAGTCTGAATTCTATTTTAAAGAATTACGGATTGACCGAAAAATACAGAGCAGAAAACATCAAGCATTGGGTTGAAAACGGGTATTTGCAACCAAACGAAGCTGCAAAAGTGGTTCTGGATGCGATAAATAGTTTAGCCGAAACAGAAGTTATCGGAGCCGAAGTTTACAAATCAAGTAACGGAGGAAAAAATTGGACGAAGACCCATCAAGATTTTATCGATGATTTCTTTTATTCGTATGGGTATTATTTCAGTGTTATTTCTGTTGATCCAAACGATGTCAATAAAATTTATTTATCGGGCGTACCCATTATAAAATCAAATGATGGCGGAAAAACATTCACCTCCATAAGCGAAGAGAATGTTCACGCGGATCATCACGTTGTTTGGGTGAACCCAAATAAATCCGGGCATTTAATTAATGGAAATGACGGTGGTTTAAATATTTCGTATGATGATGGAGCACATTGGGTGAAAAGTAATTCGCATTCCGTAAGTCAGTTTTATGCAGTGAATGTGGATGAGCAGGAACCGTATAATATCTATGGCGGCATGCAGGATAATGGTGTTTGGGTTGGACCAAGTACTTACAAATATTCATCAGAATGGTACCAAACCGGAAAATATCCGTATGAAAATTTGATGGGTGGAGACGGAATGCAAACTCAAATTGACAAAAGAAATCCAAGTATTGTTTTTACGGGATTCCAATTTGGAAATTATTACAGAATTGATCGTGCAAAAAATAAACGTGATTATATTTCTCCAAAGCCACAAAAGGACGAAAAGCCATTTCGATTCAATTGGCAAACGCCTATTTTATTGTCTTCGCACAACCAAGATATTTTATACATGGGATCTAATTTCTTGCACCGTTCGATGAATCAAGGACAAACTTGGACGGCTATTTCGCCTGATTTGACGCAAGGTGCTAAAGAAGGAAATGTAGCTTTTGGAACAATCGCTGCCATCAGCGAAAGTCAATTGCAGTTTGGTTTGCTCTACACGGGAAGTGATGATGGATTGATTCATGTTTCGAAAGACGGCGGTGCGACTTGGAATAAAATTTCGGGAAATTTACCTCAAAACCGATGGGTTTCCAGAGTCGTGGCTTCGGCACACAAGAAAGAAAGAGTGTATGCGACTTTAAACGGATATCGAAATGATGATTTCACCAGTTATGTGTATGTGTCAGATGATTTTGGTCAAACCTGGAAAAATATCGCCAATAATTTGCCTGCAAGTCCAGTGAATGTAATTGTGGAAGATAATCTCAACGAGAATGTTTTGTACGTGGGAACGGACAACGGATTGTATGTTTCGTTAAATAAGGGAATGAGCTGGGATGATTTTTCTAGCGGAATTCCAAACGTGGCCGTTCACGATGTAGTGATTCAAAAGAAAGCAAAAGATTTAGTGGTGGGAACTCACGGTCGTTCAGTGTACAAAGTTAATTTGGAACAAGTGCAACAATTGAATGATAAAGTCATAGCGGAAAATCTTCATGTTTTTGAGCTTAAAAAGATAAAAAAATCAAGAGAATGGGGCAACAGTTGGAGTTCTTGGGCTAAGGCTTCAGAACCAAAAGCAGAGGTTTGGTTTTATTCGAATGAAAATGCAGAAGTGCTTTTGCAAATTGAAAACAGCTTGAAAGAAGTGGTTTATTCTCAGAAGGTAAAAGCTGTAAAAGGATTGAACAAACACATTTATGATCTTTCAATGACTAAAACGGCAGCAGATAATTGGAAAAATAAAGACAAAAAACTAAAATTAGAAGCAGCCAAAAACGGTAAATATTACCTTCCAATTTCAATCAATAAAATAAGCATTCAAAAAGGAAAAGAGAAAGTGGTTACTGATCTTGAAATTATAGAATCAAAATAAACGGTCCTTTTATTTTAAAAACAAAAAACACGATTTCAGATGAAATCGTGTTTTTTTATGGTTGCTATTTTTCTAAAACTGTGCTACTTCTGTAGAATCTTTCATCGCAGTGGTAGAAGATTTTCCTATTGTTACGGTATTTTGTACCGCATCAAAATAGGATGTCCCTACGAAACCTTGGTGTTTTACGGCTTTGAAACCGTGTTTTTGCAAAGCAAATTCTCTTTCCTGTAATTCAGAATAACCTGCCATTCCTCTTTCTTTGTATGCTTTAGACAATTCGAACATGCTAGTGTTCAACGCGTGGAATCCTGCTAAAGTGATGAATTGGAATTTGTATCCCATTGCGGCAAGATCTTCGCGGAATGTTTCCATTTCAGCAACGGATAATTTTGCAGCCCAGTTGAAAGAAGGCGAACAATTGTAAGCCAACATTTTTCCAGGGAATTTTGCGTGAATTCCTTCGGCAAATTTTCTTGCGTAATCAAGATCTGGATTGCTGGTTTCCATCCAAATTAAATCAGCATAAGGCGCATAACTCAATCCTCTGTCAATTCCTTGCTCCACACCACAATTTACATAGAAAAAACCTTCGCCGGTTTTTTCACCCGTGATGAATTTAGCATCTCTAGGGTCAATATCGCTTGTTAGTAAATTGGCCGCATCAGCATCTGTACGGGCAACAATCAGCGTTGGTGTTCCCATTACGTCTGCTGCTAAACGTGCTGCAATCAGTTTGTTGATGGCTTCTTGTGTAGGAACCAAAACTTTCCCGCCTAAGTGACCACATTTTTTAGCAGAACTCAATTGGTCTTCAAAGTGAACTCCGGCAGCTCCCGCTTCAATCATCGATTTCATTAATTCGAAAGCATTAAGGTTTCCTCCAAAACCGGCTTCGGCATCAGCAACAATAGGAACTAAGTATTGTTTTTTATCGGTTGTTCCGTTTACTACTTGTATTTGATCTGCTCTCAAAAGGGCATTATTGATTCGTTTTACTACCAATGGAACACTGTTAGCAGGATATAAAGATTGGTCAGGATACATTTCGCCGGCTACATTTGCGTCAGCGGCAACTTGCCAACCGCTCAAATAAATAGCGTCTAATCCTGCTTCTACTTCTTGAATGGCTTGGTTTCCGGTAAGTGCGCCAAGTCCGGCTACAAAATCCTGAGAATTTAGTTTGTTCCATAAGTTATTCGCTCCAATTCTGGCTACACTGTGCTCTATTTGATAAGAACCTTGCAATTTCACCACTTCTTCAGCAGTGTAAGGTCGCTCAATGCCATTCCATCTTGTGTTCGTAATCCAGTCGGTAACTAATTCTTGAATTCTTGTTTCTGTAGTTTTCATTTTTCTTTTTTTTTGGTTGTTTGTTAATAGGTATTGCAATTGATTTTTTAAATGTATTTGTATCCGGGAATTGTCAAAAATTCGATAAAATTGTCATTCACGACCAAAATGTCTAATAATTGTTCGGCCAGTCTGTATTTATGTTTTTCATGATTTTCGTTTCCAACAAGCTTTCTTATTTTTTCAAATTCCTCCATGGCCAATCGATGATAGTATTTTTCATTCAGTACTTTTTGATTGTCTAAAACGACTTCGTTTTGTAGCCATTGCCACAATTGTGATCTCGAAATCTCAGCAGTAGCTGCATCTTCCATTAAATTATGTAACGCTGCTGCACCTTGTCCGTTGAGCCATGAAGCGATATATAAAACTGAAATACTGATGTTTTTTCGAACGCCTTCTTCGGTAATGGTTCCTTTTGGAGTTTCGAGCAAATCACCTTCGGTAACGTGTACGTCTTCTCTTTTTATATGAATCTGATTTTTGGTCGGCATGTTTTTATCGAATACCGTCATGGCGAGCGAAACCAAATCCGGATGTGCGACCCAAGTGCCGTCATGACCATTTTTAACCTCCCGTTCTTTATCGGCAATTACTTTGTCGAAAGCTGTTTTATTAGCTTCTTCGTTATTTTTTATCGGAATTTGTGCAGCCATTCCACCTATTGCATGAATGTTTCTTTTGTGGCATCTTTGAATAACCAATTGCGAGTAGGCACTCATAAATGGCGCTGTCATCGTCACTTGGTCTCTGTTTGGAACTAGGAAATTTGGATTTTTTCTTAGTTTTTTGATGTACGAAAAAATGTAATCCCATCGTCCGCAATTAAGACCAACAATATGATCTTTCAATTCAAAAATGATTTCGTCCAATTGAAAACTGGCAGTTATGGTTTCGATTAAAACCGTGGCTTTGAATGTTCCGTTTTTTACACCTAAATATTCCTGCGTAAATTCGAAAACTTCATTCCACCATCTTGCTTCCAGATAATGTTCCAGTTTTGGAATGTAAAAATACGGTGCCGTTCCATCTTCCATAAGTTGTTTGTAATTATGAAAAGCATACAAGCCGAAGTCAATTAGTGATCCTGAAGTTTGTTCTCCGTTAATCAAAATATTTTTTTCCGGCAAATGCAATCCTCTTGGACGAACTAGCAGTACTGCAGTTTTTTCGTTCAGACTGTATTTTTTATTCTTTATAGTATCTTCAAGAGCAATGGTTTTATTTACCGCATCTTTCAGGTTTTGCTGTCCCGTCATTAAGTTGCTCCAAGTAGGAGAAGTGCTGTCTTCAAAATCAGCCATGAATGTTTTTGCACCCGAATTCAATGCATTAATGACCATTTTTCTGTCGACTGGACCGGTTATTTCGACTCTACGGTCTAATAAATCGTCTGGTGTTTGCGCCGCTTTCCAATTACTTTCTCTGATGCTTTTGGTCTCAGCAGGAAAAGTGGGTAAGGCACCTTGATCAAATAAATCCTGTTGTTTTTTTCTTTCGTCTAGTAACAAAAGTCTTTTGGCATTGAATCGCTCGTGAAGTTCTGTAATAAAATTAATGGCTTCATTCGTCAAAATTTCTGGATAATGCTCTTTCGTTTCATTGGAAAACTGTAACGATTTTTCGGTTGTTTCGGTATTTGCTTTCATGGTTAATGTGTTTTACATGACAATGTTACGAAAAGTTTTTTACAAAACAAGCGAACGTACGCTAAAAATGAAAAATATTTTTTTTGACGTAAATATTTTTTAGTTTATCTTTGAGATATGAACATAGAAAAGGATTATATCAAGTTGATTTTTGGGCTAAAACTCAAGCAGGCTCGCACCAATAAGAATCTGTCACTATTTGGTTTGGCAAAAATCACAGACCTTTCAAAATCGTATTTAAACGAAATTGAAAAAGGTAAAAAGTATCCAAAAACGGATAAAATTATTCTGTTAGCCGAAAAACTCGATATTTCCTATGATAATATGGTATCGTTGAAACTGGATAATAATCTGGCGCCCATTGGAGAAATTCTAAAATCGGGTATTCTAAAAGAGATTCCTCTGGAGATTTTCGGAATTCAGGAAAACGATCTTATCGATATTATTGCTAATGCACCTGCAAAAGTGAATGCGTTTATCAGCACGATTATCGAGATTGCGCAACATTATAATTTGACAAGAGAGAGTTTCTTTTTGGCTTCGTTGCGTTCTTACCAAGAAGCGCATACGAATTATTTTGAAGATTTAGAACAGAAAGTGTTGCAGTTTTCGAAAGCGTTTCACGTGAATATTGAAGCCAAAATTTCGATTGAAGAACTCACGGCGATTTTAATTGAAGAATATGGTTATACGATAAAAGAACTCGTTTTTTCGGAGCAAGAACAATTGGGTGATTTGAGATCGATTTTTGTGCCAAAAAGCAAGACATTGTTACTTTCGTTAGACATTGACGAACCTCAAAAAGCGTTTATTCTGGCCAAAGAAATTGCGTATAATTACCTTGAAATCACCGAAAGATTGTACACGTTCAGTTGGATTAAGTTTGATAACTTCGATCAGGTTTTGAACAACTTTTATGCTTCGTATTTTGCCGGAGCGTTACTTATTCCAAGGCAGAAACTGATAGACGAACTGAATTTATTTTTGTCTAAAACAGATCCAAAACCTCAGGAAATGATTGCTTTGATGAGTGGGTTTAATGTTTCGCCAGAATCGTTTTATCAAAGATTGACTAATATTTTGCCAAAAGATTTTCAATTGAAGAATCTTTTCTTTCTGCGATTGTCGCATCAAATAGGAACAGATACTTATCAAATAAAAAAGGAATTACACATTACGAACCAGCAGGAACCGCATGCGAATGAAATGAATGAACATTACTGTAGAAGATGGGTTTCCATACGTACGATTGAGCAATCATTGAAGCAGAATAAAAATCATTTTTTTGACGCGCAAATTTCCAGTTATGAAAACAGCAAAAATGAATATCTTGTTTTTTCATCTGCAACACCGGATCCGTTTAAAGTAGATTGTATCCGCAGTATATCGGTAGGAATTTTGATTACGGCTGGAATGAAGAAAAAATTTAAGTTCATCGAGAATGATTCGCTTAAGAAACAGATTGTCGGGGTTACTTGTGAAACCTGTGCCGTTAAAAATTGTTTGGAACGTGCTTCGCCACCAATACAATTAGAGCAAAAAATGCGTAACGAAAATACAGATTTAATTGTGCAGCAATACATGGCAAAATTCAGTTAGAATCAATTCAATTTGTTGATAAAAATGCACTGGATTCTTTAGTGTCAGTCCTATGAATTTTATAGATTACAGCACTTGTTTTTATTTTTTATTTTAAAGCATAAAAATTTGAAGACGATTTGAAAGTGCTTGTTTTTTCCGCTGCCAAAAGAAAATTTTTGTTCCTTTTGCTGATTTAGAAATAAATAACACTAAAAATTAGGGAATTATTAATTTTAGACGGTTTTATATTTGGTTTTTAGTCATTTTCTTGACCGCATATTTTGTGTTATTTTCTTTTTTTGTTTAACCGTTTTCTTCCCGTTTTTGCATTTATGTTTGATATTTAAGGATTTCTTGGTATTTTGTATAAAACACTTTAAAATCATTATAAATAACAGCGAAAAGGTTGTAGTTACTGTCTAATTGCTCTATTTTTGTATAATTTTTTAAAACAAATTATATAAATCTTATGGCAAAATCTGCATTATTGAAATCGTCAATAGCAAAAAAAGTAGCTATGGCACTTTCAGGACTTTTTTTGATGTTGTTTCTAGCACAGCATTTTTTTATCAATATGACATCGGTATTTAGTGCCGACACCTTTAATTCGATTTCTCATTTCATGGGAAATAATCCATTAGTTCAATTCGTAATTCAGCCTATCTTGATTGTGGGAGTGATTTTTCACTTTGTTATGGGTTTTGTTTTGGATTTTAAAAATAGAAGTGCAAGGCCAGTTGGTTACGCAAAAAATAATGGAGCGGCAAATTCATCTTGGGCATCAAGAAACATGATTATTTCTGGATCAGTTGTTCTTGCATTCATTTTGGTGCATTTTTACGATTTTTGGGTTCCTGAAATGGTTTACAAATACGTAGATGGAAGTCCGTTAAACGAAACGAGATATTTTGAGGAGTTAACACACAAATTTGAAAGTCCGATTCGCACCGTTTTGTACAGTCTTTCTTTTTTATTATTGTCATTGCACTTATGGCACGGTTTCAATTCTTCGTTCCAATCGGTAGGATTCAATAATAAATATTCAAGATCATTACATAAATTAGGATATGCTTTTGCAATTGTAGTTCCTTTTGGTTTCATTTTCATTGCATTATTTCATCATTTTAATCATTAATATTAAATTATAAATGGCATTAGATTCAAAAATTCCAGGAGGTTCAATTTCGGACAAATGGACAAATTATAAAGATCATATTAATTTAGTAAACCCTGCTAACAAACGTAATTTAGATATAATTGTCGTTGGTACAGGTTTAGCTGGAGGTTCTGCTGCTGCAACTTTAGCAGAATTAGGATATAACGTAAAAGCTTTTTGTTTTCAAGATTCACCACGTCGTGCGCACTCTATTGCTGCACAAGGGGGAATTAACGCTGCAAAAAACTATCAAGGTGACGGGGATTCAACGTTCCGTTTGTTTTACGATACTGTAAAAGGAGGAGATTACCGCGCCCGTGAAGCAAACGTTCACCGTTTAGCTGAGGTTTCTACAAATATTATTGACCAGTGTGTGGCTCAAGGAGTTCCTTTTGCACGTGAATATGGCGGATTATTAGACAACCGTTCTTTTGGAGGTACATTAGTTTCTAGAACTTTTTATGCTAAAGGACAAACAGGACAACAATTACTGTTAGGGGCGTATTCAGCAATGAATCGCCAAATAGGTCGTGGAAAAATAAAAATGCACAACCGTCACGAGATGCTGGATTTAGTTATCGTAAACGGAAAAGCAAGAGGGATTATCGCTCGTAACTTGGTTACAGGAGAAATCGAAAGACATTCTGCTCATGCCGTAGTTATTGCTTCAGGAGGATACGGAAACGTGTTTTTCCTTTCGACTAACGCGATGGGAAGTAACGTAACTGCAGCTTGGAAAATTCACAAAAGAGGAGCTTATTTTGCAAATCCTTGTTATACGCAAATTCACCCAACTTGTATTCCAGTATCCGGAGATCATCAAGCAAAATTGACATTAATGTCAGAATCGTTGCGTAATGATGGACGTATTTGGGTTCCTGCAAAGTTAGAAGATGCTAAGGCGATTAGAGAAGGGAAATTGAAACCAACTCAAATTGCAGAAGCGGACAGAGATTATTATTTAGAAAGAAGATATCCTGCTTTCGGAAACTTAGTACCTAGAGATATTGCTTCTCGTGCTGCTAAAGAAAGATGCGATGCAGGTTTTGGTGTTAATAAAACGGGAGAAGCTGTTTACCTTGATTTTGCTGCGGCAATTGAAAGATACGGAGTGGATCAAGCCAGATTGAAGCATTTAGATGAGAACGATAAAGCTTTAGTTACTAAATTAGGAACAGAAGTTGTGGCTAATAAGTATGGTAACTTATTCCAAATGTATGAGAAAATTGTGGATGAAAATCCATATTCAACTCCCATGATGATTTACCCAGCCGTGCATTACACAATGGGAGGAACTTGGGTTGATTATAACTTACAAACTACAATTCCGGGTTGTTTCTCTATTGGAGAATCTAACTTTTCAGATCACGGAGCAAATAGATTAGGTGCTTCTGCATTGATGCAAGGTTTGGCAGATGGATATTTTGTACTTCCTTATACCATCGGAGATTATTTGGCACCAGATATTAAAATGGGTACTATCTCTACTGATTCTCCAGAATTTGAACAAGCGGAAAACAACGTTAAGCAACAGATTGAAGCTTTAATGAATAACGGAGGTTCTAAACCAGCGGATTATTTCCATAAGAAATTAGGAAAAATCATGTGGGATAAAGTTGGGATGGCTCGTAATGCTAAAGGTTTAGCCGAAGCACAAAGTGAAATTGCAGCAATTAGAGAAGAATTTTACAAAGAAGTGAAAATTCCTGGAACAGCTAATAGTTTCAATACTGAACTGGCTAAAGCACTTCGTATTGCAGATTTCCTTGAATTGGGAGAGTTGTTTGCTAAAGATGCTTTGCATAGAAACGAATCTTGTGGAGGTCACTTCCGTGAAGAGTATCAAACACCAGAGGGAGAAGCACAACGTGACGATGAAAACTTTGCATATGTTGCAGCATGGGAATATAAAGGTAATCCAAGCGATGCAGTATTACATAAAGAAGAGTTGAAATTCGAAAATGTTAAACTAGTTCAAAGAAGTTATAAATAGTATTTAGAAAAGTCTCGATACTTAATTCTTAATACTTAATACTTACAAAAAAAATGAAACTTACATTAAAAATATGGCGTCAGAAAAATGCCGCTGCAGAAGGAAAAATAGTTGAATATCCAATTGACGGAATTGAACCAGATATGTCTTTTCTTGAAATGCTTGACATTTTGAACGATGAGTTAATCGTAAAGGGAGAAGATACCGTTGCATTTGACCATGATTGTCGCGAAGGAATTTGCGGAATGTGTTCCTTGTATATCAATGGTGAAGCGCACGGTCCTGACCGTTTGGTTACGACTTGTCAGTTGCACATGCGTAAATTTAAAGATGGAGACACTATTTTTATCGAGCCGTTTAGAGCAAAAGCTTTCCCGGTAATTAAAGATTTAGTGGTTGATAGAGGTGCATTCGACAGAATCCAGCAATCTGGCGGATTTATTTCTGTAAACACATCTGGAAATACTATCGATGCCAATACAATTCCTATTCCTAAACACGATGCTGACAGAGCTTTTGATGCAGCTACATGTATTGGCTGTGGAGCTTGTGTGGCGAGTTGTAAAAACTCATCTGCAATGTTATTTGTCTCTGCAAAAGTGTCTCAGTTTGCTTTATTGCCACAAGGTAAAATTGAAGCTGCTGACCGTGTAATGAACATGGTAAACCAAATGGATGCAGAAGGTTTTGGTAACTGTACTAATACTGGAGCATGTGAAGTAGAATGTCCAAAAGGAATTTCTCTTGAAAACATTGCCAGAATGAATAGAGAATATTTATCTGCAAGTTTAAAAGGATAAAAATTCAAAGTACATAATTAAAAAACGCATTCAATGTCAAAGTTGAATGCGTTTTTTATGCAAAATAATCATTCTTAAATTAATCTTTCCAGCCCCAAGGTGCGGAAGGTGTTGCTACTGTTTTTGTCAAGTCAAATTTCACGGTAAACAGTCGGTCTGAACCGATACGTCTTAAGTTGTAAGTAAAAGAAGTTTCGTCTAAAGTCATCCACCAAACATTTGCGGAAGCATTTGGAATCAAATCAGAGGTTTGTTGATCTGCCGGAAAAAACTGAAGCGTCGATGAGCCAGAATTTGAGGCTATTCCGCCGTATTGGGTCACCTTATCTTCGGAACCGTCTTCGTGACGGTGATCGTGTTTCAATTGGATTCGGTCATTTTTATAGGTTAACACCCAAGTTCTTGATTTGTCCTCTCCTACAAAAAACGGAATCCGAATCGTATTTTCGTCACAGTTGCGAACGTGCATCACTAGTTTTTTATCTCGAAATGTGTCATTGGCAGCGCCCTCTTTGACCTCTCCTTCAAAGGATTTTCCGCATTGTTTTTGTAAGTTTTTCCAAAATTGTTTCGCACCTGATTTTTCTTGTCCAAAAATCAAAATAGAGAATAACATGGTGTATACAAGAAGTATCTTTTTCATAAAGTTATTTTTTTTAGCTAATATAATGAACTTATGGTATTGTGATATTTCCTATTTTTATAAAAAATAAAATCATGCAAGTTACCCTGATCCAATCTCCTTTAATTTGGGAAAATCCAAAGCTAAATCGCGATTATTTTGAGACCAAAATAAATGAAATTACTTCGGCAGTTGATTTAATTGTATTGCCTGAAATGTTTACATCAGGCTTTACAATGAATCCAGATAACGTAGCTGAAACCATGGAAGGTGAAACAATAACTTGGCTTAAAGTGTTGGCGAAAGCCAGAAAATGCGCCATTACGGGAAGTTTAGTTATTGCAGAAAATGGAAATTTCTACAATCGATTAGTGTTTGTATTTCCCTCTGGAGAAATTCAGTTTTATGATAAAAGGCATTTGTTTACTTTGGCTGGAGAAGACAAAGTTTATACGAGTGGTAACCAAAAAATAGTGGTGGATTATTTAGGATGGAAAATTTGCCCGTTGATTTGTTATGATTTGCGATTTCCTGCTTTTTCAAGAAATTCAGAAGATTATGACTTATTGATTTATGTGGCAAGTTGGCCAAAAATAAGAACGAATGCTTGGGATGCTTTATTGAAAGCCAGAGCGATAGAGAATATGAGTTATGCGATTGGCGTCAATAGAATAGGTGCAGATGCTAATGGTTACGAATACATTGGTCATTCGCAAGCGGTCGATTTTCTTGGGAATTATGTATTGGAACCAGAAGAATCTGAAGGTTTTTTTACTGTAAAATTAGACCAAGAAAAAATGTTGGAAACCCGACAAAAATTAGGTTTTTTGAACGACAGAGATTCTTTTGAAATAAAAAATATTTAGTTCTGATTTTTCTTGTCAGTTTTCACTTTAGGTTTAGGAATGTAGGGAAGACTCAAATCAAAGGCTTGGGTGACGTCCCAATTTGTCCGAACAGGAATTTCTTCGGAAAAGTAAATCACTTCTTCTGCCTGAAGTTTTTCTAAATAATTTCCTGGATCCCACTCTTTATTTTTGTTGGTGTCATAAATAGCGCGCAAGGTATAAATAGCGGGTTCGATTAAATTAAATGCTATTGTGGTATTGTTTTCTGTGTATTCAGTTGCCAAAACATCACCTTTTAGATTCGTTAGTTCTATAATTACAGGAAATTGTTTTACATTTTCTAATGTTACTGTAAGATTCCCGTAATCATCAGTACTTCTTGTCGTTACCTTGTAAGTTAGTGAGTCATTGGATTGTTCGAAAAAATCAGTTAATGCGCCGGGTAAAATTTTAAAAGTATAGCTTTCTGAGGGCTCTTTTTTGAAATCAAAATACAATTTCTGATTGAAATCATCGTATTCTGTTGTAAAAGGAACTGTTTTTTTTGCGTTATTAGTTAATTCTATTTTTGAATTTTCGATGTTAATCAAGGGAGTTTTACTCTCTAATGTAAAACGTTCTCTGAATTTCAAATCGTTAGTTTGTATAGCAGAGATATTCAGGGTGTCCCTTTTTTGGTCTTTTATTTTAAAGGAGAAATTAGCTTTGTATTGGTCTTTGGCTACAGCCATATTTAGCGAATCTGCCTTTAATGGTTTATACCATACTTGTAGCGAATCCTTTTTTGGGAACTTGGTAATGACAGTAGTTAAGATGTCATTGTTGTTTTTTAATATTATTTTTGGGCTTGTTGCCACAGAGTTGATATTTCCTTCATATCCCAAAAAGAGTCTATTTCCGGAAGCTTGGGTTGGTTTAAAAGTTTTAAAAGGCAGTGTTTCCTTGAATAATTCCAACTCGTAAATGGTGTCGTTAGGAATGGTAATAAAATCTTTACTGAATCCTATTTTATCGTTTTTTGGATTGTATTTATTATTGCTGTTGTAATCTTTCATGGCTACAAGAAGATATTTTCCGGCTTTTAAATTCTCAAAACGAAAAGTCTTCAAACTATCTAATGTGTTAGTCACATATCTTGGGTTCTCATTATAGACTACAGAATCCTTAAAAGTGTTATTCACGTCATATAACATAACTGAAACGAATGATTCAACTTCTTTGTCATAAGCGCTTTTTACAGTTCCGCCAAGGCTTAAAGAATCGATATAATCACCAGTTGAAAACACGTATTTGAATTGATTTAATGGATTTCCTTCATTATTATCAGCGATACTTTGGCCAAAATTAAAGCTGTAAGTGGTGTTGGGTTGTAGCGTGTCTTTTATTTTTATTGTAATCGTTTTGCTCGCCGTTGTTGGTAAAATCAACGGTTCGTTTTTCATTGGGGGTGAAATGATTAATTGTTTGTTCAAATTTTTCAATTTGATATTCTCGTCAAAGACCAACTTAATTTCATTTCCTTTGAAGTTGGTATTAAAATTTTCAGGGAAACTCATTTTCAAAATAGGCGCTATGGTGTCTTTTAAACCACCAGTTATGGAGCCTCTTTTGGCACAGCCAACAGTAATTAAAAGCAATAGAAAGAAGGTATATTTTAAATTGTTTTTCAACATATCAAATCATAATTAGAATCTACAAAATAACAATTATAATTCATGCAATCGAAATTTTTTATAGAATTATTATGAGCGATTTAATTCAGCTTACTTTTTAGATTGCTTCCCTTTTTTTGTTTTTAATGTTTAATTTTACATCAGTAAATAGTACAGTAATAACTAGTAGCGGTATTTGAATTTTCAAACGAAAATAACGTTGCCTTCAAATAATATATAATGAGAAAAATAGAACATATAGGAATCGCTGTTAAAGACTTGGAAGTATCAAATTTAGTTTTCGAAAAACTCTTTGGTGCTCCCGCTTATAAATTTGAAGCGGTAGAAAGTGAAGGAGTAACAACTTCTTTTTTTATGAATGGCCCCAATAAAATTGAACTACTTGCAGCAACTAATCCGGATAGTCCAATTGCCAAGTTTCTGGAAAAAAAGGGAGAGGGAATTCATCATATCGCTTTTGATGTAGAAGATATTGTTGCGGAAATAGCACGTCTAAAAATGGAAGGATTTGTGGTCTTGAATGAAATTCCAAAAAAAGGCGCTGATAATAAGCTTGTTGCGTTTTTGCATCCAAAAAGCACGAATGGTGTTTTGATTGAATTGTGTCAGGAAATAAAATAATTTCATTATAGATAAATGGGTAGTATTCTAATATTCAGTTGGTTTCTGTTCGAAAAAAACTAATAATGAAACTATATTTAAATCTAAGTCAAAAATATTTGGAGCAAATGAAAAATAGTGGTAATATTGCACACTCTAAACCGGTCCTATAGCTCAGCTGGTTAGAGCACCTGACTCATAATCAGGTGGTCCCTGGTTCGAGCCCAGGTGGGACCACAAAAAAAGCCCTCAAAATAAATTTTTTGAGGGCTTTTGTTTTGAGGGTATCTTAAAATAAGAATTCATTAAAATTTAAATCTTCGTGTTGTAAGAGGTGTTTTTGATTTTTTTTTTTTTTGTTAAATTCAATAAAGATTGTTAATAAATTAGCTTAATTTGTTTTTTAAATAATAGATTCACTATTTTTGGATATTATGAAAATGGTGTTAAATAAATTTTACCTTTTAATAGCTTTCCTTTTTGGGACGTGTTTAGCTATTGCTCAGCCTCCGGCACCGCCTGGTCCTACATTGCCTCCGCCTCCTGGATTGCCTATTGATGAAAATATATTGACAATGATGTTAGTTGCTTTACTATTTGGAATTTACATCATTTATAATTTTAAAATAAAACAAAAAACTCCAATGTAAATTGGAGTTTTTTGTTTTATAAAGTGTAATTGTTATTTGTTTGCGTACAATCGGGAAACGTACTTGCCAATCACATCAAATTCAAGATTTATTCTTGTGCCTACTTCAAAAGTATTGAAATTGGTGTGTTCGTGTGTATAAGGGATAATAGCCACGCTAAACTGATTTTTCTTTGAGTCTACAACTGTCAAACTTACTCCATTTACTGTAATGGAGCCTTTCTCGATGGTGATGTTGTTTAGGTTCTCGTCGTATTCAAAAGTGTAAAGCCAGCTTCCGTCAGTTTCTTCGGCGGTAATGCAGGTTCCTGTTTGGTCTACATGTCCTTGTACGATGTGTCCGTCAAGTCTGTCGCCTAGTTTCATTGCTCTTTCCAGATTGACGCTGTCACCAACTTTCCAATCGGCTAGGTTTGTTTTTTTTATGGTTTCGTCTATCGCTGTTACAGTGTATGAAGTGTCGTTTATGGCAACAACCGTAAGGCATATTCCGTTATGAGCAACGCTTTGGTCTATTTGAAGTTCGCTGGTAATCGATGAATTCATCGTGATATGCACGTTAGTGTTCTCTTTTTTTATTTCTTGGATGATGCCAAGGGTTTCTATGATTCCTGTAAACATTTCTTGTTTTATTTTACTAAATTTGCACTTCAAAATTAGCAATAAATAACGGTATGTCATGATGAAAAAAGCAGAAAATATAATCGTAGGAATTTCTATCGGAGATTTAAACGGTATTGGAAGCGAAGTTGTTTTAAAAACATTCGAGGATTCTCGTATGTTAGAGTTGTGTACTCCTGTTATCTTTGCGAATGTTAAGTTGTTGTCTTTTGTGAAAAAAAGTTTTCAATCTACTTCTCTGTTGCATGGTATTGATAAACTAGATCAAATCGTTCCTGGTAAAATTAATGTTTTGAATCTTTGGAGAGAAGGTGTGGACTTGAATCTGGGTGTAAATGATCCAAAAGCAGGAGAGTATGCGATAAAATCATTTGTTGCTGCTACCAAAGCGTTGAAAGAAGGACTTGTTGATGTGTTGGTAACGGCGCCTATTAATAAATATAATATCCAGTCTGAGGAGTTTAAGTTTCCGGGTCATACGGATTATTTAGACCAGGAATTAGAAGGCAATGCACTTATGTTGATGGTTCAGGATAATTTAAGAGTGGGATTGTTGACGGATCATATTCCTTTAAGTGAAGTGGCATCTCATCTTACGGAGGAACTAATCAAGAAAAAAATTGAAACCGTAAAACAGTCTTTGATTCAAGATTTCAGTATCAATAAGCCTAAAATTGCAGTTTTGGGATTGAATCCACATTGTGGTGACGGTGGGGTTATTGGTAATGAGGATGACTTGATACTAAAACCAGCACTAAAAAAAATATTTGACAAAGGAACTTTGGTTTTTGGACCCTTTGCTGCCGATGGTTTTTTTGGTAGTAACCAATACGAGAAATACGATGCGGTTATAGCCACTTATCACGATCAGGGATTGATTCCTTTTAAAACATTATCTTTTGGCAAAGGAGTTAATTATACTGCGGGTTTAAATAAGATAAGAACTTCGCCGGATCATGGTACGGCTTATGACATAGCAGGAAAGGGAATAGCGGATTTCAACTCTTTTAAAGAGGCGGTATATCTGGCTTTAGACATTTATCACTCAAGAAATCAACATGCCGAAATCAGTGAGAAACCATTGAAAACAAAAGAAAAGCAGTTGTGAACAAAAAAAAGTGAATAACATTATTAGATTTGCAATAATTTTATATCTTTGCACTCCCGAAGTTTAGGGGCAAATTGTTGTTGAAATGAAGAACACAAAAGAATATTTAATTCCTTTTATAGGATTAAAGCTAGGGAAACATCATTTTGAGTATCAAATCAGTAATGCGTTCTTTGAAATCTTTGATTATAATGAATATCAAAATTCAAATATCAAAGTAAATGTAGTTTTAGAGAAGAAAAGTACGCTGTTAGAGTTGAGTTTTAAGCATAAAGGTGTTGTAAATGTACCTTGTGATCTTACCAGCGAAGATTTTGATATGCCAATCAAAGGCAAGATGAAATTAATAGTTCGTTTTGGTGAAGAATTTAATAATGACAATGAGGAATTGTTAATTTTACCTCACGGAGAATTTGAGATAGATATTGCACAATATATTTATGAAATGATTGTGTTGTCAGTGCCTCTAAGACGTGTTCATCCAGGCATAAAAGACGGAAGTTTACAAACGGAAGCTTTGACTAAGCTGAATGAACTTGCAGTAAAAGAAATAAAAGAAGAAAATAAAGAAGAAGAAAATATTGACCCGCGATGGGACAAATTAAAGCAACTATTAACGGATAAATAATATAGTAAAATGGCGCATCCTAAGAGAAAAATCTCCAAAACAAGAAGAGATAAAAGAAGAACACATTACAAAGCTACTGTAGCACAAATCGCTACTTGTCCTATCACTGGAGAAGCACACTTATACCACAGAGCTTACTGGCATGAAGGTAAAATGTACTACAGAGGGCAAGTTGTTATAGATAAATCTGTAGCTGTTGCTTAATACATTTTTGTAAATGATATTCGAACTCTCACATCGTGAGAGTTTTTTTGTTGTCTATAATTTTAATTAAATAAGAAGTTCCAAATCAATGAGAGTGGAATTTTTTTTGTAAATTTCGAGTCTTTTAAAAAATTTTCAAATGGCAACATTTGGCTAGAAATAAACGCATACGATGAATACAATTACAGCCGCAATTACCGCTGTTGGAGCCTATGTTCCAGACTTTGTACTAACGAACAAAGCTCTTGAAGCTATGGTAGATACCAATGACGAGTGGATAACCTCTCGTACAGGAATAAAAGAAAGAAGAATCCTAAAAGACGATGAAAAAGGAACTTCTTTTTTGGCCATAAAAGCGGCACAAGATTTATTGGCCAAGGCTAATATTGATCCGCTGGAAATAGATTTGCTGATTATGGCAACCGCTACACCGGATATGCCAGTAGCTGCAACAGGTGTATATGTTGCTACTCAAATTGGAGCAACAAATGCTTTTTCTTATGATTTGCAGGCTGCTTGTTCCAGTTTCTTATTTGGAATGTCAACCGCAGCTGCTTACATACAATCCGGTAGATATAAAAAAGTACTTTTAATAGGTGCTGATAAAATGTCCTCTATTGTTGATTATACTGATCGATCAACTTGTATTATTTTTGGAGATGGTGCTGGTGCAGTATTATTCGAACCTAATTATGAAGGATTAGGATTGCAAGACGAATACTTGCGTAGTGACGGAATTGGCAGGGATTTTTTAAAAATTGATGCTGGAGGTTCACTTCACCCAACTTCTATTGATACAATAAAAGAAAAAAGGCATAATATTATACAAGATGGGAAAACAGTATTTAAATATGCTGTGACAAATATGGCTGATTCAAGCGAATTAATTTTGAAAAGAAATAATTTGACAAATGAAGATGTAGATTGGTTAGTTCCTCATCAAGCCAATAAACGTATCATCGATGCAACAGCAAATAGAATGAATTTAGAAGATTCTAAAGTGCTGATGAATATCGAAAAATATGGAAATACCACTTCTGCTACTTTACCATTAGTACTTAGCGATTTTGAACATTTATTCAAAAAAGGAGACACTATAATTTTAGCCGCTTTTGGTGGAGGATTCACATGGGGTTCTATTTATCTAAAATGGGCGTACGACAAAAAATAAATTTAAACTAAAAACAAATAATTATGGATTTAAAAGAAATTCAAAATCTTATCAAGTTTGTAGCAAATTCAGGAGTTGCAGAAGTTAAGTTGGAGATGGATGATGTGAAAATCACTATCAGAACAACTTTAGAAGGAAATGTAACAGAAACCACGTATGTTCAGCAAATGCCTGCTCAAGCACCACTTCAGCAAGCGGCAGTTCCTCAGCAAATTGCTCCAGTAGCAGCTGCTCCAGAAGTTCCTGTAGTAGAAAATGCTCATTATATCACTATAAAATCACCAATCATTGGAACTTTTTATAGAAAACCATCTCCAGATAAACCAATGTTTGTTGAAGTAGGTAAAACAATTTCTAAAGGCGACGTTCTTTGTGTAATCGAAGCAATGAAATTATTTAATGAAATTGAATCTGAAATTTCTGGTAAAATCGTAAAAATATTGGTTGACGATATGTCACCAGTTGAATTTGACCAACCTTTATTCTTAGTAGATCCATCATAAGAAATTATAAATTATAAATTATAAATTTTGAATGATGAGTTTTCGTTATTTGAAATAATTTAAAATTTAAAATTCAACATTTAAAATTTCAAAAAAAGATGTTTAAAAAAATATTAATTGCAAATAGAGGGGAAATTGCGTTACGCGTAATTAGAACGTGCAAGGAAATGGGTATTAAAACAGTAGCCGTTTATTCTACTGCTGATGCCGAAAGTCTACACGTTAAGTTTGCTGATGAAGCGGTTTGTATAGGACCACCTCCAAGCAACTTGTCCTATTTGAAGATGTCGAATATAATTGCCGCTGCCGAGATTACAAATGCAGATGCGATACATCCAGGATATGGATTTCTTTCTGAAAATTCTAAATTTTCTAAAATTTGTCAAGAACATGGTATCAAATTCATTGGAGCATCTCCTGAAATGATTGATAGAATGGGAGACAAAGCTTCCGCTAAAGCAACTATGATTGAAGCAGGCGTTCCTTGTGTTCCCGGTTCAGTAGGAATTTTAGAATCGTATGACCAAGCCCTACAATTATCAAGAGATTTTGGTTTTCCAGTAATGCTTAAAGCAACTGCTGGTGGTGGTGGAAAAGGAATGCGTGCGGTTTGGAAAGAAGATGAATTATTAAAAGCATGGGAAGGTGCCCGTCAGGAATCTGCTGCAGCTTTTGGGAATGACGGAATGTATCTGGAGAAATTAATTGAAGAGCCTCGTCATATCGAAATTCAAGTTGTGGGTGATGCCTACGGAAAAGCATGTCACCTTTCTGAAAGAGACTGCTCTGTACAAAGACGTCATCAGAAATTAACTGAAGAAACTCCATCTCCGTTTATGACCGAAGAATTGCGTCATAAAATGGGAGAAGCAGCGGTTAAAGCTGCCGAATATATTAAGTATGAAGGAGCCGGAACGGTAGAATTCTTAGTGGATAAACACCGTAATTTCTACTTTATGGAAATGAATACGCGTATCCAAGTAGAGCATCCTATCACGGAACAGGTTATTGATTATGATTTAATTCGTGAGCAAATTCTTGTTGCAGCTGGAGTAGCGATTTCAGGTAGAAATTATTTACCGCAATTACACGCTATTGAATGTCGTATCAACGCGGAAGATCCTTACAATGATTTCCGTCCTTCTCCAGGAAAAATCACTACGTTGCACATGCCAGGAGGACACGGTGTACGTTTAGATACGCATGTGTATTCCGGGTATACTATTCCGCCAAATTATGATTCAATGATTGCAAAACTTATTACTACAGCTCAATCTCGCGAGGAAGCAATTAGTAAGATGAGAAGAGCCTTAGATGAATTTGTTATCGAAGGTATAAAAACAACCATTCCTTTTCACAGACAGTTAATGGATGACCCTCGTTACATATCAGGAGATTATACAACTGCATTTATGGATACTTTCAAAATGAACGATCCAGAATAGAAATTATACAATTACGTTAAAGAACCTTGCAGTGATGCAAGGTTTTTTTTGTTTAAAACAGTTTCTGATTCGACCTGTTCTTGAGTAAAAATTATACACGTTACTCAGTTGATTACCCACTTTTCCCAAATATATAAAATTATTAAATTTTAAAAAACGTTGTTTTTAAAGGGTTTACGGTGCTTTTGTGTAGCGTTTAAAGAATGGTATGATTATTCTATTATACTAAACAACAATAACAAATAAATAATTTAAAAAACAGATATCATGAAAAAATTAATCTTATCCGTAGCAATTGTTTTAGGAAGTTTATCAACTTATGCAGCTTCAGTTCCAAATACCAATGAGGTTACAAAAACGGTAACGGTTCAAGAAGAATATATCGAAGTGAAACTTGAAGAAGTTCCAGTTGCTATAACTGAGGCTTTGAAGGCGACTTACCCTAGTGCGATTTTAGACAAAGCATATATTAATGCCAAAAAAGAGTACAAATTAGATGTAACTCTTGGAGACAAAAAAGGAAATCTGTTTGCAGATGAAACAGGAAAATGGATTCAGAAATAAAAGATTAAATAATAGCAATTAAAATAAAATAGTATGAAAAAGTTACTCTTATCAGCAGCAATCGTTTTAGGAAGTTTATCAAGTTATGCGGGAGAAGTTCCAACAGAGCAGGTACAAAATCAACTTTCAGTTTTTCAAGAAGGATATATTGAAGTTGAAACAGTTCCTGATGCCGTAAAAAAAGCTTTGGAAACTGCCTATCCTGGAGCAGTTCTAGGAAAAGCATACATCAATGAAAAAAAAGAATACAAACTAGAAATCACAGTTAAAGACCAAAAAGCTACTGTTTACGCGGATGCTGCTGGGAACTGGATAAATAAATAATTTGGGGAAATTTTTATTTTTAAAAAGAGAGATTGTTTTAACAGTCTCTCTTTTTTTTGCAAAAAATTATGAGAATACAATTTAAATAACTTTATTTTAGCATTAAAGTTAAAATGTAATGACTAAAATTTTATTGATTGAAGATGATGTAGCTTTTTGTAAATTATTAGAAAAATTTCTGATAAAAAAATCCTTTGAGGTAACGATAGCATTTTCAGCTGCGGAAGCGAAATCTAAAATAAAAAATACTGAATTTGATCTAATTATCACGGATTTAAGACTTCCTGATTATGATGGAATTCTACTTATGACTGAAATAAAAGCTACTCATCCTGCTGTTCCAGTGTTATTAATGACTGGATATTCGGATGTGAGTACTGCTGTAAAAGCGATAAAAAATGGCGCAGCAGATTATATCTCTAAGCCTTTCAATCCAGAAGAAGTGCTTTTGGTTATCAATAATGCCCTTCATTACGAGAATAAAGAACCTAATAATGTTGCTTCAATTTCTAAAAGTAAAAAGCAAGCAACAAAAATAGCAGAAAATAAATTTGTCAAGGGAATTTCTAAAGCTTCCCAAAAACTTGCTGAGTACATCCAGTTGGTGAGTCCAACAAATATGTCGGTTTTAATTATCGGCGAAAGCGGAACAGGAAAAGAAGTAATTGCCAAAAGTATTCATGAAAATAGCTCGAGAAAAAACACTAATTTCATTGCGGTTGATTGTGGTTCCATTCCAAAAGAGTTGGCTGCGAGTGAATTTTTTGGACATGTAAAAGGATCTTTTACGGGTGCAATTCAGGATAAAATAGGTTTTTTTGAAGCAGCAAATGGAGGGACTATATTCTTGGATGAAATAGGAAATCTTTCTTATGAAAACCAAATACAATTGTTGCGCGCTTTACAGGAAAGAAAAATTAAACCCGTGGGTAGTAATAAAGAAATCGACGTCGATATCAGAATTATTACCGCAACAAATGAAGATTTGCGAGAAGCAGTAAAAAAAGGTGATTTCCGCGAAGATTTGTATCACAGAATCAACGAATTCTCTATTCATTCGCCCTCATTAAAAGAAAGGAATGAAGATTTAATGCTCTTTTCAGATTTTTTTCTGGAAAAATCAAATCAGGAATTAAACAAAAATGTCCTCGGATTTTCATCTGAAGTGATGACTATTTTTCAAAATTATAGATGGCCTGGAAATCTTAGGGAACTTCAAAACTGTATCAAAAGAGCAACACTTTTAACACAAGGATATTTTGTTGAAAAAGCGGCGCTTCCGGCTGAATTTTTTCAAAATGAAGAAAAAGTAACCACTGATTTTTCTTTGTCAGAAAATGAAAAAGAAACTATCATGGAAGCTTTAAATAAAACGAATAATAATAAAACGGAGGCGGCAAAATTGCTTAAAATTAACAGGAAAACATTGTACAATAAATTAAAATTGTACAATATTAATTAATTTTTTCCTTTTCCAGATGTACAAAAAGAGCTGTTATTTTACTTTTTAAATCGGAAACAGCTTTTTTAATTTCATCCGAGGAAAGATCCTCAAGTTCCAGTTGGTCTAAAATTGTACTAATATCCAATGCTTTTATCTGCTTAAACATTGGATTCATTTTATGGGCTATATTTTTTATTTCCTCAAAATTGCTTTCAGTCGCAGCTTGTTCTAATTCATTTAAACTTTCTATTGTATTCGTTATAAACGATTCTAAAATTTCTTTCAAAGCTTCTTTATCATCAGATAAGAATGATTTGAGCGATTTTAATGTGTACTTTTTTGCTGTTTTTTTAGGATGATTCATCGCAGGTAAAACAACTGGAATTTCACTATTATCTAGAATAGCTTTGATGGTTGCCAAAACAGTTTTTGGGGTATAAGGTTTTCTGATAACAGTTGTAAATCCAGAATTTTGGTAGTGTTCTAAATCGATGTCATTTCTTCCGGTTACAGCGATGACAGGTTGATTTTCATAATTAGAGATGGTTTTGTTTTGTAATTCTTTCAAAAATGAAAAACCATCCATAACTGGCATCTGAATATCAGTAATGATAAAGTCGAAAGCATTGTTTTTTATCCATGAAAGCGCATCCTGTGCCTTGTCAAAAGGGAAAACATCATATTGCTGCTGCCGCAAAACCTCTGTAGTCAACTGCAATAAACTTTGATCGTCATCAATAATAATCGCGGTGTATTGCTTTTTTGAAATTTCGATTGGTGTTTCACTACGAGATAATTGAGGATCAAAAATTAACGGAATTTGGATTTCAAAAATACTTCCTATTCCCAGTTTACTTTTCAAACTCAATTCACCGCCTAAAATAGCGACCATTTTTCTGGAAATCGTAAGACCCAAACCTGTTCCACCATATTTTTTTTCTATTTTTTCATCAGCTTGTGTAAATTCTTCGAAAATTAATTGTTGGTTCTTATCTGCAATTCCAATACCGGAATCTTCGATTAGTATGACCATTGTATCGGCTTCTGAATGAACGTTAGCTTCAATTTTTATAAATCCTTCTTCGGTAAATTTGAAAGCATTCCCTATGATATTAGACAATACTTGTCTTAAGCGAAACGGATCGCCAATTATTTTTTGGCGAAGTTTAGGATCAATTTCAATGATGAGTTGTATCGGTTTTTGAATGTAAACGGATTGAACACTGTTGCTTACTTCGGTGATGATATCGGGTAAAGAGAACGCGATTTTTTCAATAGAAATTTTTCCAGCCTCGATTTGCGTGAAATCCAATAAGTCCTGAACCAGTTTTGAAATATAGTCGGAGGAACCCTTGATGTTCTTGGTAAAGTGCAATTGTTTGGTGTTTAAATCTGAATTACCAAGTAGTTCAGTATACCCAATAATAGTACTTAATGGTGTTTTTAAATCATGGCTTACCGTTGAAATAAGTTGCTCTCTGCTGGTTAGTAATTTTTTAGCCTTAAGATTAGCGGCCTCCAATTGTTTCTTGTATGATTGTGTCTTTGAAAAATCATTCAGTATTAAAATCAGAAAAAATAATGTCAGCAGTAACCCAATTATCGCTGCGGTAGTAACAATTTGATTGGTTTTCTTTAAAGATTTTTCTCTTCCTAAATAGCTTTTGGTAGTGTTAAGAATAATTTCTCGTTCTATAATTCCCAGAACTTTTCTCAATTGGTCCGAGATTGAAAGTTCGTTTTGAAGCAATTTATTTTCCTCAAGACTCAGTAGTTTTTTCTTATTTGCAGTCTCTTTTTGTACTTCATTCAGCAACATTTTTGAAACAGATAAAATAGAATCAGAGGCCTTTTTACTTAATGTATTGGTGCTGTCATCAGGGATATTTTGATTGAGATAGGCAACATATTTCTTGAGTACATTACGTTCATAGTCGCCCATCATTGCAGGGTTTTTTACAAAATCTTCTAATTGAAGTTTCCGCATCGAAGACTCCATTTTTGTCAAATCAGAGATGGCATTACTGACTGCGATTTCATCCTCGGTTTTGTTTTTTATAGCTTTTAATTGCTGAATGTTCTGGATTTTTTTGGACAATAAAACCTGTACACTGTCCAGTAATGTGATTTGATATGGAGTAGAAACCGCCGCTTTCAAGGAATCAATGTCAACTTTCAGCGCTCTAGTTTTTGCAACATAATTTTTGAAATCTTTTTCGGATTCCGACTGAATAGCGATTCTGGCCAGACTTTCTGTTTTGTACAAATCGGACAAGACATTGCTTACTTTCAAAATAGACCCGTTTTTCTCCGTAAAACTTCTTTCAGTTGAAGAAAAACTCTTGTTTTCAGAATATAGAAACCAGCCGACGCTTCCAAAAAGCAACACTAAAACTAGGTAACTGATGAAAACTTTTATCGGAATGTAGCTTTTTTTATTGTCCATTTTTCAAAGATAAAAATTAGAAAAGGCTTTAAAGTTAAGATATTCAGAATATTTTGAAGGGAACAAAAAACCTCACCGGTGAGTGAGGTTTAATTTCTTTTATAAGTTCTAATCTACAACGTCTCTTTCAGCCATTTAAAAAATTCACCTTGCCAAACCTGAGCATTTTGAGGTTTCAACACCCAATGGTTTTCTTCCGGAAAATACAAGAATCTACTTTTTATGCCACGTAATTGTGCTGCTTGGAACGCTTCTTGACCTTGTCCAATTGGTACACGAAAATCTTTTCCGCCCTGAATAATTAAAATAGGTTTGTTCCATTTTTCTACCAAAGTCATTGGATTAAAAGTCGTGTAGGCTTTTTGAGCTACAACATTGTCTTTCTCCCAATATGCACCACCAAAATCCCAGTTGCTAAAGAAAACTTCCTCAGTAGTTCCAAACATACTTTGGGTATTAAAAACGCCATCGTGGGCAATAAATGTTTTAAATCGGTTGTTGTGTATTCCCGCTAAATAGAAAACGGAATATCCGCCGTAACTGGCGCCAACGCATCCTAAACGGCTTGCATCAACATATTTTTCCTTCGCCACATCATCAATCGCCGATAAGTAATCGTTAATCACTTGTCCGCCCCAGTCTTTGCTGATTTGCTCATTCCATTCTACACCGTGACCCGGCATTCCGCGACGGTTTGGAGCCACAACAATATAGCCGTTGGCAGCCATCAGCTGTAGATTCCATCGGTAGGAATAAAATTGTGTCAATGCAGATTGCGGTCCACCCTGACAATACAAAAGAGTTGGGTATTTTTTTGTGGCATCAAAATTAGGCGGAAGAACGACCCAAACCAACATTTTTTTGCCATCCGTCGTCGTTACATATCGCCTTTCGGTTTTGCTTAACGCCAAAGAATTATAGGTTGCCGTATTGACATTGGAAATTTGTTTCCAAGTATTTTTGTTTAAATTATATGAAAAAATTTCCGCCGCATGATTCATGTCGGTTTTCGTTACGATGATTTTATCGCCTGAGAAACCAACTAAATCATTGACATCAAAATCGCCAGTTGTGATTTGGCGAACGCTGATTGCTATTTTGGTCAGACCTGGAAAATTAACTTCAAACAATTGTTTTGTTCCGTCTATCGGCGCCACAAAATAGATTTTTTTTCCGTCAGGACTCCAAATAAAATGATCAACTGTTCCGTCCCAATTCGCCGTTAAGTTCATTTTCATTCCTTTGAAACTCACCATCAGGTCGTTTTTATCGGCTTCATAACCGTCGCGTTTCATTTGCAACCAAGTCAAATTTCCTGTTGGAGAAAATTGTGGAGCCGTATCATATCCTAGGTTTTCCTCAGTTCTATTGCTGGTTTTTCCTGTTTCCAGATTGTATTCGAAAATATTGGTGTTGGTAGAAACAGCATAATCGGTTCCTGCTTTTTTCTTGCTAACGTACAAGATACTTTTGCTGTCTGGCGACCAAGTGTAATCTTCGTCTCCACCAAAAGGTTTTTGTGGACTGTCAAAATTTTCGCCTTTCAGAATGTCAATTCCCGCTGAGCCTTCTTTGTTTTCTTTGTAAAAAACATGGTTGTATTTACCTTCGTTCCAAGTGTCCCAATGGCGGTAATTCAACCCGTCATAGATTTGAACGTCTGATTTTTCCAGTTCTGGATAAAAATCTTTTCCGTGGACTTTTTCGATTTTTACTTCTTCATTGTAAACGATATATTTCCCATCTGGAGAAGTATTTTTGTCTTTTAATAGGTTTTTGGTATCTTTTACTTCAGTTGGATTTCCTCCATTTACAGGTAAAATGTAGAATTTAGAGTCCGATTTGTTTTCTTGGACCGAAGGAGTGGTCACTTTATAAACTATATTTTTTCCATCTTTGGAAATGCCTAAAGGAGTTACTCTTCCTAATTTCCAGAGCAGTTCCGAAGTCATTACATTTTGTGCCATAGCAGTTAAACTCATCATTAATAAGGGTATAAACAGTATTTTTTTCATTGTATTAATTGATTTTTTCGAATGCTAAAATTAGCCAATTTAAATTGATGTTTTTTCGTTTTTAACACTTGCTTTTTAGCCCCGATAAAAGTGGAAATCCTTTCTAGTCCTGAACTTGTTTCAGGATTCTGAAACAAGTTCAGGACTAGAAAGATTGAAACGGATAGCGGGATTAGCTCCTGAAATAAATTGAGAATAAATCCAAAAAATTATTAATTTTATGAAAAATATTTAAACATGGATTTGAGCTATTGGGAATTAAAAAACTGGTTTACTGATGTCGATTATACCATCGTAGGAAGCGGTATTGTTGGCTTGCACGCTGCATTGCGCTTACGAGAAAGATTCCCGGAAAGCAAAATTCTAGCCCTGGAAAAAGGAATGTTGCCGCAAGGCGCAAGTACTAAAAATGCTGGTTTTGCGTGTTTCGGAAGTCTTTCAGAAATTATAGACGATCTGAAATCCCACTCGGAAGAAGAAGTGATTCATCTTATCCAAAAACGTTGGAAAGGATTGCAATTGTTGCGAAAAAGACTCGGTGATGACACGATAGATTTCAAACCGTATGGCGGATATGAGTTGTTTTTAAAAGACGATGAAAGTTGTTACAGTGAATGTGTCGGGAAATTACCGTTCATCAATGAAATTTTAAGACCACTTTTCAAAGCGGATGTTTTTGCCAAAGAAGTAGATCGTTTTGGATTTGGCGGGATACAGGAATATTTAGTTTTTAATCCATTTGAAGCACAGATTGATACCGGAAATATGATGCAGGCGTTATTGAAAGAAGCGTTTTCTAAAAATATTTTAATTTTAAACCAACAAACTGTCACCTCTTATTTGGACAAAGGAAATGGAGTGGAAGTGGCGCTTGGCGATTTCAGTTTCAGTACCAAAAAAATATTGTTTGCTACGAACGGTTTTGCCCATACATTGAAAAATGGAGCTGTTAAACCAGCCAGAGCACAGGTTTTAATTACAGAACCCATTAAAAATTTAGACATAAAAGGCACTTTTCATTTGGATAGAGGGTATTATTATTTCAGGAATATTGGCGACAGAATACTATTAGGCGGAGGAAGAAACCTGGATTTTGAGACGGAAAACACAACCGAATTTGGACAAACAGAAATCGTCCAAAAAAAATTGGAACAATTATTAAAAGAAGTAATTTTGCCTCAGCAGGATTTTCAAATTGCACACCGTTGGAGCGGGATTATGGGTATTGGCAATAGCAAGAATCCAATCGTTACACAACTGTCCGATAATGTCTACTGTGGCGTGCGATTGGGTGGAATGGGAGTGGCAATAGGAAGTTTAATTGGAACAGAATTAGCAGATTTAGTATAATGGCAACGAAAATAACACCAAGAAAATCAAGACAACCCGTTAAAAAAGAACCGAACTCTTTTATGAGCAAACTAACCCGTTTTTTATTCAAAGTATTGTTATGGTTCTTCGGACTTTCTTTATTTTTTGTGGTTTTTTTTAAATTTGTCCCCGTTCCGTTTACGCCTTTAATGGTGATTCGGGCGATTGAAAACAAAACAGCCGGGAAAGAGGTTTTTTTCAGCCACGACTGGGAACCAATTGAAAATATCTCCATGAATCTTCAAAAAGCAGTTATAGCTAGTGAAGATGGAACGTTCTTGAAACACAATGGTTTTGATTTTGTCGCGATGCAAAAAGCATATAAAAGCAATGAAAGAGGCCGAAGAATAAAAGGAGGAAGCACCATATCGCAACAAACAGCCAAAAATGTATTTCTTTGGCAAGGGCGAAGTTATTTGAGAAAAGGACTTGAAGCGTATTTCACCGTTCTGATTGAAATTATTTGGGGAAAAGAACGCATCATGGAAGTGTACTTGAATAGTATCGAAATGGGGAATGGTGTCTATGGAGCACAAGCGGCTGCAGAGCATTGGTACAGAAAAGATGCATCGAGTCTCACACCGATGCAAGCAGCAGGAATCGCAGCGATTTTGCCCAATCCTAGAAAATATTCGGCTACCAGTTCTTCTTCATATATTAACAGACGAAAAGCTAAAATTGTCCGTGTGATGCGAACTGTTGGTAAAATAGATTATTCGAAATAGTTGTCTTTTATTATAAAAATAAAAAAACCGTAAACTCTTATTTAAAAGATTTTACGGTTTTTGTTTGTGGAGAATACCGGATTCGAACCGGTCACCCCTTGCCTGCCAGGCAAGTACTCTAGCCAAATGAGCTAATCCCCCAAACGTGTTCGCAAATATAACATATAAATTTTCCAAAAAGCAAATTTCAAATTACAAATCTATTCTATTTGAAAAAAAGCCAAATCCTACTTTACTTTTTTTAACTTTACATCAAAATCCCCGCTATGGTATCAGAAAACCCAACAGGTTCGCTCTTCACAACAATCGAAAACAAAATCGCAACCCTTTCATTTGGTCATCCTTCGAGCAATTCTTTTCCCAGAGAATTGTTAGATCGTTTAACGAATGAGTTCGCTGTTTTGAGTTCAAATCCAGCTGTTTCGGTGATTGTTATTCAAAGTGAAGGCTCGGGAGCTTTTTGTGCAGGCGCTTCTTTTGATGAACTTTTGGCCGTTTCGGATGAAGCCGCAGGAGCCCATTTTTTCTCTGGATTTGCACATTTAATCAATGCCATGCGTTCGTGTTCCAAGCTTATTGTGGGCCGGGTTCATGGAAAAGCAGTTGGCGGCGGCGTAGGAATTGCATCCGCTTGTGATTACACCTTGGCTACAAAAAACGCATCAATAAAACTATCAGAATTGGCCATCGGAATTGGTCCCTTTGTGATTGAACCCGTTGTTTCTAAAAAAATCGGAAAGACGGCAATGGCAGAAATGACGCTCGCAGCTCACGAATGGAAAACTGCTGATTGGGCCGCAGCCAAAGGATTGTACGCCAATACTTTCGAAACAGTCGAAGAACTGGATGCCGCAATAGCTGATTTCAGCGCTAAATTATCCAGTTATAATCCTGAAGCTTTACTGGAAATGAAAAAAGTTTTGTGGGAAGGAACGCAACATTGGGACACATTGCTGTTGGAACGTGCCGCGATTTCGGGTAAATTGGTGCTGTCAGATTTTACCAGAAAAGCGTTGTCTCAATTCAAAAAGTAATTTTTTCAGGAGCTATTTCCTGCTGTTCACTATATCTTTTTATAAGGTGAAGAAAAATCACCTTATAAAAAGGATGTCGTTCCCATCAGGGCTAGACCTCAGTGCAATCCAAATTATTTTTTTACCATTATGAAATTAAGGTTCATTAAAACCTTAACTTAATTTTTCTTCATTTCTTAATGGTTTAACTATTACATTTTTTATGCTTACTCGGGTTTTAATTCCTTAAAATCGTTTGCCCCACATTTACATCTCATTTCTCATATCAATTTGCTAAATTTGCATCAAAATTAAACTCCGATGAGCAATATCAGAATTACAAAACAATTTAGTTTCGAAACCGGACACGCTTTATACGGTTATGACGGGAAATGTAAAAATGTTCACGGACATAGTTATAAATTGTCAGTAACGGTAATTGGAACTCCAATTACGGATCGTTCCAATGTAAAATTTGGAATGGTGATTGACTTCACGGATTTAAAGAAAATTGTAAAAGAAGAAATTGTAGATCAATTTGACCATGCGACAGTTTTTAACGGAACAACGCCGCATATCGAATTGGCAAATGAATTAATGACCCGCGGACATCATGTTATATTGGTTGATTACCAACCAACGAGTGAAAACATGGTAGTTGATTTTTCTCAAAGAATCATCAATAGATTACCACAAGGAATCACTCTTTTTTCCTTAAAACTGCAAGAAACCGAATCTTCTTTTGCAGAATGGTTTGCCAGTGATAATATGAAATCCATACTGTAACTTCATGCAATTACCCAATAACAAAAAAATATATTTCGCCTCCGATCAGCATTTTGGCGCACCAACACCTGAATTGAGTTTTCCTAGAGAACAAAAATTCGTGGCTTGGCTCGACGAGGTAAAAGGCGATGCAGAAGCTATTTTTCTGTTGGGCGATTTATTTGATTTTTGGTTCGAATACAAAACCGTAGTCCCAAAAGGATTTATTCGTGTTTTAGGCAAACTCGCCGAAATCCGTGACAGCGGAATCCCTATTTATTTCTTTGTGGGAAACCATGATTTATGGATGGAGGATTATTTCCAGAAAGAACTGAATATTCCTGTGTTTCATGACAATCAAGAATACACTTTTGGAGATAAAACATTCCTTATTGGCCACGGAGACGGAAAAGGTCCAGGCGATCTAGGGTACAAACGCATGAAAAAAATATTTACAAATCCGTTTTTTAAATGGCTTTTTAGATGGATTCATCCGGATATTGGTGTGAAACTGGCGCAATACCTTTCTGTAAAAAACAAACTCATTTCTGGCGATGAAGATGTGACTTTTCTTGGCGAAGACAACGAATGGCTGATTCTTTATTCCAAAAGAAAACTGGAAACCAAACACTATAATTACCTTATTTTCGGACACCGTCATTTGCCTATGAAAGTAACTGTAGGAGAAAATGCCGAGTATGTGAATCTAGGCGACTGGATTACATATTTTACTTATGGTGTATTTGATGGCGAGAATTTCGAAATCAAAAAGTATTAGTAAAATATCAAGATTGTTTTCGATTTCCTGTTTTTTGATGGCTTAAAAACTTACAATTATGCTAATGGTTCTCCATTAGTGTTTTCTTTTGTATGTATTTGATTTAGTTAATATATGATAATTTTCAATAATAAATAAGTTAGCAGTAGTTTAAAAAACATTGGAGTTAAAGGATATAAATGAAAAATTACACTAAAAATTTTTATTGGGTAAAGTCAGATGACAATCACGAAAATTGGTTTGTTATTGCCCATGACGAATATTTAGCTGAAAGATTTTTTGTTGAAATTGAAGGTTATGATTTAGAGGATGTTCAAGCAACTGAAATTTGTAACGTTATTTTTGAAGATGATGATGCCGACGAATATTTTCCATCGAACGAAATGTTTATTAAAAATGGATTTGAAATTATTAAGTCCGATGTACCAATGATAGTTTGGAAAAACGGGAAAAAATATTGTCAAGGTGATATTATTCATTGCATAAAAATAGAAAAAAGTAAAACTAAATTTGGACTATATATAATTCATACAGACAATTCTGATTTATTCAAAATTGGAATTACAAAAAATATAAATCAAAGAATAAAACAGTTTGAAACTGGTAATCCTTTCGAATTTACTTTATATGAATTCTTTGAGACGGAAAACTGTCGAGAATTAGAAAGTTTACTACATAAAAAATTAAAAGGCAACAGATATAGAAAAGAATGGTTTAGGCTGAATGCAGAAGAATTAACCCAAGCTTGTAATTTTGCTAGAAATTTTATTGGACTTCCACCATATCTTAATGAAATTCCTGATCTTCTTTCCGGCTTACTAACTGAAGAAGAACAAAATGATAAGAACAAAATTAAAAATGAGGATGATCTTCCATTTTAAAAAGAACTAAAACTACTTATTCACCTTTTTCATGTTCCTCAACATCTTTTTGCAAGTCCAGTTTTCTAAAAGTAGGCGATACAGCACCAGTGAGAAATACGGTAATCAATGTCATGCTTCCGCCAAAGACCACAGCGCTAACAGTTCCCATCAGTTTTGCGGTTAGTCCACTTTCAAAAGCTCCCAATTCATTAGAGGAACCCACAAAAATAGAATTTACTGCCGCAACACGGCCTCGCATGTGATCCGGAGTTTTCAATTGCAAAATAGTTTGGCGTATCACCACCGAAATCCCATCAAAAACACCACTAAAAAATAAAGCTGCAACGGATAACCAAAAAATAGACGAAAGTCCAAAAACGATAATGCAAATCCCAAACGCAAAAATAGCCGACAACAATTTCATACCCGCATTTTTAGTAAAAGGAATATAAGCTGAGATTATTAACATCAAAAAAGCGCCAACAGCCGGTGCAGCTCTTAAAACGCCAAATCCCTGCGGACCTACTTTCAAAATATCTTGTGCAAAAATGGGTAATAAAGCAACGGCTCCACCAAAAAGAACGGCAATCATATCCAGTGATAAAGCACCTAAAATAGTCTTATTGTTGAAAACAAATTTTACGCCTTCTTTCAAACTTTCCATAATAGGTTCCCCAATTTTTGGATTCAAAATTGGCTTCGTTGCAATTTGGGTTAAAGCGATTAATGCAGAAAGTGAACATCCCAAAACGATGGACATGGACCAGTGAACACCAATCCAATTAATAGAAAAACCAGCTAAGGCAGGCCCTAAAACCGAACTTATTTGCCATACGGAACTGCTCCATGTGGCAGCATTTGGATATATTTTTTTAGGAACAATCAATGCCAAAAGAGAAAATATCGTCGGGCCAAGAAAAGCGCGGACTAATCCTCCCAAAAACACGAAAAAGTAAATGGAATATAAAATAGTTTGGGTAGAAAAATCTTTTATAAACGGTGGCCACGTAAATAAAAACAAGCCCAAACTGATGATTGAAAACCCTAAAATACATTTGAAAAGCAATCCTTTTTTCTCTTTTTGATCCACAATGTGTCCGGCAAACAAAGCCATCGAAATTGCTGGAATGACTTCCATTAATCCGATGATTCCTAACGATAATGGATTTTTGGTCAAACTGTATACTTCCCATTCAATGACGATAAACTGCATGGACCAGCCAAAAACCATGGCAAAACGCAATAACAAAAAAATATTGAATTCTTTATACCGCAGCGCAGAGTAAGGGTCTTTTTTTTTCATAGCAACAGAATCATTGTTTAATATCTCGCAATCGCAATTGCAAACTTAATTTACCTTTCCATTCGTTTTCATCGATGCAATACACCGCTTGAAAAGGTTTTTGATGTGTAGTCAGTTCGATTTTGTTTCCCAAATTAAAACCAATAGCAGCAAGACCTTCGGTCCCGAGGCTTCGGGATTGTTTGACAAAAAGTTTTAAGTGTTCGTCTTCTTGTCCAAGCGGTTTTCCATGACCGGTGTCTTTGATGTTTCTGGTCAGGAAAATTGGCGTCATATTTTGCGGTCCGTACGGTTCAAATTGTTTCAGGATTCGAATTAATTTTGGAGTAATATCCGCAAAATCAATCTCGGCATCAACTGCAATTTCAGGTGTCAACATATCGGGATGAATGGTTTTTTCGACTTCTTTTTCGAAAGCATCTTTGAAGATTTGATAGTTTTCTTCCTTTAAAGTCATTCCCGCAGCATACATGTGACCACCAAATTGTTCCAAATGTTCTGTACACGCTTCGAGTGCATTATACACATCAAATCCTTTTACGGAACGTGCCGAAGCTGCATATTTATCGCCACTTTTGGTAAAAACAAGTGTCGGTCGATAATAGGTTTCAATCAATCGGGAAGCTACAATTCCAATCACACCTTTGTGCCAATCTTCTTGAAAAACGACGGAGGTAAAACGTTCTTTTTCGTTGTTTTCCTCAATCTGTTTTAATGCTTCTTTGGTGATTAATTTGTCTAAATCTTTTCGCTCTGAATTATAAGCCTCGATTTCAGAAGCAAATTGTTGGGCTTGCTCAAAATCAAATTCGGTTAGTAATTCCACCGCATGATTCCCGTGTTTAATGCGTCCGGCGGCGTTTATTCTGGGTGCGATGATGAAAACAACATCGGTAATATCTAAAGTTTGTTTTTTTATTTGGTGAATGATGGCTTTGATTCCTGGTCTCGGGTCAGAATTGATGACTTGCAATCCAAAGTAAGCCAGCACCCGATTTTCTCCAGTCATCGGAACGATATCAGCAGCAATGGCAGCTGAAACTAAATCCAGATACGGAATCAAATCATCGATAGTTTCATTTCGGTTTTGGCCCAAAGCCTGAATCAATTTGAAACCTATTCCGCAACCGCACAATTCATCATAAGGATATGTACAATCGTCTCGTTTAGGGTCGAGAACGGCAATGGCTTCGGGTAAAAAATCTCCCGGTCTATGGTGGTCACAAATGATGAAGTCAATGTTTTTTGCTTTGGCGTACCCCACATGATCGATAGATTTTATACCACAATCCAAAGCAATAATAAGCGAAAATCCATTGTCATCAGCAAAGTCAATTCCCTTAAATGAAATTCCATAGCCTTCGTCATAACGATCCGGAATGTAGGTCGCCACGTTTGGATAATAGGTTTTTAAATAGGAAGAAACGAGTGAAACGGCGGTGGTTCCATCGACATCATAATCGCCAAAAACAAGAATATTTTCCTCATTTTCAATCGCTTTTTCAATTCGGGCGACTGCTTTTTCCATATCTTTCATCAAATATGGATCGTGCAAATCCTCTAAACTGGGGCGAAAAAACCGTCTGGCATCTTCAAATGTTTCAATACCGCGTTGCACTAATAAAGTGGCCACAAAATCTTCTACATTTAACGCTTTCGCCAAATGTTGTACAGTCTCCTCGGAAGGTTTTGGTTTTAAGGTCCAACGCATAGTGATTTGGTATTATAGAATTGTGTTTGGAATTTTGTCGGATCTAGCGCAGCAGAGAGTAACCGATGTGTCTCGACTGCGCTCTACCTGACAGCGAATTTTAATTTTTATTTCAACACTAAAGCACCTCCGTAAAAGGCAATTCCATCCCAACCGGTTTTCATGAAATTGCGGATGTTTTGATGATCAGTTCCGTTCGGATTTTGTAAAACATCTTCGTAATAATAGGCCCCAAAACAAGCTAGTGTTTCTGCTTCTGATAAGTTTTGAATTTCGGCGAACGAAAATAATTTGCATGATCCTGAATTTTCTCCTGCTGCATTGTGTTGCAAACCATTCTCAAATGCTGTGGGTGTAAAGTCGTAGTTTTCATCGATAGTAGCAATGGTTTCCGAAAATACTATTGCTTCAGGCGTTTGTTTTAATTTCTCTAAGAAAGCGGCTATAGTCATATTGATTTTCATTGTTTAGAATTGTGAGGCAATTGTTTTCGCGGCAAAAATAGCGCCATCCATATAACCAGGGTTTTGATTGGCTGTTTCAGCTCCGGAAACATATAATTTTTCGTTTAGTAATGGTGTTTTGAAAAGGGAATGTCCGTTGTTTTGGTGCGCTAATACGAGTTGTTCATACGGCTGAAATGTAAGTGGTTCTTCCCTCCAAACGTTCTCATAATAGGCTACATAGTCCGTAGCTTCTGACCCAAAGAAAGCCGTTAGTTGCGCTATTACTTTTTTTTTGCGCTCTTCAAAAGGCAGGACTGCGGTTCCACCATTTAGGAAACCTTTCAATGCAAAACCGGAATTATCTGCGCTGCTGTGGTCATACATTTCCTGAATAATACTGGCTTGGCTGAATAAGGTTCCAGAATAATTATTCTGTTTCCAAAAAGGAGTTTTATACTCTACAGCGAATTTTATGGATTCGCCCATCCAAGTATGCGTTTTCTTGGCTAGTTGTGTGAAATTGTCGGGTAATTTGGGTTCAAAAATCACCGAGTTTACAAACAAATTAGGTGGAATAGTGCTGATTACTTTATCGGCTGAATAACTGCTTCCGCTTGAATCCTTTACTATTAATTGATTGTTTAGCTCTTTTATTGCGACAATTTGGGTTTGTGATTTAATATGTTGAATCCCAATTTCCGATACTAATTTTTCAATTAGAGTTGCTGTTCCACCCACGATACGAAAAGAAGGTTCTTCGGAATCTGAGATTTCAAATTTTTGCGGCGGCACAAAAGACATCGTTTCAAATAATGAAATGCCTTTTGTGTGTTGTCTAAAATAAGGGAGTTCAAAAGTGTGAAGTACTTCCAGAAGATGTCGGTGTTGATTTCCAAACCAAGTCGCACCCATTTCCATCGTGACTGCTGTTGTCCCGGTTATGGTTTTTATGCGGCCTCCAATTCTGGTATTAGCTTCCAATATCAGAACTTCTATTCCCTTTTTTTGAAGTAAAAAAGCAGTGTAGAGTCCACAAAGTCCCGCACCGATTACAATAACTTTTTCCTTTTTCATGATTATTCTTCAGCTGAGAATTTAGATTTTTTAGGTTCTTTTGTTATTGGTTTTCCACCTACAACCACAACAATTTCTCCTCTGGGAGCTATTTTTTCAAAATGAGTCAAAACTTCTCGTACCGTTCCTCTAACATTTTCTTCATGTAGTTTTGATAATTCTCTGCACACACAAATCGGTCTGTCTTCACCAAAATAAGTAATGAATTCCGCTAAAGTTTTTAGTAATTTATGCGGTGAAACATATAAAATCATCGTTCTGGTTTCTTCGGCTAAAGCCAAATAACGGGTTTGTTTCCCTTTTTTGTCAGGCAAAAAGCCTTCGAATACAAATTTATCATTGGGCAAGCCACTGTTCACTAATGCAGGAACAAATGCTGTTGCTCCAGGCAAACATTCTACTTCAACTCCATTTTCAACACAAGCGCGGGTTAATAAAAAGCCTGGGTCCGAAATAGCAGGTGTCCCTGCATCCGAGATTAATGCGATATTTTCTCCAGCTTTTAAACGAGAAATTAAATTCTCGACTGTTTTGTGTTCGTTGTGCATGTGATGGCTGTACATGTGGGTGCCAATCTCGAAATGCTTTAACAATTTTCCGCTCGTGCGCGTATCTTCGGCGAGAATCAAATCGACTTCCTTAAGAATCCGAATGGCTCGAAAAGTCATGTCTTCAAGATTGCCAATAGGCGTAGGAACGATGTATAATTTTGACATAGATAAAGTAATTAAATACAAATTTTATTGAAATCTGTATTTGTTCAAATGTATATTCAGAAAAAGTTACAGGATAATTACAAGAATTTTTTCTCTATAATATCCATGAAACGATCTTCGTAATCTTGTTTTCCTTCCCAATTGTTGTAATCTGGTTTTACCATTTCCTGAACAAAATCTCGGGTTTCGTAGAAAGTGTCAAACGTGATAAGTTGGCTTAAAACGCGGTTGTAATCCTCACTGCTGTTACCAAAAAGATGTTTTATAAACGCCAGACGATCATTCAAATCGATGTTGATTCCTTTGGCTAATTTATCGTTCAAAGAAACTATTTTTGGTTCCGTTTTTTCAGCAGATTCTGCTGGAACATTTTCTAATTTTGGCTCTTCAGTTGGTAACACTTCTTTTGGGGTTTCAATAACTATTGCAGTGGGAATATTGTCAACTTGCTGTTTTTTTACAAAAAGCGTATCATGGTAATTGCCACCTAATAAATCTTCAAAAGAGATTTGGACAGCTTCTGTTTTCTTTGGTATTTCCAACTCGGTCTGCACTTCTTTTTCCTGTGATAATTCAAAAGCAGGTTCAAAAGGCGCTTCAGGTTCCGCTGTTTCTTCTTCTATTTCCATTTCCGTGGCTGCAACTATTTCTCGCTCTACCACAGTTTCTTCGTCTTTCTCACTCGCATCAATTACTTCTTCTATTTGTTCCAAAGGCATTTCATCTGCATCTTCAGCAACAGTTTCTTCAATGCTAATTTCTTCCTCTTGGATTTCCTCAGTTGCCGTTTCCTCTTCTTCGACAGCACTCTCTTCCTCTATGGTAACAGTTTCTTGTTCCTCTGAAGGAGTTGTTTCTTCTGTTTGTTCTAAAGTAGTTTCAGCAACTTCTTCTACAACAGTTTCTTCAATTAAAGCTTCTGCTTCCTGTTGAGCCGACTCAGTTGTGTCAAAAATAGTTTCTATTTCTTTCCTAATTTCGGTAATGCCAATAGTTGGTTTTGCTTCACTAAAATGTTCGTCCACAAATCGTAAGACAGAAAGTTTTTCATATAACTTCTGTGTTTCCAGATATAATTGATTGATATCAGATTTATTTTTTAGCTGTAATATTCTGTGTGCAATGCTGATTAAATCGGCTTCCAATTTTTTTTTCATAACTGTTGAAATTATAGGGTGTTAGGCGGGGCTTTTTTGATGCGTTTTTGTATTACCTTTTATATCGCCCCCAGAAAAGGGATTCTTTGTGTACGCGATTTTTATTTTTTTAAATAAGTGCTCGCAAATCTCCGATTTGATATAAATTTTATACTTTTGAAACGACGTAAAAGTATAAAATTTTTAAGTCGGTTTGTCTATTACAAAGTAATAAAAACTATTCATTTTTTAAGTCAGAAAAATACAAAATGTTTCTCGAAAATACAGTAAATCATAAAGAACAATTTGGTTGGATCGAAGTCATTTGTGGCTCCATGTTTTCGGGTAAAACCGAAGAATTGATCCGTCGTTTGAAAAGAGCGCAGTTTGCCAAGCAAAAAGTCGAAATTTTTAAACCGGCAATCGATACGCGCTATGATGATGAAATGGTAGTGTCACATGATGCTAGCGAAATTCGTTCCACACCTGTTCCTGCTGCCGCAAATATTGCTATTTTGGCGCAAGGTTGTGATGTTGTAGGCATTGACGAAGCGCAGTTTTTTGATGACGAAATTGTCAAAATTTGCAACGATTTGGCCAATCAGGGAATTCGGGTAATTGTTGCCGGATTAGATATGGATTTCAAGGGAAATCCTTTTGGTCCCATGCCCGCATTAATGGCAACTGCCGAATATGTGACTAAAGTGCACGCTGTATGTACCCGCACCGGCAATCTCGCTAATTATAGCTTCCGAAAAACCGACAATGACAAACTCGTTATGTTAGGAGAAACAGAAGAATACGAACCGTTGAGTCGTGCGGCATATTATCATGCGATGCGGAAAGATCAGGAGAAGTAAATCCTCTTCCCTCCCGACGCTTCGGGACTTTCCGAAGGAAAGGGAGCTGGAACTGGATTGAAATATAAAAGTATTGAAAATTTTAAAAAAAAAACTTTCAGAGTTTAGAACTCCAAAAGGTTTTTTTAATTTTTTAGTAAAATGGTTAGAGTTCAATTTGAATTTTTACTTTTCCACCAAAACCCTTTTCTACAATATCATACAAGGTTTTGAGGGTAAGATTACTTCCGTTATTCTCGATTTTTGAAATGTATTCTCTTTTTTTATCAACAAGTTCTGCAAGTTCATTTTGCGTTAAGTTTTTTTCTAAACGTGCTTTCTTTAATTGCAACCCAATTTTAAATCCTTCAAAGTCTCTTTCTAATTCATCACGTCTCTCTGTTCCTTTTTCTCCGTAAACACTATCTTTAATTTCTTTCCAGCTTTTAGTTTCCATTTCCATTTGATTTTTCTTGATAATATTGTTTCATTAAACGCAAGGCTTTATCAATCTCATTTTTAGGCGTTTTTTGCGTTTTCTTTTGAAAGCCGTTCAGTAAAATAACAAGTTTGCCATGGTCAAAGAAACAGAAAACCCTCCAAATGTTTGAAGCCAATTGTATTCTTGCTTCATAAAGTCCATTTGTTCCTTCCATTGATTTTAAATAATTGGATGGAACTCTTTCAAGGGTTTCTATGGCTTCAATAATCTTAAAGATTTTATCCTGAACTTTTTTTGGTTGTTCAAGAAGAAAATCTTCAAAGTAATTTTTATACGCAATGACTTCCCTTATATTCATTTCAAAGGTAATTTAAAAGTTACTAAAAACCAATTTTTCAATGTGATTTAGTTCTTATTACGTTAATGACTTGTTTTTTTTATAACTTCTAATCTGCAAGGTCAATCTATTTAACTCCTTACACAATACCCACATTTAGTGATATTTAATTTTATATAAGAATAAAATTTGCTCCATAAAAAAGGGGAAATTTGTTTCAAACAAATTTCCCCTTTTAATATTTTAAATGAATAATCTTACATCTTCTTTCTCATTCTCGCTACCGGAATATCGAGTTGTTCTCTGTATTTTGCAATCGTTCTTCTTGCGATTGGATAGCCTTTTTCTTTAAGGATTTCGGCCAGTTGATCGTCCGGAAGTGGTTTTTTCTTGTCTTCTTCCTCAATGGTGTTCTGAAGGATTTTTTTAATTTCCAGTGTAGAAACATCTTCGCCTTGGTCATTTTTCATCGACTCCGAGAAGAATTCTTTAATCAGTTTTGTACCATAAGGCGTTTCCACATACTTGCTGTTCGCAACACGTGAAATTGTAGAAATATCAAGACCCACCATATCGGCAATGTCTTTCAGAATCATCGGTTTTAACTTGGTTTCATCACCGTCCAGAAAATATTCTTCTTGATAATGCATAATCGCATTCATGGTTACAAAAAGCGTTTCCTGACGTTGGCGAATAGCGTCAATAAACCATTTAGCCGAATCCAGTTTTTGTTTGATAAACTGCACCGCATCTTTTTGCTGCGCTGATTTATCACGGGAATCTTTGTAGGTTTGCATCATTTCCTGATAATCTTTGGAAACGTGTAGGGAAGGAGCATTTCGTCCGTTTAAGGTCAGTTCCAGCTCACCATCAACAATTCTGATGGCGAAATCAGGAACTACATTTTCCGTAACTTTATTGTTTCCGGTAAATGATCCGCCTGGTTTTGGATTCAGTTTTTCTATTTCGTGAATGGCTTTTTTAAGTTGCTCATTCGAAACATTGTATTTTTGTAACAGTTTATCGTAATGTTTTTTGGTAAAAGCATCAAACTGATTTTCGATAATATCAGTAGCTAATTCCACGTATTCCGTTGGAGTTTTGTGTTTTAATTGCAACAACAAGCATTCCTGCAAATCACGTGCTCCTACGCCGGATGGTTCGAGTTCATGAATCACCTGCAGCATTTTCTCCACCATCTTTTCATCAGTGTAAATACCTTGTGTAAACGCCATGTCGTCTACCATATCAGGAACGCTGCGACGAATATAACCCATGTCATCAATGCTTCCCACAAGAAATTCTGCAATTTCACGCTCCTCATCATTCAGAATAAAAGTATTCAACTGATTGATTAAATCCTGATGAAAACTAACCGGCGCTGCAAAAGGCGTTTCGCGATCATCGTCATCATCGCTGTAATTGTTAGCCTGTGTTTTATAATCTGGCGTTTCGTCGTTGCTTAAATATTCGTCAATGTTGATGTCTTCGGCGTCAATACGCTCTGATTCGGCATCGTCATAATCGTCATAATCTTCGTTTTCGAACTCATCCTTTTCGTATTCATCTTCTTCTTTTCCAGCTTCCAAAGCTGGATTTTCGTTCATTTCTTCCAATAAACGTTGTTCGAAAGCTTGCGTAGGCAATTGAATTAACTTCATCAGCTGAATTTGCTGTGGAGATAATTTCTGTGATAATTTTAAATTTAGAAATTGCTTTAGCATTTTTATTGTTTAAAAGTTTAAGGTTTAAAGTTTAAAGTTGCTGAACTTTCAACAACCTTAAACTTTAAACTTGAAACAAATTTTTAGAATTCTGCATTCATTGGCGTTCTTGGGAAAGGAATTACGTCACGAATGTTTGTCATTCCTGTTACAAATAACACCAATCTTTCGAACCCAAGTCCAAAACCAGAGTGAACCGCTGAACCAAATCTTCGGGTATCAAGATACCACCATAATTCTTCTTCATCAATTCCTAAGGCTTTCATTTTTTCAACCAAAACATCAAAACGTTCCTCTCTTTGAGAACCACCTACGATTTCTCCAATCCCAGGGAAAAGGATATCCATTGCGCGAACTGTTTTTCCGTCTTCGTTCAAACGCATGTAAAATGCTTTGATATTTGCTGGATAATCAAACAAGATTACCGGACATTTAAAGTGTTTTTCCACCAAATAACGCTCATGCTCTGATTGTAAATCAGCACCCCATTCGTTGATGATATAGTTGAATTTTTTCTTTTTATTTGGCGTACATTCTCTTAAAATGTCAATTGCTTCTGTGTACGAAACACGTTTGAAATTGTTTTCTAAAACAAAGTTTAATTTGTCAAGCAAAGCCATTTCACTTCTTTCTGCAACTGGTTTTGATTTCTCTTCGTCCAATAATCGCGTTTCTAAGAATTTCAAATCTTCCGGACATTTGTCCATTGTGTATTTGATTACATACTGAATAAAATCTTCAGCCAAATCCATGTTGTCATTCAAATCATTGAACGCCACTTCCGGCTCAATCATCCAAAATTCCGCAAGGTGACGAGAAGTATTCGAGTTCTCAGCTCTAAAGGTTGGTCCAAAAGTATAAATCTGACCCAAAGCCATTGCAAAAGTCTCTCCTTCCAATTGTCCCGAAACCGTAAGATTCGTTTCTTTCCCGAAGAAATCTTCTTTGTAATTCACTTTTCCGTCTTCGGTTCTTGGCGTTCCGTCAAATGGCAAAGCGGTAACTTTGAACATTTCACCGGCACCTTCAGCATCCGAACCCGTTATGATTGGCGTATTCACATACACAAAACCTTTCTCTTGAAAATAACTGTGAACCGCATACGACAATACCGAACGCACTCTCATAATCGCTCCAAACATATTGGTACGAACTCTTAAATGCGCATTTTCACGCAAGAAATCCAAGCTCGGTTTATTTTTAGGTTGTATCGGGAACTTCTCCGCATCCGAATCTCCAAGGATTTCTAGTTTAGCTACCTGAATTTCAAATTTCTGTCCGGCACCTTTACTTTCTACCAAAGTTCCTGTCACAGATATGGCTGCTCCAGTCGTAATTCTCTTCAAAGTCTCGTCTGGCGTGTTCTCAAAATCGACAACACATTGTATATTATCAATGGTCGAGCCATCGTTTAAGGCAATAAATTGATTGTTTCTAAAAGTTCTCACCCATCCTTTTGCATTTACTTCATGAAGCGTTGTTGTGCTGTTTAGTAAGTCTTTAACTTTTGTATGTCTCATTTTATGTATATAATTGATATTAAAAATTGTCTTGTAACTGAACTGCAAATATAAATGATTTGTTTGAAAAGTCATTGTAAGAAATAGGGTAATCAGGAGCTATTTCCCGCTATTCGCTATATCTTTTACTTTTTAAAGAAAAAAGTAAAAGGAAGCCGCTGCTATCGGGGCTAGGTTATGGTGGAATTTTAGGTTTTCAAGCAAAAGTAGGTGCTGTCTCAATGAAATAATAAATAATTACAAAAAGACAAGATATTTTAAACACATTAAAAACTTGACAAAACTATTAACAGTTTGTATTTTTGCCACATGAACGACAATTTTGTAACAGAGTATTTTGGTATTGGAATTCAAAACGGTAAAACTCCTGAGAACTTGGGTGTATTATGGCGCACAGCACAAAATCTTGGCGCAAGTTATATTTTTACAATTGGTAATCGCTATGCTAAGCAGGCTTGCGATACGCATAATGCCGTAAAGTCCATCCCTTATTTTCATTATGAAACTTTTGAGGATTTCTATAAAAACTTGCCTAAAGGCGCGCGGTTAGTAGGTGTCGAATTAGATGAAAACGCAACTGATTTAGAAACTTTTGAACATCCAAGACGATGTGTATATCTGTTGGGTGCCGAGGATAACGGGTTGTCAAAAGCAGCCATTGCCAAATGTCATTACCTCGTAAAATTCAAATCCGAAAAAAGTTTAAATGTATCTGTTGCAGGAAGCATTGTCCTTTACGATCGAGGACTTAATAAACCCAGATCATAAAAAAAGCTGTTTTATTTTAAAGCTAATCCTTTCAGGGTACAAAAACCTGACAGGATTGGAAAGAATATATTTTAAAAGGAAATAGTTCTTAATTATCCAATTTTTTCTTTTCTAAATCATCAATTTCGGCATCACTTGGTTCGATGATGTCAATTTTCGGTTCTATAAAATCTTGTTCGTTGGCTAGTGTTTTATTCAATGTCAGTACCAAAGCTGGCAGCAACATCAAATTTGATAGCATTCCGAACAATAATGTCAACGAAATTAATCCACCAAGCGCTATTGTACCTCCAAAACTGGACAACATAAATACAGAAAAACCAAAGAACAATACGATAGAAGTATAGAACATGCTCAAACCGGCATCCGTAAATGTGGCGTAAACCGATTTGCGGATTTTCCAGTTGTTTTTCTTTAATTCCTCACGGTATTGAGACAAGAATCTCACAGTGTCATCCACCGAAAGTCCAAACGCAATTCCGAAAACCAATATTGTCGACGGTTTCAGGGGAATGTCCAGAAAGCCCATAATTCCTGCAGTTAACATTAACGGCAGTAAATTTGGAATGATGGAAACCAAAACCATTTTGAACGAACGGAACATAAAACCAATCAAAAGTGCAGTCAGGAAAAAAGCAAATGCCAGCGACGAAAGTAAGTTGTCCAGCAAGTAACCAGTTCCTTTCTGGAAAACCAAAGCTTTTCCGGTGATAGTGACTTTATATTGATCTGGAGGGAAAATTTTATCGGCTTTCTTGCGAATCTCAGCTTCAATTTTGGCAATATTATCGCCGTTTTCGTCGCGCATGAAAGTCGTGATTCGGGCAAATTGTCCCGTGGAATCCACGTAACTTTTCATTAGATTGTCCTTCGAGTTTTTCGTCGCATTTTTAGCATACGACAAAATAAACGACTGTTCTTGTGAACTTGGTAAATCGTAATAATCGGGGTTTCCGTTGTAATACGCCTGTTTGGAATATTTTACCAGATTCACAATGGAAATAGGTTTTGATAATTCCGGAATTTCGTCAATGGTTTCCTCCAGTTCGTCCATTCGCCTCAGCGTAGACAATTTCATGACTCCTTTTTTGCGTTTGGTGTCAATCATAATTTCCAGTGGCATCACACCATCAAATTCTTTTTCGAAGAAAACAATGTCCTCAAAAAACGCTTCTTTTTTCGGCATGTCTTCAATCAAACTACCGGAAATACGCATTTCATAGATTCCTACAATGCTTATGACAAGTAAAACAATGGAAACAACATAAATTGAAAATCGATTGTATTTTACGTTTCTCAGAATCCAATCCATGAAAACCTTCACATAATTGCGGTCTAAATGCTCAATGTGACGCTCTTTTGGTGCGGGAATATAACTATGAAAAATAGGGATGACAATGATACACAAAAAGAAAAGTGCCATGATATTGATGGAAGTCACTACTCCAAATTCCAATAACAATTGGTTGTTTGAAGCGACAAACGTAGCAAAACCAATGGCTGTAGTAAGATTCGTCATTAAGGTTGCCATTCCCACTTTGGTAGTAACACGCTGTAAGGCTTTGGCTTTATTGTGGTGAATTTTGTATTCCTGATGGTATTTATTGGTCAGGAAAATACAATTCGGAATCCCGATTACGATGATTAAAGATGGAACTAAAGCCGTTAAAACCGTGATTTCGTAATTCAATAATCCTAAAAATCCAAACGACCACATCACGCCAATAATAACAATAATCATTGATATTAATGTCGCTCTAAAACTTCTAAAAAAGAAGAAGAAAAGCAGCGAAGTGACTAATAATGAAGCTCCAATGAAAATGCTGATTTCATCGGTGATGGTTTTTGCATTAAGCGTTCGGATGTAAGGCATTCCTGAAACACGCAGGTCGATTCCAGTTTCTTTTTCGAATGTTTCGACTGCTGGAACCAATTTATCAAGGACAAAATCTTTTCGGGCTGCCGTGTTTACAATTTTCTTATCCATGTAAACGGCCGAACGTATGCTTCCGGATCTTTTGTTGAAAAGCAATCCTTCGTAAAATGGCAAATCATTGAATAATTCTTTTTTTATTTTTTGAAGATAAGCTGGGTCAACAGTTTTGCTTTGATCCACAAAAGGAACCAGTTCAAAGGTTTCCAGCGAATCATTTTTTTGTAATTTCTTTAAATCATTTAACGAAACAACTAAATCAACCGCTTTGTCACCTTTCAGCGTATTCATCATTTTACTCCAGGAAGCATAGGCTTTTGGCGTAAATATGGCGTTGTCTTTTACACCGATAATGACCAGATTTCCTTCTTCACCAAATTTATTCAAAAAGGCGTTGTACTCAATATTTACAATATTATCATCCGGTAATAAATTGGCTTCAGTAAATGTAAAATGTATATTTTTCCATTGAAGAGCTAAAAGCGCTGTTATCACAACAATAATGGATAACATTAAAATTCTATTTCTAAGGACAATTCGGGCTATTAACTCCCAAAATCCTAAACTGAACCACTTGATCATATTTCCTATTTAACGGCGGTAAAGGTAGTTAAAACCGCTATAAATCATTTGTTTTAACGGAAACTTTTTAGATGTGAATGCCAATATTAACGCAACTTTATTTTATTTGCAATTAAATATTTTTTTGAGATATAATTGATACATTTGAATTCTCATCGTCATGGTTCGCAGTTGAGACTGAGGATATAAAATAGTATATGAAGAATTATAAAAACACAGTTTTTTATTTGGTGATAACGGGCGGTTTTACTGCTTTAATGTATTGGATTATAACAAAAGGAAAACATTTAGAAGTGGCAGAAACGATAGTGACACCTGAAAGTGGAAGAGGTTCATGGGGCGATTTTCTAGCTTCGATGCAACATAATTTTCAGGATCCTTTGGCTATTCTTTTGGCACAAATCATAACTATAATACTTGTCGCCCGCGTTTTTGGTTGGATTTTCAAGAAAATAGGACAGCCCTCCGTAATTGGAGAAATTATCGCGGGAATTGTGCTCGGGCCGTCTTTATTGGGACTGTATTTTCCGGAATTTTCTCTAGCTTTATTTCCCGTTGAGTCCTTAGGGAATTTAAAATTTTTAAGTCAGATAGGATTAATCCTTTTTATGTTCGTCATCGGAATGGAACTTGATTTGAAAGTGCTGAAAAATAAAGCCAACGAGGCGGTAGTCATCAGTCATGCGAGTATTGTAATTCCGTTTGCTCTTGGAATAGGACTGGCATATTTTGTGTACAATCGATTTGCTCCTGAAGGTGTAAAGTTTCTTTCATTTAGTTTGTTTATGGGAATTGCGTTGAGTATCACCGCATTTCCGGTTTTGGCCAGAATCGTGCAGGAACGAGGTATTCATAAAACGAAACTTGGTGCGATTGTCATTACTTGTGCTGCTGCCGATGATATTACGGCTTGGTGTATTCTGGCGGTGGTAATTGCCATTGTCAAAGCGGGAACTTTCGTTAGTTCTTTATACATCATTATGTTGGCAGTACTTTATGTTATCGCCATGATTTATATTGTAAAGCCATTTCTAAAGCGAATTGGAGATTTATATGGTTCAAAAGATACTATTATCAAACCGGTTGTGGCAATCTTTTTTCTGGTGCTTATTATTTCATCGTATGCTACCGAAGTGATTGGGATTCATGCCTTATTTGGAGCGTTTATGGCGGGAGCAATTATGCCTGATGTTCCAAAATTCAGAACCATATTCATAGAAAAAGTAGAGGATGTGGCGTTGATTCTTTTACTGCCATTATTCTTCGTATTCACGGGTTTAAAAACAGAAATCGGTCTTCTTAATGACCCGTATTTATGGAAAGTTACCGGTTTTATTATTTTGGTGGCTGTAGTTGGAAAATTTTTAGGAAGCGCCTTGGCAGCCAAATTTGTGGGGCAAAGTTGGCGTGACAGTTTAACAATTGGCGCTTTGATGAATACTAGAGGTTTGATGGAATTAATTGTTTTAAATATTGGATTAGAGCTTAAAGTTTTGACTCCCGAAGTGTTTACAATGATGGTGATTATGGCGTTGGTCACTACTTTTATGACGGGACCTGCTTTAGATTTAATCAATTACATCTTCAAAACGAAAGATGGAGTCGAAGTTTTGGAACCAACAAACCATAATAAATACCGAATTTTAATTTCATTTGGAAATAATGAAAAAGGAAAATCGTTATTGCGATTGGCCAATAGTTTGATAAAAAAACAGAAAAGTACCTCTAGTATTACCGTGATGCATTTGTCTTTGAGTGATGAGGTGCATACTTTTAATTTGGAAGACAAAGAAAAAAATAGTTTTTATCCCATTGTTGAAGAATCCCAACTGCTGAAACAGGACATCACTACCATTTTTAAAGCAACAATGGATATTGAAACGGAGATTGCTGATGTAGCCAATCAAGGCGATTATGATTTGTTATTGATAGGTCTGGGGAAATCAATATTTGAAGGTACCATTCTTGGAAAAGTAATTGGTTTTACAACCAGAATAATTAATCCAGATCGTTTAATCGATAAATTTACCGGGAAAGAAGGCTTGTTCGAAAACTCTCCTTTTGATGAAAGAACCAGACAGATTATTTCTAAAACCAAAATGCCAATCGGAATTTTGATTGATAAAGATTTGCAGCATGTAAACCATGTTTTTATTCCAATTTTCAGTCCAGAAGATTCTTTTGTAATCGATTATATTCAGAAATTAGTGTACAATAATAACGCTAAAATTGTTATTTTGGATGTGAATGGACATCTTACAACTAATTTTGTAATGAACAGCGCTATTGATTCTTTGGAACAAAAATACCCAAATAATATAAGTCTGATAACCGATAAAATAATTAAAGAGGAATTTTTGGCGCAACAGGATTTAATGCTGATCAGTCTCGAAAGTTGGAAAGCGCTTGTAGATTCAAGAAGTGATTGGTTGAGCGGCGTTCCGTCGGTATTAATTTTAAAACAATAAGATGAACTGGTTATTATTGATTATCGGAGGCCTTTTTGAAGTGGGTTTTGCTACTTGTTTAGGCAAAGCCAAAGAAAGTACCGGAATGACAGCAACATTATGGTTGAGCGGATTTTTGGTTTGTTTGACAATAAGTATGGTGTTGCTTTATAAAGCTACACAAACACTACCCATAGGAACGGCTTACGCTGTTTGGACAGGAATTGGAGCAGTGGGAACGGTTCTTGTTGGAATTTTTGTGTTTAAAGAACCGGCTGATTTCTGGAGAATATTTTTCATCACCACATTAATCAGTTCTATTATTGGACTGAAATTTGTTTCGAGCCATTAGCGAGATTTGATACCTTTTTCAGGTACACTTTTTTATTTTTGAAAAACCGCGCAAAATTAGTGTTAATGTTTAGAATACCCTGACTCATAACCATTAAATCAATAACAATATAAAAATTATGATTTTAACCACAACTAACTCAGTCGAAGATTATAAAATACTAGAGTACAACGGCATTGTTTCAGGAACTGCAATTAACATGCAAAAAATGGGATTGACTTTTAGTATGCAAAAATACTATGATGATATTAGTGAAAGTATCTCAGAAGTACGAGAAAAGGCATTTGCTAATTTAAAATTAAATGCTGAGAAAATGAACGCCAATGCAGTTGTAGGAATTCAAGTAGATGTTGAACTTAAAAGTGGCGAAGGTTTAATCACAGTAATGATAACAGGAACAGCAGTAAGTATTGTCAAACGGTAGGTTGCTTTTGATGCGAGTTCTTTTTTTTAAAAGAATTAGTTTAGAAATAAACAAATCGAGCTACCAAGTCCTGACAAAAACCATAAAAAAAACCGCCTTGTTTCATAACAAGACGGTTTTAAAGTATTTACAAATCAGGTTTACACCTTCATGATTTCAGCTTCTTTAACTACTAAAAGTTCATCAATTTTACGAATAAACGTATTGGTTAAGTTTTGCACCTCTTCTTCGGCACTTTTACAAATGTCTTCGGAAGTTCCTTCTTTTTCTAATTTTTTGATATCTGTATTCGCATCTTTTCTTGCATTTCTGATACCTACTTTAGCGTCTTCGGCTTCAACTTTGGCTTGTTTTGCAAGATCGCGTCTTCTTTCCTCTGTCAATGCTGGAACACTAATAATAATTACATCACCGTTGTTCATTGGATTAAAACCAATATTTGCCACCATGATTGCTTTTTCAATTACTTGTAGCATATTTTTTTCAAAAGGTTGCAATGTAATAGTTCTTGCATCCGGAACACTGATTTTTGATACTTGAGAAAGTGGCGTTGCAGATCCGTAATAATCTACAAATACACTTCCCAGCATGGCCGGAGAAGCTTTTCCTGCACGAATATTCAAAAATTCTTTTTCTAAATGCGCAATAGAACCCGTCATGGATTCTTTGGTACTATCTAATATAAATTCAATTTCTTCAGTCATAATTTAGATTTTTAGATTTTTAGACTTCTTAGATTTATTACGTTTTTAGATTTTTTAGATTTTTAGTTTTACTAATCATCGTGTGTATCTATCTAACAATCTAAGTAATCTAATAGTCTATTATATATTTACTACAGTTCCTATATTTTCTCCTTCGCAGATTTTCAATAAGTTTCCTACTTTATTCATATCGAAAACAACGATTGGTAATTTATTTTCCTGGCTTAATGTAAATGCAGTCGTATCCATTACATTCAATCCTTTTTTAAGGACATCTTCAAAGGAAATAAAATCGAATTTCACGGCCGATGCATTTTTTTCCGGATCACAATCATATACACCATCTACACGAGTTCCTTTAAGAATCACATTGGCATTTATTTCAATACCACGTAAAACTGCTGCAGTATCCGTTGTGAAATATGGATTTCCGGTTCCAGCTCCAAAGATTACAATTCTTCCTTTCTCAAGGTGACGATCTGCTCTTCTTTTAATATAAGGTTCTGCTATGGATTCCATTTTCAACGCCGTTTGCAAGCGGGTTTTCATACCTTTTTCTTCAAGTGCACCTTGTAATGCCATTCCGTTAATCACCGTGGCCAGCATTCCCATATAATCTCCTTGAACTCTGTCCATTCCTGCGCTCGCTCCAGCAACTCCTCTAAAAATATTTCCACCACCTATTACAATGGCTATTTCTACTCCTTTATCATGAATTTGCTTGATTTCATCGGCATATTCAGCAAGTCTTTTTGGGTCAATTCCATATTGTAAGTCGCCCATTAAAGCTTCGCCACTTAGTTTCAGAAGAATTCTTTTGTATTTCATGTGTGTGTTGAGTTGATTGGTGCAAATATAGAATATTCTTTTTTTTTTAATATAATGTTGCTTAAATTTTATAAACTAAGTTTTTCGTACGATTTTTTAGCGGCTTCATACCCAATGTTAAAAACTGCATTCATCTTTACTTTGCTGGTTTCAAAGGTACTAAAGAGACACAAATCCTTTGGTTCTATAACCCAATCACAAATATTAAATTTATGCATATTTGAATTTGCCGAAAGAATATCAAAAGCCCGTGTCGTCACTGCCTTGATAGAACGCAAATCTTTGGCTTCAATTTTCTGAATCGGACTTACATAAACTCCTATTACTGTTTCGCATTGTCCTTGTAAAATATCGGTTGGAAAATGATTCAATATTCCGCCATCACTGTAAATGTTTCCATCTATTTCATACGGTGACAAAATCCCGGGAAAGGCTGAAGAAGCCAAAATGGCATCAACGATTTTAGTATTGGGGGCAAATATTTTTAATTTTCCCCGAACCATATCAGTTGCTGTAATTTGAATTGGAATTTTCAAATCGCTTAAAACGGCATCGCCAAAAATACTGTGAAAATAACTGCGGAAGGATTCGGAATCAATTAATCCCGCTTTTTTGAAAGTCAGATGTTTCCAATGAAAAAGATAAATGGATTTGAAAAATTCCAAAATTTCTTCGGGTGTTTTTCCCCAAGCATACAATGCGCCTACAATTGATCCGGCGCTAGTTCCCGCAATTTGACACGGTTTGATGTCCTGTTCTTCCAGGAATTTTATAACGCCCGCATGTGCTAAGCCTTTAGATCCGCCACCGGAAAGAACCAGTCCTATCGATTTTGTTTTTAAATCCATCTTTATTATTTGTTATAAAATTACTCTTTTTGCGGAATTGAAAGTGATAGATATCATATTTATGCTCCATTTTTGTGGTAACTTTGTGAAAACAAATAATTAATTATGAAAATTCCAGTAGCCAAAGCATTGTTTAATAGCCATTCGTATCCAGAATACAGAAAATTAATAACAGATTTATTACTTGAAAAAAAATCGACTGGGAACGAACAATCCGAAGACTTAACGCATTATAGTGAATTGAATGAAACCAGAATGAATCGTCTGGATAAAACAATCAAAATCACTGAGGAAAATAGTATTGCATTACAATCTTTAAAGAGCGAATATATTTGGTTAGTAATTTCGGAAGGTTGGTGCGGTGATGCTGCGCAACTATTGCCAATTATCAATAAAATGGCTGTGGAATCCGGTAAAATTGATTTGAGAATTGTGTTACGTGATGAAAATGAAGAATTGATGAAGTTGTTTTTGACCAATAAAAAGCAAGCGATTCCAATACTAATTGTCGTAGATAAGGAAACGGGAAGTGTACTGGGAAATTGGGGTCCAAGACCTAAAGCTGCCGCTGATTTGGTTGCTGATTACAAAAAAGAATTTGGCGTTATTGATGAAACCTTAAAAACTAATTTGCAGCTTTGGTATTTGCATGACAAAGGAATCACGACACAAAACGAATTAGTTGGTTTGATGCTTGGATTGGAACGTTAATTTTCAATTGGAGAAATAGAATCTTCAAATGTTTCAAGAACGATAGCTTCATTAACGTCATAATCACCAATTTTTGTTCGGCGCAAAGCCGTTAAATGCGAACCGGAATTCATCGCTTGTCCAAAATCAAACGCCAGAGAACGAATATAGGTTCCTTTGCTGCAAACTACTCTGAAATCAATTTCAGGAAGTGCAATTCTGGTAATTTCAAATTCGTGAATGGTTGTTTTTCGCGTCGCAATTTCAATGGTTTCCCCTGCTCTGGCATGCTCATACAAGCGAACACCATCTTTTTTTATTGCCGAATAAATAGGTGGTTTTTGATCGATTTCGCCTAGAAATTGTTTTACAGTTTCATGAATTAAAGCTTCGTCAATATGTTCCGTTGGGAAAGTTTGGTCGATTTCCGTTTCTAAATCATACGAAGGCGTTGTGGCTCCAATATAAAAAGTTCCGGTGTATTCTTTGGCTTGACCCTGAAGTTCGGTGATTCTTTTGGTGAATTTTCCGGTACAAACTAATAACAATCCAGTTGCCAAAGGATCTAAAGTTCCGGCGTGACCAATCTTGAATTTTTTTGGCAGATTCAGTTTGGTGATTAATGCCCATTTCAATTTATTCACCGCCTGAAATGAAGTCCAATTCAAGGGTTTGTCAATGAGTAAAATTTGTCCGTTTTGGTAATCTTCGGCTGTCTTCAAAGGAATTTATTTAAAGTATGAAAAGTAAATCAATAAAAAGATTCCTACGATTATTCGGTACCAACCCCAAGGTTTGAAACCGTATTTTTTGATGATTTCAATGAAGAATTTAATTGCTATAATGGCAACGATAAAAGCAACCACGTTTCCTATCAAGAACAATTGTATATTTTCGTTTGATTTTAAAATCAATTCGTAGCCTTTCATTTGTGAAGTCTCATAGGTTTTTAAGAATACAGAATAACAGGTAACCGCCATCATGGTGGGAACTGCTAAGAAGAAAGAGAATTCCGCCGCTGCGTGACGCGTTAATCCTTGTTGCATTCCTCCAATGATTGAGGCAGCAGAACGACTTGTTCCTGGCATCATTGCTAAACATTGCCAAAAACCAATGATTACGGCTTTCTTTACCGTTATATCTTCTTCTTTGATTACGGTTGGACTTTGAAAACGACTGTCGATAAAAAGTAAAATTACGCCACCTAAAATTAATACAATCGCAATGGGAATAGGATCTCCAAGAATTGCTTCAATCTTGTCGTCGAATAATTTTCCTAAAACCAATGCTGGAATTACGGCACAAATCAGTTTAATGTAAAAGTTGAATTTGGAGAAATCGAAAAATTTCTTCCAATATAAAGCGACAACCGCCAAAATAGCTCCAAACTGAATAGAAACCTGAAAAAGCTTCACGAAATCATCCTCTTGAATTCCAAAATAAGAACTTAGAAAAACCATGTGAGCAGTCGAGGAAACAGGAAGATATTCGGTTAGTCCTTCTATAACAGCAATTAAAAATGCTTGTAATGTATTCATTTATGCGTTTTTGGGATTCTTAAGAATGGCATAAATAGTAATTCCAAAACCGATTAAAACGGTTGTTGGCGCCAATCGAATTCTTCTGAAATTGAAGATGTCTTCACTAAACACATTTGGATCGTCACTTCCACCACCTGACATTAGAATAAATCCCAAGGCAATAACTCCAATCCCAATTAATAAGATTTTGTAATTTATTTTATCAAAAAGAAATTCTGGTTTCTGTTCGTTGTTTTTCATAAAGTCATTGCGAGGAACGAAGCAATCTTATTCCTCATTATTAAAATTAATAAAGATCGTCTGTTCTCAAGTTCAAGAAACGTTGTGTGGCAAAGTACGTGCTTAACCAAGTAATTAAAACGCCAATTCCTAAAACGGCTAATAGCACCAAGCCAATCATAGCTTTGTCCTCTAAAATACCAAGATTTGGAAAACTGGTTTCAACATAAATTAAAACGCCAATTAATGCTAAAACGGCCAAAACTGCTCCAATCATTCCCAGTTTTATACTTCGCATTACAAATGGTTTTCTGATAAAGGCTTTTGTTGCACCTACCATTTGCATGGTTTTGATGATAAATCGGTTCGAATGTATCGATAAACGTAATGAACTATTGATTAGTAATACGGCAATAACAGCAAGGAATCCGCTGATTATTAAAATCCACATACTCACTTTTTTGATGTTGTCGTTCACTAAATTCACTAATTGTTTGTCATAAACAATGTCAGAAATCATAGTATTTTTGCGCAAGCCAGCTTCAATTTTGGTGATGCTGTCTTTTACTACATAATCTCCTTTCAAGTGAATATCGTAGGAGTTTTGCAATGGATTTTCACCTAGAAATTCCATAAAATCCTCACCAATAATATCAGTATGTTCTTTAGCGGCAGCTTCTTTGGTGACGTAAGTGTATGATTTGACGAATGGACTAGTTTTTATTTGGGTTCCAAAAGCTTTTACAATACTGTCATTGGCTTCGTTCTTAAAAAAAACCGTCATGGCAATATTTTCTTTGAAATCGTTGGCTAATTTTTTAGAATTTATAATGAAAAGTCCCAATATTCCCAATAGAAACAAAACTAAGAATACACTTAGCACTACTGAAAAATAAGAGGAAATTAACCGGCGTTTTTGAAAATTATCAAAGGAAGAACTCATAGTTTACTAAAATTATTGGGTAAAAATAATAAAGAATTTCTTTATTTAAAGTTAATAACGCTCAAAGTTTCAACTTTCGTACAATAAACGTAAATTTGGCACCTGAAAATAATCATTGCCAGAAAAAATGAAAGGAACTGACTTAGCCAGTTTCTCTGAAGCTTATACTATGAAATACAATCCAAACGAAATTGAAGCCAAGTGGCAAAAATATTGGTTAGAAAACCAAACATTTAAAGCCGAAAACAATTCAGAAAAACCTAAATATTACGTACTTGATATGTTTCCTTATCCATCTGGAGCGGGATTACACGTAGGGCATCCACTGGGATATATCGCCTCTGATGTGTATTCCAGATACAAAAGACACCAAGGTTTTAATGTGTTGCACCCCATGGGCTACGACAGTTTCGGATTGCCAGCGGAGCAATATGCGATACAAACGGGTCAGCGTCCAGAAGATACGACTTCGGTAAATATTGACGGTGGAACAGATAAAGAAGGAAATAAAATTGCGGGATATAGAAAGCAATTGGACAAAATTGGATTTTCGTTCGATTGGAGCAGAGAAGTGCGCACTTCAAATCCGGATTATTATAAGCATACACAATGGATTTTTATCCAATTATTCAATTCTTGGTACAATAAAAACAGCGATAAAGCCGAAGATATCTCGACTTTGGTTTCCATTTTTGTAATAGAAGGAAATGCAAATGTCAATGCGGTTTGCGATGAAAATATAGAAGCTTTTTCGGCAAATGAATGGAACGCTTTCGCAAAAGAACAGCAGGAGAAAATTTTGCTACAATACAGATTGACTTATTTAGCCGAGACTGAGGTGAACTGGTGTCCGGGATTAGGAACGGTTTTGGCAAATGATGAAATCGTAAATGGTGTTTCGGAGCGAGGTGGCTTTACGGTTGTTCGTAAAAAAATGACGCAATGGAGCATGAGGATTTCGGCTTATGCAGAACGTTTATTACAAGGTTTAAATGATATTGATTGGAGCGAAAGCATCAAGGAAAGCCAAAGAAACTGGATTGGAAAATCGGTTGGTGCTACTGTGGAATTCAATGTTCAGAATTCAGAAGCTAAAATTGCGGTTTTCACAACGCGTCCCGATACTATTTTTGGAGTTACGTTCATGACATTGGCTCCGGAACACGAATTAGTTTCTCAAATTACAACTGCAGAACAAATAGCGGAAGTGGATGCCTATATAGAAAAAACGTCAAAACGTTCCGAAAGAGAACGTATGGCCGATGTAAAAACTATTTCTGGAGTATTTACAGGTGCGTATGCGGAACATCCGTTTACCAAAGAACCAATTCCGGTTTGGATTGGCGATTATGTTTTGGCAGGTTACGGAACAGGCGCGGTTATGGCGGTTCCTTGTGGCGATGAAAGAGATTATGCTTTTGCGAATTTCTTCAAAGGTCAAAATGGAATGCAGGAAATCAAGAATATTTTTGACAAAGACATATCTGAAGCTGCTTTTGGAGCCAAAGAAGGTTTTCAATTGGTAGATTCTGATTTTCTAAATGGATTAGATTATAAAAAAGGAACTCAAAAAGTAATTGCCGAATTAGAGAAATTAAATCAAGGAAAAGGAAAAACGAATTACCGTTTGCGTGATGCCGTTTTCTCTCGCCAGCGTTATTGGGGAGAGCCGTTTCCTGTATATTATGTGAATGGCTTGCCGCAAATGATTGATGCCCAATATTTGCCAATTATTTTGCCGGAAGTAGAGAAATATTTACCAACCGAGGACGGTTTGCCGCCTTTAGGAAACGCTACGGTTTGGGCTTGGAATACCGAAACGAATGAAGTAGTTAATACGGATTTAGTCGACAACAAAACAATATTTCCTTTAGAATTGAACACGATGCCAGGTTGGGCAGGAAGTTCTTGGTATTGGATGCGTTATATGGATGCGCACAATGAAAATGAATTTGCAAGCAAAGACGCATTGGCGTATTGGGAAAGTGTGGATTTATACATTGGCGGAAGCGAACACGCAACCGGACATTTATTGTATTCTCGTTTTTGGAACAAATTCCTAAAAGACAAAGGTTTTGCGCCAACCGAAGAACCATTCAAAAAACTGATCAATCAGGGAATGATTTTGGGAATGAGTGCGTTTGTTTCTAAGATAGGATTTAAAATTATTGCTTTTAAAAAGCCACAAGAACTACAAGAAGGAGAAAAAAGAACTTTAGCTCATCAAATAAATACTCAATTAGCAGCAGGTGATGAAGACTTTGAAAAATTTAATCAAATAGTAGAGAAAGTTGAAGTTATTAATGATACTTATTTGTCTACTGATGTTATTGAATATTTCAATCTAACTTCTGAAAATGAAAAAGATAAAGACTTTATGGAAATGCATCATAAACTCCTTCATCATTTTTTAGATAGTGTTTATAAAGAATTGAATGAGAATGGTTTTGATAAAAAGTATGAGATTAAATTAAGTCCATTGAATGGGGTTAAGTTTTATAGATTACATGTTCCAGTTAGTTTTGTCAGTGGAAATGATGAATTAGATTTTGAAAATTTAAAAAAATCAGATTTTCAATATAAAGAGGCTAAATTTTTGATGAAAAACGACAAATTTTTTGTTTCTCGCGAAATCGAAAAAATGTCGAAATCCAAATATAATGTGGTAACTCCAGATGATATTTGTAATGAATATGGAGCGGATACGTTGCGTTTGTATGAAATGTTCTTAGGACCATTGGAACAAGCAAAACCTTGGAACACAGCAGGAATTTCTGGAGTTTTTGGTTTCTTGAAAAAATTGTGTCGTTTGTATTTTGATGAAAATGGTTTGATTGTTACCAATGACGCACCAACCAAAGACAACTTAAAATCATTACACAAAACGATTAAAAAAGTAGCGGAAGATATTGAAGGTTTCTCTTTCAACACTTCGGTTTCTCAGTTTATGATTTGTGTAAATGAATTGTCCACTCAAAACTGTCATTCACGTGCAATCTTGGAGCCATTAGCCATTGTGATTTCGCCGTATGCACCACACATCGCAGAAGAATTATGGTCGTTGTTAGGAAATGCAGGTTCTATTGCAACGGTTGATTTCCCAATATTCGACGCACAGCATTTGGTAGAAAGCAGCAAAGAATATCCGGTTTCTTTCAATGGAAAAATGCGTTTCACCATGGTTTTACCTTTGGATTTAACCAAAGAACAAATCGAGGAAATCGTAATGAAAGACGAAAGAACCATCAAACAATTAGAAGGAAGAACGCCAAATAAAGTGATTATTGTTCCTGGAAAAATTATCAATTTGGTGGGGTAAATACAAAACGTCATATTATAGAGACGCACTGCAGTGCGTCTCTACAAAATATATTAAAATCCAAATTCCAAAATCATTTTTGGGATTTGGATTTTTTTTAAAAATTTATTAAAATCCGTGCCAATCAGTTTAATCGGCGTAATCCGTGTTCCATTTCAAGAATGCCAAATTGACATTGTAAAAAATTGGTTCAGATTTTGATGATTCTTTATTAAATTTAATGAAAATCTAAAAAATAAAAACATGGGAATGGGTTATTTGATTCTTGCCGGAGCAATTATGCTTTTCAGCTGGTTAGTTAGTTCAAGACTAAAAAGCAAATTTGAACATTATTCTAAATTACAATTACAAAACGGAATGTCAGGCGCAGAAATCGCCGAAAAAATGCTTGCCGATAACGGAATTCGCGATGTAAGAGTGATTTCTACACCGGGACGTTTGACGGATCATTATAATCCAGCAGATAAAACCGTGAATTTAAGTGAGGCGGTTTACAACCAGCGCAATGCTGCTGCGGCTGCTGTTGCGGCGCACGAATGTGGTCACGCCGTGCAACACGCTGTGGGATATCAATGGCTGACGATGCGTTCTAAATTAGTGCCGGTTGTAAATGTGGCATCAACGTATATGCAATGGATTTTGCTAGCCGGAATCTTGATGATGAAGACTTTCCCATCATTATTGTTGATTGGAATCATCATTTTTGCAGCAACCACTTTGTTTTCGATAGTTACATTACCGGTCGAGTATGACGCGAGTAATCGTGCATTGGCTTGGTTAGAAAATAAAAGAATGCTGACGCAACAAGAACAGGCAGGAGCGAAAGATTCGCTTAAATGGGCTGCCAGAACGTATGTGGTAGCTGCTTTGGGATCTATCGCAACGTTATTATATTACGTTTCCATTTATATGGGAGGAAGCAGAAGAGATTAGACTGCTTAGATAATTAGAAAAGCCGTTTGTTTGTAAGCAAACGGCTTTTTATTTGTGTTTATGATCATCTAACAATCTAAAAATCCAATTATCTAAAAATCTAAAGTTGAATCTGTCTGTCGATTTGTTGGTCTAAGGAAATGAAGGTTTCTGTTCTGGAAACACCTTCTATCGCTTGGATTTTGGTGTTGAGCAACTGCATTAAATGTTCATTATCGCGACAAATAATTTTTATCAAAATCGACCAGTTACCCGTAGTGTAATGGCATTCCAAAACTTCGGGGATTTTCTTTAAATCACGAACTGCTTCTGGATTTCGGGCGGCTTTGTCCAAATAAATCCCAACAAAAGCCATTGTGTTATAGCCCAGAATTTTATTATTTACCGTGAATTTTGATCCCGAAATAACGCCGGACTGCTCCAGTTTTCGCAACCGTTGATGAATTGCCGCTCCTGAAATCCCTATTTTATTGGCGATTTGAAGAATTGGTTTTCGGGCATCTTCCATCAGGTCGCGTAAAATCTCTTTATCGATACCGTCAATTTCTACTACTAGGGAATTGATTTTCATGAGTTATTATTTTAAACTAAAATATTAAATTTAGTTTGAATTGGAAATCAAATTTACGATAAAAACGATTAAATTTAATATGTACTACGTTTAGTTGCAAGTTTTTTGTCACATCGAGCGCAGTCGAGATGCTAAAATTATTCTCGACTGCGCTCGAACTGACAGCAGGACTAATTTATAATTATCATTGCTACAAGATAAAGAACCACAACGCAATTTTTACATGTAGCCCATAAAAAAAAAGCCATTCGGATTGCGAATGGCTTTAATTGTATCTGAAAAGTAATTTTTTTATTTTCCTTTATTGGCTTCAATAATGTATTTTTCCAAAGCCATTGTCATCGAAGGTGTTGCTGGTGTTGGTGCAAGAATATCCACTCTTAAACCGTGATCCAAAGCTTCTTTTTGAGTTGTACTTCCAAAAACGGCAATTCGAGTGTTGTTTTGTTCGAAGTCCGGAAAGTTTTTGAACAATGATTTTATTCCGGTTGGGCTAAAGAAAGCCAAAACATCGTAATATACATCGGCTAAATCTGATAAATCACTCATTACGGTTCTGTAAAAAACAGCCGGAGTCCAATCTACTTTTAGTGCGTTGAGCGTTATTGGCGCATCGGCATTCAATTGATCTGAAGCAGGTAATAAGAATTTTTCGTCTTTGTATTTTTTTATCAGCGGAGATAAATCAGCAAAATCTTTTGGTCCAACGTAAATTTTACGTTTTCTGTATACAACGTATTTTTGCAGGTAAAAAGCAATAGCTTCTGATTGGCAGAAGTATTTTAATCCTTCAGGAACTTTGTATCGCATTTCATCAGCCACTCTAAAAAAGTGATCGACAGCATTTTTACTCGTTAAAATAATCGCGGTGTAATGGTTAAGATCGATTTTTTGAAGTCTAATCTCTTTTGCATTAACTCCTTCTACGTGAATAAAAGGTCTGAAATCAATTTTTACTTTATGCTTTTGTTGAAGTTCAAAGTAAGGGGAATTCTCCACTTTAGGCTCAGGCTGTGACACCAAAATTGTTTTCACTTTCATATTTAACGTTTTCTAAGCACTCCCTTTGGTAAACCAATAATACATAAAATAATAGGGTGCTATTTCAAGAGCGCAAAGATATAAAATAAAATAAAACAACTTACCGAATATTAAATTTTGATAATTTTTTATTGAAATCAAATATGTTAATATGTTGATTACTATGATTATAGCGATAATTACTAACGGAATATTTCTTGAAAAGGAGTCGTAATAAAACAAAATAATATTCAACGGCAGTATGATTAGTCCAATATAAGTTCTATACGTTACCTTTTGAAGGTTAAACTGCTCCATAAATTCTTCAATATTGAAGGAAGTGGCAATTATTTTTTCAATCAAATATTTCGATAAAATGAAGAAAACAAGAAACGTAAATATCTGGATGTAAAGCAACCAATCAGTTTTTGAGGCACTGCCAAAATAACTCAGCGAAATTTGAATAAAAAACGCAAGAGAAATCACTTGGACAAAAAATAAAGCGACGGTAAATCCACTTTTTAGATGACTGCTGTCTCTGTATACTTTGGTGTATTTATTAGAAAAAATCAGGTTTGCAAAATCACCAAATCGATTTTCGAAAACAGATTTAGTAATCGCAATAATAGCAAATGACAGAACGAAAAGCACGGTTGCCCAGTCTTTGTTCTCAGTTATTCTTGGATGAAGTATAGTTTCGATCATAACGCTACAAAATTACTAATTTTTCTATCATTCTTTTTATTATAATTTTATTAAGGCTGAAATGGCATAAAAAGTTTACTTTTGCGGGGAAATTAGTCGAAATATGAATGATTGTATTGTTATAATTCCTACCTATAACGAAATTGAAAATATTGAAAGCATTATTCGATCGGTGCTTTCGCAACACAAACCCTTTCATGTTCTGATTATTGATGATAATTCGCCAGATCACACTGCTGATAAGGTTGTTTTACTTCAGAAAGAATTTGCAGGACGTTTGTTTTTGGAAAAAAGAGAAAAAAAATCAGGTTTAGGAACAGCTTACGTTCATGGATTCAGATGGGCGTTGCAACATAAATATGATTTCATTTTTGAAATGGATGCTGATTTTTCCCATAACCCCAACGATTTAGAAAAATTATACACCGCCTGTCATTTTGGTGATGCTGATTTAGCGATTGGCTCCCGTTATGTCACTGGTGTAAATGTGGTAAACTGGCCGTTGAGCCGCGTATTGATGTCGTATTTTGCATCGGTTTATGTGCGAATGATTACAGGAATGAAAATTCATGATGCCACAGCGGGATTCGTTTGTTACAAGAGAAAAGTTTTAGAAGAGATCAATTTAGATAAAATAAAATTCGTTGGTTACGCTTTCCAAATTGAAATGAAATACAGAACTTATTGTAAAAAGTTTCAAATTACGGAGGTTCCAATTATTTTTACCGACCGGACAAAAGGGCAATCCAAGATGAGTAATTCAATAATTGTTGAAGCCGTTTTTGGAGTTATTGCGCTTAGATTAAAAAGATTATTCAACACATTATAAGAAAAAGATACGATGAACAGGGTTTTAATTAAGAATGCCAAAATAGTAAATGAAGGGGTGATTTTTGAAGGCGATGTATTAATTGAGAATGACTTAATTGTTGAAATTTCAGAAAGTATCAGTGCCAAATTCTCAGATTGTAAAATTATTGATGCCGAAGGGAATTATCTGATTCCTGGAGCTATTGATGATCAGGTGCATTTTAGAGAGCCGGGACTTACGCATAAAGGGGATATTGAATCCGAATCCAGAGCTGCAGTTGCAGGCGGAATCACTTCGTATATCGAACAACCTAACACGGTTCCAAATGCGGTTACCCAAGAAATATTAGAGCAAAAATATGAATTGGCTGCACAGAAATCGTACGCGAATTATTCGTTTATGATGGGCGCAACCAATGATAACTTGGAGGAAGTTTTAAAAACAAATCCGAAGAATGTGGCCGGAATCAAAATATTTTTAGGTTCCTCAACCGGAAATATGTTGGTGGATAATGAAGCAACACTAGAAAAAATATTTTCCAGTACACCCATGCTTATTGCGGTGCATTGCGAGGATGAAACTACAATACAAAACAATTTAGCGAAATACAAAGAAGAGTACGGAGAGGATGTTCCCGTTACGGTGCATCACCTGATCCGAAGCGAGGAAGCGTGTTATATTTCGTCTTCCAAAGCCGTTGCTTTAGCTAAGAGAACTGGTGCTCGCTTGCATATTTTTCACCTTTCGACCGCCAAAGAAATGGATTTGTTTACCAACAAAATCCCTTTGGAAGAAAAGAAAATCACTGCCGAAGTTTGCGTGCATCATTTATGGTTTACCAATGATGATTATGCCACAAAGGGCAATCTGATTAAATGGAATCCTGCGGTAAAAACGGCAAATGATAGAAAAGTGCTTTGGGAAGCTTTGCTGGATGACCGTATTGATGTGATTGCTACAGATCACGCGCCACACACTTTAGAAGAGAAAAAACAATCCTATTTGAATGCGCCTTCCGGTGGTCCACTCGTTCAACATGCTGTTGTAGCAATGTTTGAAGCGCACCATCAAGGAAAAATTAGCGTGGAGAAAATTGTTGAAAAGATGTGCCACAATCCGGCTAAAATTTTCAAAATAGAAAAGCGTGGTTTTATCAAAGAAGGCTATTATGCGGATTTAGTTATTGTAAATGCAGGTTTGCCTTGGAGCGTAAAAAAAGAAAATATTTTGGCTAAATGTGGTTGGTCTCCATTTGAGGGCTTTACTTTCAAATCCAGAATTACCCATACTTTTGTCAACGGACAATTAGTGTACACCGCTTTTAAAGTGAAAGATATTCGTGCAGGAAAACGTTTATTATTCGAAAGATAAAATTTATCAGATGAAAAAAATCATACTAATTTTAGCAGTATTGGCGGTCTTTGTAAGTTGTAAAGAGGAAGTAGTACAAAAACCGGAACGTCTTATCGAGAAAGACGTGATGCTTGATGTGATGTATGATTTAGCTGTTTTGGAAGCAATAAAATATCAAAATCCAGTCTCTTTGGATACTTTTAAAATAAATCCAAGAGACTTTATTCTAAAAAAATATAAGATTGACAGTCTTCAGTTTGCTAAAAGTAATGTGTATTACGCATCAGATTATGAAGATTACAAATTGATGTTTGAACAAATTACAAAGCGATTGGATGCTAGTAAAAAAAGCGCCGATTCATTAGTGAATTTGGAAAAAAAGAAAAAGAAACCGGTTCTTCAAAACAATAAAAAACCTGCGCCAATTGCTGGTGACACTACAAAATTGAAATAGAAAAATTGCAGATTTTTACAATTTCGAAATGTCTTTTATGTAGTGGTGAATGTCGATAAAATCAGTTTTCAAGAAATCTTTAATCTTCTGATTTGAATAGGTGTTTTCCGAATAGGAAGCTCTTGCAGTGGCTTGCGATAATTTTCTCTTTTGCTGAAAAACATTTGAAACAAACCAATCTAATCTCCAGAGTATTTCCATAAAAAAAGGTTTTGCATGAATTTCAGGTCGTTTCACGTCGAGTGCATCAGCCATAGCATTCAAAATGTCACGAAAAACACTGTTTTCTGCAATCAAAGTAAAGCGTTCGTTTTTGATTTCGCTTAGCATCAATTGATGCGCCATTCGGACAACATCAGTAACAGCAACAAATCCTGTGGAACCCATCGTGTAAAATTTTAATCCATTTTTTACTTTTGTAAAAAGTTGTCCGCTTCCTTGCTCTCTAAAACCTGGACCAAGAATAACGCCCGGATTTACAATTATTACCTCTAAACCTTCTTGTTGTCCACGCCAAATTTCCATTTCGGCGCCATATTTAGAAATGGCATAATCATTATGGTACTTTTCCGGATTCCATTCGGTTTCTTCGGTAATGAATTTTTCATGAGGCAGTAAATCGCCCAAAGTGGCAATGGAACTTATAAAACACAGTTTTTTTATTTGATAGGCGATACTGAAATTCACAATATTTGCTGTGCCTTCAATATTTGTTTTTCGCAATATATCTTCATCCTTTGGATCAAAAGAAATTAAAGCGGCGCAATGATACACAGTGTCAATATTTTGAAAGGCGATTTCTAATGAAGGGACTTCAGTAATGTCTGCTTGAATCCATTCGATTTGCTCGAATAATGATTCCTTTTTGTACATGGAGAACAGCGACTTGGTTTTGTCTATCGAAGCTACATTTCGATAAATGGCGCGTACTTTTTCACCATTATCAATTAAATGAAGCAATAAATGTGCGCCTACTAAACCGGTTCCTCCTGTGACTAAAATCATGCTACGAAAATACGAATAATTTTTTTCGAATAACCTATTAAACAAATAACCTAATCCGCAATAAATTTTATCTTTGTGCACACGAAGCCTAAAAGGCTGAATTGACGAAAGTAAATTGATTAAAAAGATGAAGAATTTTATTGAAGAAGTAACTTGGAGAGGAATGCTCCACGATGTTATGCCCGGCACAGAAGAACATTTGATGGAACAAATGCGTGTGGCGTATGTGGGAATTGACCCAACTGCCGATTCATTGCATATAGGACACTTAGTTGGCGTGATGTTGTTGAAACATTTTCAGCTAGCGGGACACAAGCCATTAGCGTTAGTGGGTGGTGCAACAGGAATGATTGGTGATCCGTCAGGAAAATCGAATGAAAGAAATTTATTAGACGAAGCGACTTTGCGTCACAATCAAGAAGCTATAAAAGGACAATTGGCTCGTTTCCTGGATTTTACTTCTAATTCGGATAATGCAGCAGAATTAGTGAATAATTACGACTGGATGAAGAACTTTTCTTTTCTGGATTTTATTCGTGATGTAGGAAAACATATCACGGTAAATTATATGATGGCGAAAGATTCTGTGAAGAAACGTTTGTCTTCTGAAGCTGCCGAAGGAATGTCATTTACAGAGTTCACCTACCAATTGGTTCAAGGATATGACTTTTTGCATTTGTACAGAGAAAAGAATTGTACGTTGCAAATGGGTGGAAGTGACCAATGGGGAAATATCACCACCGGAACCGAATTAGTGCGTAGAATTGCCAGTGGAAAAGCATATGCGTTGACTTGTCCGTTGATTACAAAAGCGGATGGAACCAAATTTGGAAAATCAGAGGGCGGAAATATTTGGTTGGATTCAGCCAGAACTTCTCCATATAAATTTTACCAATATTGGTTGAACACTTCGGATGTCGATGCGGAAAAATATATTAAGATTTTTACTTTTTTATCCAAAGAAGAAATCGAAGTTTTAACTGAAAAACATAGAGAAGCACCACATTTACGTTTATTGCAAAAACGTTTAGCCGAAGAAACTACGGTAATGGTACATTCAGCTGAAGATTTAGAAAATGCGATAAAAGCATCGAATATTTTGTTCGGAAATTCAACTTCAGATGATTTGAAACAATTGGACGAAGCGACTTTTTTAGATGTTTTTGATGGCGTTCCTCAAGCGGAAATCAGCAGAAATGAAATCGAAGCGGGAATCAATATTGTTGACGTTCTAAACGAAAAAACTGGATTTCTGAAATCAAATGGTGAAGCAAGACGTGCTTTGACGGCTAATTCTATTTCAGTTAATAAAGAAAAAGTGGCCGAAGATTTTGTGCTTTCGAACAAAGATTTAATCAACAATCAGTTTGTACTGTTACAAAGCGGAAAGAAAAACTATTTTGTGGTGAGAGTGGTTTAAAGAACCATCAAATTACAACCTCTAATATCAGAATTATCAAAACGTCCCAATACCTCGAAAGAGTTGTTGGGATTTTTTTTGCCCAAATCTTGCGTGGCAATAAACGAACAGGAATTGATATTGGCCAAATCGATTACGTTGATTCCGCCCGTTTTTCCGTCTTGAATATAGGTTAAAGCATCTTCGGTGTCGCGAACGAGGATTTGTATCCAAGATGGGCATTCAAATACGCCGTTTCCTAAAGAATACGCTTGCGAAAGCAATTCAGTCATTCCGTATTCAGAATGTATGGCCGAAACGCCAAAACCTTTACACAATTGTTCGTGTAATTCTTCCCGAATCATTTCTTTGCGTTTGCCTTTCATGCCGCCCGTTTCCATAATAATGGTATGCTGCAATTGAAACTGGTGTTTTTCAATTAAGTCCAATAAAGCAAAAGTTACACCAATCAAAATGACATTCTGACCCGCTTCATCTAAAGCAATAAGCTTGGCAATCAGTTCGTCGTGATTGTGTAGGTAAAAACCACTTTCGGGATGATTGGAAAGTTCAATTAAATCCTTGACCATGTAAATTAAGGAAGAGCCTTCTCTTTCCAGATAGGAGGGAAGTAAAGCTAAAACAACATAATCTTCGATATTGCCATAAAATTCAGAAAATCCTTTTCGGTAGCTTTCTTCATATAAAGTAACATCGGTAACCAGATGTTTGCTGGTTATCATTCCGGTTGTACCGCTGCTGGTGAAAGTTTCCTGAATGGGATTAGTATTCGAAACCACCTGATGACTCTTAAAAAACTGAATGGGTAAAAACGGAATCTGTTGTAGCGATTTTACTTTGTGAGGATCTGTTTTTAAAAAATCGCAAAATTCCTTGTAGACCAAGTTGTTTTCGTATTGAAAACGAAACACTTTCAAAGCAATTTTTTCAAAGTGTTTTTGACTGGAAATAGCAAATATATCGGAGGCTGTGATCAAGATTTTTTTTGCAAAAGTAATCAAAATTTTAAAGGCAAACCAAGAACAGAATTGGATTAATAGGAAGCCCGCTAGTGGTTCAATTGCAAGAAGTCACAAAAAAAGCCCCAATTGCAATTGGAGCTTTTATGATGTATTTTTGAAATTATCGGATGATTAATTTTCTGGTCGCTGATGCTTCTTTTTCATTAATTTTTATGATGTAAACACCAGAAGACAGATTAGAAACATTTAATTCTCTTGAGCTTATCGTGGTTTGAAGTACTTTTTTTCCTAAAACATCAAAGATAATTATTTCTTTATCCAAGTCGTTTTTCGTAGAAATGTAAACTTTGCCATTACTCACAGGGTTCGGGTACAAGCTTAAACCTTCTATAGTAGCGGTTTCTTGTGTTCTTGGCTGCGGTTTAGTTTCCTGAGCACTAACGTTCAGAGAAAAGAAAAGAACCAATAAAGTAATAATATAAAAGTAGTTTTTTGCCATCAGATTATTTTGAATAGTAAATATACAAAATATATTTCAAAAAGCATACCAAAAAAAACATCCTGATTGCTCAGGATGTTTACTATAAATGAATTGGATTGTTTATTACAAATTTGATAATAAATTAACGCCATCAACAATTGCCCAAGCTCCAGGAGTCAATGCAGCTCCAGTTGCTGTTGTGCTAGTTGTAAAGTTACCCGTTGGAAAAGCTACTGAAAATGAGCTTGCTCCTGCACCACTCAAAGGTGTGCTATCAGCGATTTTAACATTTAACAATTTTATTTTTCCAGTAAGCACTTGGTTTGTGTTTGTAGCGGCATCTTGTATTCTAATTAAAGTAGCATTAGTAGTTGTAAATCCTGAAATTACAATGTTAGAATATTCTCCGTTACCTTCTTTTTTGAATTGAATTGCGTCGTATTCAGCTGCTGAAGATCCTCCTTCAGTTACTGTTCCTGCAGCTCTTCTTAAAGTAATATTAGAAACTTTAGGGAAAAATGCATTGTTTACACTTTTAGCTTCGATTTCCATTCCAAAATTTCCTGCTCCAGTTTGATAAGCATACCAGTTGGTGTTTGCTTGACCTTGCCATCCATCTTGCCAGTCAAAAGAATCATCTGTGTTTCCGTAAGAAATTAGGTTTTTTGCACTTACAGTTCCTCCGTAAAATTCAAATCCATCATCAGCACCTTTGTAAGCAACAAGATTTTCTAAAACAGTTCCAGAACCTACTGAATAGAATGAGAAACCATTCATCTCAGAATTTCCGTCAAGGATTTTTTTACCTGCATATTCTACTCTTACATATTTTAATGAACCACCATTATGTGCTGCATTCGTTCCACCGTAAACGATATTTGTTCCATCTTCAGAAGTTGCGCTTGTAATAGGCGTTCCGTCAGCAGTTTTTCCTGAAACAATTGGAGCATCACCAAACATGATTATACCACCCCAAGAACCTGCTGTTTTAGATTTTTCAGTGAATACTACTGGTTCAGCAGCTGTTCCAGCAATATTTAATTTCCCGCCATTTTCTACTAATAAAGCATCTGGACCATTTGATGCATCAGCAGTAATAACTGAACCAGCTTCAAAAGTTAGTGTAACGCCAGTTTTTACTCTAACGGTACCGCTTAATGCATAAGTACCTTTTATGTACGTTTTTGATGCTGTAATTTCACCTGTGATATCACCTGTTGCAGTTGGAGGAGTAGTCACTACATCGTCGTCACTTGAAGTACAACTTGTAAAAACTAAGCTTAATAAGGCAAGGCTGAATACTAATTTTTTCATTTTTAATGATTTTAAAATTATAGTTTTTTTTGTTATTTATTATATTCAAAAGTACATCGAGTCTCCTTTAATTTGGTTACGTAATTGTTACTAAAGTATTATATAACAATCAATTTGATGTAAATTTTGTGTTACTTATGTAAACAAAAAAAGAGCTGTGTCAGCTCCTTTTTTATCAATAATCTTATTATTTAAAATGTGTATCCTATGTTAACAGAGAAACCAACACCTTTTTTGAATTCTCTTAAAACTAGCGAGTCTTCAGTAATATTTATTGTGCTTTTGCTTCCTAACTCTTTTTTATAACTTGGATTCAAAATGTTATCTACTCCAAATTTAAGTTCAATACTTTTCGAAATAGAGTTGGTCCAGATGAAATCTAATTTACTGAATGATTTTTCATAAATGTGATCAATTCCTGATGAACCCACTGCGAAAATTCGGTCTCCATAAACGTTATATACTAATGTCATCGAGTTTTTCCAATCTTTTCTCAAAACGAAATCGTATTTTAAATCGGAATTAATCAACCAGCTTGATGCGCCTTGTAATTTACGGTTGGTGCCATTCTCTAATTCGTTTCCTTGTTTAGTAGGATCTACTTTTACATCCGTGCTCATCAATGAAGTATTAAGACCAAAAGAGAAATTAGAAAGCGATTCACTGATTCTGCTCAATTGCAAAAGCATTTCTATTTCGGCTCCAAAAATGACTGCTTGTTCTGAGTTTTTGAACGTTGTAATTTGACCACCGCTATTTGCAGTTGGTTTAAAAACTCTTTCAATTGGATTGTTAATTACTTTTCCAAACACTCCTACAGCAAACATTTCTTTACTGTTTGGAAACAATTCATATTTGAAATCAGCATTGTAATTCTCGCTGTCCTTCAAATCTGGATTTCCACTTTCTGAAGTTCCATCTGGATTGATGTAGTTTATTGGTAACAACTCCATTGCAACTGGTCGTGTGATAGTTTTTGCCAATGAAAGTCTTAAATTGCTATTTTCATTTAAAATGCGTTTTGCATTTACAGATGGTAAAATATCCAATTTGTCATCTGTTTTTTTGCGGAATGCACTTCCAAAGATATCACCTTGGTTTCTGTATTTTATAATACGAGCAGAACTTTCGGCTCTAATTCCTGCATTCAAATCCCATTTTTCACCAAATTTCATGAACAAATTGAAATATCCAGCATTAATAAACTGATTCAGTTTGAATTTGTAATCTCCGTTAGATTCTTCCTGAACATAAACAATTCCGTTATTGATATCTTCGTTGATGTTTTGGCTAATAGTATTTAAATCGGCAGTATAGTTTTTCTCAATATTTCTTCTTCCAGAGAAAAAACGGTATGAAGATTCCATATCATTCAGCGAACTGTTGTAACCAATAGACAATACATTAGGTTTTTCGCTGTCTCCAAATTTCAAATTATACTCTAAAAGTGAAGAGAAATAAAAGTTTCCATTTACATCCAGGAACTGACGGTTTAAATTATTACCACCGTACGTCATGTTGATGTCGTTTTCGTTTTCTTTAACACCAGTGATAAATTTTCTGTCCGGTTGCTGAAACGAAGTTTTTACATAAGAACCTCCTGCTTTTAAACTATGTTTTCCATCTTCAGTTAATTTGTAATCCCCGTACAATTGTGTGTTCCAATACGTAGATTCTTCATATTGATTTAATCGGATAAGGTTATTTGTTTGATTTGCCAAACTATTTGTGTACCCTAACTGATCTTGAATTCGGCTTTCAGTCGCTTTGATTAAAAACGTATTGAAGTTTAAATTGAAACGGTTTGTTTTGTATTTCATTCCGGCTAAACCTGAAAATGTAGTGAAATAACTGTATTGAGTATTGTACAAATTATTATCGTAATTTCCTTGACCAAGATTGAAAGTTCGGTCTACACCTTCTCTAAAAGTGTATTTGTTGTCAAAATTGAATGACATGATATAACTGATATTATCTTCATTCTTAAGAGTGAATTTTTGTGCGTGTAAAAATCCAATGCTGGAATTCAAAGGACTTTGTGTGCTATTTACATCCCATGATTTGTTACCAAAACCATTCTCGTATTCAGCTGGAGAAAGTTTTTGACCACTTGGAACGGTTCCAAAAATACTTGGAAGAGCTCTGTCATTTCCTGTAAGTCCTAAAGTTCCTTTAGTTGAATTTACTTCATCTGAAAGAAGGAAATCCTTAAGATTATTGTTAGTGGTGTACCCAAAGCCAATATTCAACTTCGTGATGTTTTTTGGTTGAGGTGTTTCAATGTTAACGGTTGCTCCGGCAAAATCCCCTGAAATATTAGGATTGAAAGTTTTATAAATATTCAAAACCCCAACAACATCAGTAGGAAATAAGTCTAATGGAATAATTTTTTTGAAAGGACTGTTAGATGGTGATTGCAAATCGTTAATCAATAAATTATTATAACGGTCTTCTAATCCTCTAATGAATAAACCTCTACCATCAACTTTAGTAATTCCGGTAACTTTAGTCAAACCTTCCTCAACATCACTAACTCCTTTACGAGCCATTTCTTGTGAGCCAATACTTTGCTTGATAACCACCGCTTGTTTTTGGTCTAATAATAATGCGGTTTCCTTTTCTCTGCTAAAAGTAGATCTCACCACAACATCTTCTAACTTGTATCCAGCAGAACCTAATGCTTGATTTATAGTTACCGTTTCATTTGCAATTACCGTTACGGGAACCTCTACAGATTCGTAACCTACAAAACTAAACTGTATTGTGTAGTTTCCAGGAGCTGCAGTAATAGAGTATTTTCCATCGATATCTGTGTTGGTTCCAATGCTAGTTCCTTTAATAAGAATGTTTGCAAATGGCAAAGATTGATTGTTAGCATTTTTATCTGTTAAGATTCCTGCTATGGTTCCTTTATTCTGTGCGAAAGAAACAGCGGTTATAAATAACGTTAAAAATATTAATTTGAATTTCATTTGGTTTAATTTTTTTGCAAAGTAACGCCTGAAATGTAAAATGTAAGTTACTGGCTTGTTACGGTTATGTTTTGTTTTAGGCACTAAAACGAACCTAATATTAAATTACCGTTAACAGCTTTTCAATACCCCATTTATTGTTACATTTACAATTCAAAAACAATTTTTGGCGCTTTATGAAGAAAAAACACACGAAGATTCTATTAGTAGACGACGAACCGGATATCTTAGAAATTGTAGGGTACAACCTCTCTCAGGAAGGATATCAAATCTTTACAGCGGCCAACGGGAAAGAAGCTGTAGCTAAGGCTAAAAAGGAAATTCCAGACCTTATTATAATGGATGTTATGATGCCAGAAATGGATGGAATGGAAGCTTGTGAAAACATTCGAAAAATTCCAGAACTCAGCAATGTCCTAATCACGTTCTTGACTGCCAGAAGTGAAGATTACTCCCAAGTTGCAGGTTTTGACGCTGGTGCCGATGATTACATCACAAAGCCCATCAAGCCTAAATTATTAGTCAGTAAAGTAAAAGCCCTGTTGCGCCGATTAAAAGAAAAGGAGCAAAACAGCGAGACATTAAACGTAGGCGGAATCGAAATCAATCGCGAAGAATACAAAATTGTAAAAGATAATGTTGAAATTGCTTTGCCAAGAAAAGAATTTGAACTGTTTTATTTATTAGCTTCAAAACCAGGAAAAGTATTCAAACGCGATGAAATTCTGGATAAAGTTTGGGGTAATGAAGTGGTTGTGGGCGGTAGAACAATTGATGTTCATATCCGTAAACTACGGGAAAAAATTGGAGAAGATTTTTTCAAAACAATAAAAGGTGTTGGGTATAAGTTTGAAGTATAAATGACAATAAATTTTAAAAAAACATATCGCTTTGCCGTAAAGTCGGCGCTATATATCACCCTTTTTTCTACCGGATTAGTTGGTTTTCTTACCCATTTGTTTTTTACCTTTTCCTACCAGTTTTGCTTATTTTTCGCCTTTTCAATTGCTACTTTCTCCTTTGTTGTGATTCAATATCGGGTGGAACGTTTCATTTATAAAAAGGTAAAAAAAATATATGATGACGTTTCTTTATTAGAATCAAGCACTTTTAGAAACCAGCCGATAACAACGGATATGGCGACACTTACTCGTGAAGTCAAGAAGTTTGCAACCGATAAAAAGCTGGAAATTGAAACATTAAAAGTCCGTGAAGAATATAGAAGAGAGTTTCTTGGAAACGTTTCTCACGAACTCAAAACCCCACTTTTTATGGTTCAAGGGTATTTGTCAACTTTGATTGACGGAGCCATGAGCGATAAAACAATCCGAAAAAAATACTTGGAACGTGCCGAAAAAGGTGTGGAAAGACTCATCTATATTGTCCAAGATTTAGATATGATTTCCAAACTGGAAATTGGCGATTTGAATTTAGAAATAGCTGAATTTGATATTGTTAAACTCGTTCAAAATGTCTTTGATTTGCTCGAAATGAAAGCTTCCAAGAAAGATATTTTGTTGATGTTTGACATGAAATACAACAAGCCGATTATGGTAGTTGGCGATCAGGAAAAAATCCAGCAAGTAGTGATGAACTTGATTGTAAACTCCATTAAATATGGAAAATTAAAAGGTTCAACCGAAGTGAGCATCGAAGATTTAACAGATGAAAAAGTAATCGTTCGTGTCACGGATAACGGAGAGGGGATAGAGAAAAAGAATATTCCCAGACTTTTTGAGCGTTTTTACAGAGTAGATAAAAGTGGAGCAAGAACCGAAGGAGGTTCTGGATTGGGATTGTCAATTGTAAAGCATATTATCGAAGCTCATGACGAGAAAATTTACGTCGACAGTACATTTGGCGTAGGTTCTGAATTTTCTTTTACACTCGAAAAAGCCAAAACGACTAAAAAATAACTTGAAAAAATACAATTTAATGCCATAAAACCGATTTATCTGAATCGGTTTTTTTTGTAATAATTATAAACTATTTTTCAAAAACCTCAAATAAATTAGTCCAGTCAATTTTAGAATCCAAGCGCGGTAGCCCTTTGTAATCCTGAATTTCTTCAATGTTTTCCATTCTAAAATCACTTTGATTGGCATAAGGAACTAAGCCTTCTTTTTTTAATTTTTTAGCTAAATATTCCTGTTCGTATTGTCCTGGTGTTGGAATGAAAAATGCTTTTTTTCGCAATTGTGCAAGATCCATTATTGTAGTGTAACCGGAACGGCAAAGGACCATTTCACTTTCGTTAAAAGCCTGTTCGAGTTCGCTAGAATTCATGAAATTGTAATAGGTTACATTTTGTTTCACAACAATTTTCTGTTCTGATTCTACATTTCCTTCAATAAAAATAGCATTTCCTTTGAATCGCATGATTTCGTTTTTCAAATGGTTTTCCAGTATTCCTCGTTGAGGTTCAGGACCGGAGAGAATCACCAGTAAATCATATTTTTTGGGTAATAGTTTCTTTTGGAGTCGGCTCAAAGGTCCAATATATTTAGTTTTGAGACTCAGGCTTTCAATATGACCTAATTTTCCGGTCAAATTTATGGAGCCTTCAAGATCCGGCACCCAGCATTCTGTATACTTTTTTATAATATATTGATGTACTTTACTCGTTATCCAGGTCGTGTTTCCAGTCATGACATTCAACTGATGGGTGATAAACACGGATGGGATTTTCTTGCTGTAAACTCCCAATCTGTTATCCGAAATAATACCGTCTATTGCATATTGTTCAATCCAGTTTTCAATTATTTTTTTTTCTTCTAAAATTGCTCGGACCATTTTGGGACCATTCTGTATCAATTTCCATTTAAAATTGGCGCCATTTTTAGCATATTCTATTTGGTAAGAGGGAAGTTCGAGTGTTTGCACAACGGGGAATTCTTTTTTTAGTAACGCCAATGCAATTCCATCGGATGCAATTATAGGAGTGTAATTATTTTCTAATAACGCTTTAATGATGGGAATACAACGAGTAGCGTGACCTAAACCCCAATTTAATGGTGCAATTAAGATAGTCTTTTGTTTCAATTTCAAATCCATGTGCGATAAAAAGGTTCGTTGTTTATAATTTGAAAGTTAGGAAATGAACCCGTTTCGCATATTTCTAAGGCATTACCAAACCATTAAGTTATTTCATTAAAAATAAGCTCTCAATTGCATGCTTCCGGTATGAATGGCTTGACTTGTTTCGCTTTTCCGACCCTGATAATTAAAGTTTATGTCTAAAAATTGTGTTATGTTTTTTTGCAAAAGTAATCTCCAAGTCAAATTTTGCCCCGTTTGTAATCCCTCCAACATTTGAAATCCTACCGAAGAGAATTCATTTCCTTCGAACTTATTTTGGTAAAAAGAAACCTCTCCATTCATCGTGAATTTTTTTGTACCCGAATAGGAAAAGGCAGTTCCAAAACGGTTTTGCAGCAGCGTTTCCGAAACTCCAATCTGATTTTCTTTCTTTTGCAATTCATAAAAGAGATCCCAACTAGTATTCTTGGAAAATAAATAACTGATTTTTGGTGCCAATTGATAACCGCTGATGTCGTAGTTTTTCTCCGGGAAATTCTCCGATTGAATGGCGGTTTGGATCGTTTTGGCAAAAAAACCAAACAGCCAGCTTTTCTGGTACAAATGGTTGTACTGCAATTGATGGGAACTATTGGTAGCTTCCTGCGAACCGATGGATAACAAGTTTTTCGTTTTATTTTCTAAATAGGAATACGTTGTAGAATGGTTTTGTTTTCCTCGATTGTAAAATAAACTGTTTCTTAAACTGGAATTCAATCCCAGCACATTTTCATTGGAACCGCTGAACGGATTTAATTCAAAATTGTCTCCATCACTTCTCGTTTTTCGGTCGATTATAAAGGCGGTTTGATTGTAGAAATAGGAAAGTAATTTCTTGATTCCTGTTTCATTTTGCCATTGATTTGGGTTTAAAGTCACGGATTGGGAAAACTTATTTTGATGTGTTTTTATATAAATCCGATTGGGTAAAAATATCCGGATGAATGTCGCTTGGTCGATAAACGGAGCAACTTCAAACTCCTGTAATTCCTGAATCCCATTATCATTATAATCATTCCAAGTGTAAACGCCTTGTCCGGCGGGCACTTCCAGATACGTAAATTCCTGTTGCGGAATGGTTCCTGAATTTGTCTCGTAAACCGTGGTGCTTAAGATTAATTGATTAAAAAAACGATCCGTGTACACAATTCTGGAATTGAATGTGGGTTCTTTTTTTCGTCTGGCATCCACGAATTCTAAGACTCTGTAATTGGCAAAGATGGACAAATCACTTTTATTGGTTTGAATCAATTTTGATTTCAGCATAAAAGTCTGGGACGAATTTACACGCTGAATTAAACTCCCAATACTTCGGTTTTGCAAGCTGTCATTGGTTCTTCTTAAATAACCTAATTCTACAAAAACCTTGGTACTGTCACCTCTTCCAGCGAATAAACCATACTCTGTAAATTTTTGGCTTAAAGCCGTAAACTGATTTGTTGTTTTATTTTTTTCCTGATTGTCCTCTAAGCGCAAGCTGGAACCAACCCAATTTTTATCAAAATGGAAACGCATCTGAGATTGGTTTCTTAAAAATTTGGAAGATAAAATAGGTGCGTCACTTTTTAGGAAACTTCCTTGATTTTGAAAACTCCAATTTTTTACTCGAAATAATCCATTTAAAATATGCCTGCTACCCGAAAAATTTTCAGAGAAATCCAATTTTTCAAATTGGTACAATAGTAATCCTTTGTTGGTGGATTTTGGTTTTGGATTCAAATCCAATTGTAGTCCGGAAACTAATAGACTTTGATTTCCAATGCCAGCAGTTCCTAAGTTCCAGTCCCTGTCAAATTCGATGTTATAAAGCCGCTCCACTGATCTGAAATTGTTCTGAATAAATTGATAATTGGCGAAAGCATCCATCTGCCATTTTTTTGAAAAAATACGCTGCTTGGCATTTATTTTTCCAGCCAGACCTTTATTATTTGCATCATCAATATTTGAAAATAAATTTTTATCATTATTGCTAATACCAATTTCAAAATCAACAGCTGTTTTTTCATCAGGGTTGTATTTTCCTAAAAAAGTGGCTACTTGTACTTTTGTAGGTGCAATAAGTTGAATTATGGGTTGATAATTTCCTTGCGGAATCCCGTTTACTGGAGCAGTATATTGATAAACTCGGGTGATTGTTGCTGAATTTGTCACAATATAATTTCCGTTATTGGCTCCTACCAAAGTGAATCGAACATTGAATAATTCCTGTTGTGCGTCATTTGAATATTCGAAAATTTCAACGGCATCAGCAGTCGTTTTTCGATACAGTACTTTGTTCTCGGAGTAGGAATCTGAATATGCAGAAGGCGCAGTCATTAAACTAGAATTATCTCCGGCATTGACTAATATTTGGGCTTGTTCTTGTGACAAATTCTGTTGTAAAGGCTGGTTTTTCAAGTCATTTTCCGAATATAAGTAGCCACCAAAACTCCATTTCTTGTTGTCATGCGTGGCTCCGGCGTAGGTTACAAAACGCGTGTAATTCCTGTCAGAATATTGGTATTCTATAGCAATTCGCATTTCGGAAGTGATCGTAAATAACGGTGTAAATACAATTTCACCCGCATTGTAATCTATCGTATAGTCATTATTTTCGCCTCGTTTCAGTAAAATCCCATTGACATAAACCCGCTCTGAACCTGAAACCACCAGAACATATAATTCACCATTTTGCCCTTTTAATTTGTACGGACCTTGATTGCCCTCTTGTCCCACAATATCACTTTTGGCATATTGTCCCCGGACTAATGCCGCAGATGCAAATACATTCGTTTTGTTTTCTTCGGTTCCAAAGTTGAAATTTGTTGCCAGTCCCTGTACTTTTTTATTGAAATTTAGGAATTGGGTATTCCTATTTTCCAGAAAAATATCACCCGCACGGATATTCCATTCATCGCTGAATAATTCCATGAAAACATTGTCAAACTGATCTAGTTTTTGAGAATATCCGCCATCTTGCAACGGAATATTACTGTCTTGAATGGAGGCTCTTAAACTTACTTTTTCGGATATTTTTCCGGTGATTTGCAAGTCTAAATTGGAGTTCAAAACAGCATTTTGATTATTTCCTATAGTCACGCCACGCGTAATGCTTCCGGAAGTGTTCAAACCGTCAAAAGGTACGTTTTTATTGGTGTTTTTATTTCCAATAGCGTACAAATCGCCTAATCCAGCTTCATTACTCACCACTTTGCTGGGTTCGTAGATTCGGTATTCTTTAATCAATAACTCTGGAAATTTTAAATACTGTAATGTGAGGGAATCCGAGCTGAAAATGCTGTTTTCTTTTAAAAGTAAAGTTCCTTTAGCAAAATTTACTATAAATAAAGTACTGTCAATGCGTTTGCCATTGGCGTCAAGCAAATTGAAAAAACTAGAATTAATACTTTCTTTTTCAATGTAAATCGTATCGCGCGAAGGAAGAATTTTTTTGGTTTTGTACAGCGAATTTATTTGCTGTGCATGAAGCCCAGAAAAACAACAGAGTAGAATCCAAAAAAGTAATTTTTTCAACATAGATACTATAACTCGAAAGTATCAAAAGTAGTATTTATAATTTGATAATCAGAACTTGCGTAAGGCAGAAAATATCGGAAAAAATAAATAGTAATTGTGTCAATTCTAGCTCTTGTTTTTTACTTAAAATAATGAAAAATGGGAATCAAATTTAATTTCGATTCCCATTTTTTTATACTTGATAAAAAGTGTTTACACTTCTTTTGTCACGACTTGCATGGTTTCACGACTGACTTGTTTCAATAGAACTATTTTGTTTTCTTCGACAGTTTGTGCTGCTTTGTCATCAAAATGTCTAATGGTATACAAAGTTACATTTTCATTAAATTCAACTTTGAATTTTTTCGATAAAATGGCATTTAACGCTTTAAAATTATCGAATTTGTCCTCCACACATACCGAAAAACTAATCGCTGAATTCTGGATTAAATTCACCTTTATTTTGAACTGGTGAAACAAAGCGAAAATTTCGCTGATGTTTTCTTCCATGATAAAAGAGAAATCTATGGAAGAAAGCGAAATCAAAAGTTGGTTTCTTTTGACAATAAAGCAAGGTAAATAAGGTTCTAAATCCACTCCTTTAGAAACGCTTGTCCCTTTTAATAATGGATTTATAAACGATTTTACATATAAAGGAATTTCCTTTTTTTGCAAAGGCTGTAATGTCTTTGGGTGAATAACCGTTGCGCCGTAAAAAGCTAATTCAATGGCTTCGCGATACGAAATTTGATTTAACAAACTTGCGTTTTCAAAATATCTTGGGTCTGCATTCATAACTCCGGGAACATCTTTCCAGATGGTTACACTTTCGGCATTTAAGCAATACGCAAAAATTGCAGCGGTATAATCAGAACCTTCTCGGCCTAAAGTCGTTGTGAAATTATTCTCATCTGAACCCAAGAAACCTTGTGTAATATTTAGGATTTTTCGTTTTACGTTTTTTGCGATATTCTTTTGTGTTAACTCCCAATCTACTTCCGCATCCCTATAATTTGCATCTGTTTTCACAAAATTACGCACATCCAGCCATTGTGTTTTTATGCCCATGAAATTCATGAAATGACTTAAAATAGTCGTCGATATCAATTCCCCGTAACTTACAATTTGGTCGTAAACAAAATTATAGTTTGGTGATTTATTGTGTGCTAAAAAATATTCTAAATCAGCAAATTGTGTGTTGACAGCAGCAAAAACTCCATTTTTTTCATCGTCAAACAAATCCATCAATATTTGATTGTGGTATTTTTTTACTTCTTGAACGGAAGAATTTAGCTCAGCTGATTTGTCGAAATAGTTTTTGATTACAATTTCCAGTGCATTTGTCGTTTTTCCCATTGCAGAAACTACCAGCAATACATCTTCGTAACCCACTTTTTGTAAAACGTCGTACACGTTTTTTATTCCTGCGGCATCTTTTACAGAAGCTCCTCCAAATTTGAATACTCTCATATCTTAAACAAAAATTATTCTTTCTACTTTATTTCAATTTATTCTCCACGAAATTGGTAATTCCAAGTTCGTCCATTTGCACGACATGCCAGTCACGTAATACTTTTGCACCTGATTTCTCGTAAAATTCAATTGCTGGAGTATTCCAGTCGAGCACATTCCATTCCACTCTTCGAACTTGGTCTTTTTTACCCTGTTTTAAAATTTCAGAGTACAAAGCATATCCTAATCCTGTTCCTCGCATGCTTTCTTTTACCACTAAATCTTCTAAGTGGATTGTTTTTCCTTTCCAAGTAGAATAGCGATAATAGTACAATGCGATGCCCACAATTTGTTTAGACTTTTCGTTATCGTTCGAATCGTCTTCTATTTCGGCAACAAAAACATGAAAAAGAGGAACAGGACCAAAACCATCTCGAATTAAATCGTCAACAGTTACAAGAACAGCATTTGGCTCTTTTTCGAATTCGGCCAACTCTTTAATCAGACCTAAAACAGCTTGCATATCTTGCGGATTTCCTCTTCTAATATTCATAAATTTTTATTTTAATGATTTAAAAACGCAATAAAACAGCCTTTTTATGTACTTTTTTTGTGTTTTATTCAGCAAATATACAATACTGTCAAACTAAATAAATAGTATTGAATTTGTTTTCACAAAAAAAACGATATTTGTGATGTCAAATTAACTACATCGATTTCGTAATGGAAGAACGCAACAAAACACTAGGAGAATTTATTATTGAAAACCAAAATGCCTTTCAATATTCGTCAGGCGAATTATCCCGAATCATCAACTCCATTCGATTGGCTGCGAAAGTGGTCAATTATAAAGTAAACAAAGCTGGATTAGTTGATATTGTTGGTGCTGCCGGAGAACAAAACATACAAGGCGAAGACCAGCAAAAACTAGATGTTTATGCGAATGAGGTTTTTATTCAAACTTTGATTAATCGCGAAATTGTTTGTGGTATTGCCTCCGAAGAAAATGATGATTTTATCACAGTGGAAGGAAGCGATAACAGCCATAATAATAAGTACGTGGTTTTAATGGATCCGCTGGACGGTTCATCAAATATTGATGTCAATGTTTCGGTTGGAACAATATTTTCGGTTTATAGAAGATTGACTCCAATAGGAACTCCAGTTACTTTGGAAGATTTTTTACAGCCGGGAATCAATCAGGTTGCTGCAGGATATGTGATTTACGGAACGTCGACAATGTTAGTTTATACAACAGGACATGGCGTGAACGGATTTACATTGAATCCGGCAATTGGAACCTTTTATTTATCACATCCAAAAATGAAATTCCCAACGGATGGCCACATTTATTCTATTAACGAAGGGAATTATGTTCATTTTCCGCAAGGAGTAAAAAATTATATCAAATATTGTCAGTTAGAAGAAGGAGACCGACCATATACTTCAAGATATATTGGAAGTTTAGTTTCAGATATTCACAGGAATATGATTAAAGGCGGAATTTATTTATATCCTACTAGTTCTAAAGCTCCAAAAGGGAAATTACGATTGTTATATGAATGCAATCCGTTAGCTTTTATTGCGGAACAAGCCGGAGGAAAAGCGTCTAACGGATTTAATAGAATCATGGAAATTGAACCAACAGAATTACATGAAAGAGTGCCGTTCTTTTGCGGAAGCTACAACATGGTAGAAAAAGCCGAAGAATTTATGCATAAAGCAGAATTAAGTAAGTACTAAAAACAAAAAAAGCTTCCGTTTTTGGCGGAAGCTTTTCTAAAAATTTTTGTACTACTTATTCATGTTTTTCATTTCGAAAATAAAAGTGTCTAAATCCACTTCTTTATCCACTAATTTAAGTGCTTTGTCAACGATGTAATCTACGTTTTCAGTATTAAAGCCTAAGCCTACACCAATTTTTCTAAGCATCACTTCTTGTTTGTCTCCTAAATGATGATCAACATGTACAATACGGGCTAGATCATACAAACGCTCCATTCTTTGTTCGTATAAATAAGGAGGATTGATTGGGTAATTTAAAGGATTCTCTAAAATTTCCTCATATTCTGCTTGAGAAATTTCTAATCGAACTGCCAGTTTGTCTAAAAATGCTTTTTCTTCAGGAGAAAACTTCCCGTCAGTAAGCGCTACGCGGACAATTGATGCAAAATGACCTTTATTTCTTTGTTTGAATTCGCTATCAAATAAATCTGAAAATGACATAATTATTGGTTTTATATCTTACAAAGATAAATCTATTTTTAAATTAATGATTTTATATTTTTTATATTTTTTTGTTCTATTCAATCCCTTTTGAAATGCATTTATTTAAATAATCAAATCAATCATTTTCAAAATTAATCGTAAGTTTACAAGCCCATTATCAACCTAATAAATTACCCATGTCAGAATTTTGGATTTACTTTCAAATAGGATTAAAACACGTTTTAGATATTCATGCTTATGATCATGTTTTATTTTTAATTGCGCTCGCCATTCCGTTTTCGTTCAAGGATTGGAAGCGAGTTGTACTTTTGGTTACCCTTTTTACTATTGGTCACACGATGGCTTTGATGCTTTCCGTTTTTGGTATAATTGCCATAAAAGTCAATGTAGTCGAATTATTAATTCCAATAACGATTCTAATAACGGCATTGTTTAATCTTTTTACGGCTGGAAAGTCAAGCAAGAAAGAAAGTATAAATGTGGTATTTTTTATCACGCTTTTCTTTGGAATCATTCATGGATTGGGTTTTTCAAATTATTTTAAATCAATTCTTGGCGGAGATGCAGCCTCAAAAGTTTTACCATTGTCCGAGTTTGCACTTGGAATAGAAGCGGCTCAGATTGTAGTGGTTTTTGTGGTTTTGATAGTGTCGTATATTGTTCAAACCGTTTTCAGATTCTCAAAACGCGATTGGACTTTAGTCATGTCGGCATTCATAATAGGAGTAGTGATACCATTAATTATAGAAAGTGAAATTTGGATAAGATAAAATGAACGAAAAAAAATTAAATAAATACGATAAAGCGTACCTTAGAATCGCCAAAGAATGGAGTTTACTGTCCTACTGTAAACGCAAACAAGTTGGTGCGATTATTGTGCGTGATAGAATGATAATCTCTGACGGATACAACGGAACACCAACTGGTTTTGAGAATTGCTGTGAAGATGAGGAAGGATTAACGCGTTGGGATGTTTTACATGCTGAAGCAAATGCGATTCTGAAAGTGGCGCGGTCAACGCAATCATGTGAAGGCGCTACTTTATATATTACACTTTCGCCTTGCAAGGAATGCAGCAAATTAATTCATCAATCCGGAATAAAAAGAGTGGTCTATCACAATGGATATCGGGATGATTCCGGCATTCAGTTTTTGATAAAAGCAGGAGTAGAGGTGGAACACATTGCAATTTTAGAAGAATAAATGAACTTTAATACTAAATATTTGCCCATTCTTATTTTTTCAACACTTGCTTTAGGTGTTGTCTTGGGTGGAATGTTGAATTTTCCTAACACAGCTGATTATCTTGTCAAAAACAATTCGAAAAGTAAGCTGAATAAACTCATTGATTTTATCGATAATGAATACGTGGATGATGTTAATACTGATTCTATTGTAAATCTTACCGTCGATAATATCTTGGCACAACTTGACCCGCATTCTGTATATATTGCGCCAAGTGATCAACAAGAAGTGATGGAAAGTATGAAAGGAAACTTTGTGGGAATAGGAGTAAATTTTTATATGTACAAAGATTCTGTTGCGGTAATAAAGCCTGTTGCGGATGGTCCTTCGGCAAAAGCAGGAATAAAGGCAGGCGATAGAATTTTGTATGCCGATAAAACAAAATTATTTGGGCGTAAATTACCCACTGACAGTTTGTATTCTAAACTAAAAGGAACTGTGGGTTCTGATATTGAACTAACAATTTACAGAAAATCCGAAGGCAAAAAAATAAAAGTAAAAATTAAACGGGATATAATTCCACTAAAAAGTGTTGACGTCGCTTTGCTTTTGGGTAATAAAACCGGTTATATAAAAATAAACAGATTTGCCGAAACTACTTATACAGAGTTTATGGAAGGTTTGTCTAAAATCAAGCAACAAGGAGCTAAATCACTCATTATCGATGTTCGGGATAACGGTGGCGGATATATGGAAGAAGCGATTGCAATTGCCGATGAATTGTTAAGTGATAAACAGCTGATTGTTTTTACCAAGAATAAAAACGGAAATATCGATAAAACATTTGCTACCGCTAAAGGGAATTTTGAAAAAGGAAATGTTTTTGTCCTAATCAATGAAAACAGTGCTTCAGCAAGTGAGATTCTTGCCGGAGCAGTTCAGGATAATGACAGAGGGACCATTGTAGGCCGCCGCTCTTTCGGTAAAGGATTGGTGCAGCGCGAAATGGATTTTGCAGATGGTTCAGCCGTTCGACTTACAATTGCCAGATATTATACACCAACAGGTCGTTCAATTCAAAAGCCATATTCTAAAGGAAATGAAGCGTATTTCAAAGAATCAGAAGCGCGTTATGGAAATGGAGAATTGTATGAAAAAGACAGTATCAAAGTCATTGACACGATAAAATTCAAAACTAAAAAGGGGAAAATTGTATATGGCGGCGGTGGAATTGTTCCGGATGTTTTTGTGCCACTCGAAGTGGAACACGGAAATGAAAGTACCGTTTATTTATTGCAATCGGGAATCGTGGGTAATTTTGTTTTTGAGCAATTGGATAAGAACAGAAGCGTTTTCAAAGGACTGTCTTTTGAACAGTTTCAAACTAAAATGAATACCACTGATTTGTATTTCAATGCGTTTCAAAAATTTATTCTGGGAAATGGTTTGGAGCTCAATTTTGATAAAAGTAAAGCTTTGGTAAAACGCTATTTAACGGCAGAGTTTGCCCGACAAATATATGGTGAAAGCTATTATTATGAAATTGTATTGCCCGAAGACGCTATGGTGAAAAGAGTTTTGAATCAGAAATAAAACTGAATAATACTAAGTATGAAAAATGTTTATTTTGGAATGACTGTAAACGAACGCTTGTATGTTAGTGAACTTTCTAATGATTTTGATACTTGTGTAAAAATGAAAGATGTTGAAGGAGTTAAAGCTATTTTAAAAAAAGTTGAATTGGATCAATATTCTATTATCGAAATAATAAAAAGTTTAGAATTGAACGATTAAGTCCTATTCATTTTTTTTACCGAATGCTGTCGTGGGCGTGAGTCTGAATTCCATCATTCCATAAAGTAAGAATGTCTGTAGCAACTGCGGCGCCACTTCCAGATGCAATCGCCAATTGGCTTCTCCAGCCTGCTAAAGTCCCCATCACATAAATCCCATCAGTAACTTTGTGGTCGTTGTTTTTGAGTTGTATTCGTTGTTTTTCGGGAAGTGATTTTTGATGTGGTTCTAGATATTCCATTAAACCTTCAATCGCAAAAGTATTCGCTGAACCAATTCCAATAGCAATTATACTCGTTTGGTAGCTTGTTTTATTAGTAGTCACTGTAAATTCAGGATAACTGCCTTCTATTTTAAGTACTTTTTCGTTGGGGATTTGCACAATGTGCGGATACGTTTCTGAAAGATGCGTGATGCTCTCTTTCATCAAGTCAGCGCCTAATGTTCCTGGAGGAATTCCGTACGCATTGTTAAATAATGCGTCTTGAAGAGAAGATGATTTCTGATGGGTAAAAACGCCTATTTTTTTATTGGCAACAAAAGATTTGTTTTTGGCAGAACCTAAAACAAGTGAACATGACATTCCTGAAACGCCACCACCTAAAATAAGTACATCAAACAAAACGATTACTTTTCGTTAGTTTTTTCCTCAATTCTTTTTGAAATTCTAAAGATTAACAGAATCATTACAGCACAAAAAGAAGCTGCGATTCCAATAAAAGCAACGACACTTTCTCCTTGAAATGGATTTCTAAAATCCAGCAAAGTAACATTAAAAAGGATTAGAGCGATTGCTAAAAATACCAGTATGTTAGTGAAAATTTTCATAGTACGTTATTGTTTTTGTTTTGAAATAAAAAGATAATTGGGTCAGCTTTTAAACTGGAATTATATTCCCAAAAAAATCTAATTAATTTTGTAGCATTGAATTAGGGGGTAAATTTATGAAAATTTATTTTAGACAAACAAACCTTTAACATTCGCAGCGAATAATTTAACAGCAATTGCAAGCAGTACAACTCCAAAAGTCTTGCGGATGACTCCAAGTCCATTCTCGCCTAGCATTTTTTCAATTTTAGAAGAAGATTTCAAAACGATATATACCAGAATAATATTCAAAATTATGGCAATTACAATATTAATAGTGTAAAATTGAGAACGTAAAGAAAGCAAAGTCGTCATGGTTCCTGCGCCGGCAATCAAAGGAAATGCCAACGGAACAATAGAGGCGGAGCTAGCTTCTTCATCACGATAGATTCTGATTCCTAAAATCATTTCCAACGCCAAAAAGAATAAGACAAAAGATCCGGCAACCGCAAATGAATTGACGTCGATACCAATTAATTTTAAAAGTTCTTCACCTGCAAAAAGGAAAACAATCATGATTACAGCGGCGACAATAGATGCTTTTTCAGATTCAATGTGTCCGTGTTTTGTTCTTAAATCAACAATTATCGGGATCGATCCCACAATATCAATTACGGCAAAAAGCACCATTCCTACTGTGATTATTTCTCTAATGTCGAATTCCATAATTTGCTTGTTTGTTTACTGCAAAAGTATAGAATTTAGTTTGGTTATCGACTACGTTGATTTTTTATTTATGGACATAATTCATTCTTTATTTTTATTAATAATTAGTATTTTTTATTTTTTAATAAAGTGTAAGTATCTGATAATCAATTTGTAAATTTGTTATTAATTTAAAATTTACAGCTATGCAAACGATACGATGGGTTTTTAGTGTAGTGCTGATGTTTCTTTTTGTAAATACTACAGAAGCGCAAATTTTGAAAAAAATTCAGAAAAAAATTCAAGATAATGTAACGCAAAAAGCAGTTGAAAAAAGTATTGACACAACTGATGAAGAGAAGCAGAAAGTAATGGACAAGACATTGAATGCTGATGCGATGGTAATGGCGTTTGGGAAAAATAAAGTTGATCCTTCGATGGTTCCAGATTCGTATTCGTTCAGCTGGAAATATTCTTTGGAGATTCAGAGTGAAAATGAAAAGGCGATGATTATGGATTATTTTTTAGAGCCTAATGCGGAATATTTTGGTTTCAAAATGGGGGGATCCGGTGAGATGTTTATGGTAATTGACAGCAGAAATAAGTTGATGATTACTGCTTTTGATCAAGAAAAAGAAAAGGTTGCCATGGCTTCTAAAATGCCTGATTACTCCGAAATGTCATCAAAAGAAAATGAAAGTGACGGATTTTCATACAGGTCGCTTCCTAATAAAATAATTATGGGTTATAATTGTAAGGGAATTGAAGCCACAAGTAAGGACTTTGTTATGGTATTTTATTATACAAATGAGGCCAAGGTGAGTTTTTCGGATATGTTTAGATCTCAGCAAAGACAGAAAACTCCGGATGTATTGAAACATTATTTTAAAACGGGAGACCGACCTTTGATGATGACAATGAGTATGAAAGACTTGAAAGATAAAGGTAAAATCACCACGATGAAGTGTGTTGTTTTAGAGAAAAATTCTCGTGAATTTCTAAAATCAGACTATAAATTCATGTAACTTATTTTTTATTTTCTTCTATTTTGTTTTCGAATTTTATGATTTGCTGAGGTGCTTTTTTGAATTTCTTTGAATACCTTTGCAAAATGTTTCAACTAGGAAAAACCATCGTCTCAGAAGACTTACTCGAAAAAGATTTTGTTTGCAATTTGACTGCTTGTAAAGGCGCTTGCTGTGTAGACGGCGACGCTGGAGCGCCATTAAGTTTGGAGGAAACTAAAATCCTCGAATCTATTTATCCAAAGGTCAAACCCTTTTTGCGTAAGCAAGGAATTGCTGCTATTGAAGCGCAAGGAACTTGGGTCAAAGGAACCGATGGCGATCTTGAAACACCATTAATCGATGATAAAGATTGCGCTTACGTAATTTTTGATGGTAAAACGGCTTTGTGCGGTATCGAACAAGCGTACAACCAAGGAATAATCGACTGGAAAAAACCGGTTTCTTGTCATCTTTATCCAGTGCGTGTAAAAGATTTTACGGAATTTGCCGCTGTTAATTATGACAAATGGGATATTTGTGATCCGGCCTGTTCTTTAGGTCAAGAGTTAGAAGTTCCGGTTTATAAATTTGTCAAAGAAGCCTTGGTTAGAAGGTTTGGTGAGGATTGGTATGCCGAGCTTGAGACAGTTGCCGAAGAGCATAAAAATAATTCAAAATAGAATAATAATTCCTTGTTCTCTATTTTTTAAAATCCTATATTTTACGGCACTTTACGCTATTTTTTAAATTTTAATAAACTGATTTGCAGTTTTTTATAGTTTGAATAAAAAATCTATTTATTTTTTCCTTTTGTTAAAAACTATGGCTTATTGTGGATAAGTTTGGCTTTTAATTTCATCAATATTTCGCAATCTTTGTAACTCTCAAAACGGAATTTATTTCGTTAAAATCTCAAAAAAACAAACTACTATAAATGGCACAACTTGAACCAATTTTACAAGAGAATAAAAATCGTTTCGTGATTTTTCCAATCAAACACCATGATATTTGGGAATTTTATAAAAGTATGGAAGCCAGTTTCTGGACTGCTGAAGAAATTGATTTGTCACAAGATTTAAATGACTGGAATAACAAACTTTCAGACGATGAGCGTTATTTTGTTAAACACATTTTGGCATTTTTTGCTGCTTCAGATGGAATTGTAAATGAAAATCTAGCTGAAAATTTTGTGAACGAAGTGCAATATGCAGAAGCAAAATTCTTTTACGGATTCCAAATCATGATGGAAAACATTCACAGCGAAACGTATTCGTTATTGATTGACACTTATGTAAAAGACGAAGCAGAGAAAGATGAATTGTTCAATGCTTTAGAAGTTTTTCCTGCAATTAAGAAAAAAGCGGATTGGGCTTTGAAGTGGATAGAATCGGATTCGTTTGCTGAAAGATTAATTGCTTTTGCAGCGGTGGAAGGAATTTTCTTTTCGGGAGCATTTTGTTCTATTTACTGGTTGAAAAAACGTGGATTAATGCCAGGATTGACATTTTCTAACGAATTGATTTCGCGTGACGAAGGGGTTCACTGTGATTTTGCGGTGCATTTACACAACCACCACTTGGTGAATAAAGTGCCAAAAGAAAGAATCAGAAGTATCATTGTAGATGCTTTGAATATTGAAAGAGAATTTATCACCGAATCACTTCCAGTGAGTTTGATAGGGATGAATGCGGTATTGATGACGCAATATTTAGAATTTGTTGCTGATAGATTATTGGTCGAATTAGGTTGCGAAAGAGAATACAATACTACAAATCCGTTTGATTTTATGGATATGATTTCACTTCAAGGAAAAACAAACTTCTTTGAAAAGAAAGTAGCCGAATATCAAAAAGCCGGTGTTATGAATACCGATGAAGATGCTCAGAAAATATCTTTTGACGCTGATTTTTAGAAAATAGTTATTGTAGTATCGGGTGTTTTAGCCCCGATGGAAGGGAATATCCTTTCTAGTCCTGAACTTGTTTCAGGATCCTGAAACAAGTTCAGGACTAGAAAGATTGGAATGACAGCGGGATTAGCTTCCCAAAAAAAAATTAACAAATACCCAAAAAAATAGGAAAGGGATTTTCTGTTTTTTAAAAACAATTGAGCTTATGTATGTAATTAAGAGAGATGGCCACAAAGAGCCGGTAATGTTCGACAAAATCACGGATAGAATTAAAAAACTATGCTATGGTTTGAATGATTTGGTTGATGCCGTGAAAGTGGCAATGCGAGTAATTGAAGGGCTTTATGATGGTGTGTCGACATCGGAATTGGATAATCTTGCTGCCGAAACTGCTGCGTCAATGACTATTGCGCATCCGGATTATGCACAGTTAGCCGCTCGTATTGCAATCTCAAATTTACATTCGAATACTAAGAAATCATTTTCGGAAACGATGAATGATATGTTCAATTATGTAAACCCAAGAAATGGTCAATACGCACCGTTACTTTCTGAGGAAGTGCATAAAGTGATAATGGATAACGCGGAATTTTTAGATTCCCATATTATATACAACAGAGATTTTAACTACGATTATTTTGGTTTTAAAACCTTGGAAAGATCGTATTTGCTTAAAATAAACGGTAAAATCGTGGAGCGTCCACAACACATGTTGATGCGTGTTTCCGTTGGAATTCACTTAGACGATTTGAAATCGGTGATTGAAACGTACGACTTAATGTCGAAAAAGTTCTTTACGCATGCAACTCCTACATTGTTCAACGCCGGAACTCCAAAACCTCAAATGTCTAGCTGTTTCCTTTTGGCAATGCAAGATGATAGTATTGACGGCATTTATGATACGTTGAAACAAACGGCTAAAATCTCGCAATCAGCTGGTGGAATTGGGCTTTCTATTCACAATGTAAGAGCTACTGGTTCTTATATTCGTGGAACAAACGGAACGTCAAACGGAATTGTTCCTATGTTAAGAGTTTTCAATGATACTGCAAGATATGTAGATCAAGGTGGAGGAAAACGTAAAGGAAGTTTTGCTATTTATATCGAAACTTGGCATGCGGATATCTTTGAATTTCTAGACTTGAAAAAGAATACAGGAAAAGAAGAAATGCGTGCCAGAGATTTGTTCTTCGCGATGTGGACGTCGGATTTATTCATGAAACGTGTGCAAGAAGACAGTTATTGGACACTGATGTGTCCTAATGAATGTCCGGGATTGTATGATGTGTATGGCGAAGAATTTGAAGCAATGTACATTGATTACGAGAAACGTGGAAAAGGTAGAAAAACCATCAAAGCGCATGAATTGTGGGAGAAAATCCTAGAATCGCAAATTGAAACTGGAACACCTTACATGTTGTACAAAGATGCAGCCAACAGAAAATCAAACCAAAAAAATCTGGGTACCATTCGTTCTTCGAATTTGTGTACGGAGATTATGGAATTCACTTCTAAAGATGAAATTGCGGTTTGTAACTTGGCTTCACTTTCGTTACCAATGTTTGTGGAAAACAAAAAATTCAATCATGAATTGTTGTATACCGTTACCAAACGAGTAACCAGAAACTTAAATAAAGTAATTGACAGGAATTATTATCCGGTAATTGAAGGAGAAAATTCCAATAAACGCCACAGACCAATTGGCCTTGGAGTGCAAGGATTAGCTGATGCTTTCATCATGTTGCGTTTGCCGTTTACGAGCGACGAAGCGAAAAAACTGAATCAGGAAATTTTTGAAACCTTATATTTTGCAGCCGTAACCGCCTCGATGGAAATGGCCAAAGAAGAAGGTCCATATTCTAGTTTTGAAGGTTCGCCAATTTCACAAGGGGAATTTCAATATAACCTTTGGGGATTGAAAGACGAGGAATTATCAGGACGTTGGGACTGGACTTCATTGAGAAAAGAAGTAATGGAACACGGAGTAAGAAACTCATTATTAGTGGCGCCAATGCCAACGGCTTCGACTTCACAAATTTTGGGTAACAACGAAGCATTCGAACCATACACTTCTAATATTTACACGAGAAGAGTACTTTCAGGTGAATTTATTGTGGTAAACAAACACTTGTTACACGATTTAGTGGAGCGTGGTTTGTGGAACGAAACCTTGAAACAAGAATTAATGCGTAATAACGGTTCAGTTCAAGCACTTAATATTCCGCAAGACTTGAAAGAATTGTACAAAACCGTTTGGGAAATGTCAATGAAAGACATTATCGATATGTCACGTCAACGTGGTTATTTTGTGGATCAATCGCAATCATTGAACTTGTTCATGCAAAATGCCAATTATTCTAAATTGACATCAATGCATTTCTACGCTTGGCAATCCGGATTGAAAACGGGAATGTATTATCTAAGAACCAAAGCTGCGGTGGATGCAATTAAATTTACATTGAACAATGATAAAAAAGCAGAGCCAATCGAAATCAAAGAGCAATCAATCGCTATTCCTGCAGTTGCAGAAGCAGTAGAAATGACAGCCGATGAATACAGAGCGATGCTTGAATTGTCTAAAAATGCTGGTCCAGACGAATGTGAAATGTGTGGGAGTTAAATAAAATAAAAAAGGCTTCAATTCGAGTTGAAGCCTTTTTTTAATAAATTATAGATAATAGAATTGAAGTTCTATTCTATAGCCAAATATGTATTTGATTTAACACTCCAAATATAAAATATTTTGGTAAAAAAAAGGACTTCTTTATTGTTAAATTTTAATATTTTCAATTATGATTCCAAAAACGGATGAAGGTTATGATTACATTTTCAGAAAATGTATCACAACAAGAAATGGTAGAAGAATTTGTAAAACTGACGGAAGTTGTTTTAAAATTCGAATTAAAAAAAGCATTTAAATTTGAAAAGCAGCTATTGTAACGATAGCTGCTTTTTTTTGGAGCTATTTCCCGCTTTTCGTTACAATCTTTTATTCGCCGAAAAGGCGAACAAAAAGGATTTTCACTGCAATCAGGGCTAAAATACCAATAGCTAACAGTTTAAATTTGTAAATAATTCACTATATTTGAGATAATTCACACTTTAAACAATCCTTTTATACTAAATGCCATGGAAAATAAAAAATTTACTATTACAGATGATTTATTAGCTTCCAAAGGCCAACGTCTCCTGAATTTCATTATTGATTTATTTATAATTTATGTTATCGAAATAAGTATTGGTACGACCATTATTCTAATTGGAGATTTAACGAAAAGTGATACAGCATCAAATTGGGTTTCCTCATTAAGCGTAGTTGAAAGTTTCTTTTTTGGACTTGTCATCTTGTTTTTTTATTATTTAATAACTGAAATGTATTTTTCCAGAACCTTCGGGAAGTATTTCACGAAAACAATGGTTGTAAAGCATGATGGTTCAAGACCCAATATGAAAAGTATAATGATTAGAACACTTTCTAGATTAATTCCTTTTGAGCCTTTTTCTTTTTTAACTGCTGAGCGAGGATGGCATGATACATTATCAGTTACGTATGTGGTGAAAAAGCATGATTTTTTAGACAAAAAGAAATTGTTTTCTGAAGAATAAATAAATAGCAAAGATAAAAATTGCAGTCATTTTAGGCTGCTTTTTTGTTTTTAAACACATCCTTTTCTTTATATTCGCTCCTTCTAAATACCAAAAATAAAATGATGAACTGGGAACAACTTTTATCACTAAAACGACAAGGCGACAAAGGCAAAAGATTACGTGTAGAACAAGATGATACCCGTTTGGGTTTTGAGGTTGATTACGACCGTATCATTTTCTCAGCCGCTTTTAGAAGTTTGCAGGATAAAACACAAGTTATTCCTTTATCAAAAACTGATTTTGTACACACCCGATTGACGCACAGTTTAGAAGTTTCGGTTGTGGGTCGTTCATTGGGGCGATTGGTGGGTAAGAAAATTATCGAGAAATATCCGCATTTGAAAGAAGTTCATGGCTATCACATGAATGATTTTGGAGCTATTGTTGCTGCGGCTTCGTTGGCGCATGATATTGGAAATCCACCTTTTGGACATTCCGGTGAAAAAGCGATTGGAGAGTATTTTTCCATTGGAAAAGGACAGCAATACAAAGACCAGCTTAGCGCAAAAGAATGGCAGGATTTAATTGATTTTGAAGGGAATGCGAACGGTTTTTCGGTATTGACGGCCAGTCGTCCTGGAATTGAAGGCGGACTTCGAATCTCGTATGCAACTTTGGGGGCTTTCATGAAGTACCCTAAAGAAAGTTTACCAAAAAAACCAACCAAAGACATTGCCGACAAAAAATATGGTTTCTTTCAAACCGATAAAGCTTTTTTTAAAGATGTAGCTTTAGATATGGGTTTGATTCCAAATAAATCAGGCGAAAACATAGGTTTCGAGAGACATCCTTTGGCATATTTAGTAGAAGCGGCGGATGATATTTGTTATACCATTATTGATTTTGAAGACGGAATCAATTTAGGATTAGTTTCTGAGGATTTTGCGTTGGAATATTTGATAAAATTGGTAAAAGACAGTATTGATACTTCAAAATACAAGACTTTGGAAACCAAAGAAGACCGTATTAGTTACTTACGCGCTTTGGCAATTGGGAGCTTAATCAATGATGCCGTAAAAGTATTTGTCGAAAATGAAGCCCTGATTCTGAACGGAAAATTTCCTTTTGCCATAATGGACAAAAGCAAATACAAAGCCCAAATGGACGATATTATCAAGATTAGTGTAGATAATATTTACCAAAGCCGTGAAGTCATTGAGAAAGAAATCGTCGGTTATCAGATTATTCAAACGTTGTTGGATAAATTCATAACGGCTTTTAATAACAAATACAACGGGAATGCGTCTAATTACGACTGTTTAATTTTGAAAATGTTGCCGGAAAAGCATCATTTAGAAAAGGAAAATCTGTACGGACGATTGCTGCACATTTGTCATTATGTATCCATGCTCACAGACGGAAATGCACTGGAATTATTTGAAACTATTAATGGGAGAAAAAAGAATTAACGTTTAAAAAATATATTCAATTCCCACACCAATTGCCTGTCTGACTTGAGTTTTTGGACCTTCGGTTACTTGTATTCCTGCAATTTCTCTTTTAGATTTGATGTCATCATCATAGATAACATGTGCTCCAATATTGGCTTTTACATATTGATTTACCACAAGTTCTACTTGCAAATCACAATCAATATCGATATTTCCAAAACGATTTACATAATCAGAATATAAGCTCAGCCGATTTTCTAAACTGATATTTTTGAAAATTTCTTTTTTGTATTTGTTGGTAATCAGAAAACCAAGTTCCATTTTTGACCTTTCACCTTCTGTGAGTTGATTTCCGTCGAGATCGTAAGTAGCTTTTGGAACACCAAAAGCACCCTGATCGGCTAGTCTTTGGTCTAAAACTAAGGTCGTTTTGAAGGTAAATGGAGAGATATAAAAAGTTCTCTTTTTTTCTTTATCGATATTTTCGGCACCTATTCCCATAAAAATATAAGCCGGAGCAAACGGTTTTGAAATTGCTTTTTCAGTATTTGGATACGCGTAACCATTGGTAAATTGCGTGTTGAAATTAAATTTAGCCGAATGAAACCAGTTTGAAAGCGTGTCTTTTCTGTAACCAAAAGTAGAGTTTAACTGGATGGCATCATCTGTTTTTCTAATATCGATTCCGTCTTGTTTGTTTAATCCGTATCTAATTATTAATTCATTAGACCAATTATAGTTACTTCGGTTATATACTCGGTGAAATTTACCTTTAAATAAACCGGAAATTGAACTTGTTCCCCCGGCAGACCAGTTGACGAATGCTACTTCGGAAATGTCAAAACCTAAACTGTTTTTTTTGCTCCAATACGATAAAGGTAAATAATGCGTTTTTGTTTGTATTTTTAGCGGAACATGCAATGATTTATCTACAGTTGTTAGTGTGGTAATAGGTTTAAGTCCGTCGGAAAGAGTGGTGGTTGTCGCTTCTTGGGAAAAGCTATTAATAGGAAATGTGAATGCAAGGAGTAATAATGTGTAGGTTAAAAATTTCATTTTGGAGTAATTGTGTTTGGGGTTGCAAAATAATTATTTTAATAACTTGAAAAAAGTATTTCAAGACTTTTAACGTCAATTTTGCAGTATTGTTGTAATTCGGCTACAGTTCCATGTTCAATGAACTCATCTGGAATACCCAAAACAGTAATTTTTGACGCATAATTGTTCTCTGAGGCAAACTCAAGAATTGCACTTCCAAATCCGCCTTTTACAGTACCGTCTTCTATTGTAATGATGGTTTTAAAGGTATTGAAAATGCTTTTTAATGCCTTTTCGTCTAATGGTTTAACAAACGAAAAATCGTAATGCGCAATAGTTTCTGGATGTTTCATTTTGGCTATAGCCAAAGAGACATTATTGCCAATAGTTCCATTGGATAGAACGGCTGCTTTCGAACCTTGTTTGATGCAAACACTTTTTCCAATATCTATTTTTTCATACTTCCCAAGATGTTGTGTTTGCCAATCTTGAATGACTCCGCGACCTCTCGGATAGCGAATGGCTATAGGGTGATCTAATCCTAATTGAGCAGTATATAAAATATTTTGCAACGCTATTTCATTTATTGGGGCATAAACAATCATGTTAGGAATGCAACGCAAATAGGCCAAATCGAAAACACCGTGATGTGTTGCGCCGTCTTCTCCGACTAAACCGGCTCTATCCAAACAAAAAATCACTTGAAGATTTTGCAAAGCCACATCGTGGATTATTTGGTCGTATGCTCTTTGTAAAAAAGTGGAATAAATGTTACAATAAACGATCATTCCTTGTGTTGCCATTCCGGCGGCTAAAGTCACGGCATGCTGTTCTGCAATTCCTACGTCAAAAGCACGTTTTGGAAAGGCATCCATCATGAATTTCAGTGAGCTTCCGGACGGCATCGCTGGTGTGATTCCTATTATTTTTTCATTTTTTTTAGCTAAATCCAATACGGTCAAGCCAAAAACATCCTGATATTTTGGAGGTAGATTTTCTTCTGATTTAATGTGAATTTCTCCTGTTAAAGCGTCAAATTTTCCGGGAGCATGGTATTTCACCTGATCGTCCTCAGCTTGTTGAAGACCTTTCCCTTTTGTGGTAATGATATGAAGAAATTTTGGTCCTTTTGTTTTTTGCAAACGTTTCAGTTCTTTGATAACGGCAAAAATATCATGGCCGTCAATAGGCCCCGAATAATCAAAATTCAAGGATTTAATCATGTTATTTTGCCTCGGATTTTTCCCTTCTTTCACTGCAGTGAGGTATTGTTTCAAAGCACCCACGCTTGGATCAATCCCGATGGCGTTATCATTAAGAATTACTAATAAATTAGCATCAGTAACTCCGGCGTGATTTAGTCCTTCAAAAGCCATTCCTGAAGCGATCGATGCGTCGCCGATTACTGCAATGTGCTGTTTGTTGAAATCACCTTTCAAATTAGAAGCAATTGCCATTCCTAGCGCTGCTGAAATAGAAGTAGAGGAGTGGCCTACGCCAAAAGCATCGTAAATACTCTCACTTCTTTTTGGGAAACCAGAAATACCACCGAGTTGACGATTGGTATGAAAATTTTCTCTTCGGCCGGTGAGTATTTTATGTCCGTAGGCTTGATGACCTACGTCCCAAATTAATAAATCATTTGGGGTATCAAAAACATAATGCAAGGCAATTGTCAATTCGATGACTCCTAAGCTTGCGCCAAGATGACCTTCTTTTACAGCCACAATATCGATAATGAAATCGCGTAATTCTTGGGCAACTTGAGGAAGTTGGGCTTCGTCAAGCAAGCGTAAATCGGTTGGGTTATTGATGTTTGAAAGTAAATTATCTGACATAAAGCAAAGGTACGATTTGAAATTGTATTTTTACAGTCGATAAAAAAAGTTGTTTCACAAAGAATTTAAATTTGCGAATTTGCGGTCCTATATTATGATAAATCCTTTCACCGACGAATATTTTATGAAAAAGGCTTTGCAGGAAGCCGAAATGGCTTTTGAAAAAGGCGAAATTCCTGTTGGCGCCCTAATTGTAATTGATAATAAGGTCATTGCCAGAAGTCATAATTTGACTGAATTACTTCATGATGTTACGGCTCACGCCGAAATGCAATCCATCACTGCAGCAGCGAATTATCTTGGCGGGAAATATTTAATAGGCTGTACACTATATGTCACACTGGAACCTTGCCAGATGTGTGCAGGCGCTTTGTACTGGAGTCAAATTTCGAAAATTGTATATGGAGCCAGCGATGAGAATCGCGGTTTTGTAAAAATGGGAACTCAATTGCATCCTAAAACTACGGTTGTGAAAGGTGTTTTGGCAAATGAAGCTTCGGAGTTGATGAAGCGATTTTTTGTCGAGAGGAGGAAGTGATACTATAAACGAATGCCTTAGCCCAGATAGTAGCGGCATCCTTTTTCTGACTTCTTTAGCCAGGAAAAGATATAGCGGATAGCTGGATTAGCTCCTAAAAACAAATAAATTATAAATTACAGATTGCCTCGAAAAATCTCACAATGACGCACAAAAAAACTCCCCAATTTCTTGAGGAGTTTGTAATTTATTCTATGACAGCATTTTCTTTTTTGTCGTAGAAATGATATTCTAAATACGTGTAAGCATCACGAGGTATAATTTTCACCCATTTTTTATGTTCAAGAAACCATTTTGAACGTAATGATGGAAAACCTTTGGTAAGGTATGCGGCCACAAAAGGGTGTACATTAAGCACAACATCTTTGTGGTTTTTTAACACTCTTTCCAGATCGAAAGCGATTTTATCAATGATTTGAATTGGCGCTTCAATTTCGCCGCTTTCATTGTTTGGATCTTCTTCTCTGGTTTTAATATTTACTTCAGGTCTTACTCTTTGTCTTGTAATTTGAACTAATCCAAATTTGCTCGGAGGTAAGATCTTGTGTTTTGCTTTATCATCGCTCATTTCTTCTTTCAAGAAATCGAACAACACTTTACGATTTTCAGGATTTGACATATCGATAAAATCGACTACGATGATTCCGCCCATATCACGAAGACGTAATTGTCTTGCGATTTCGGCAGCTGCAATCATATTGACTTCCATGGCTGTATCTTCCTGGTTGGTGGCTTTATTAGAACGGTTTCCGCTGTTTACGTCTATAACGTGTAGAGCTTCAGTGTGTTCGATAATAAGATACGCCCCTTTACTCATGGATACTGTTTTTCCAAAAGAAGTTTTGATTTGTCTCTCTATGTTGTATTTCTCAAAAATAGGTGTGTCTTTTGATTGATAAAACTTAACAATTGATTGTTTGGATGGTGCAATTTCTTGCAAATAATCCTTTGTTTGGTTGTACAACTCTTCGTCATCTATCTGAATACCGCTAAAGGTATCGTTGAATACATCTCTTAATATCGAAGAGGCTCTGTTGAGTTCTCCTAATACTTTTGACGGATGATGAGCAGTTGGTAATTTTTTACACATTGCAGTCCATCTGCTGAGCAGGTTCTGCAAATCTTTTTCTAATTCGGCTGTATTTTTGCCTTCGGCTACTGTGCGAACAATAACACCAAATCCTTTTGGTTTGATGGATTGTACTAATCGTTTCAAGCGTTCTTTTTCTTTTTTGTCTTCTATTTTTTGTGAAATAGAAACGCGGTCAGAAAACGGAACCAAAACTATAAATCTCCCGGCAAGAGAAAGCTCAGCGCTAATTCTTGGTCCTTTTGTAGATATAGGTTCTTTGACGACTTGTACTAAAACAGATTGATTGGAACTCAAAACATCAGTGATGGTACCATCTTTGTCTATTTCTTTTTCAAACTGAAAGTTTTTTAGGGAGAAATCTTTTAATTTACCTGCGCTTACAAGTTTTATGAATTTCAGTTGGGAAGCTAAATTAGGTCCTAAATCATGATAATGTAAAAAGGCATCTTTTTCGAAGCCTACATTTACAAAAGCAGCGTTAAGTCCGGCAACTGGTTTCCTGATTTTGGCAATAAAAATATCACCAACCTGGAAGTTGCTTTTTTCTTCTTCTTTGTGTAATTCAATTAGTTTTCCATCTTTTAATAAGGCAAAATCTACGGCTTCAGAACTAGATCGGATGATTAATTCTTTATTCACGCTGTACATTTTTATCTATTCGCCAAGGCGAACAAATGGATTAAACAATATTTTTACAGGTATTGAACCCGGGGAAAAGAAGATTTATAGAGAATAGATTAAAGAGTCTAGACTTTTGGAGTCTGTTATCTATTTTCTTTGCTCTTTCATCTTTTTTCAATTTCAATGAACTTTTAAAAAGAAAAAAGTAGTTTAAAACTACTTTTTCTTTTTGTGTCGGTTAGCTCTCGCTCTTTTTTTACGTTTGTGCGTTGCTACCTTATGTCTCTTTCTTTTTTTACCACTTGGCATGTCTTGTCGATTTTATGATTAATATTATTATTTTGCTTCGTTATTTGTTTTCACTCCTTCTACAAAAACTTTTGCAGGTTTGAATGCAGGAATGTTGTGTGCAGGAATTTTTATTGTGGTATTCTTAGAAATATTTCTTCCTGTTTTCTCAGCTCTAGTCTTCACTATAAAACTTCCAAAACCTCTTAAATAAACATTGTCTCCAGTTTCTAATGAATTTTTTACTTCATTCATAAAGGTCTCTACAGTTGCTTGTACATCTCCTTTTTCAAGACCTAATTTTTCTGAAATTTTTGCTACGATATCTGCTTTCGTCATTTTCTTTCCTATTTATAATGTTGTACTATTTTTTTGAGTTTGCAAATATAGGAATTTAAAAAACAATTATTCAAGCTAATTCATTAAATTTTAATCACATAAACTTTTACTTTTGCTAACAAATAATTAAAACATGATTTTTTCTAACTTGTTAATACAATGGTATTTACAAAATAAACGCGATTTACCTTGGAGAAATACCACTGATCCGTACCCTATTTGGCTCTCTGAAATCATGTTGCAACAAACGCGTGTGGCACAAGGAATGCCTTATTTTTTGTCTTTTACAACCGCTTTTCCCACTGTTTTTGATTTGGCGAAAGCCAATGAAGAACAGGTTTTGAAACTCTGGCAGGGATTAGGATATTATTCCAGAGCCCGAAACTTGCATAAAACTGCGCAGCATATAGCACAGGAATTATCGGGAATTTTCCCAGGTAATTATAATGACTTGTTGAAATTGAAAGGAGTAGGAGAATACACTGCGGCCGCTATTGCTTCTTTCTCTTATAAAGAACCTGTTCCGGTTGTTGATGGGAACGTGTTTCGGGTTTTGTCCCGTTATTTTGATGTGGATACGGATATTGCTCAGGCTTCCGCCAAAAAAGAATTTGCTGCTTTGGCTTTCGAACTGATGCCAAAGGATAATCCGGCAACCTTCAATCAAGCCATTATGGAGTTTGGTGCGTTGCAATGCGTTCCTAAAAGCCCGAATTGCGGTATTTGTGTTTTCAACGAAAGTTGCGCCGCTTTGCAAAAAAATAAAGTCAATCAGTTGCCTGTAAAGTCCAAAAAGCTAAAAGTTAGAAACCGATACTTTAATTATATGGTCGTTGCAGATGAAAATGATAACACTATAATTCAAAAACGAACGGACAAAGGAATTTGGCATAACTTATATGAATTCCCTTTGATCGAAACCGAAAAAGAAGAAGATTTTGATTGTGTTAGCGAAGCCGTTCAAGCGGAGTATTTTAAAGATAACACGGTCGTAAGTATGTTAGAATACAACGAAAAAAGTATCATTCATAAATTGTCACACCAGCATTTACACATCAAGTTTTGGAAAGTAAAAGTAAAAGGAACAATTGAAAACGGAATTGATGGGGAAACTTTGAGAACGTTTCCGTTCCCAATTGTGATTCATAATTTTATTGAAAAGGATTTATAGAGTTTCTAAAAAAATGTACCTTTGATGAAATACCATATTCTAAAATGAACGGAACATTAAATAAGGTTATGTTAATTGGTTTTCTTGGCGACGACATCAAAATGCATTATTTTGATGGTGGCAATTGTATCGGAAGATTTCAATTGGCCACAAACGAAGTGTACATCAACAAAACTACCAACGAAAAAATCACTTCTACGGAGTGGCATAATTTGGTAGTACGCAATAAAGCCGCGGAACTTTGTGAAAAATACCTTTCTAAAGGAGATAAAATTTACGTTGAAGGCCGCATTAAGTCTCGTCAATGGCAGTCAGAGGATGGAAGTACAAAACACACCACTGAGATTCAAGTGACTGAATTTACTTTTCTTTCCACAAAAAAAGACAGTGAAAACAACAAACAAATTCCTGCAGCTGATGTTCCGAAAAACACTAATTTTGACCCAGAAAATAATGTCTTGCCTATTAATGACTTGCCATTCTGATTGTTTAATTAATCTCAACTAATTTGGACCCAGAGCCCAGTTTATTTTTTTCTTACGCTATAGATGCTAATGTAGTTTTTGGTTTTGTAGGAATTGCCATTTTGCTGTTTTGTTCCGCATTAATTTCAGGAGCTGAAGTAGCCTTGTTTTCGTTGTTACAAAAAGACATCGACGAAATAGTACAGAAAAATAACTCTAAAGGGAAAATTATTTCAGGACTTTTAGCAAAACCCAAAAAATTGGTTGCAACGCTTCTGGTTGCGAATAATTTCATTAATATCTCCATAATACTTTTGTTTTCGGTAGTTGGAAAAACGATTTTTTCAGCAGTAACAATACCACTTTTAAAATTTATTCTAGAAGTACTAATCGCTGCTTTTTTAATTTTGTTATTCGGTCAGGTTTTGCCAAAAGTATACGCCAGCAGAAACAATATAAAATTTGCTAAATTGATTGTGTATCCAATTGCTTTTTTGGACAAATTGCTTTCGCCAATAAGTTTGCCTATGCGAGCAGCAACGATTTATTTCCACAATAAATTAGCGAAGCAAAAAACAAATTTCTCTGTTGACCAATTATCACAAGCCTTAGAATTAACAGCTTCGGACGAAACTTCTACTGAAGAGCAAAAAATTTTAGAAGGAATTGTAAGCTTTGGAAATACAGATACCAGACAAGTTATGAGTCCCAGAATCGATATTTTTGCTTTAGAAATAGACGAAACTTTTTCCGTTATTTGTCCTAAAATTATAGAAAAAGGGTATTCCAGAATTCCGGTATATCGGGACAATATAGATCAGATAGAAGGCGTTTTGTATGTTAAAGATTTGTTGCCACATATTAATACAAATGAATTTGACTGGAAATCGTTGTTGCGAGAGCCTTTCTTTGTTCCTGAAAATAAAAAATTAGATAATCTTTTAAAAGATTTTCAAAGCATGAAAAGTCATTTGGCTATCGTTGTTGATGAATATGGCGGAACATCAGGATTAGTTTCACTTGAAGACGTCATTGAAGAAATTGTTGGCGATATTAGCGATGAATTTGACGATGAACATATTAATTTTTCTCAAATTGATGAAAAAAATTACCTTTTTGAAGGGAAAATAAACCTCAAGGATTTTTATAGGATAATTGATGTCGACGAAGAATTATTTGAAATAAAAAAAGGAGAAGCTGAAACATTGGCTGGTTTTATTCTTGAGATTTTGGGAAATTTTCCAAAAAAAAATCAGAAAATATCATTCGAAAATTGTTTGTTTACAGTAGAAGCAGTAGATCAAAAACGGGTGAAGCAAATAAAAGTAACGATTGAATAAGTAAAAATGTTAAAAAAAATAATCGCTTTTTCGGCAATAATTGCAGTCTCATTGTTGGTTTTTAGTTGTAAAGATGATGTCTTGCCAAAACCTTCCAGCTATTTGCGATTGGATTATCCAGAAGCAAAATATGTAAATTTCGAAAACGAATGTCCTTTTGCGTTCGAAATGAATTCAGAGGCCGTTATCAAAAAAGAGACGGATTGTGGGTTTACGATAACATACCCTAAAATGAAAGCAACTATTTTTTTGACCTATAAACCAGTCACCAAAAATATTAATGAACTGTTGCGTGATGCTCAAAAACTGACTTTTGAGCATGTTATAAAAGCAGATGATATTCTAGAACAACCGTATTTGAATCCCGATAAAAAAGTCTATGGAATGTTTTATCAGGTAGAAGGAAATGCCGCTACAAATTCGCAGTTTTATGCCACGGACAGTACCAGACATTTTGTAACTGGCTCTGTTTATTTTTATGCAAAACCTAATTATGATTCTATTATGCCAGCAGCAAGTTATGTCAAAAATGACATGCAGCGACTAATGGAGACCTTAAAGTGGAAATAACAAGGATAAAGATTTACCAAAATATTGCTTAACAATAAATAATCTTTAACAACATATAAGACATTTAAGTGCAAATAAGCCCGTGAATACTAAATTCCGAGCTTTCTAAAAGGACCTTCAATGACTTATATGTTAAAAAAAAGCATCCCCAGTAAGAGAATGCTTTGCAGTAAAAAATGTGAAAGTCAATTTACGACTTCATCTTCAAAACTTTATACGTTTTACCATCGGCAGCAGCTTCGACAACTGTTGTCAGTTTTTCTGGTGTTTGAACTGTTTTGTCAAAAGTTACTGTGGCTAATTTTGTATCAAAATCTACCGTTGCTTTTTGGACACCATCTAGTGCGGTCAAATCTTCTTGAATAGTTTTGGCGCAGCCTACAGCGCATGTCATTCCTTCTACAGAGAAACTCGCTGTTTGAAGATTAGCAGCAGCAATTTCTTTTTTAACTTTTGGAGCTTCTGTAATTGCAGTTTCTTTTGCAGCCATCTCTGTTTCTTTTTCCTTACAGCCTACAAATAAAACACTGGTAAGTACTATCGTTACGATTGATTTTTTGATATTCATTATGAAGTATATTTTAAAGATTAAAAGCGTTTTTGTATTTCGCAAAATTAATTAAAAAAAGAAGGACTAATTCATAAAATAATTACAATTTTGGGGCAAAATTATTTTTATGGAATCAAAGCAATTAAAATGGGTATACTTAATGGTTCTTGCCTTGGTTTGGGGAAGTTCATTTATACTGATAAAAAAAGGATTAATCGGTTTAACAGCTTTACAATTGGGATCGTTGCGAATTATTTTTGCAGCTGTTTTTTTATTGTTGATCGGGTTCAAAAGTTTGTCTAAAATTCCGGTACATAAATGGAAATACATTGCCTTAACTTCTATGTTTGGGACATTTATTCCGGCTTATTTGTTTGCGATTGCCCAAACCGAAATTGATAGTTCTGTTAGTTCTATTTTGAATTCGCTTACTCCTTTGAATACATTAATTCTGGGTGCATTAGTTTTTGGATTGCAGTTTAAAAGAAATCAGATTTTTGGGATTCTAATTGGTTTAATAGGAAGCGCTTTGTTGATTTTGAATGGTGCTATTCATCATCCGGAACAAAATTATTATTATGCTATTTTGGTTTTAATAGCTTCTATATGTTATGCAATAAATGTAAATTTAATCAAAAAATATTTGCATGATTTGAGTCCATTGAGCATTACTACCGGGAATTTTATGGTGTTGTTTTTTCCGGCATCCCTAATCTTATTTTTCTCTGGATTTTTCGAAGTGGTGCACGATGTTAAGGTGCAGGAAGCGGTTTTATTTATAATGGTTCTTGGGGTTGTAGGAACCGGAATTGCGAATATTCTATTTTTTAAATTGATCCAAATGTCTTCACCTGTTTTTGCTACTTCGGTAACGTATTTGATTCCCGTTGTTGCTTTTTGCTGGGGGTTATTAGACAATGAAATGTTGACGCCGGTTCAGTTTTTTGGCGCTTTTATTGTTTTAATTGGCGTGTATTTATCAGCTAAGAAATAGGTTCAATAATAGTATTAAACGATGAAGGCTGCCTAAAAAGACAGCCTTTGATTATTTATTCAAGATTTGATTATAGAAAATCAGCATCCGAAACACCTTCGTTGATTTTTACATCAGACATTTTTATGTCCAATTCAAAACCTACATTTTGGATGATATTAAAAGGAACTTTAACTCCTTTTACTTCTTTGTAATCTGCATAATTTGTAGTTTGTGTGATGCTTTGACCACCTTGTTCTACCACTTTAGATTCTGCTAATTTTAAACCAGAAACTACATCATAATATAGAGTAGTTTTACCGTTCTTAACGGCATAAGCGTCTTTTCCATTAATTGACTCGATAGTTTCTAGTGTTAAACCTTGTTTTTTAGAAAGAGATAATTCTTCAAAAGGTGTTGCAGCTGCTCTCATGTCTGTTAGCATCGTTCCTTCGATGTTCTGACGTTGCCCTTGCTGCATTACATAAGCTCCTTTTTCATTTACTACTTGTTTCATTAAGCTCATAGTTCCCATGGCTAATTCAACCATAAGCTTTCCTTTGGCATCAATTTTAGAAGTAAAATTTAATGGAGAAGGTGCTTGTGGAATTGTTGTAGTTCCGGTCATTGCGATTGTTTTTACTTCTAATGCTGCTTTTTCGCCGCCAATAGCTTTGATGTAATTGTCAATAACGCTTTTTGCAGTAACTCCAGCTGGAACCGATTTTTTGAATTCTGGTTTAGTTGTTGGGTTTCCGTATTTATCAAAGTATAATACCGGGAATTTTAATTTTTCTAAACTAGGAGCTACATCAGCTGCTTTTCCTACAATTATAATTCTGCTATTGTCAGCCAAGAAATATTTGTTCGCAACTCTCAAAATATCATCTGCTGTTACAGCACTGATGTTTTTAATGTAGTTTTCGTAGAAGTCAGCTGGTAAACTTTGTGTTTGAATTCTCAAAGCATATCCTGCTACCGTTTGTGGTTTTTCAATTTGCATTACAAATCGTCCAATGTATCCTGCTTTTACGCTGGCTAACATTTCATCAGTCACTTTCTCTGTTCTGATTTTTTTGAATTCTTTAAAAATCTCAACAACTGTACTGTCTGTTACAGCATTACGAACTTGTGTAGAAGCATTAAAAGTAGAAACGCGTTTGTCTCCGTAAATGCTAGTTCTAGCACCATACGTCCATCCATGAGCTTCTCTTAAGTTCATATTAATATAACTGTTAAAGTCACCTCCAAGGATTTGATTCGCAACCAAAACTGCGAAGTAATCAGGATCAGTCATTTTAAGATTTGACATATTCACAACTGCAACTTCTGATTGAACTGCATTTGGCATGTCAATAAAGTTGATTTGTGTAGCGGGAACATCTTTTGGATCGCTGAAAGAAATAGAAGGAGCGCTTGCTTTTTTCCATGAACCAAATAATTTCTCTACCATTTTCTTTGTTTCGCTGAATTTCACATCACCCACAATAATTAGGTAAGCATTACTTGGAACAAAATAAGTATTGTAATTCGCTTTTACATCAGCAAGAGTTACGTTTTTCAAAGTAGCTTCGCTTACATATTCTCCAGCAGGATGGTTTTTTCCATAAGTCAAAACATCTACAACTCTTGCTGCTACTGCTGAAACGCTTTTTTCATTGGCTTTTAAGCCTTCAATAAGTTTTGTTTTCTCTTTGTCAAATTCCTCTTGTGTGAAGTTTGGGTTTAATGCGCCGTCAGCCATTAATTCTAAAACTCTTCCAGAATATTTAGATAATGCACTTGCTGATGCACCGTTCGAACTAAAATTGATGTTGGCACCTAAAAAATCCACTTCTTCATTGAAAGCTGCTTTCGAAATTTTTGTGGTACCGCTTCCAATTAAAGTACTGGTCATGTCAGCTACTCCTTTTTTGTCGCCTTCAGCATACGGATCATTGTCTAAAGTAAGGCTGAATGCGACTCTTGGTAATTTATGGTTTTCAACGACCATAACTTTCAAGCCATTTTTTAATTCAAAGGTTACCGGTTTTCCAATTTTTATCGTTGGAGCGACTCCGGGTTTTGGCTGAGGGATGATTTGTCCTTGCATGATTACTGTTAAGAACAAGCTTGATAAAATTAATATTGATTTTTTCATAATGATATATCTTAGTTTTGAGCTTTGTCTTTAGATGGAACATAATCCAAAACTAATCTTTGATTTGGATTTAAATATTTCTTGGCAATATCTCTGATTTCCTCACGAGTGATAGAATGGTAGATTTCGATTTCGGTGTTGATTAAGTTTACATCACCGTATAACAAATGATAAGAAGCCAAGTTGTCAGCAATACCGTCAATAGTTGAGTTGCTGTTTACATATTGGTTTTCGAATTTGTTTTGTAATTTTTGTAAATCTTTTTCAGAAATCAATTCTGTTTGTAGTTTTACGATCTCCAAGTCAATTTCGGCAAGAATATTCTCAGCAGTGTTTGGAGCTTGTGGCAAACCGTAAATGATGTAGCTTCCGTAATCTTCTTGGTTGTTGCTAAAAGCACCAATCTGTAAAGCCATTTTTTTGTCATCTACTATTTTCTTGTATAATCTTGAGCTTTTTCCATCACTTAAAATAGAAGAAATCATATCCAAAACTCTTGCGTCTCTGGTTTTCATAGACGGAGTTCTGTACGCTGCTACGATTGCAGGGATTTGGATATTAGCATCTTCAAATTTAGCTTTTATGGTTTGAGTAATTGGCTCTTCAACAAATGTCTCTCTTTTGATAGCAGCACCTTTTTTGATAGGGCCAAAATATTTTTGGATCCATTCTTTAGCTTGTTCATTTTTGAAATCACCAGCAACAATTAAAACAGCATTGTTAGGAATGTAAAATTTCTTATTGAAAGCTTGGAACTCTTCTAATGTAGCGGCATCTAAATGGCTCATAGAACCAATAGTTGCCCAACGGTACGGGTGTTTTGTGAAAATATTCTTTTTTACTTCCGCTAAAAAGTTCCCATAAGGCTGATTGTCAACACGAAGTCTTTTTTCTTCCTTTACCACTTCGTTTTGAGTATCAACACCAATTTGATTGATTACCGGGTGTAACATTCTTTCTGCTTCCATCCATAAACCTAATTCTAAGTTGTTAGAAGGGAAAACTTCATAATAATAGGTTCTGTCATCAGTAGTGTTGGCATTATTTACACCACCGTTTCCAGTTACAATCTTAAACCACTCACCGCGTTTGATATTTTCGGTTCCTTCAAATAATAAATGTTCAAAAAAGTGAGCAAAACCAGTTCTCTCTGGATTTTCGTCCTTGGCGCCCACATGGTACATCACAGATGTAATAACGGTAGGAGCAGATGGGTCGTTGTGCAAAATCACATGCAAGCCATTGTCTAATTTGTATTCCTCAAAAGCTACTTTTTGCGCAGAAGCGACTCCTCCTAGCATAAACAAAGCACCTAAAGCCATTAATGAATTTTTCATAAGGTTAATAATTTTGTTAATATGTATTGTTAGTAGTGTTTTTATATTTTTGTTACATCAAAACTACTTCGGTGTGGGAAATTTAACACTAGTTCATCATGCTTTTTGGTAGAGTTGGTTCAAAAGCCTAACAAATAAGGAATTCGGGCGTAAAAAATATTTTTTTTCTTCAACAAATTGCGAGGTAAATATTTAATTGTATATTTGCAACCTTAAAAATTATTAAAACAATTCAGTATGTATGCAATCGTAGAGATAGCAGGGCAACAATTCAAAGTAAGCAAAGACTTAAAGGTTTATGTTAACCGTTTGACTAATGAAGAAGGTTCAAAAGTTTCTTTTGACAAAGTTCTTTTATTAGATGATAACGGAACTATCACTTTAGGCGCCCCAGCTATAGAAGGTGCTTCAGTAGAAGCTAAAGTGTTACAACACTTAAAAGGAGATAAAGTTATCGTTTTCAAAAAGAAAAGAAGAAAAGGATACAAAAAGAGAAACGGTCACAGACAATATCTTACTCAAATTGTAATTGAAGGTATTACTGGTGTTGGTGCTAAAAAAGCGGCTCCTAAAAAAGCAGCAGCTGAAGCAACTACAGAAGAAGTTGAAGCTCCTAAGAAAAAGGTAGCTAAAGCTAAAAAAGAAGATACTCAAGAATAATAACAAAATAAAACTAATACGTCATGGCTCACAAGAAAGGTGTCGGTAGTTCTAAGAATGGTAGAGAATCAGAATCAAAACGTTTAGGCGTTAAGATATTTGGTGGTCAAGCTGCTATTGCTGGGAACATCATCGTAAGACAAAGAGGTTCAAAACATAATCCAGGTGCAAATGTTTACATAAGTAAAGATCACACACTACACGCAAGAGTAGATGGAGTTGTTTTCTTCCAAAAGAAAAGAGATAACAAATCTTATGTTTCTATACTTCCATTTGAAGTTGAAGCATAATTGATTTTCTCAATTATTATAAAAACCCGTTTCGATAAAAATCGAGACGGGTTTTTTGTTTCCTCACTCATCCCGAAGTCTCCGGACTCTCCGAAGGAGAGGGAGACGAAAAGGAGAAATTGATGGGTTTTATTTTTAGATTAAAAAAGCTCCTAAACTTTTGAAGTCTCGGAGCTTTGATGTTGCATATTTATAAGATGCTTGCGAAGTCAGAAGACTTCGAACAGCTACGCTTTAATATTTTTTTTGATTCATACTTAATTCGGTCTGCTCCCAGCTTAAATTTTTTATTTCGGAAGAAGAACAGGTTTCTAATTCATTCAGAACTTTACAAATAGCTTTATATCTCAAAGAATAAATAAAATTGTCCGGGTCTTTTATCGAAATTCTACTAAGTTCAGCATTACACCTTTTTATTAATTCAATTTCAGATCTTATTTGATCATATTCATAAATACTACATATTACTTCTAAGCATCTTTGAATGTTACTAGACTGGCTTAAATCTGCGCCCTTTATTGATTGGTAAAATGTATTATTTGCTTTTTTGTGCTGATCGAGTAAAATTATATTTGTCTTGTTAATAAATTTTAATTTATTATATTTATATAATTCAGTTTTAATAATATCAAACCCTTTATCATATCTTGCTTGCATAGTCCCATACACATTTTGCATATATGAATAATCCGGTTGATAAGGCTCGTATGAATTATTATTGAATTTATAATCATATTCAAAAAATATTAATAATACACTAACCCTTTCACTCGATAGAAAAGATGCACTTTGCGCTTTTATGCTATTCATTGTTAAACTTAGAATAATTATTAGAATTAAATTTATTTTAATGTATTTCATAATTTAGGGTTTGTTTTTATTACTATTAGCAATTGTAAATCACATTTAACAAATTATTGATTACCATGATATCATGTATTTCTTTGTTGGATAACCATGCAGATGTTGTTTTAAATTTTCAATGATTTCAACTTTAAACCCTCTGGTAATCAAATACAATGGATAATCATAAAGATTTATTTCTGCCAGTCCTCCATCTTGATTCAAATATATTCTATAATATAATTTTTCAATTTCATTCAAAGTTAAGCTTTTATTAATCCCCGTTAGGGAGTAAACAAAATCTATGCTTATTAAGTTTTTCCCTTCTTCAGCTGCTTCAATTATTTTCTGATTTAAACTTTTATATGATTCTTGATATGGAAATCTAAATTCGCTAAGATCAATAGACTGCTTTGATTTTTTACATATCTCTTGTATTTGCACTAAGTTAATGTCAAACATATTTTAAATTTTTCTAGTTGATACAAATTTATATATGACTACTCTGATTTGCAATCCGGGGCAGCAAATTTTTGTTCTTCTGCTAATTTACACTAAATAATCACAAATATATCCTCTTAATTTTTAATTACTTTACGGAAAACCGTAAAGTAATTTTATTTTTAAACAAATGTAATTCAACAGATTTGACAGGTTTTTAAAATCTGTCAAATCTAAAATGGTTAAATACCAAAAAAAACCTCACATTTCTGCAAGGGTTTTAAATCTGAAATTATAAATCGCTAATCAGCAATCTAAAATCTAATATCTGTAATATTCTGGTTTGAATGAACCTTCAACAGGAACTCCAAGATAATCAAACTTGGTCAAATCCGGCTGAGTAGTTACATCCTCTAATTAGACGGATTGAATGAAAATCCCACACTAAAAAACAATCGCACTTTGTCAATATTGTTTATCCATGAAGTGTCAAAATGAATAGGCCCTAAAATCGATTGATAGGAAATTGCGGCTCCTCCTGACATCAACAAACTGGTTTCTTTATTGTCGTCCCAATTTCCCTTTGTATTAGAGACGTCAGCTATGTATTCGTTAAAGTTTCCAAAGCCAACGGATGCAATATTGAAATGCGGAGTCAGATAAAATTTACCTAACGGATTTAATTGTACGCCCAATTTAACAGACATAAATTGAGTAACGCTCAGCTCGTCCTCATGTAGTCCCGGGAATGCAAAACGACTACTGCCAGAACTTGGAATAAAGCCTCCAAGGAAATATTTTGCAGCATAGCCATAATTAGAAAAAGAGCCGTCATTACCCGTTGGCTTGTCTTGAAATATAAAATTAGCATCAAATCCTATTATACCAGTAATCTTCTTTTTTAATTGTAATCTTTTTTCAAATGCGAATCCTACTTTAGTGAAGCTATTTGTTGACCCCGAAAAATCGGTTGAATCCGTCTCTGTAAAAGATATGTTAATGTCATTGCGCAGTGATCGATTTATATTTGCTTTTAAGATTGTTCCATTTGTCGCAAAAAAAACTTTATCCATCCCGTTGCGTGAATAATGTGCGCTTACTTCTAAATTGCCAAAATTATAGTTATTTAGAGATAATACATTATCATTTATACCGGGATCATTTTTAGGTTTGACAACGGTGTAACTATAGTTTAATCCAAATCCAAGATAACTGTTCAGTGAATTCAAATTTCGATTTACTTCATTATTGAATTCGAAACCATTGTACCGCATATTATCTACCGATTTTCCATCTATGAAGATTTCCTGCTGTAAGAATGCACCATACAGTTCCGTTCCCCACCACCAGTCTTTCTTTTTTCCGAAATTTTTCTGAAAATCTATTCTTACTTTTGGTTGTTCTGCAATATCTGCAGTAGCAATAAGACGGGAAGATTCAGCCAGAACGTTCCTTGCATTATAGTTAAGAATTAATCCAACTCCTCTATAAGTGTCGTAATGCACGGATGCATTAACTTGGTTTTTAGAAAATTCTAATCCGTTTATCACCAATCCTAATTTATCTTTGTCGTGAACGAAATAACTGTAGGTAATCTGGTTAAAAAGATTTGTTCCCATAGCACCATTTATACATGCGGTTAAATCTTTAGTATTATACTTTGTATGTGTTTTTATATTTGTCCGAGCAATAACGAGAGGAAGATTTTCCTTGCTGATATTTTTATAAACGATAGTGTCGATGACAAATTCGCTTGAAACAGCTGGCAATTCATGGGTTCGTTGTTTGAATCCTTTTAATTTTTCTGCCAATGCCGCTAACGTATTTAGATTAAGATTGGTTGCAATTTGACCATCTTTGTAAATTTCGTTGCTTTTTGCAAAATCAGATGTAGAAAATCTCAAGTTAGGCAAGTGATCTACTAGAATGTCACATAGTTTGCGATTTTCTGGGTCTTTGATATTACTGGGAAACATACTCGTTTGCATTAGCACAGACACGAAGTTATCTAATTTATCTATCGGTTCCATTCCCCCGCCTACGTCACTACCAATTATGATGTCGGCGCCCATTTTTTTTGCAATATCAGTTGGAAAATTATTCATTACACCTCCATCAACCAACAGCGTTTTTTCGTAAGGCATGGTTTTAAAAACCGCGGGTAATGACATACTCGATCTCATGGCAAACGCTAAATTCCCTTTACTAAGAATTACTTCCCTACCATATACAACATCTGTAGCCATTGCTCTAAATGGAATGGCTAGTTTATCAAAGTCAGTTACATTATAAACAGGAAAAGTCAGTTCTGTAAGAAATTCTCTTAAATATTGATCATTTAATAAAGAACTTACGCTTGTCGGCTTACCGTCCTTAATTCCTATTCCAACCAAATATCTCTCAAACTCACTTTTTTCTTCCACGCTGACACTTTTCAAAGACATACTTCTTCCTAAGAGTTTGTCCCAATCGATGTTTTTGGCTATTTTTTGAATACTGTCACCAGAGTACCCCATAGCATACATTCCTCCTATAACGCTTCCCATACTGTTTCCTACGATAAGGTCAGGCACAATATGCAAGGAATCTAAAGCTTGTAAAAGCGGTATATGTGCTATCCCTTTGGCACCACCACCACTTAATACCAAAACCACTTTAGGTTTTTTTTCCTGGGCGAAAACAATTTGAGTAAGCGATAATGAAATTATTAAGACGAATAGATAAGCTGTTTTTCCCAAAAGTAGTAGAATTTAATATTTAGAAACAGGAGCAGTATTTTGCTTCTTGAAAAATGTTAATTGATATGCAAACATAGTATATTTTTTCACAGTTCATGTGGTTGATCAAGGCACATTTCGTAAGAAATACTTATATAGCACTGTCTTTCAGATTAAAAAACAAAAAACCCTTGCTCCCGAAACTTCGGGACTGCAAGGGTTCTAAATCTGAAATCATAAATCGCTGATCAGCAATCTAAAATCTAGTATCTGTAATATTCTGGTTTGAATGGACCTTCAACTGGAACACCAATATAATCAGCTTGGTCTACACGTAAAGTCTCTAATTCAACACCTAATTTAGCTAAGTGTAACATTGCTACTTTCTCATCTAAGTGTTTTGGTAACATGTATACGTCATTGTTGTATGCCGCGCTGTTTTTCCACAATTCGATTTGAGCAAGAGTTTGGTTTGTAAATGAGTTACTCATTACAAAACTTGGGTGACCTGTAGCACAACCAAGGTTTACTAAACGACCTTCAGCCAAAACGATAATATCATTTCCAGCAATTGTATATTTGTCAACTTGTGGTTTGATTTCGATTTTTGATGCACCGTGGTTTATATTCAACCAAGCCATATCAATTTCGTTATCAAAATGCCCGATGTTACAAACGATAGTTTTGTCTTTCATTTTTTCGAAATGAGAACCTAAAACGATATCTTTATTTCCAGTAGTAGTAATGATAATATCAGCTGTTGCGATAACTGTATCTAATTTTTTTACTTCAAAACCGTCCATTGCAGCTTGTAAAGCACAAATTGGGTCAATTTCAGTAACCGTAACAATAGAGCCAGCACCTCTAAAAGAAGCTGCAGTTCCTTTACCTACATCACCGTAACCACAAACGATTACTCTTTTTGCAGCAAGCATAATATCAGTTGCACGACGAACCGCATCAACTGCTGATTCTTTACAACCGTATTTGTTGTCAAATTTAGATTTAGTAACCGAGTCATTAACATTTATAGCTGGCATTGGTAATGTTCCTGCTTTTACTCTTTCATATAATCTGTGAACTCCAGTTGTAGTTTCTTCAGATAATCCTTTGATTCCTGCAACTAATTCAGGGTAACGGTCAATAACCATATTGGTCAAATCTCCACCATCATCAAGAATCATGTTCAATGGTTTTCTGTCTTCACCAAAGAATAATGTTTGCTCGATACACCAGTCAAAATCTTCTTCGTTTAAACCTTTCCAAGCATAAACCTGAATTCCGGCAGCAGCAATCGCAGCAGCAGCTTGATCTTGAGTAGAAAAAATGTTACAAGAAGACCAAGTAACTTCAGCACCAAGAGCGATTAAAGTTTCAATCAAAACCGCAGTTTGGATTGTCATGTGCAAACATCCTGCAATACGAGCGCCAGCAAGTGGTTGTTCATTTTTATATTCCGCACGAAGCGCCATTAAACCTGGCATTTCAGCTTCAGCTAATTCAATTTCTTTTCTTCCCCAAGCCGCTAGAGAAATGTCTTTTACTTTGAAAGCCACAAAAGGCATAGTTGTAGTACTCATTTATAGTATATTTGTAATTGTAAATTTTTTGCAAATTTACGTAATAACTTTAGAATTTAACTGTTTTCTAAAAGAATTATGAATTGTTTAATTCGCTAATCTTTTGAACATTAACTAAATAATTTCTTGAAGCTGAACTTGTTTCAGTTTCAGGAGCTATTTCCCGTTATTCGCTATATCTTTTTACACGCAAAAAAGCGTGAAAAAAGGATGCCGCTACTACCGGGGCTAAAAATCAAGATCATAACACGATGCCACTTTTTAAAACGATACATATTAATTCTAGAACTCAAATTCTCGTTTGGAAAGTAACCGAATCCTATGCGGAATTATTAGAACAAATGGTCTTAAACGATAGTAATCGCATTCGCCTTGACGGAATGAAATCGGAGATGCACCAACGCGCTTTTCTTAGCGTGCGCAAATTATTGCAACAAGCCGGTTACACTGATTTTGATTTGTATTATGATGTTTTTGGAAAACCACATTTAAACCATGGAAAATTCATTTCCATAACGCATTCTCATGAGTTTTCCGCCATTATTATCAGTGACGAAACCGTAGGAATCGACATCGAATTGCAACGAGACAAAATCACTCGAATTGCCGATAAATTCTGTGATTCGGAATTTCAGTTTTTGGATTTGGATAGTGACGAATACATTCGAAAACTGACCGTTATTTGGGGTATTAAAGAAGCTGTTTTCAAAATTAGAAATGAAAAAGGAATCAGTTTCAAAAACCATATAAGTGTCTGCGATTTTGAATTAGAAAGTAAACAAACTATCGCTGAACTTCATTTTGATAATTTAGTAAAAAATTTCAAGATTCATTTTGAAGAAATAGAAGGATTTACCTTAGTTTATGCCTTCGAAAATTAAAACAAACCGCAAATTTGCGAATTAGCGGTAAAACTTATGAAGAACAACCTATACAGCCAAATAATAAAAGCCAAAACTAATAACAAAAAATTATTGGCTATCCTTCTTGATCCTGATAAAATTGATTTGAACACTGTGGCGGGACTAATTTCAAAAATAGATCAATCGCCGGCAACGCATATTTTCATAGGCGGAAGCCAGGTTACAACAAATATTCAAGACGAATTGATTATACAAATCAAGCAAAATTGTGATTTACCCATTTTTCTTTTCCCCGGAAACCCATCCCAGATTTCAGATAAAGCCGATGCGATTTTGTTTTTGTCATTAATCTCTGGTCGAAATCCGGATTTTCTGATTGAACATCAGGTAAAAGCAGCTCCTATTTTAAAGAAAACTCAACTCGAAGTCATTTCTACAGGATATATTTTGATTGAAAGCGGAACTGAAACCGCAGTAGAGAGAGTGAGTAAGACCAAACCTTTAAATAGAAATAATCTTGATTTAGCATTGGCTACGGCACAAGCAGGTGAAATGTTAGGCAATAAGTTGATTTATCTTGAAGCGGGAAGTGGTGCTAAACAAGCTGTGCCGCTGGAAATGATTGCATTAGTTGCTCAAAATATTGAAATTCCGTTACTTGTTGGTGGCGGAATTGTAGATTTGCAGGGAATTCAAAACGCTTATGATTCCGGAGCCGATTTAGTAATTATAGGAACCGCTTTTGAAAATGATAATAACTTTTTTAACGCATAATTAAATGATTGATTATTTTTTTTCGCAGTACAGCGAATACCCAACATTAGATATTATATTGGAAATTGTTGCTGTCATTTTCGGATTATTGAGCGTTTGGTACGCTAAAAAAGATAATATTTTGGTTTTTCCAACCGGATTAGTAAGTACTTCCATATTTGTGTATTTGCTTTGGAAATGGACTTTATGGGGCGATATGATGATCAACGGCTATTATTTTGTGATGAGTATTTATGGCTGGTACCATTGGACTCGGAAAAAAGGAGATACTGAAGAATTCCCAATTTCAAAAATTTCGAGTTCTGAAAAACGAATTGCGATAATTCTTTTTATATTTACCGTCGCCTTTGTGTTTTCGGTATATCATTATTTCGGAAAATTCACCACTTGGTATGCATATGTAGATACATTTATTACAGGAATTTTCTTTGTAGGAATGTGGCTCATGGCCAAAAGAAAAGTAGAGAATTGGATATTTTGGATTGTTGGAGATGTAATTTCCATTCCATTGTATTTTGCAAAAGGCTATACTTTTACCAGTTTTCAATATATAGTATTTACAGTAGTTGCCATTTTTGGCTATTTAGAATGGAAGAAAATCTCAGACAGCTCTCCAACGGAGCCACAAAAATAATAAAAATAGCTTTATTTGGTCCTGAAAGCACTGGCAAAACTACATTGGCCAGACAGCTTGCGGAATACTATAAAACCGAATGGGTTCCAGAATTTGCACGCGATTATCTTCAGGAAAAATGGGATTCCAGCCAGCAAATATGTACTGTTGATGACATGCTGCCGATTGCTTATGGTCAAACTAAATTAGAAAACGAGAGAACACTGATTGCCAATAAATATCTTTTTTGTGATACTAATTTAATGGTGACCAAGGTTTTTTCTGAAGTGTATTATAACTATTGTGACCCTTTGTTACATGAAGCGGCTTGCGAACATGAATATGATTTGTTTTTTCTGACTGATATTGATGTGCCTTGGGAAAGAGATGATTTAAGAGACAAAGCGGACGGAAGAGAATCTGTTTTTGCGGTTTTTAAGCAATCTTTAATCGATAATAATAAGCCATTTATAACACTTTCTGGAGACAAGGATTTGCGGCTTAAAAAAGCAGTTGCAATTATTGAAGATTTGACTTTGGCCAGAGAATTAGGGTTTTCGTCAAGTGATTTTATATATATTCAGGAATATGGGATCCCAATTGCAACTATTCAAAAGCAACTGGATTTTTTTAAAAATGGAATTCCAAAAGCAGATTTAGTCAGTCCGGCAACGTTGTCAAATGGTATTTTGAAATTATCTGAGAAAGATTTTCAAGAGAAAGCCAGTTATTTTGATGCGAATAAATCAGGTCTCAAATTAAACAAATTTGTTCCAGCATCTGGAGCGGCGAGTAGAATGTTTAAGTTTTTAACAGAATTTCTCAATGAATTTGATGTTGAAAACGAATCAATTAATGCTTATATTAATCGAAAAAAAGCGAGTAAACTGTCCATTTTTATTGTGGGAATGGAGAAGTTTCCTTTTTTTGAAGCAATAGATAAGCAATTGAAAGCTGAATTTGCCGATTTTGATACTTTGGACCGAAGTTTTAAAAATTACTATTTCATAAAATTAATGCTTTCATCGGATTATTTTGATTTTGCAAATCAACCCAAAGGGATTCTTCCTTTTCACAAATATAAAACCCATATTGTAACTCCAGTTGAAGAACATTTGCGGGAATGTGCGCATTATTCAAGTGCTAATAATGGCTCTGATTTACATTTTACGGTTTCAGAATCGCATCAAAAATATTTTGAAGATATTGTTGATTCAGTTAAATCTAAAATTGAAAAGGAATCAGTTGTAGAAATAAATGTGAGCTATTCGTATCAAAACAAAACCACTGACACGCTTGCAGTCACTATGAAAAACAAGCCGTTCCGGGATGAAGATGGACAATTAGTTTTCAGGCCAGGAGGTCATGGCGCTTTGATTGAGAATTTGAATAATTTGGAAGCTGATATTGTTTTTATAAAAAATATTGATAACGTCATCCAAAACAATGTAGAGAAAATTTCTTTGTACAAAAGAGGATTGGCTGGAATTTTGTTGGAAATTCAACAACAGGTTTTTAGTTATTTAAACGCTTTGGATGCTGCATCGATTGAACCCGAGTTGATAGATGAAATCATTCTTTTTTTAAAGGACAAATTAAATATAATAATGAATGATGGCTTTCATTCCGAAAATTTGGAAAGTAAAGTCACAGAGGTAAGAGCTATTTTAAACAGACCAATACGTGTTTGTGGAATGGTGAAAAATGAAGGTGAACCTGGCGGAGGTCCATTTTGGGTACGCAATGATCAAGGTGCGGTTTCCTTACAAATTGTAGAAAGTTCCCAAGTTGATTTAAATAATGACAATCAAAAAATAATTCTGAATGCTGCCACCCATTTTAATCCAGTTGATTTAGTTTGTAGCATTAAAAATTATAAAAAAGAGAAATTTGATCTGACTCAGTTTGTTGATTACAACAGTGGTTTTATTGTAGAGAAAAATGTAGCAGGCAAAAGTATCAAAGGATATGAGTTACCTGGTTTATGGAACGGCGCTATGGCAAATTGGCTGACTGTGTTTGTTCAGGTGCCGTTGATTACTTTTAATCCGGTAAAAACAGTGAATGATTTATTGAAACCTGCACACCAGTCATGAAAATTTAACTGCAATGGAAATTGAAAAAATCATATCCGAATTAAGTTTTAAAGCCGTCCGTAGCAGTGGATCCGGTGGTCAGAACGTAAATAAAGTTTCCTCGAAAGTGGTATTGAGTTTTGATTTGAAAAATTCTCAGGCTTTAACTGAAGAAGAGAAACTTTTGGTTGAAACCAAATTATCTTCCAGATTGACTACTGATGCTATTTTAATTTTGAACTGTGATGAAGACCGCAGTCAATTTAGAAATAAAGAAATTGTAATTAAACGATTTTTGGAACTGATAAAAAATGCATTATTTGTTCCAAAAGAAAGAAAGCCCACCAGAATCCCTAAATCAGTAATTAGAAAGCGAATAAAGGATAAAAAGACTGTTTCCGAAATTAAAAAAACACGCAGAAAACCTGATTTTTAAAATTTATTCCAATTCATAATTTATAATTCACAATTTATAATTAGTTTTGCGCTGTCTCAAAGGGGTGCTCTAAATAACGAGCTGAGATTATACCCAACGAACCTGAACAGGTAATGCTGTTAAGGGAAAAAATGACAAAGAAATAGCGTGCACACTACTTTATTTGTCATAGGAAACAATCATTTTTTAATTTAACAAAAAGAATAATTCCCCCTTTTATTCGTAATCTTTTTACGGATGAATACTATTATTATTAGTCGCAAAGTTGCAAAGTCGCAAAGTTGCAAAGTTTTAAAATACAAGGCTCTAATTACTTGTACTTCTATTTTCTTTTCTCTAGTCTCCTTTTCTCAAGTCAAAGACACTACGTCTGTAAACCAACTTGATGAAGTCTTGGTTTCTGCAGTACGTGTTACCACAAAAACACCGGTAAGTTTCAGTAATTTAGGTAAAAAGGAAATCAAATTCCGAAATTTGGGGCAGGACATTCCAATTCTGATGAATTATTTACCGTCAGTTGTTACGACTTCTGATGCCGGAAATGGTGTGGGATATACCGGAATTCGAGTTCGTGGTAGCGATGCAACGCGAGTGAACGTTACCATCAACGGAATTCCGTATAATGATTCCGAAAGTCATGGAACGTTCTGGGTGAATATGCCGGATTTTGCTTCTTCAGTGGAGAGTTTGCAATTACAACGCGGTGTAGGAACTTCTACTAATGGAGCAGGTGCTTTTGGTGCCAGTTTAAATATGTTAACTGATAATTTTGCCAAAGATAGCTCGGGTGAAATTTCCAACTCTTTGGGAAGTTTTAATACCAGAAAACACACCGTAAAATTCAGTACGGGTTTGATGAACGATCATTTTGAAATTGCGGGACGGTTATCAGCGATCAAGTCGGACGGATTTATAGATCGCGGAGCCTCTGATTTGAAATCGTATTTTCTTCAGGGAACGTATGTGGGCAAAACTACTTTGATAAAAGCATTGGTTTTTGGTGGGACCGAAAAAACGTACCAGTCTTGGAACGGAATAGATGGTGAAACCTTAAAAAATGACCGAACGTTTAATTCAGCAGGTGCTTTCACAGACGAACAAGGAAATGCTCGTTTCTATGACAATGAAACCGATAATTATCAACAAGATCACTCACAATTGCTTTGGAATGAAAAAATATCCGACAACTGGAGTACGAATTTTGCGTTGCATTACACAAAAGGCAAAGGATTTTATGAAAACTATAAAGAAGACGCTGATTTTGCCGATTACGGATTACAGTCTGTTGGCGCTATTACAACAACTGATTTAGTGCGTCAAAAATGGTTAGAAAATGATTTCTATGGAACTACATTTTCTGCCAATTATAAAGATGAAAAACTAGATGTGATTTTTGGTGGTGGTTGGAACAAGTACGAAGGCGACCATTTTGGAAAAGTTATTTGGGCACGAAATGCTTCTCAGAGTGAGTTGGGAGATCGCTACTATGATGATTATGCCAATAAAACGGATGGGAATGTTTTTGCCAAAGCCAATTACCAAATCACGGAAAAGCTAAGTTTATTTGGAGATTTGCAATATCGATCAGTGAATTACAAAGCAAACGGCGTTCAGCCAACACTTGTGGATGATACTTTTAATTTCTTTAACCCTAAAACAGGATTAACCTTTACGATCAATTCTGGAAATTCCGTGTATTTATCGTATGCCAGAGCCAATCGCGAACCGAATAGGAGTGATTATGAAGGTGGGAATGTAAAGTCAGAGAAACTAAATGACTTTGAATTGGGTTGGAGATATCTTGCGGAAAAAGTACAATTCAATACGAATGTGTATTATATGGCCTATAAAGACCAATTGATTTTAACGGGAGGTTTAGATGATGTGGGCGCTCCAATACGTTCCAACAGTGAGAAAAGTTACCGTTTAGGACTGGAAGTTGATGCTACAATAGCATTGACAGATCAATTGATTATTCGTCCTAATTTTACGTTGAGTGCTAATAAAAATACTGATTTAGCGGTAGAAGGTCAGAATTACGGAACTACAGATATTGCGTATTCACCATCAATTATTGCGGGAAATATTTTAGTATACACCCCTATTGAAAATCTTCATATTTCATGGTTACAGAAATTCGTTGGGGAACAATACATGAACAACATCGAATTACCGGCAGCAAAATTGGCTGATTATTTTGTCAATGATTTAAATGTTGTCTACACTTTTAAACCTAAAACCATCTTCAAAGAAATTGTATTGACCGGTTTAATGAATAATTTTTTAGATAAGAAATACGTTTCTAACGGTTACATGTATGATATTTACCCATACTATTACCCACAAGCAGGAATTAATTTCTTGGTAGGAATGACGTTGAAGTTTTAAAGAATTGAATTGTTTATTATTGGATGAAATCCTGATGGTTCGCTGTCAGGATTTTTTGATTTAATTATAAACCCGAAGCACATTTCCATTAACTTGAACTCGGTATTGTTTCAAAGGATATTGCGCACCGCCTTGGGCTTGACCAGTAAACAAACTGTATTCTTTACTGTCACAAGCGCAAACTATATTGATTCCTTTTAGAGTCATATTAGAACAAGAGTTCAAAGCTTGGTTAGGACAGGCTGCATCAAAAGCATTATAGTTATCCGGTGCCGTACAAAACACATAAATCCCCTTTGCTCCTATTCCAGAAATATAAACTGCATTACTAACGAATTTTAGATTAGAATATGCAGGTAAATTCATATTGACATCTACTGAGAAAGTATAATTTGGAATAAATGGATTAGAGTTGTTTAAACCAGAATCACTACACGATAAAAAGAAAGGAATAATAAGAAAAAGAAGTGCGTATTTTTTCATTTTAAAATAGTGTCAAAGTATTAGCGAAACAAATTTAATTTATTTAACTTTGAATTATATATGATTAACATATATTTATAGACGAAAAAAAATAATAGTATCTTTGTGGAAAGAAATCCCGTCCTGATGGGATTTTTTCTATTTATATAAATGAGGAATTTATGAGTACAGTATCGTATTACACAGCAGAAGGGTTAAAAAAATTAAGAGAAGAATTGGATTATTTAAAGAGCGTAATGCGCCCTAAAGCATCTGCGGATATTGCTGAAGCAAGAGATAAAGGCGATCTTTCAGAGAATGCCGAATATGATGCGGCTAAGGAAGCGCAAGGAATGCTTGAAATGCGTATTGCTAAGCTCGAAGAAGTACATTCGAATGCTAGATTAATTGATGAATCTCATTTAGATCTTTCTAAAGTATTAGTTTTATCAAATGTAAAAATCAAGAACCAAACCAATGGTATGGAGATGACTTATACGTTAGTTGCGGAAAGTGAAGCCGATTTAAAAACCGGAAAAATCTCTGTGACTTCACCAATTGGAAAAGGTTTACTAGGAAAATCAGTGGGTGAATTTGCTGAAATCACTGTTCCGAATGGTGTTTTGAAATTCGAAATTTTGGAAATTTCACGAGACTAATTAGTTAAAGGTTTAAACTATTAATCGATTCAAGATGTCAAGTATTTTTACCAAAATCATAAACGGAGAAATTCCGTGCTACAAAATCGCTGAAGATGAAAACTTCTTGGCTTTTTTGGATGTAAATCCAAATGCAAAAGGACACACACTTTGTATTCCAAAACAAGAAATCAATAAGATTTTTGAGATGGAAGATGATTTGTATCTGGGGTTAATGCAGTTCTCTAAAAAAATTGCGGTGGCTTTAGAGAAAACAGTTCCGTGCAAACGTATTGGGATGGCAGTTGTAGGACTTGAAGTTCCTCATGCGCACGTTCATTTGATTCCGTTGAATGAAATGGATGAAATGCGTTTTCAAAATAAAGTAACATTGTCCAAAGACGAATTTGAAGCTTTGGCGGCAAGCATAAAAACCAATTTATAGTATTTTTTAAAATAAAATAATTTGGTATGGTTTTCGTTTAAAAGGGAATAGCTGTAAAGCTGTTCCCTTTTCTACTTTATGAAGCCTATATTATATATTATGAAAAACATTTCTTTTTTGTTTTTTTTCTTTTTCTCCATGCTTAGTTTTGGACAAGCAAATACCGGATATGCTGTGGCTGATGCTAAAATGGCCGCAATTCCTGAAAATGCAACAACTTCTACACAAGCAATTGCAAACTACATCAACGCTAATTTCAAAACAGAAACAGATAAAATCAGGGCAGTTTTTTATTGGACGGCATCAAATATCACTTACGATATTCCCGGAATGAATGCCGTAAATTTTAATGAAACAGTTCAGCAGAAAATTGTAAAGACGTTGAAGACTAAAAAAGGCGTCTGTATTCATTATGCTTCCGTTTTTAATGATCTCTCCCAAAAAGTTGGAATTCAATCCTACATCATTGAAGGATATACCAAGCAAAACGGAAAAGTAAGTAACTTGGCTCACGCTTGGGTCGCTGCAAAAGTTGATAGGAAGTGGTATGTATTTGATCCAACTTGGGGTTCTGGATATGTAAAAAATGGGAGGTTTTCTAAAAAGTTAAACAGTTATTATTTTAAGACAGATCCTTCTACAATAATTGCTTCGCACATTCCATTTGATTATTTATGGCAATTTTCTAATTATCCTATTACCAATAATGAGTTTTATGAAGGTAAAACCCAAATCAATAAAACCAAGAAATACTTTGATTTTGAGAAAGAAATTGCAAAACATAATAGTTTGTCCGAGGCGGAAAAATTAGCCGCAGCTGCAGAACGTATAGAAAAAAATGGAATAAAGAACGCCATGATTTTGGAGCGTTACGAAGGCAAGAAAAAGCAATTAGCGTATTTGCAATACAATTCAAATATTGAAAAATTGAATGAGATTGTGAATGAAATGAATGAGGCGGTTGTATTGTTGAATGATTTTATTCATTATCGGAATAATACTTTTAAACCTGCCTTGCCAGATATTGAAATCAGTGATATGATTGATGCGCCAAGAGCAAAACTGGCTAAGTGTCAAGATGCAATTTACAAAGTTGGTTCTGTTGGGAATGAAAATGCTGCTAATGTAGCTTCGATAAAAAAATCAATAAGTAAAGCTTTGGCGCAAGCCGAAGAACATGCGAGATTTGTAGATAATTATTTGAGTAATTCAAAAATAGTCAGAAAAACGATGTTTTATAAAGTGTCACAGTTTAGAGTTCGTTAAACTAAATTGTTTTTTTTTAAACTCACTTGCATCGTCGTTCCTTTTCCAATTTCAGAATGTAAGACTTTGATGGTTCCTTTGTGGTATTCTTCAACGATTCTTTTAGTCAACGAAAGTCCTAATCCCCAACCTCGTTTTTTGGTGGTAAAACCAGGTTCAAAAATACTTTTGAATTGATTTTTCTGAATTCCACCGCCGGTATCTGAAACGTTTATTTTTACATAATCTCCTTCTTGCTCAATTTCCAGTGCTAATTTTCCTTTGCCTTTCATCGCATCGATTGCATTTTTGACGAGATTTTCAATAGTCCAACTGTGTAAAGCAGGATTCAGAGAAACCATAATTGGCGATTTTGGAGCTTTGAACGAAAACTCAATTTGTTTGGAAAATCGGGATTGCAAATAGTCGTAAGACTGAAGCGTTTCTGAGACAATATCTTTGTTTTCTAATTTGGGTTCCGATCCTATTTTCGAGAAACGATCGGTAATGGTTTGCAATCGCTCAATGTCTTTTTCAATTTCGAGAGTCGTGCTTTTATCCACATTTTCAGATTTCAATAGTTCAACCCAGCCAATCAATGAAGAAAGCGGTGTTCCTATTTGGTGTGCAGTTTCCTTAGCCATTCCGGCCCAAAGTTTGTTTTGCGTTGCCATTTTGGTACTTCGGTAAAAATTGTACACTAATCCGCCAAAAAGCACAATAATCAGCACTAAAGCAACTGGATAATATTTTAATTTATTCAGTAAAGCGGAGTTTCCATAATAAAGTTTCTGAAATTTTCCTGGGACATATTCAATAACAATGGGCTCATTTTCGCTTTTTAAATCATGCAAAAAAGCGACTGCCTTTTTATTGTTTTTCACGATAACTTCATCAATGTTCACGGTGTTTATGATGCTGTCATTCTCTGTAAGTATAATAGGAATCGAAGTATTATCACTGAAAATTTGCAGGGGAAGTTCAACATCGGTGTTTTCACCGGCGTTAATCAGTGTTTTTTGAGCTTGCGCCCAAAGATTCATTTTTAATCGTTCTTCATTTTTGAAGATTTGAAAAAAAGTGTAGGTGTTCCAAAGAATCAGTGAAATTATTAAAAAAGAGGCGAAAATTATGATCCAACGGGTTGTATTTCTTCTTTCAGAAAACTGCATAAATAAAAATTTGAATGATAAATATAACGAAATAAATCCTGTTGTATTTTAGTTTTAAACAAAGAATTTTTAATCAAAGAAATGATCGCTTTATTTTATTCTAGTGTTATGCGTAGCTATTTTTTTTCTTTTTCCGAAATTCTTTGTCAAGTAAATAAATAGAACTTAGTGCTATAGTTATTGCTATAGTTAATATTACAATTAGGTTTGTCGTTCCTCCATATAATTCAGTCAATGAGTACTCGCTGCTTATTGATTTAGTTAAATTCACATTTCTTGAACTAAAATATTGGCCAATAAAGGCTAGGGAATTATTAGTCATGTGTATTATAATGGGCAGAGTTATTTTTTTTGTTTTAAAATAAACCCAACCTGATAAAATTCCACCAATAGAAGCCCCTATAAACTGCCAAGGATTCAAATGAACTAGACCAAAAAGCAAACTTGAAATAATTATTGACTTTAGTGGAGAGTAGCTTTTTAAAAGTCCATTTAGAATAATTCCTCTAAATATCAATTCTTCAAGAATAGGAGCAGCAATAACTATGGTAATAAATGAATACACACCCGTGCTACTTCCATCGTCGAGAAATATCTTTTGTATAAAGTCTGGTATTGGGATTTGGCTAATAATAGGAAATTTTATTCCTATTAGAATTGCAGCTGTCGCAAAGCAAAGCAGTAAAACAATCTTTATCGAACCAATTCCAAAATCATAATTACTTGTCTCTTGTCTATTTATCCTTTTACGATGAATGATAAGAAATGTAATCCCCATTGTCAGAACATAATAAATTAAGGAGGTGAGTTCTTTTCCTAAAGTTGTTTCAAATATCATTTTTATAGGGATGAATAATATTGAAAATAATATTATTGTTCCTACCACTCTCCAACTTTCTCGAATATTGGGATAACTTTCTTCATTACTTATTTCTGCCATTTTTTGTTGTTTTATTTTTTTATGTTCTGTACCTAACAATTATTTATTCCTTATAGAAAACTCCGTTCCAAAATCTCAAATAAAATTTCGAAACGATGCCCATTAAATTAGTGTGCATAAATATAAATAAATAAATGCTTTACTATTTTAGTTTTTACCAAAGAATTTTCTCTCAAAGAAATCGCATTCTAATTTTATTCTAAATCTTTTGTCTTACTTCTTAAACTTAATTCATTTGTCTACTTTTGTATCTTCAGCAAAAATTAAAAAATATGATTACGATTGATCCTAAAAGTATTGAAACGGCGAAATTACAAGGGTATTTGCAAAGTTCCGTTGGGCCAAGACCCATTGCTTTTGCCAGTACCATGGATGCGGAAGGGAATCCTAATGTATCACCTTTTAGTTTCTTTAATGTGTTCAGTGCAAATCCTCCCATTTTGATATTTTCTCCGGCGAGACGCGTTCGTGACAATTCGATAAAACACACATTAATCAATGCTGAAGCTACTAGGGAAGTGGTAATCAATGTCGTAAATTATGATATGGTACAACAGATTTCTCTGGCCAGTACGGAGTATGCTGATGGAGTGGATGAGTTTTTAAAATCAGGCTTGACTGCAATTGCTTCAGAAGTTGTAAAACCGTTTCGAGTAAAAGAATCGCCTGTACAGTTTGAATGCAAAGTGACTCAGATTATTCCATTGGGAACAGAAGGAGGAGCTGGAAATTTAGTGCTTTGCGAAGTTTTGCGAATACATATTGACGAATCTGTTTTAGACGAAAATGGAGCAATTGACCAATATAAAATTGACTTAGTTTCCAGATTAGGCGGCAATTGGTATTCGAGGTCAAACCAAGGGCTTTTTGAAGTGCCAAAACCGTTATCTACCTTAGGGATTGGAGTGGATGCGATTCCGAATTTTATAAAAGAAAGTTCGGTTTTTGATGGAAATGATTTAGGAATGTTAGGGAATGTAGAAGCCTTGCCTACAACAGAAGAAGTTAGTATATTTGTACAGCAAAATTTTGCGGTAAAAGGAGTTTTAAGTTCCGATGATGCTGATAAAGTGCATCTTGAAGCCAAAAAATATTTGAATGCCAATGACGTTTCTTCCGCATGGAAAGTACTTTTGGCAGAGAAAAAAAGATAGAACAAAACAATTAAAACAGAGAAGATGGAAGTTACAGGAAAAATTAAAATGATTGATCAAACTAAAGAAGTTGGATCTGGAGGTTTCAAAAAAAGAGATGTAGTTGTTACAACTGATGAGCAGTATCCACAACATATTCTAGTTCAGTTTGTTCAAGATAAATGTGACTTATTGAACAGTTTTCAAGTAGGTGAGCCAGTAAAAATTGATATTAATCTTAGAGGTAGAGAATGGACAAATCCTCAAGGGGAAACAGTTTATTTCAATACTATTCAAGGATGGAGAATTGGAAAGTTGCAAGGCGAAGCTCCTTCTGCCGCGCAAATGCCACCTATGCCTGCTGCTGAAGCTTTTGCACCAGCAACAAACTTAAACGAAGAAGAAGCAGATGATTTGCCATTCTAAGACATAAATAGTTAAAAATTAGAAGTCAGAAGTTTGAGTTTTGCTTGAATTTCTGACTTTTTCTTTTTTTGAAATTGCCGTTTATTTTGAAATTGAAAAATGTATTATTTATCTACAGCTTTATTTTTTCCTCCTGTTGACCAAGCCAATCACGATGGAATTTTAGCCATTTGCGGTGATTTATCTCCGGAACGATTGCAGCTTGCTTATAAAAGCGGCATCTTTCCATGGTTTGAAGATGGCGAACCTATTATGTGGTGGTCACCAAACCCAAGAATGGTTTTGTTTCTGGATGAATTGATAATTTCCAAAAGCATGCGCAACATTCTGAATCGGAATAGTTTCAAGGTTACTTTCAATCAGAATTTTAGAGACGTAATTTCTAATTGTCAAAACATAGAACGTGACGGTCAAAATGGAACTTGGATTACGAATGACATGATTGAAGCCTATTGTAAAATGCACGAATTAGGAATCGCTAAATCAGTTGAGGTTTGGCAAGATGAGGTTTTGGTTGGTGGTTTATATGGAATTGATTTAGGTCATGTCTTTTGTGGTGAAAGTATGTTTTCTAAAGTTTCGAACGCTTCCAAAGTGGCTTTTATAGCTTTGGTTCATCAATTAAAAGTAGAAAATTACAAACTGCTGGATTGCCAAGTTTATAATCCCCATCTTGAAACTTTGGGTTGTCGTGAAATAGAAAGAGCTGATTTTATGAAAATTCTGAAAAGTAAATAATCTTCAGATTCCGAATTTTACAATTCTATCTTAGTGGAAATTAATTTTTCTTCCAACAATTGGCTACGTGATCATCAACCATTCCGGTGGCTTGCATGTGTGCATAAATCACGGTGGAACCCACAAATTTGAATCCGCGTTTTTTTAAATCTTTACTTATCTCATCAGAAAGTGGAGTAGTTGCAGGAACTTCGTTTAAGGATTGTCGGTTGTTTTGAATGGGTTTACCATTTGTAAATTTCCAAATATATTTTGAAAAACTTCCAAATTCTTCTTGTATTTTCATAAAGGCAACGGCATTAGAAACGGCTGCGCGAACCTTTAATTGATTGCGGATTATTCCAGCGTCTTGAAGTAATTCCTGAATTTTATCTTCGGTATAAAGGGCCACTTTTTTATAGTCAAAATCATCAAAAGCTACTTTGAAGTTTTCTCTCTTTTTAAGGATTGTAATCCAACTTAATCCTGCTTGGAAAGTTTCTAAGATTAAGAATTCAAATAATTTTTGGTCCTCATAAACAGGAACTCCCCATTCTTCATCATGGTATTTTTCGTAAATATCATTTCCAACGCACCATTTACATCTTATTTTTTCTTCCATGTTTTATTCTTTTTCAGAGGCTAAATAATTCTTGATAATATGATGACCCAAATAAATTAATGGAGTCAAGAGAATGGCAATTCCGAGTTTAAAAGTATAACCTGTCAATGCAGATGTGATAAAAGTATCAAAGTTAATTTTACCGGGTAACCAAAAAGCAATTCCAAGGACAATAAAAGAATCAAACAATTGCGAAATAATTGTTGATCCCGTAGCTCTGAGCCAAATTTTGTTGTTTCCTGTACGGTTTTTAAAAAACCAAAAAACCGTTACATCTATCAATTGAGAAACCAAGAACGCAATGATACTTCCTACTATGATCCACATGCTTTGTCCAAAAACGGCAAAAAACTGCTCATCGTTGACCGGACTGATTCCTTTTGCGGCGGGAATGTTGATCGCAAAAAGTAAAATAAGGAAGGAATAGGCGATTAAACCGGCTGTGATTAGGGAAAGTTTTTTCACTCCTTTTTCTCCAAAATATTCATTGATTAAATCAGTTGTCAGGAAAACAATAGGCCAAGGCAAAATACCGATGCTCATTACAAAGGGACCTATTTGTATCAATTTTCCACCGATTAGTTCTGCGGTAACAGCATTGGTAATGAATATTCCGGCTAGAATTACAAAGACAAGTTCTTTTTTGGTTTTAAACATAAAAAATAATTAGTATTCAAATTTAGGGTTTTATTTTTAAAAGAAAAATCCCATCTCATTTTTTCAAATAAGATGGGATTTTATATAAATTCGGGTTGTGAAATTTACTAATGTGATTTCGTTCCTCGCAATAAATTATCCTAAAGTAACTCTTTTGAAACCTGTAATCTCAACGTTGAAACCTTTAACATAATCACCTACTTTTTTACTATCATCTTTGATGAAGTTTTGATCTAACAAGGCTTTCTCTTGATCTAAAGTAGTATTGTCAGAGATGAAACGTTGAACTTTTCCAGGGATAATTTTATCCCAAATTTGCTCTGGTTTACCTTCAGCTTTTAATTCAGCTTTAGCATCCTCTTCAGCTTGTTTTAAAACTTCTTCAGTTAATTGAGAGAAAGAAATGTATTTAGGAACATTTTTCAATGTTTTTCCTAAACGTTTTGCTTCTTCATTTTCTTTTTCGATGATAGCAATACGAGCAGCAAGTTCAGAATCAACGAAAGATGGGTCAAAATCTTTGTAAGATAATGTATCAGCTCCCATAGAAGCCACTTGCATAGAGATATCTTTAGTTATAACGTCACCATTAGCAATTGGTGCAGATATTGCAGTTAAAGCAGCAATTTTGTTAACGTGAACATAAGATCCAACGAAAGCACCTTCTAAAATTTCAAAACCACCGATTTCGATTTTTTCACCGATAACACCAGTTTGCTCGATCAATTTTTCAGCAACAGTCATTCCGTTGAAATCTGAAGCTAAAAATTCTTCTTTAGAAGAGAAGTTAATCGCTTTTTCAACTAACTCTTTAGCTAAAGTTACGAAAGATTCGTTTTTACCTACGAAATCTGTCTCACAGTTTAAAGTGATGATAGCTCCTTTAGTTTTGTCTGCATTAATAAAAGATACAGCAGCTCCTTCAGAAGATTCACGGTCAGAACGGTTAGCAGCTACTTTTTGTCCTTTTTCTCTAAGGTTTTGAATAGCTTTGTCAAAATCTCCATCAGCTTCAACTAAAGCCTTTTTACAGTCCATCATTCCGGCACCTGTAGTTTGTCTTAATTTATTTACGTCTGCAGCAGTAATTGTTGCCATAATTTTTTTATTTAAAGATTAAAAGATTGAAAAATTTAAGGATCTTATTATTAATTCTGCAATCAATAATTTTAATCTTTAAACCCTTCAATCTTTAAATTTATTTTATTTATTCTTCAGTTGCAGTTGGCGCAGCAGTTTCTACAGCAGGTGTAGCTTCTACAGCTTCAGCAGCAGGAGCAGCAACAACTTCAGCAGTAGCTTCACCTTCTTTGTCAGAACCTCTATCAGAAAGTCCTTCAACAATTGCAGCAGTAACTAAAGTTAAAATTTTATCAATTGATTTAGAAGCATCATCGTTAGATGGGATTACGAATTCAACCTCTCTTGGGTCAGAATTAGTATCCACCATAGCGAAAACTGGAATGTTTAATTTTTGTGCTTCTTTTATTGCGATATGTTCCGCTTTGATATCAACTACGAACAATGCAGCTGGTAGTCTTGACATGTCAGCAATTGAACCTAAGTTTTTCTCTAATTTAGCACGAAGACGATCAACTTGTAAACGCTCTTTTTTAGAAAGAGTCATGAAAGTACCATCTTTCTTCATTTTATCAATAGTAGCCATTTTTTTAACAGCTTTACGGATAGTTACAAAGTTAGTTAGCATTCCACCAGGCCATCTTTCAGTGATGTAAGGCATGTTTGCAGCTTTTGCTTTTTCAGCAACGATATCTTTTGCTTGTTTTTTGGTAGCAACGAATAATATTTTTCTACCTGATGCAGCGATTTTTTTCAAAGCGTCATTTGCTTCTTCAATTTTTGCTGCAGTTTTATATAGATTGATAATGTGAATACCATTACGCTCCATATAAATGTAAGGAGCCATGTTTGGATCCCATTTTCTAGTCATGTGTCCGAAATGAACACCTGCTTCTAGTAAGTCTTTTACTTCTACTTTGTTTGCCATTTTGTTCTAGTTTACGTTCTGTTGATTAGCAATGGATAAATGGCGATTTCTCGGCTTTATACATTTAGATGCTAAACTATTTCCTACCTCGGTAGGAGAGCAACAACAACTGTTTTTTTTAAATTTTTATGCTGAATTTATTTCAGCATCTTTTTCGTTTAAGCTGATAATAAAACCAGTCCATGAACGTGAGAATCTGAATTAAATCCAGATTGAATATTAACGTTTAGAGAATTGGAATCTCTTACGAGCTTTCTTCTGACCGAATTTCTTACGTTCAACCATTCTTGGATCTCTTGTTAATAAACCTTGTGGTTTCAATATTCCTCTGTTTTCAGCATTTACTTCACACATAACGCGTGCTAATGCCATTCTTACAGCTTCTGCTTGACCAGTTGAACCACCTCCGTAAACATTCACTTTTACGTCAAAGTTGCTTACATTTTCTGTCATAGACATCGGTTGTAATACTTTGTACTGTAAAGTTGCAGTTGGGAAATAAGTTTCGAATGGTTTTTTGTTCACAACGATTACTCCTGTTCCTTCCGAAACATAAACACGTGCAACAGCCGTTTTTCTTCTACCAATTTTGTGAATTACTCCCATTACTTAAGATCGTTAAGGTTAACTGTTTTAGGTTTTTGAGCTCCTTGTTTGTGCTCTGATCCTACAACAACATTTAAATTTCTAAAAAGTTCAGCACCTAATTTATTTTTAGGTAACATTCCTTTAATAGCTTTCTCTACTAATAATGCAGGGTTTTTTGCTTGCAATACTTTAGCAGTTAAAGTTCTTTGACCACCTGGATAACCTGTGTGACGAATATAAGTCTTTTCGTCCATTTTGTTACCTGTAAGGTTGATCTTTTCTGAGTTGATAACGATTACGTTATCACCGCAGTCCACGTGTGGTGTGTAACTTGGCTTGTACTTACCTCTCAAAATCATAGCGACTTTTGAAGCAAGACGACCTAAGTTGTGACCATCAGCATCTACAACAATCCACTCTTTTGTAACTGTGGCTTTGCTTGCTGATTGTGTCTTGTAGCTTAATGCGTCCATAATATATTTTTAATTAAACATTCCATCCCCAATAAAGGGGTTGCAAAAGTACAATTAATTATTTTAAATACAAATACCTTAAATGAATATTTTTTTCTCGTTTTTGCTCTGATAATCAAATGTATATTTAAAATTATATTCTAAGATTGAATTTGTGTTTCTCACTTCTGCCTGAGTTGAATCCAATGTGCTGTCATTTTGATTTAATTTTATTGTATATTTCTAATTTACAGCAGTAAATTTTACATTTTATTGGCTATTTTTGTCATTTAAGTGGGTAATATTCTAATTATTCATATCTTGTTACTTTTTTTATTATTAAAATTACTTCAAATATCTCCATATGAAAGCTAAAGCAACTTTAAAACAAATCGCTAAAGAACTGAATGTTTCTGTTTCTACAGTTTCTAAAGCGTTGAACGATAGTCCGGAGATTAGTGAGCAGACAAAGGTTAAAATTAAAGAGTATGCAAAGCTTAAAAACTACAAGCCTAATGTAATTGGTCTTAACCTTAAAAATAGAAAAACCAAAACGATTGGCGTTATTATTCCAAATATTCTGAATTCCTTTTTTGCAAAAGTATTTAGTGGTATTGAGAAAATCGCTGATGAAAAAGGATACAATGTTATTATGTGTATCTCTAACGAATCAGCAGAAAAAGAAGCTCATACGCTGGAAATGTTAAGCAATGGAACCATTGATGGATTTATTGTTTCCGTTTCTGAAGAAGCGCAAAAAAATCAGGATTATGAGCATTTTTCAGCAATCATTAATGATGGAACTCCCATTGTTATGTTTGATCGAATTGCAGACGGCGTTGATTGTGATAAAGTAATTGTAGATGATTTTGACTCCGCTTTAAATTCGACCCAACATTTAATTGATTTGGGATGCAAGAATATCGCTTTATTGTCGTCTATTGATAATTTGAGTGTAGGGAAATTAAGAGCCGAAGGATATTTGAAAGCTTTAGAAAATAATAATATTTCGGTAAATAATGATATCATTTTAAGAACGGATTCAGAAGATGATTTAAAAGATAAAATCGAGAAAGTTTTTGAAAACAAAATAGACGGAATTTTTGCTTTAGAAGAAAATGACTCTGTTGCGGCTTTGCGTATCGCACTCAAAAAAGGATTTAAAGTTCCGGAAGACATTTCAATTATAGGTTTTGCTGACGGAATTCTTGCTTCCCGCAGATTGTCTCCTAGTTTAACTACGGTAAGTCAGCATGGAATAGAAATAGGAGAAGTGGCGGCTAAATTACTCATTGATAGATTAGAATCTAAAGAGGAACATGTTCCTTATGAAACGGTTGTAATAAAGACAAAATTGAAAGAAAGAGAGTCGACAAGAAAATTGTAGCAACTCATTTAATAGAATAACAAAAAAAAATCTCTAATCGTTTTTGAATGATTAGAGATTTTTTTTGAGTAAAAATTAATTTTAATGCGCTTCCAGCCAATCTTTTCCAGCACCTAAATCAACATCTAAAGGAACATCTAACTTGAAAGCATGTTCCATTTCGTGTTTAATCATTGGTTTTATTTTTTCGAGTTCATCATTATGTACGTCAAACACAAGCTCATCGTGAACCTGTAACAACATTTTACTTTTCCAGTTTTCAGACGTGAGTTTTTCATGAATGTTAATCATTGCAATTTTGATGATATCGGCAGCACTTCCTTGTATTGGCGCGTTTACCGCATTTCGTTCTGCACCACCACGAACAATGGCGTTTTGCGAATTAATATCTTTCAAATAACGACGACGCCCAAGAATTGTTTGCACATAACCGTTCTCTCTGGCAAAATCTATTTGTTCCTGAATATAAGATTTTAATCTTGGATAGGTTTGATAATACGCCTCAATCAAATCAGCGCTCTCTTTGCGGGATAAGTTAGTTTGATTGCTTAATCCAAAAGCCGAAACCCCATATATAATTCCGAAATTTACCGTTTTGGCATGACTTCGTTGCTCGCGAGTCACTTCTTCAAGCGGAACATTAAAGACTTTTGAAGCGGTAGATTTGTGAATGTCTTCATGATTTTGGAATGCCTTAATCATGTTTTCTTCTCCGCTTAATGCAGCAATTACACGCAACTCTATTTGAGAATAATCCGCAGAAACCAAAGTATAGTTTTCATCTCGGGCAACGAATGCTTTTCTAATCTGTCTTCCACGTTCGGTACGAATCGGAATGTTTTGTAGGTTGGGATTATTCGAACTTAAACGACCTGTTGCAGCTACGGTTTGCATATAATCGGTATGAATTCGGTTTGTGATTTTGTCTACTTGGTTTGGTAAAGCCTCGACATAAGTATTTTGTAATTTCACTAATTGTCTCCAGTCCAGAATGTCTTTTACAATTGGGTTTTCGGCGGCTAAATAACTTAAGATTTCCTCTCCAGTTGCATATTGACCGGTTTTGGTTTTCTTTTGTTTCACTCCTCCAATTTTTAATTTGTCGAATAAAACGTCACCCAATTGTTTCGGTGAAGCCAGGTTGAATTTCTCGCCGGCAGTTTCAAATATATTTGCTTCTAATATTTTGATATCATCGCCTAATGTTTCCGACAGTGATTTTAAGAAATCTACATCAACACGAATTCCTTCTTTTTCCATATCAGCCAGAACTTTTACTAATGGAATTTCGATTTCCTCAAAAAGTTTCTTAGTTCCAGTTTTATCTAATTCTAAAGTGAATATTTCCTTGAGTTGCAAGGTAACATCGGCATCTTCAACGGCATATTCTTTTATTTCTTCTAATTCAACATCACGCATTGATTTTTGGTTTTTTCCTTTTTTACCAATTAACGTTTCAATGGATTGAGGCGAATATTTTAAATATGTTTCCGATAAAATATCCATATTATGACGCATATCCGGATTGATCAGATAATGGGCAATCATCGTATCGAATAATTTTCCTTTCACGGTAACATTGTAATTTGAAAGAATCTTTAAATCATATTTTAAATTCTGACCAATTTTCTCAATGTTTTCATTTTCGAAAAAAGGAATGAATTTTTCGATTAAAGTCTGTGCTTCCTGTTGATTTTCTGGAAACGGAACATAGAATCCTTTTCCTTTTTCGAAAGAAAACGAAATTCCCACCAACTCAGCATGCAAAGCATCAAGTCCGGTTGTTTCTGTATCAAAACACACCGATGATTGTTTTTGTAAATTTTGCAACAGCAATTTCATTCCTAAATCCCCTTGAATTATCTGGTATGAATGAGCTGTATTTTCTAAATTATTATAAAATTGATGACGTGTCTCATCAGATGAATCGTCTTGAATTGCACTTCCAAAAAGATCGAACTGTTCTTCGTTTTTTGGTTGTGGTTTTTTATATAGTTTAGTTTCGTCAACCGGACTGCTGTTGGTGTTTGAACTTCCGCCTTTTTTGAATATAGCGTCAAATTGTTCCGCCATTCTACGGAACTCTAATTCATTGAATAGTGCATCTGTTTTTTCGACATCTGGAGTTGATAATTCATAATCGGTTTCATCAAAAATCACAGGACAATCCAGCAAAATGGTTGCTAAAGTTTTAGATAATAATCCTTTTTCCTTATTCGCTTCAATGTTCTCTTTCATTTTTCCTTTCAGCTTGTCGGTGTTGGCTAAAAGGTTTTCCATAGTTCCAAATTCTTTCAACAGTTTCTTGGCCGTTACTTCTCCTACGCCGGGAAGTCCTGGAATATTATCCGCTGTATCGCCCATCATTCCAAGGAAATCAATTACTTGGTCTGGTCGTTCGATTTCAAATTTTGCCAAAACCTCTGGAATTCCCCAAATTTCGATTCCATTTCCCATTCTGGCGGGTTTATACATGAAAATATTTTCAGAAACCAGTTGTGCAAAATCCTTATCCGGCGTAACCATAAAGACTTTATAGTTTTGTTTTTCCGCTTGTTTTGCAATAGTCCCAATTAAATCATCAGCTTCATAGCCTTTTACTTCTATGATAGGAATATGCATGGCCTTTAGTAAATCTTGGATATAAGGAATAGCAATTTTGATCGCTTCGGGAGTGGCGTCGCGATGCGCTTTATACTCAGGAAATATGTCGTTTCTCAGTTGGCTTCCACCATTGTCAAAAGCAACGGCCAAATGATCAGGTTTTTCTCTTTTGATTACATCCATTAATGAGTTCATGAAACCCATAATGGCCGATGTGTCCATTCCTTTTGAGTTGATTCTTGGATTTTTTATGAAGGCATAATAACCACGAAAGATTAAAGCGTAAGCATCTAGTAGGAAAAGGCGTTTTTGTTGTGACATGAATTGAGATTTTGTAAAGTTTTCAAAAGTACAAAACTTGTCAGATAAAGGAGTGTAGGATTGTATAATTTCTTCGAAAAGGGCCTTTGTTTTCCATTTTAAAAAAATAATATTTAAGATTGATTTCTTAATGCCTTGGTTGTCTTATCGTACTTGTGCTCTCTTTTTTTTAAGACAAGAAAATAATTACAAATAGTATATAGCTTAATTTTATTACGACTAAAATTGTAAGATTATAAATATATTAAATTTAAAAACATGTATTTAATCGATTAAATTAGTATTTAATCGATAGCACATCTAATTTTGACCATCAGTTTAAAGGTTGATTTATCGTTCAAGTGTTTAATTATTTAATTTGTGTGTTATGAAAAAACATTACTTTGCTAAAAAGGTATTACAAGCCTGTTTGTTATTTTTGATAACGATGACAACAAATATGTCTGCCCAAGTTGGTATTGGGACCATAACTCCACATGCAAGTTCTGTTTTAGAGTTGTCCTCTACAACACAAGGGATGTTGACGCCCAGAATGACAACGGCTCAACGTGTAGCAATTGCGTCTCCAGCTGATGGATTAATGGTTTATGATACAGATTTAAAATCTTTTTATCATTACAATTCCTCGGTTACTTCATGGAATGTGATTAATAGCGGAACTACCGGCAGACTAAAATTTAAACGTATAAGATCTACAGATGTTTTGGCGACAGTTTTGGCTGCGGAGAAGGCTGCGGGAAGTAATTCAAAATATGTTTTAGATGTTAACACCTATTATGAAATAAATGGAACCATAACTTTTGATTTGCCCATTGATTTGAATAATGCTTATGTTTCAGGTCAGGACGCAAATGAAGATAAGTTAGTAAGAACATCGGGTAATCTGTTTGATGGCGCAACAGGAGGGAGTATAAGAAATGTTACCATACAGGTTACAGGAGGAGGAAAAGTTTTTAACTTTAGCGGAGCATCAACCGAAAATTTAATTATTAGAGATGCCATAATTGCTGGGTCATCTAATGTAGGAACAATAACAGGTTTTGGATTAGTTTTTGTCAGCATAGTTCAATATGTTGGTAATACTGCGGGAATTGTTTATGATTCTATCAGTAAATTATTGATTAGTAACGCAGCATGGTTTAGTAATAATTCTGGTACTTATGAAAAATTGCAAGGTACATTTGGATTAGTGCAAAAACAAGGAGGTTTTAGTGAGGTTACAGGAACAAGTATTGGCTTTGATGTATCTTCTAATCCAACAATATCTGGAGATGCAGTAATGGAGACTGTTGTTTTTACTGGAACAGTGTCTACAGGAAAATATGTAAATGGATACACTTCTGGAAGTTATACAGGCTATAATTTTAATAACAGTTGGAGTGTTCGCTGTGCAGGATTACCTAATGAAACTGATGCTAATGCTGTAGGTGAGTTTTCAGTAGATTATGCGGTAGGCTCTGGTGCTTCTACAGGTTTTTCCGGATCAAATCCAACATCTATTGTAAAGGTTTCTGGTGTTTCATCCTCATCAAATTTATTCAGATTTTCTACCGGAGGAGTTAACAATAAACTGATATATTTAGGCAAAAAGAAAAGGTTTTTTCAAGTTACAGGTTCTATTTCTTTTCAAGTTCCAGCAATAGGTACCTATATAATTTATATTTCTAAAAATGGAGCAGCTATTACACAGTATAAGATTTATGGACGAGGCGCAGCTGCAAATGATATTGTAGTATTACCATTAAATGCATTAGTAGAATTATCAAATTCTGATTATATTGAGGTTTTTGCACAGCGATATACATCAACAAATTCCAGTGATAGTATTATTACTCCTAATATGACTTTAGTTGTAAAATAACATCAATCTAAAATTTATCAAAAACCGCATTATTTAGTTATTAAAATAATGCGGTTTTTATTTATGGGTTATATTTTCAAAGTTCGTGTGCTTTCTTAGGCTTTAATCAACCGTTAAATTTTAACTAATAAAAAAACACTTTGGTTAATTCTTTTGTTATTTTGTCTAAAATTTGATTAAAATGATCTTTCGTATCGTATTCTTGTGTCTCTTACTTCTTATTATTGAGCTTTATACTTTTCAGTTATTAAAAACCTTGATAAAATCAAAGCCAATTTTGTTTTCTATTCAGCTCATCAGCATCATAGTCTTAGTATATATTGTTTATTCGATAATGCAATTTGACCGAAGCGTTGGTCAAACCCAACACATGATGGTAATCATGGGTTTACTGCTTATTGTTTACGTTCCAAAATTAATTTTGACCCTTGTCCTGATGGGCGAAGACATTTTTAGATTGGGTGCTGGAACAGTAAATTATTTTATTGATTATGACAAAAGCACGGATTTCCTTAATTCCAGGAGAAAATTTATCAGCCAGATAGGATTAGGATTAGCGGCAGTTCCTTTTTTATCTTTAATTTATGGTGTGACCGTTGGGAAATACAATTACAAAGTAATCAAACAACGTATTTTTTTTCCAGATTTACCGGAAGCTTTTGATGGTTTTACTATCACTCAAATATCAGATGTTCACAGTGGCAGTTTTGATAATCCCGAAAAAATTAATTACGCGATTGATTTAGTGAATGAGCAAAACTCAGATTTGATTTTGTTTACCGGCGATATTGTAAATACGGATGCCAAGGAAATGCATCCTTGGATAGAAACGTTCAATAGAATTAAAAAGCACGAATATGGAAAATATTCTGTTTTGGGGAATCACGATTATGGCGAATATGTAACCTGGCCATCAGAAGCTGCAAAAGAGGATAATTTCAAAGCTATAAAAAGTTTATACGGAGAAATTGGGTTTAATTTATTGTTGAATGAACATACATTTATCGAAAAAGGAGATGCGAAAATAGCATTAGTTGGTGTCGAAAACTGGGGGCATAACTTCAAACAAGCTGGAGATTTGAATAAAGCAGCCGGACCTCTAAAGAAAGAAGATTTCAAGATTTTGATGAGTCATGATCCATCGCACTGGGAACATGTGGTGCAGCATGATGAGAAACATTATCACCTAACACTTTCGGGGCACACACATGGAATGCAATTTGGAATCGAAATTCCGGGTTATTTCAAATGGAGTTTGGCTCAATATGTTTACAAACAATGGGCTGGATTATATGAAAACTTGGGTAGGTACGTATATGTCAATAGAGGATTTGGTTTTCATGCTTATCCGGGCAGAGTAGGTATTATGCCGGAAATAACAGTCATTGAACTAAAAAAAGGTGTTAATGTGGCATAATTCGTTTAAAATGCTACATTTGTAAAATAAATATCTCTTTTTAGTGAATTTTAAAAATTAAATTTTTGGTTTTATGTCAAAATTTGGAGAACTTATAAATACTAAAGTACCTGTGCTAATTGATTTTTACACAGAATGGAACGAATCTTCCGTTTCAATGCATCCTGTTATCAGAGATGTGGCTGCTGCTCTTGGCGATAAAGCAAAGGTGATAAAAATTGATGTAGACAAAAATCAAGAATTAGCTGAAGCCTTGCGAATTAAAGGTTTGCCTACATTGATGATTTACAAACAAGGTCAAATGATCTGGAGACAATCTGGAGAATTAGATGCCAACACACTTATTGGAATCGTTCAGGAACAATTGTAAAATTGTTTTTTGGAGTTACAAAACGTCACAATTAATTTTTTTTTCTTTTAAAAAAGCCAGTGTTTTTGGCAGCACGTATTCAAGATTTTTGAATGCTTTTACGCTGTCGTGAAAAACAATGATACTTCCCGGTTTTACATTTGACAACACATTATCTAAACATTGTTTTCTAGATATTGTGGTATCAAAATCAGCGCTTAGCACGTCCCACATAATTATTTTATAACCCAATTTTTGTATCGCTTTAGATTGAGCAGTTTTTATTTTGCCGTAAGGCGGACGAAATAGTTTAGATTTTAGATTTAGATTTATGTTTTTGCTAATCGCTTCTTCGCATCTTGCTACGTTTTCAATATAATCTTCAGTAGAAGTGTTCCAGCCATTTAGATGATTATAAGTGTGATTTCCTATGGAATGCCCTTCGCTGATTACTTTTTTGAATATTTTCGGATGCTTAGTAATATTTTCTCCAATACTAAAAAAAGTAGCTTTAAACCCGTGTTTTTTTAGTTCTGCCAAGACCCATTCAGTCACTTCAGGAATAGGACCGTCATCAAAAGTAAGATAGACCGTATTCCCAGCATTGGAGACATCCCAAGTGAAATTTGAGAATATTTTTTTTATAAACCAATTCGTTTTAATCCAGTAGAATTTCATTTTTTAGTTTTAAAAGTAAAAAAAAATAGCGACATTTTTCAACGTCGCTACCTTTTCTAATTGCTATTCAAGATTACTCTTTTTCTCGTCCAAAACGTTCAAACATCTTAATGTATGTGTTGAAAGTGATTTTATGTTTATTATAAAAATCAGCATCTGCATTTTCTTTCATGACTTGTAAAAGGCTTCTGTAGCGCTCAATATCAGTAATGATAGGAATTGCAATGCTGCTTTGCTCTGATGATTTAAGATTGCCATAATAGTTGAGGTTTTCTTGATATTTATTTACCAATTTATTTATTAATTGTTGCGCTTTTACTTTGTCACCAATTTTATAATAACCGTCAGCAAAAGGTTCTACTAATGAATAATAACCAAAATATTCCAAAGGCATTTTTGTCATCGCTAAATCGATAATGTTTTTTGCCTTGTCTTTCTTGCCTTCAACAATCAATTGATTCATTAATCTGGAAAGATTCGTTCGGTACGTTATGCTATTTCTTCTGGTTTCAGGATCATGATATATTGTAGTGCTTTCGCTGTTTCCCCAATCCCATTTCATTACTTTAGCGTACATTTTATCAGAGTCTATTTGTCCCATTTCCAATAGACCTCCATCTTTAGGGATAATAGTTCTAACAGGTACTAATTTATAAACCATTCCTTCCAGTTGAAGGTATTCTTTCATCCAGATATAATCTTCATTATCAAATGCGCCTCCACTGAAATAAATAGGTCGTTTCCAGTTATTATTGGCAACAATATCCAACATCATTAATCTGTTTTTGTACAATGCATTTCCTTTGATTTCCAAATCAATGTAAGGAACTATAGAATCATTGTATTTAGCCGAAACAACTTTGTTTTGAATAATGGTATTTCTGTCAACAGGAATTCTGATTTTATTCGTAGGATAAAAATGAATGGTTTGACCATTTTGCATTTCAACCGTTGATTTTGGATTTTTAATAAAATCAATAAAATCTTTTATTTCCCAACGGGTTTCAACTTTTGGAATGTGAGCCACATAATCCAATTTATCGCCCACATATTCATCATGAATAAACGAAATAGGTAATGGGTCAGATTCGTATGTTTTCGTTTTCATTTGGTCGATATACCAATCCGTCATGAATAAACTAGTATTCACGATTTTGATATCCGTTCGTACTTTTTCAATTTCTTGGGCGTACCAAAGCGGGAAAGTATCGTTATCACCAATGGTAAATAAAATAGCATTAGGATCACAAGAAGTAAGATATGCTTTAGCCATTGCTACAGCAGTATATTTCCCTGAGCGATCGTGATCGTCCCAGTTTTGAGCTGCCATAAGAACCGGAGCTGCCAGTAAACTAGCTGCAATGATTATTGGTCCGGCAATTTTTGGAGCAAGATATTTTTGTACGCTTTCATATAATGCATAAACTCCAAAACCAATCCAGATAGCGAATACATAAAAAGAGCCGACTAAGGCATAATCTCTTTCTCTAGGTTCGAAAGGTCTTTCGTTTAAATATATTTTCAATGCTATTCCCGTAAAAAGGAATAAAGCGAGTAATACGTAGAAACTTTTTAAATCCTTATTGGCATGATACATTAAACCAATTAAACCAAGAATAAATGGTAAAAAGAAATATACATTTCGACCTTTATTATTAGCCACATCAGAAGGTAGGTTGTCTTGACTTCCTAAATGCAGTTCGTCTATAAAGGATATTCCGCTGAGCCAGTTTCCGTCCAGATAATCGTATCTCCCTTGAACGTCATTTTGACGGCCAACAAAATTCCACATTAAATACCTCCAGTACATATAACCAAATTGGTATTCAACCATAAAACCTAGATTGTCAGCAGTTGAAGGTTTTTCGACCAATAAATAATCACCATAACTTTTTAGAAACTTTACGTAACCTTCATTGTCAATTTGATTTTGAGCATAAGCTTGTCTGAACTCATTTATGATTTTTTCAGTTTCATTTTTCAGTTGTGCAATTGCTTTATTGTAATCTTCCTCGCTTAGCTGACTCGGGTCAATTCCGTACTTCGCAAGATCGTCTTCGTAAGGGTAATTAGGATTTAACCTAAACTCTGGCGGATTCGTGAAATTCATATAATTTTCAATATGATCGCCACTCCACATTCTTGGTAAAATAGTTTTGTGATTGTCATCCGTATTTTGCTCCGCATTTTTGAAATTATTTACAATAACATATTTACCTGTTTTGTAATCTCTTTCGTAATTAGGTGCTTTGTCCAGATAAGGATTATCTTCATCAAGGCCTGAAAAAGCTTCTGTGTATTGAGGTCCATAAAACAATGGATTTACACCGTATTGTTCTCTGTTGTAGTAGGCTAAAACTTCACGCGCATCAGAAGGTTTATTTTCATTAATTACGGTATTGGCGTTAGCACGTATAGGCAGCATGGTCCAAGTAGAAAATCCGATTAGGATAAAAAGAACACATAAAATTAAAGTGTTGTAAGTCGCCAAGCCTTTGTTATTGGTGTATTTTAAGCCAAAATAAAACAAAGCTGCCAGCAAAACAGTAACAAATATAGTTCCGGAGTCAAACGGTAATCCTAAGCTATTCACCATAAATACTTCGGTTTTACCAAAGAATCCCATAGTCATAGGAAGGAGTAATTTGAATATAAAAAGTAAAATAGCGATTACGATTACATTCGCAAGCAGAAAGCTTTTGATGGTAACAGTTTTGTAGTTTTTGAAAAAGTACAAGAAACCAATTGCAGGAATGGTTAACAAAGCCATGAAGTGAACTCCAAACGAAAGACCAACAACAAGCGAAATAATTAATAACCATTTGTTTCCTCTTGGTTTATTCATGTCCTGTTCCCAGCGTAATCCCAGCCAAAATAATAAAGCAATAAACAAGGAGGCCATAGCGTAAACTTCGGCTTCAACTGCATTATACCAAAAACTATCAGAGAAAGTATATGCTAAAGCACCTACAAATGAACTTCCTAATATTACAATCTCATTATTTTTATTGGGTTCTGAAAATCGGGAAACTAATTTTTTCAAGACCATTGATGATGACCAAAAAAGGAAAAGTATAGTAAATGCACTTGAAAATACAGACATCATATTCACCATCAAGGCAATTTTTGTTTCATCTGCCGCAAACATGGCGAAAAAAGCACCAATCATTTGGTATAATGGAGCTCCCGGCGGATGACCAACTTCTAATTTTGCTGCTGTGGCAATATATTCTCCACAATCCCAGAAACTCATAGTAGGCTCAACAGTCAAAGTGTAGGTTAATAATGCGATTCCAAATGTAAGCCAACCAATAATTGTATTCCATTTATTAAAATTGAATGCTGCTTTATCCATGTACTAAAATTTAATTTAATTGTAAGTTACAAAGAAAATGTTTTTTTTGTTTAAACTTAATAGCATTAACAATATTTTCTGGAAAAGTAATACAATTCAATAACGTTCTGACTATGAATCTTTTTCGTTTGTTTTTGAAATTAAATTCAATTTTAGAGAAAATTTTTTTGATAAAATTGATAAAAAAGTTTGTGCAAACTAAAAAATAGTATAAATTTGCACTCGCTAAGCAAGAATATTAGTTTAGTAATTGTGCTGGTCTATGGTGTAATGGTAACACAACTGTTTTTGGTGCAGTCTTTCAAGGTTCGAGTCCTTGTAGACCAACGTAAAACCCCTCAATTTGAGGGGTTTTTTTATGCCTATAATTAAAAAAAGGTTTTGTTGACTTAGTGTTGTTTGAGTTTGCAAGTGAATATAATTATTGCGATTGCTTTTTAATAAAGTCAAATTCAGGAATTCATTAAATTTTGAACGTGATAACAGGTTTTGTGGTGTGATTCACTAAGTCTTCGCTGATGCTTCCGTTAAAGAAATGAGCTAATCCAGTTCTGCCATGGGTGCAAAGTCCAATTAAATCAGCGTCAATTGTTTTTGAGAAATTGGTGATGCCGTTTTCGATATTGGTATCATTAAAAATATGTAAGGAGTAGTTTTTAATATCATAGTTTTCAATAAAATCCTTCATTGTTTTTTCGGCATTAAGCGTAGTCTTGAAACTATTTGGAGTGCAAATCATGACTAAAAATAGATTTGCATCAAAAATCTCAACGAATTCCACCATTTTTTTAAACGGTTTTCTAATTTCTTTTGAAAAATCAGATGCGAAGACAATATTCTTGAAATTTAATTCGCCAACATCTTTTTTTATTACTAAAACTGGTATGTCAGAGAGGCGCACCACTTTTTCGGTATTTGAGCCTATAAGAACTTCTTCGATGCCTGAAGTTCCATGCGATCCCATGATTATTAAATCAATTTTGTTCTTTTTGTTAAAGGATAAAATCCCGTTAAAAGCTCTTTCGAATTGAACCGAAGCATTTACGGAAATTCCATTCAGATAGGGCTGTTCTTTGATTTTTTGGAGCTTTTCATTCGCTTTTTTAATGAATAACATTACTTCGGGGATACTGCCTCCGCTGGTCATTGCATCATTCATCTGGTTGGGCAGTTCTAATAAATGGAGCAAGAATATTTCGCATTTATTTTTTTTTGCAATTATGGCTGCTGCTTTTAGAGCATTTTCAGCATGTTCGGAAAAATCGGTTGGAACTAAAATGCGTTTCATAATTAGAAAGTGTTAAATTATGGTAAGAACTGTTGTTTTAATGCACTAATAAAGATAAGAAATATTTTAACAGCAACTGAATATTTTAAATTATAAAAAAAAAGACTATCTTTGCACGGTTATTTATTAAAATCTAGATAATGAGGGGACTAAATGTCCCCTCTTTTTATAAAAAATATGACATTTAAAGAAAAAGTAAATACGTTGTTGGTAGAATGCCTTTTAGAAAAGCCATCAATTTTTTTGATAGACCTAGTTATCACTGATGCTTTCAAGGTTATTGTAACTTTAGACGGGGATAATGGTGTAGCGCTTCAAGATTGTATTGATGTAAGCCGATTTATAGATAATGAGTTGGATCGTGAGGAGCAAGATTATTCTCTTGAAGTAGCGTCAGTAGGAGTTGGTTCGGCATTGAAATTAGTAAGACAATACAAGAAAAATATAGGAAGAACATTGATTGTGAAGACTGGGGCAGAAATAATTGAAGCAGAATTAGTGGATGCTAATGATGATTTTGTAATTTTGTCTTGGAAAGCAAGAGAGCCTAAAAAGATAGGAAAAGGGAAAGAAACAGTTCAAAAGGAACTTAAACTACCTTACGCAGATATAAAAGAAGCAATTGTTACAGTAACATTTTAATTAAAGAATTCGCATGGAAAATTTAGCATTAATCGATTCATTCTCAGAGTTTAAAGATGATAAACTTATTGATCGTGTAACGCTTATGGCAATTTTGGAAGATGTATTTAGAAATGCATTGAAAAAAAAATACGGTTCAGATGATAATTTCGATATCATTATAAATCCTGATAAGGGAGATATGGAGATATGGCAAAGAAGAGTGATCGTTGCGGATGAAGATTTAGATTTTGATCATCTTGAAATTACGTTGACCGAAGCTAGAAAAATAGAGCCTGATTTTGAAATTGGTGAAGAAGTTTCCGAAGAAGTAAAATTAATTGATTTAGGAAGAAGAGCAATTTTAGCTTTACGTCAGAATTTGATTTCTAAAATTCATGAACATGATAATACGAATCTTTACAAACAATTTAAAGATTTAATAGGTGATATCTATACTGCTGAAGTGCACCATGTGCGTCCAAGAGTGGTGATTTTGGTTGATGATGAAGGAAATGAAATCATCTTGCCTAAAGAAAAACAAATACCTTCTGACTTTTTCCGTAAAGGAGATAACGTTAGAGGAATTATAGAAAGCGTTGAATTAAAAGGAAATAAGCCTCAAATCATTATGTCTAGAACTTCTGAGAAGTTTTTAGAGAAATTATTTGAACAAGAAATTCCTGAAGTTTTTGACGGTTTAATCATGGTTAAAAAAGTGGTGAGAATTCCAGGTGAAAAAGCAAAAGTAGCTGTAGATTCTTATGACGACAGAATTGATCCTGTAGGAGCTTGTGTAGGTATGAAAGGGTCTCGTATTCATGGAATTGTTCGTGAATTAGGAAACGAAAATATTGATGTTATCAATTATACAAGTAACATACAGTTGTTTATCACAAGAGCTTTAAGTCCTGCAAAAGTGTCTTCTATTAAAATCAATGAAGAGACTAAAAGAGCAGATATTTTTATGAAAGTTGAGGAAGTTTCAAAAGCAATTGGCCGTGGTGGGCACAACATTAAATTAGCGGGTTTATTGACAGGCTATGAATTAGATGTACAACGTGAAGGTGAGATTCCTGGATCTACTGCTGATGAGGATGATGTTGAATTAACTGAGTTTTCAGATGAAATTGAAGACTGGGTTATCGAAGAGTTTGCAAAAATTGGTTTGGATACAGCAAAAAGTATCTTGAAACAAGATGTAGAAGATTTAGTAAGAAGAACAGACCTAGAAGAGGAAACGATTCTAGATGTAATGAGAATATTGAAAGAAGAATTTGACAGTTAGTCAATACGTCTTCAACGATAAACATGCCACTTTACAATTAATTCTTGCTCGGTAGGTATCGAGTTGGGAGTAAAGTGAGGAATAACAAAAAAGGTAATAATAAAAAGGTTTTATGTCTGAAGAGAGAATTATTAGAATAAACAAAGTTTTAAGGGAATTGAATATTTCTTTAGAAAGAGCTGTGGATTATCTAAAAGATAAGGGGATTGCTATTGAAGCAAATCCAAACGCAAAAATTTCTGATGATATATACAATGTCTTGTGCGGTCAGTTTGCAGGTGACAAAGGGAATAAAGAAGCTTCGAAAGAAGTAGGAGAAGAGAAAAGAAAAGAAAAAGAGGCATTGCGTTTAGAACGAGAGAAAGAAATCGAAGATAAACGTAAAATAGAGGAAGAGCGTCTTAAGCAGCAAGAAGTTATAAAAGCGAGAGCGGTTATAGCAGGACCTGTTCAAGTGGGTAAGATTGATCTTAATCCAAAAAAACCTTCCATTGTTCCTCCTGTGAAAGCTGTTGAAAAAGTGGAGCCTCCAGTTGCTAAAGTACCTGAAGTAAAAGCGGTTCAAAAAGAAGTTTCAACAGAAAAACCGTCACCAGAAAAACCTTTAGAAGAAAAAGTTGTTTCAGACAAGAAAGAGGTAAAACCTGTTGTTGGGATAAAAGAGGTTAAAGCAGAGGCTCCGAAAGAAGTTCCTGCTGAACCAAAAGTAGTTGAAAAAGTAGAAGTTGTTAAAGCTGATGAAGCGCCTGTTGATGAAACCATCACGACGCAATATCAAAAACTTTCGGGAACTACTTTGACAGGTCAAATAATTGATTTGTCTCAATTCAACAAACCGAAAAAGAAAAAAGAAGAACCAAAAATCACTCCGAACAAACCGGGTGCTCCAGGTTCAGCTGCAGCCAATGCAAATAAAAACAAGCGTAAAAGGATTGCTCCTAAACCGGGCGCTCCTAGACCGCCTGCAACACCTGGAGTTCCTGGTGCGCCAAATCCTAACAAGATTACACCTAATGTAGGTGGCGGAGGTTTCAACGCTAACAGAAGTTCAAGACCTGGATTCGTAAAAGGAAATAGACCTGCAATTGTAGCAAAAGTTGAGCCTACAGAAGAGGAAGTTAAAAATCAAATTAGAGAGACTTTAGAGAAACTACAAGGTAAAGGTGGTAAATCTAAAGCGGCTAAATATAGAAGAGATAAAAGAGATACGCACCGTCAGAAATCTGATGATGAGCAAAGAGCTATTGACGAAGGAAGTAAGACTATTAAGGTTACTGAATTTGTAACAGTTGGTGAAATTGCAATCATGATGGATGTGCCAATTACTAAAGTTATTGGTACGTGTATGTCACTTGGAATCATGGTTACCATGAACCAACGTCTCGATGCGGAAACGTTGACTATCGTTGCTGATGAATTTGGTTATGAAGTTGAATTTATTACTGTTGACATCGAAGAAGCAATTCAGGTTGTTGAAGACAGAGAAGAAGATTTAGTTTTTAGAGCGCCAATTGTAACCGTAATGGGTCACGTCGATCACGGTAAAACATCTTTACTGGATTACATACGTAAAGAAAACGTAATCGCAGGAGAGTCTGGAGGAATTACACAGCATATTGGTGCCTACGGAGTAACTTTGGATAACGGACAAAAAATTGCATTCTTAGATACGCCGGGTCACGAAGCGTTTACTGCGATGCGTGCGCGTGGTGCTCAAGTTACTGATATTGCTATTATTGTGATTGCTGCTGATGATGACATCATGCCGCAAACCAAAGAAGCAATCAGCCATGCGCAAGCAGCTGGAGTTCCTATCATATTTGCTATCAATAAAATTGATAAGCCAAATGCTAATCCTGAAAAAGTAAAAGAAAGATTAGCGGGTATGAATTTACTTGTTGAAGATTGGGGTGGAAAAATTCAATCACATGATATTTCTGCGAAAGTAGGAACAGGAGTGAAAGAATTATTAGAAAAAGTATTGTTAGAAGCGGAGCTTTTAGATTTGAAAGCTAATCCAAATAAAGCGGCTTCTGGAACTGTTGTTGAGGCTTTCCTTGACAAAGGAAAAGGATATGTTTCTACTATATTAGTTCAAAACGGAACGTTGAAAATTGGAGATTATATGTTGGCTGGTAAGCATCATGGTAAAATTAAAGCCATGCATGATGAAAGAGGGAACATTGTAACTGTTGCGGGTCCTTCGACTCCGGTTTCAGTTCTTGGTCTTGACGGAGCAGCAACTGCGGGTGATAAATTCAACATTTTCGAAGACGAAAAAGAAGCGAAACAAATTGCTTCTAAACGTTCTCAATTGATGCGTGAACAATCCGTACGTACACAACGTCATATTACATTGGATGAAATTGGACGTAGAATTGCATTGGGTCAATTTAAAGAATTGAACATTATCCTTAAGGGAGATGTTGATGGATCTGTTGAAGCATTGTCTGATTCGTTCTCTAAATTATCTACTGAAGAAATTCAAATTAATATTATCCACAAAGGTGTTGGAGCAATTACTGAAACTGACGTAATGTTGGCTTCTGCTTCTGATGCAATTATCATTGGATTTAATGTTCGTCCTGCTGGAAATGCAAGACAATTAGCAGACAAAGAGGAAATCGATATCCGTTACTACTCTATCATTTATGCCGCTATCGACGACTTGAAAGATGCAATGGAAGGAATGTTAGCTCCGGAAATGAAAGAAGAAATTCTGGGTACTGCTGAGATCAGAGAGATATTCAAAATCTCTAAAGTAGGTTCAATCGCAGGTTGTATGGTAATGGATGGTAAAATTGTCAGAAATGCTAAAATGAGAATTATTAGAGATGGTGTGGTTGTCTTTACAGGGGAATTGTTAGCGTTAAAACGTTTCAAAGATGATGTGAAAGAAGTAGCTAAAGGATACGATTGTGGTATTCAAGTGAAAGGATACAATGACATTGAAGAAAGAGATGTTATCGAATCGTACCATGAGGTAGCAATCAAAAAGAAATTGAAATAGAATTCAATATTTTATAAAAAAAATCCCGATTTTCTCGGGATTTTTTTATTTTTATAGGGTATCAAAAATTAAATTTATGAATAAATTATTTGGATTATTTTTTGTTGTTGTTAGCACGGTTGCCTTTTCTCAAAATAAAAACGAATTCCATAAAGTGTCTTTAAAAGATAAAAAAGATAAAGCGCTTAGTTTTAATTTTTATGTTGAAAATATTTATGATGGAAGACAGTTTAAAGAGAATATCGGAACCGTTCAAAAAGGAGGTTTCAATAGAAAAGTATTGGCTAATTTTGAAAAACCTTTACCGGTTGAATTTTTTTATTATCTCGCAGTTATTTGTCCGTCTGAGGAAAGTAAATCTAAGATTTCTATCCGAGTAAATGATTTGTACGTTTCAGAACTTACGCGTGCAATGTCCGAAACAGGGTATGCAACTGTATCAATTGATGTAATAGAAACCAAAGATACTACTGCGTATATAGTGGGGTCTTATATCGCTTCGACAGAAAGTAATGGTATGGATGTTACAGGTTCACACGATGAACGATTGAAGAAAGTTTTACAGGAATGTTTGACAAATTATATGAAAACAAGTGAGGAAGATAAAACTGCTATTTTGTATGATGATAATTTTAATATTAAAAGTAAAACCATAACAGATGTTCCTTCTAAAGGTGTTTATTTAAATTATGCTGACGTTTTAAATGGAAAACCAATATCTATAGCTGATTTTGAAATTACAAATAAAAAAGACAGGTTTTATTTACTTAACAAACTGAGCCGTTCAGAAGAGCTAAATTATTATGGATTTAGTGATGGCAAAGATTTTTATATTAATGTATCAAAATATGCGAGTTCAAGATATTACGCCAAGACGGAAATTATTAGTGGTAAGTATTATGTTGAGAATGTAATTTATAATTCAAATAATGCCATCGCTATGGGTGCGATGTTTGGGTTGATTGGCGTTGCAATTGCTGCTTCAGCAAGTGATGGGTCAATTCCGATGCTTATTGATAGTTATACGGGGCAACCATCATTTTTATCGAATAGTGAGATGAAAGTATTGTTATCGTCTCATCCGGAACTTTTAAAAGAATTTAAGGATGGTAATAAAAGCAGTTTAGCTAAAAAAGTCATTCTGAAAAAATATTACCAATTAACTTTAGGGCAATAAAAATGGATATCCTTTAAGTGTTTGTATGGAATGATACGATTAGTTATGTGAAGTGTAGTATTAAAGATTTAAAACAAAAAAAAGCAACTCTAATCGAGTTGCTTTTTTTGCTTATTTGTTATTCGTTAATATTTTGAATACTATAATTTAAATAAAGATAAATTTTAGTTATTTGGTTTAATTAAATGAACATTAGTGTAGCTTTTTTTGATAGCTATCAAATTGCGTTCTGCTTCAATTCGTGTTTTGAAATTTCCTACCCAAACTTTATAATTTGGTGTGAAAAATATAATTGTACCATCTAACTCACTAAATTCTTGTCTGAATTGATTGAGTGTGTTTTTGGCTTTGTCGCTTTCGCCGCTAAAAATTTGAATTTTATATCGGTCATTTACAGCATTGGAAACATTTGTTTTTCTCTTTTCGTTTAGTAATTGTTCAAATTTGTAGTCCTGATTTACAGTAATTTTCCCTTCTTGTGCAGTTGCGTTGAACGTGCAAATTAATAATGTTATAGAGTTGAAAAAGGCTTTTCGAGTGGCTAAAATTCTCATAATGTGATTGTTTTTATGCAAAAGTAATATTTAATGATTGATACCAAATAGCAAATGTTATTTAGAATTGATATAAATTGAAATTAAGACTATTTTAAGGTTTTGAGAATAGTTCTTAAGTCGTATTTTTGTCCAAGTTTTAAAATAAAGGATCAGTTTTTATAATGCAATTAGAAAAAACTGTGCCAATTTTTAGTAGATAATCATTATACTATATGAAAAAGGTGGGTAACCATAATTCGATCTCAAGGAAATTATTTTTTAGCATAGCTTTAATGCTATCGTTTTCCTTTACTTCATTTGCTCAAGAAGCTACTCCTGCAGCGACAGATGTTGCTCCGGATGCTTCAGCTACTTCACAAAGTGCAGACCCGGTTAAGGGTAAAGAGCTATTTAATGCAAACTGTGCAGCATGTCACAAGCTTGATGCGAAAGCAACAGGTCCAGCTCTTAGAGGTGTTGGTGCCAAATATGATGCTTCATGGCTTCATAAGTGGGTTCGTAACAGTTCGGATTTAATTAAATCTGGAGATGCTCAAGCAGTGAAAGTTTTTGAAGAAAACAATAAGGCAGTGATGTCAGCTTTTCCTCAATTGTCTGATGCTGATATTGATAATATCATTGCTTATACTTCAGAGCCTAAGGCTGAAGCTCCTGCGCCACCAGTTGGTGGTACTGAAGCGGTTCCTGGAACTGGTGGTTCTGACGGTGGTGTTTCAAATAATATCATATTAGGTGCTTTAGCGCTTGTAATGCTGATTTTAGTGGTGATGTTGTTTTTGGTAAACCAAGTTTTATCTAAGGTTGCGAAAGCAAATGGTATTGAAACGGCTCCGAAAACTCCAACGACTCCTATTTGGAAAGCATTTGCTAGAAATCAATTTTTAGTTTTAGTGACTGTAGTGTTTTTACTTTTGGCTAGTGCTTATTTTGTTTATGGATTTTTGATGCAAGTGGGTGTTGATCAAGATTACGCTCCGATACAGCCAATTCATTATTCTCACAGAATACATGCTGGTGACAATGAAATCAACTGTAAATACTGTCACTCTGCTGCTAGGGTAAGTAAAAACGGTGGAATTCCTTCGTTGAATGTTTGTATGAACTGTCATAAAAATATAGCTGAAGTTGCGGAAACTACTGCTACGCCAGAATACAGCAAAGCATTTTATGATGAGCAAATCCAAAAATTGTATACTGCGGTGGGTTGGGATAAAACTACACAAACTTATACTGGAAAAACTCAGCCTGTAAAATGGGTTCGTATTCATAACTTACCTGATTTTGTTTACTTCAATCACTCGCAACACGTAACTGTTGCTGGAATCGAATGTCAAACATGTCACGGACCGGTTCAAGAGTATGAGATTCAAAAACAATTTGCTCCATTGACAATGGGTTGGTGTATAGATTGCCACAGAAAAACAGATGTTAAAATGGAAGGCAATGAGTACTATACTAAAATTCATGATGAACTTTCTAAGAAATACGGTGTAGACAAATTGACTGCAGCGCAAATGGGAGGTTTAGAATGTGGTAAATGCCATTATTAATCAAATTATTAAGATTTTAATATTTATATATGTCATCAAACAAAAAATACTGGAAAAGTGTTGAGGAACTAGACAAAAATAGTTCTATTGTTGAGGCGCTTAGAAATAACGAATTTGTTGAAGAAATTCCTACTGATGAATTTTTAGGAAATAATGACGCTTTGTCATCTTCGTCAACATCACGTCGTGATTTTTTAAAGTACGTTGGTTTTAGTACTGCGGCAGCTACGCTTGCAGCTTGCGAAGGTCCTGTGAACAAATCAATACCTTACGTACTTCAGCCGGAGCAAATCATTCCTGGAGTTGCGGATTATTATGCAACTTCTGTTTTTGACGGTTTTGATTTTGCTAATCTTTTGGTAAAAACTCGTGAAGGGCGTCCTATTAAAATAGATAATAATACTATTGCTGGAGCTAAGTTTAGTGCTAATGCAAGAATTCATGCGTCTATTCTATCTTTATATGATAGTATGCGTTTGAAAGAGCCTAAAATTGAAGGTAAAAATTCAACTTGGTCTGCTATAGATTCTAAGATTAAATCAAGTATAGCTGATGCTGCTGCAAAAGGTGGTCAAGTTGTACTTTTGACAAATACATTAGCCAGTCCGTCAACTGAGAAGTTGATTGCTGAGTTTATTGGTAAAAATCCAAATGCTAAACATGTTGTTTATGATGCTGTATCTGAATCTGAAGCATTAGATGCTTTTGAAACAGTTTATGGAGAAAGAGCTTTGGTTGATTATGATTTTTCTAAAGCTTCACTTATAGTTTCTGTTGGAGCTGATTTCCTTGGAGATTGGCAAGGTGGTAGTTATGATTCAGGTTACGCAAAAGGAAGAATTCCTAAGGCAGGAAAGATGTCCCGTCACTTTCAGTTGGAAGCAAACATGACTTTGTCAGGTGCTTCTGCTGATAAGCGTTTGCCTATGTCTACTGCCAATCAAAAACAAGCATTAGTACACATATATAATATCGTTACTGGTTCTTCTGTTGCTGTAAGTTTAGAAGATAAATTCAAAGCAGAAGTTACAAAAGCAGCTCAACAATTGAAAGCTGCGGGTTCAAAGGGAGTATTAGTTTCTGGTATTCAAGATAAAAATGCTCAATTGTTAGTTTTGGCTATCAACCATGCATTGGTAAGTGAAGCTTTCACTACTTCTGGAGCAAGACAGATTAGAAAAGGCTCTAATGCAAAAGTTGCTCAATTGGTTAATGATATGAAAGCGGGAAGCGTTCATACATTAATAATGAGTGGTGTAAATCCAGTTTATACTTTATCTGATAGTACTTCTTTTGTTGAAGGACTTAAAAAGGTAAAAACATCAGTGGCGTTTTCTTTAAAAGATGATGAGACTGCGTTATTGAGTACTGTTGCTGCAGCTGTTCCACATTATTTAGAATCATGGAATGATGTAAGTATCACAAAAGGTACTTATGGAATTACTCAGCCTACAATTCGTCCTCTTTTTAATACGAGACAATTTCAAGATGTATTGTTGTCTTTAAATGGATCAACAGGTACCTTCTACGATTATATCAAAGCGACTTCATCAACAATAATAGCTGGTTCTTCATGGAACAAAGTATTGCATGATGGTGTTTATGTTGGAGCGATTCCTGCTGCCACTGGTGGTTCTGCTGATTTTAGTGCAGCTGCCAATGCTTTAGCACAATCAAAAGTTGCTCAAGGACTAGAACTTGTTTTATACACTAAAACAGGGATGGGAGACGGACAACAAGCAAATAACCCTTGGTTACAAGAGTTTCCGGATCCAATTACAAGAGTTTCTTGGGATAATTATGTTACTGTTTCGAATGCAGATGCTAAGAAATACGAGCTTTTTAATGAAATCGTTGCAAATGGTGGTTTAAACGGAAGTTATGCTACTATTACTACTGCTGATGGACTTAAATTAGAAAATATTCCTGTAATTGTTCAGCCAGGTCAAGCTGTGGGAACTATTGGTTTAGCATTAGGCTACGGTCGTAAAGCGGCTTTGAAAGAAGAAATGATGGTAGGTTTAAACGCTTACTCTTTATATAAAGGTTTTAATAATGTACAGTCTGTAACATTGGCGAAAGCTGGAGGAGAACATGAGTTTGCTTGTGTTCAAGGTCAGAAAACATTAATGGGAAGAGGTGATATCATAAAAGAAACTTCTTTAGAAATTTTCAATACAAAAGATGCTCACGTTTGGAATGAACAACCAATGGTTTCATTGGATCATAAAGAAGTTGAAGCAACTAAAGTAGATTTATGGGATTCATTTGACCGTTCGACGGGTCACCATTTTAATCTTTCGATTGATTTGAATGCTTGTACCGGTTGTGGTGCTTGTGTGATAGCGTGTCACGCTGAAAATAACGTTCCTGTTGTTGGAAAATCAGAGGTAAGAAGGAGTCGTGACATGCACTGGTTGCGTATTGATAGATATTATTCTTCTGAAAGTACTTTTGAAGGTGATAATGAAAGAAAAGAAAATATAGCTGGTTTATCAAGTTCATTATCTACATTTAATGAAATGGAAAAAGCGGGTGATAACCCACAAGTATCTTTTCAACCTGTAATGTGTCAACATTGTAATCATGCACCTTGTGAAACGGTTTGTCCAGTTGCTGCAACTTCACACTCTCGTCAAGGTCAGAACCATATGGCTTATAACAGATGTGTTGGAACGCGTTACTGCGCTAACAACTGTCCGTATAAAGTACGTCGTTTTAACTGGTTCTTGTACAACAAAAACAGCGAATTTGATTATCATATGAATGACGATTTAGGACGTATGGTATTGAATCCAGACGTAAATGTTCGTTCTCGTGGAGTTATGGAAAAATGTTCAATGTGTATTCAAATGACACAAGCGACAATTTTGAAAGCAAAAAGAGAAGGAAGAGCAATCGTTGATGGTGAATTCCAAACTGCATGTTCAAACGCTTGTTCTACTGGAGCAATGAAATTTGGTGATGTAAACGATTCAGAAGCGGAAATAACTAAATTAGCTGCTGACGAAAGAATGTATCATTTATTGGAGCATGTTGGAACAAAACCTAATGTGATTTACCACGTTAAAGTTAGAAATACCTAGTACAAAAAATAATTAATTAAGAATCAATATAAAGGATTATGTCGTCTCACTACGAAGCAACCATTAGAAAACCCTTAGTTATAGGTGATAAATCTTATCACGATGTAACTGTAGATGTAGCTGCGCCTGTTGAAGGTAAAGCAAACAAACATTGGTGGATTGTATTTTCAATCGCATTAATAGCCTTCCTTTGGGGACTTGGCTGTATAATTTACACCGTATCTACAGGTATTGGAACATGGGGATTAAATAAAACTGTAGGATGGGCTTGGGATATCACGAACTTTGTTTGGTGGGTTGGTATTGGTCACGCAGGAACACTTATTTCGGCAGTATTATTACTTTTCCGTCAGCGTTGGAGAATGGCAATTAACCGTTCTGCAGAAGCAATGACAATTTTTTCGGTTATTCAAGCAGGTTTATTTCCAATCATCCACATGGGACGTCCATGGTTAGCGTATTGGGTTTTACCAATTCCGAATCAATTTGGTTCTCTTTGGGTAAACTTTAACTCGCCATTACTTTGGGACGTATTTGCAATTTCAACGTATCTTTCAGTTTCATTAGTATTTTGGTGGACTGGTTTATTACCTGATTTTGCGATGTTACGTGATAGAGCTATTACTCCTTTCAACAAAAGAGTTTATTCTATATTAAGTTTTGGATGGAGCGGTAGAGCAAAAGACTGGCAACGTTTTGAAGAAGTATCTTTAGTACTTGCAGGTTTAGCTACTCCACTTGTACTTTCGGTGCATACTATTGTATCGATGGACTTTGCTACCTCTGTTATTCCAGGATGGCATACTACAATTTTCCCTCCATACTTTGTTGCTGGAGCGGTTTTCTCAGGATTTGCAATGGTAAATACTTTGCTTATCATTATGAGAAAAGTATCTAATCTAGAAGCTTACATTACGATTCAACACATTGAGTTGATGAATATCGTTATCATGATTACAGGTTCTATTGTCGGGGTTGCCTACATAACAGAATTATTTGTTGCGTGGTATTCTGGTGTAGAATACGAACAATATGCTTTCTTAAACAGAGCTACTGGACCTTACTGGTGGGCATATTGGTCAATGATGACTTGTAATGTTTTTTCTCCACAATTCATGTGGTTCAAAAAATTAAGAACAAGTATCATGTTCTCATTTATAATTTCGATAGTTGTTAATATTGGAATGTGGTTTGAGAGATTCGTAATTATCGTAACTTCGTTACATAGAGATTATTTACCATCTTCTTGGACAATGTTTTCACCTACATTTGTTGATATTGGAATTTTCATAGGAACAATAGGTTTCTTCTTTGTATTGTTCTTATTATATTCAAGAACATTCCCTGTAATTGCACAAGCAGAGGTAAAAACAATTTTGAAAGGAACTGGAGATAATTACAAAAGAGAAAGAGAAGCAAATAAAGATTCACATCATGAGTAATAAAGTAATATACGCCATTTATAATGACGATGATATATTGATGGATGCGGTTAAAAAGACCAGAGCAGCTCATCATCATATTGAAGAAGTTTTTACTCCATTCCCGGTTCACGGTTTGGATAAAGCTATGGGTATCGCGCCTACAAGATTAGCAATTTGTGCTTTTCTTTATGGATGTGTTGGTATCTCTGTAGCTACGGCTATGATGAATTATATTATGATTCAAGATTGGCCACAAGATATTGGTGGAAAGCCAAGTTTCAGTTATATTGAAAACATGCCAGCTTTTGTTCCAATTATGTTTGAACTTACAGTATTTTTTGCAGCTCACTTAATGGTTATTACTTTTTATATGAGAAGTAAATTATGGCCTTTCAAAGAAGCAGAGAATCCAGATGTAAGAACTACAGATGACCATTTTTTAATGGAAGTTGCTGTAAATGATAACGAAGAAGAATTGATTTCTTTTTTCCAAAGCACCGGAGCTGTAGAAGTTAAAGTAATAGATAAGCATTAATTATAGATATGAAAAGCGTATATAAAATAACACTTTTATTTGGTATAACTATTTTAGTTTCATCATGCCATAATAATGCGGCACCAAACTATCAATATTTTCCAAATATGTACGAATCAGTAGGGTATGAAACCTATTCTGAATCGAATGCATTTAAAGATGGTAAAGAAGGTCAACTTCCAGCTGAAGGAACTGTGAATAGAGGTTTTGAACCTTTTGAATATGAAAATTCTACTGCCGGATATGAGTTAGCAAAAGCGAATCTTAAATCGCCTTTAGATTCTTTAAGTAGAAATCCTGAAAAAGGTAAAGAACTTTTTGAGATTTATTGTATCAGTTGCCATGGTGCTTCTGGAAACGGTAAAGGTAAACTGGTAGAGAGAGAAAAATTCTTGGGTGTTCCTAGTTATAAAGATAGAGTGATCACTGAAGGAAGTATTTTTCACGTAATAACGTATGGTTTGAATTCAATGGGTTCACATGCAAACCAATTGAGTGCCCAAGAACGTTGGTTAGTTACTGACTATGTTCTGAAACTAAAAAGCGAATTATAATTGTTGAACAAACTGATCGTAATAGATATGTATACATTTTCAAGTAAATTAAAAACTCTTTCTTTCGTCTTAATGGCCGTAGGTGTATTAGGAATTGGATATGGTTTTTTAACTGCACCAAAAGATATTCAAGACGTTGAAAAACTTCTTGCAGCCGAAAGTCATGGTGGGCATGGCGAAGCAAAACATGAAGCGTCAACCGCAGCTGAACCGTCGCATGAATCGGATGCTGCTCACAACTTAGCTACTGAAGAGAAAAAAATAGAGGAATCTACAACTGTAGTTAATCCAACTGGTGACTCATTGAAAGTTGATACAGCTAAAGTTGTTGAAGAAGTTCAAGTTGAACCAGTAGTAAAAAAAGAAGGTCACGAGGTTAGTGAAGAAGCTGAACATAAGGAACATTTAAATCATGTTTTACACCAATTACAAAACAAACCTTGGTCTGCTTTGTACGTTGCTTGTATTTTCTTTATGCTTGTTTCGTTAGGAGTTTTAGTTTTTTATGCAATTCAACAAGTAGCTCAAGCGGGATGGTCGCCTGTTTTATTTAGAGTAATGCAAGGTATAACGGCTTATCTACCTGTAGGTTCAGTTATCTTTTTTGTGATTTTAATTTTGTGTGGATTACATTTGAATCACCTTTTTATATGGTTAGATCCTGAAGTTGTTGCCAATGACAAATTAATTGCAAACAAGGCGGGTTATTTAAATTTCCCTTTTTGGATTGTTAGAGCTGCTATATTTTTAACAGGTTGGAGTTTATATCAGTATTTTTCTAGAAAAAACTGTTTGGCTCAAGATGAAGCTAACGATGATCTTAATTACAAAAAGAACTTTAAGCTTTCAGCAATGTTCCTTGTGTTTTTTATTGTATCTGAATCTATAATGTCTTGGGACTGGATAATGTCTATTGATCCACACTGGTTTAGTACGTTGTTTGGTTGGTACGTTTTTGCTAGCTTCTTTGTTAGTGCAATAACAACTATTGCTTTAGTTACTTTATACTTAAAATCTAGAGGGTTTTTAGAATATGTTAATACAAGTCATATTCATGATTTAGCGAAATTCATGTTCGGTTTTAGTGTTTTTTGGACTTACTTATGGTTCTCACAATATATGCTGATTTGGTATGCTAATATTCCAGAAGAGGTTACTTATTATATTACAAGAATTGAGTTGTATAACCTTCCATTCTTTGGTGCTGTAGTGATGAATTTTGTTTTCCCTTTATTAATATTAATAAATACTGATTTCAAAAGAATTACTTGGGTTTTAGTTATGGCAGGAGTTGTAATACTTGCTGGACATTATATTGATTTCTTTAATATGATTATGCCAGGAACTGTTGGTGACAGGTGGTTTATTGGAATTTCAGAAATAGCTTCTGTTCTTTTCTTCCTTGGATTATTTATTTATGTTGTTTTCACAGCAATGACTAAAGTTCCTTTATTGGCAAAAAGAAATCCTTTCATAGAAGAAAGTAAACATTTTCATTATTAATATTTAAAGAAAAAAACAGATGACAAGTTTGTTGGTAATTATAGTTTTAGTTTTATTAGCTGTTGCTTTATGGCAATTGACTAAAATATTCGACCTGACGCAAGTTGGTTCTAATACAGATAGTTCTGAAATCGCTACAGATAACGACAATAACGTTCAGGGTTATTTGATGTTTGGTTTTCTAGCTTTCATTTACATTTTTTCAATTTACGGATTGTTTAAATGGGGACCTCTTGTTCTTCACACACCAGCTTCTGCACATGGAGGTGAAGTTGATAATTTAATGAATATTACTTGGGTTCTTATTTTTATTGTTCAAGCTATAACTCAAGTTTTGTTGCACTATTTTGCCTTTAAATACAGAGGTAAAAAGGATCAAAAAGCGCTTTACTTTGCTGATAATAATAAGTTAGAAGCTATTTGGAGTGTTATACCAGCAGTAGTTTTAGCAGGTTTAATTTTATACGGGCTTTACGCTTGGACTAACATCATGTTTGTTGATGAAGATGAAGATACAGTAGTAATTGAATTGTATGCGCAACAGTTTAACTGGAAAGCCAGATATTCAGGTGAAGATAATGTTCTTGGTAAAGCGAATGTAAGATACATTGAAGGTGCTAATGCCGTTGGTGTTGATTTAGCAGATCCTTATGCACAAGATGATATTGTTGTAACTGAATTACACATTCCAAAAGGGAAAAAGATTCTTTTCAAAATGCGTTCTCAGGATGTTTTACATTCAGCTTATATGCCACATTTTAGAGCTCAAATGAACTGTGTTCCTGGTATGGTTACTCAATTTGCTTTTGAGCCAATTTACACTACAGCTGAATATAGAGAATTACCATTTATGGTTGAGAAAGTAGCAAATATCAATGCTCTTAGAGCTAAGAAAAGTGCTGCATTAGTTGCTAAAGGTGAAACAGCTTTGGATCCTTACACTTTTGATTACTTATTGCTTTGTAACAAAATTTGTGGTGCTTCTCATTATAACATGCAAATGAAAATTATTGTAGATACTCCTGAGGACTACAAGGCTTGGTTAAAAGATAAGGCTACTGTTGTAAATGAAGTAAAAGCTGCTTTGGCTGAACCAGCTGCTGCTGATGGAGCTTCAGGTTCAGACTCTATTAAAGGTAAAGATACTGTAGGAGTTGCTGTAATGGCAATGAAATAATTAATAAGAAAATTTAAAGTAAACATATATGTCAGCAGAAGGTCACGATCACGCAATAGATCACGAACACGAACATCATCATAAAGAAACTTTTATTACTAAATATATCTTTAGTATTGATCATAAAATGATTGCCAAACAATACCTTATCACTGGTATTTTTATGGGGATTATTGGAGTAGGAATGTCTATGCTTTTTAGAATGCAATTAGCATGGCCAGAAGAGTCTTTTAAAATTTTTAATATTTTATTAGGTGATAAATTTGCTCCAAACGGAGTTATGGCAAATGATATTTACCTGGCTTTAGTTACGATACACGGAACCATAATGGTATTCTTTGTTCTAACGGCCGCTCTGAGTGGTACTTTTAGTAACTTATTGATTCCGCTTCAGATTGGTGCTCGAGATATGGCTTCCGGTTTTATGAATATGATTTCATATTGGTTGTTTTTCTTGTCAAGTATCATTATGATTGGTTCTCTTTTTGTAGAAGCTGGACCGGCATCTTCAGGTTGGACAATTTATCCTCCGTTAAGTGCTTTACCACAAGCTATTCCTGGTTCTGGAATGGGAATGACTTTATGGTTGGTTTCTATGGCTATTTTTATCGCATCTTCTTTAATGGGATCTTTAAACTATGTAGTTACAGTAATTAATTTAAGAACAAAAGGAATGTCCATGACAAGATTGCCTCTTACAATTTGGGCTTTCTTTGTAACAGCTATTATTGGTATTGTTTCGTTTCCAGTTCTTTTATCTGCTGCGTTATTACTTATTTTTGATAGAAGTTTTGGAACTTCATTCTTCTTGTCTGATATTTATATTGCTGGAGAGGTTTTACATTACCAAGGTGGTTCGCCAGTATTGTTCGAACACTTATTTTGGTTTTTAGGACACCCTGAGGTTTATATCGTTTTATTACCTGCTTTGGGTATTACTTCCGAAGTTATCGCAACAAATTCACGTAAACCGATTTTTGGTTACAGAGCGATGATTATGTCAATTTTGGCTATTGCTTTCTTATCAACAATTGTTTGGGGTCACCATATGTTTATCTCGGGTATGAATCCATTTTTAGGATCCGTATTTACTTTTACAACGTTATTGATTGCTATCCCTTCTGCTGTGAAGGCGTTTAATTATATCACAACACTTTGGAAAGGTAATTTGCAGTTGAATCCAGCTATGTTGTTTTCAATTGGTTTAGTTTCTACATTTATTACTGGTGGTTTGACAGGAATTATTCTTGGTGATAGTACACTTGACATCAATGTTCATGATACTTACTTCGTTGTAGCTCACTTTCACTTAGTAATGGGTATTTCTGCTCTTTACGGAATGTTTGCGGGTATTTATCATTGGTTCCCAAGAATGTTTGGAAGAATGTTGAACAAGAATCTAGGATATGTTCACTTTTGGGTAACTGCAATCTGTGCTTATGGAGTTTTCTTTCCAATGCACTTTATAGGATTAGCAGGTTTGCCAAGACGTTATTATACAAACACAAATTTCCCATTATTTGATGATTTACAAAATGTAAACGTTTTGATAACAACATTTGCATTAATTGGTGGAGCTTTTCAATTGGTTTTCTTATACAACTTTTTCGTTAGTATTTTCTACGGTAAAAAATCTGTTATGAATCCTTGGAAATCGAATACACTAGAATGGACAGCACCAGTTGAACATATTCACGGTAACTGGCCAGGTGAAATTCCTCACGTATATCGTTGGCCTTATGACTACAGTAATCCAGCACATGATGTGGATTTTGTACCTCAAAACGTTCCAATGAAAGAAGGTGAAGTAGTTTTACACCACTAAAATATAATTTAAGCCTCTGCGAAAGTAGAGGCTTTTTTTGTGCTTTTTATTTTGGCTTATCAAAATGATATTCTTTCACTTGGCGTCGTTTTCAATTTTTATTTCATTTTAAATTTAAAAATTATATTTCGAGATTGCTTTGCTATCTTTGTTACATGAATGAAAATTTAGACCCAACATCAAACGGTTACAATTCGGAAGAACTAGATCTTGAAAAAAAATTAAGACCACTTTCCTTTGATGATTTTGCTGGACAAGATCAGATATTGGAAAACTTGAAAGTCTTTGTTCAAGCTGCTAATCAACGTAATGAAGCACTTGATCACACACTTTTTCATGGTCCTCCCGGTTTAGGAAAAACTACTTTGGCTAATATTCTTGCTAATGAACTTCAAGTCGGAATCAAGATAACCTCTGGTCCTGTATTGGATAAACCTGGAGATTTAGCTGGTTTATTGACTAATCTGGAGGAAAGAGATGTTTTGTTTATTGATGAAATTCATCGTTTGAGTCCAATAGTTGAAGAATATTTGTATTCTGCCATGGAGGATTTCAAAATTGATATCATGATTGAATCAGGACCCAATGCTAGAACCGTTCAAATTAATTTGAATCCGTTCACCTTAATCGGAGCCACTACGCGTTCTGGGTTGTTGACCGCTCCTATGAGAGCTCGTTTCGGAATATCTTCCCGTTTACAATATTACACGACAGAGTTGTTAACTACAATCGTTGAAAGAAGTGCTGCAATCTTTAAAATGCCAATTTCCATGGAAGCAGCCATAGAAATTGCAGGAAGAAGTCGTGGAACACCTCGTATTGCTAACGCATTGTTACGTCGGGTACGTGATTTTGCGCAAATAAAAGGAAATGGTACAATTGACATTGAGATTGCCCGTTATGCCTTAAAAGCGCTTAATGTTGACGCTCATGGTTTGGATGAAATGGACAATAAAATCTTAATCACAATCATAGATAAGTTCAAAGGTGGACCAGTAGGATTGACTACTTTGGCGACAGCCGTATCTGAAAGTAGCGAGACAATTGAGGAAGTCTATGAACCGTTTTTGATTCAAGAAGGATTTATCATGAGAACTCCGCGAGGTCGTGAAGTTACCGATAAAGCTTACAAGCATTTGGGCAAATTAAATACAAACATTCAAGGCGGTTTATTCTAATTTTTAGGAGCTATTTCCTGCTATCCGCTGTATTCCCCATTAACAAAAACTACGGCTAAAAGCCTTGTTTTTTTAAATCGGGAGATGCAGCTTCTATCAGGGCTAACATATTAAGTTTATTAATATCAATTTCTCAATTATCAATCTTAAGGCTACATACACTGAATTTATCAAAACCGAAGCAAAACGTCTCGGCTTCATGTCTTGTGGAATATCCAAAGCTGGTTTCTTGGAAGAAGAAGCGCCACGTTTAGAAAACTGGTTAAAGAACAACAGAAATGGCCAAATGTCCTACATGGAAAATCATTTTGACAAGCGTTTAAATCCAACTTTACTAGTTGATGATGCAAAAAGTGTTGTTTCGCTTTTGCTAAATTATTATCCTGCAGAACTGCAAAACCCGGATTCTTATAAAATTTCAAAATATGCGTACGGGCAGGATTATCATTTTGTAATCAAGGAAAAACTTAAAGAATTTTTATTCTCTATTCAGTCAACAATCGGAGAAGTTTCTGGTCGTGCCTTTGTAGATTCCGCACCTGTACTCGATAAAGCGTGGGCTTCTAAAAGTGGTTTGGGTTGGATAGGCAAAAACAGTAATTTATTGACACAGAAAGTAGGTTCTTTTTACTTTATAACCGAACTCATTATCGACTTAGATTTAGACTACGATAATCCCACAACGGATCATTGTGGAACTTGTACTGCCTGCATTAATGCTTGTCCTACTGAGGCAATTGTTGCGCCTTACGTTGTTGACGGTAGCAAATGCATTTCCTATTTCACGATTGAATTAAAAGAAAATATTCCTCACGAAATGAAAGGGAAATTTGATGATTGGGCTTTTGGATGCGATGTATGTCAAGATGTTTGTCCTTGGAATAAGTTCTCAAAACCGCATAGCGAACCTTTATTTAATCCAAATCCAGAATTACTTGCCATGTCTAAAAAGGACTGGATAGAAATAACCGAAGAAACATTTAAAGCAGTTTTTAAAAATTCGCCACTCAAAAGAGCGAAGTTTCAAGGAATAAAAAGAAACATTAATTTTCTTGAATAAGTATTTAAATTCTAATTTTTCAATCGAATCGAAGATTCTCGGATGATGATTTGAGTATTTAATTCAACTGTTTTATGGGTGAAAGGAATGCCTTCTTTGTGACAATTCATTTCTTCCAGTAGTAAGTTGAAAGATGCAATTCCCATTTCGTGACTTGGCTGATCAACGGTACTTAATTTTGGAGTCAGCACTTGTGACATAAACCAATTACTAAAACCAATTATTGCTACTTGCTCCGGAACATTAATTTTGTTTTCATTGAAATAAGCCAAAACACCTACAGCAACTAAATCTGTTATTGCAAATATCCCGTCTACATCAGCGTGTTCCTCAATAATTTGTTTGGCAAATGCTTTTCCTTCTTCAAAAGTCACATTTTCGCAAGTATAAACTAATTTTGCGTCAAACGGAATGTTGTTTTTCTCCAGCGCTTTTTTATAACCAATGTAACGATCTATTGAATTTTGGGGATTTAACGGTCCACGAATATGAACTATTTTTTTGCACCCATTATCAATTAAATGCTGAACGGCATTGAAAGCTGCTTTTTGGTCGTCAATGATTACTTTGGAACATTTTGAAAGCTTGGCAATTTTGTCAAACATCACAAAAGGAATCTTCCGATTCATGATTTCCTTGATGTGGTCATCATTATTAGATTCATTAGATAACGACATTATGATGCCGTCCACTCTTTTGTTTATTAATAATTCCACTTGCTTTTTTTCTAAAGCCAGCGTCTCATTTGACTGTAATATGATTACCAAGTATCCATTTTTTTCGGCCTGATCAATAATAGCATTTACTACATTTGAGAAAAAGTGGTGGACTACTTCAGGAATTATTAAGCCTATAGTTTTTGATTCTTTGGTTCTTAAATTTACGGCAAAACTGTTTGGTGTATAATGTAAATGTTGCGCAAGTTCAATTACTGACTTTTTAGTTTTCTCACTAACATCAGGATAATTTTTAAGCGCTTTCGAAACAGTAGTTATTGAAATCCCCAATTTTGTTGCAATTTCCTTAAGCGTGATATCTTTCATGAATCGAATTTCTACGGATTTAATTTTAAGAAAATATTTTAGAAATAATGATATTTTACGTTTGTCGTTATTTAGTTTATGTCTTTAAAAAGCGACTTAACATTAAAATATTCCTTACCAAGATATTAATTTTTATCTGATATATTTGTTTTTTATCAAAATAAACAAATTAATATCGATTCGTTAAATTAAGTAAAGGTGTGCACGTATTATGTTGAAAGATTCAAATTTTTTATGTTGATTCTCGTTCAATTATGCTTGTTTCCAGTTCAATGGATTGGAAAACTACTGGCAAGTTGTTCTTTTTTAGATTGATTTCATCAAAAAGAATAGAGGCTGACCTTCTTCCAATTTCAAAACCAGGTTGGTCAATCGTAGATAGTTTTGGAGATATTACGCTTGACATAAACCAATTACTGAAACCTAAAACTGCAATTCGTTCTGGTATTGAAACCCCAATTTCATTAAAGTATTTAATGATTCCGATGGCAACTAAATCGGTAACGGCGAAAATAGCATCAATTTCTGGATGTTCATCCATCACTCTTTTAGCATTTTCGTAACCGTCTTGAAAATCTGCATTGTTTTCACATACAAAAACTAGAGAAGAATCGTATGTTAGATTGTTATCTTCAAGTGCTTTTTTGTAGCCTAAAAATCGGTCAATAGAATTTTGGGGCATGTAAGAACCTCTAAAATGGGCTATTTTTTTGTATCCCTTTTTTATAAGATAGCAAACGGCATCATAAGCCGCTTTTTTGTCATTAATAGTTACTTTAGAACAATTGACAAGTTTAGCAATTTTATCAAAAAGTACTAATGGAGTTTTATGGGAAATGATTGATTTCAAGTGATCAAAATCACCGGTTTCATTAGATAATGACATTAAAATACCATCTACTCTTTTGTTTAAAAGTAAATCGATTTGTTTTTTTTCAAACTCTAATTTTTCATTGGATTGTAAAATAATAACTAAATAATCTCTTTTTTCTGCTTCTTCAAGAATTCCTTTAATTACGTATGAAAAAAAATCATGAACTAGAGTGGGAATTATCAAACCTATGGTTTTTGATTCTTTGGTTCTCAGATTTACCGCAAAACTATTTGGTGTATAATGAAGTTTTTGAGCGAGTTCAATTACCGCATTTTTTGTTTTTTCACTAACATCAGAGTACCCTTTCAAAGCTTTTGAAGCGGTAGTTATCGATATTCCTAATTGTGCGGCTATCTCTTTGAGAGTGGTGTTATTCATGATTCAATTCTCTGGTAGTGAAAGCAAAAAACTGCTTCTCGAAAACGAATTTACAATTTATTTATTGCAAATCAATTTTCAGGAAACAGTTTAGTTGACTTTTGTGAATTTTAAAACAGATTGCTGAGTCCTTTGCAAATTCACTGGCAAATAAAGAATTTTTTGTGTCTTTTATATCTGCAGAATCTCTGTAAAACCTTCAAATTTCTTTTAAGGATTCATAAAATCATTAATTTCTTTATTGGAAATTTTTGGATTTGCTCCTTCGTTTTTTGCTACAATCGCCCCTAAAGCACAAGCGAAATCAATGGCTTCTTGCGGATTTTCAACATATAATAGTTTAGAAAGTAAACCGGCTAAAAAGGAATCCCCAGATCCTACTGTGTCTACAACATCAATTTTATAACCGCTATTGTAGTACATTTTTTCATTGTAATACAAAACTGCACCATGACTTCCTTTGGTAACACAAATATGTTTTGTATTTGTCTTTTCTGCGATAAAAAGTATGTTTTGTTCCAATGAATGATAAGGAGAGTTCAGGAAAGCACTTACTTCATATAATTCGTCATCATTGAATTTTATAAAATCAGACTGCATCATCAAATTGAGGAGTATTTCTTTAGTATAAAATGGAGCGCGTAAATTAACATCGAAAACAGCGTATTTTGCATAGTTTATTATTTCTAAAAGTGATGCATGCGAAACGGAATCTCTACATACAAGGGTACCAAAAACAAGTGCATCCGCTTTTTTGACCTTGATTTCGTCTTCAGGAATACAAACAATTTTATCCCAGGCAACCGGATAATTAATGGTGTATGAAGCAGAACCTTTTTCGTTTAATTGAACAACAACTTGTCCGGTTGATAAGTTTTCGTCTATTTGAATCGTATCGGTAGCCACTCCGTTTTTTTTAATGAAAGCAAGTAGTTCTCTTCCGATTTCATCATTTCCAACACGACTTATTATTTGGGCATTGATGCCAAGTGAAGCCAAGCGCAGTGCCACGTTCAATGGTGCTCCTCCAATTTTTTTATGTGTTGGGAAAACGTCAAACAAAACTTCTCCGAAACAGATTATATTTTTAGTCATGGTTATTCTTTTTTTGATAGACTTTCAGATAGTTCTTCTAATGTTCTTCCTTTAGTTTCCGGCATTTTTGTAAATACCCAAAGCAATTGGAAAACCATCATTATGCAAAAGATGGCAAAAACGGTTGTTGTTCCAATTTCTTTAAACAAAAACGGAATAAAAGAGGGAATTAACGCTGCTAAAATCCAGTGGACAGAAGTTCCAAAAGAAGTTCCGGCGGCTCTAAGTTTATTCGGGAATAATTCAGAGATGAATACCCAAATCACGGCTCCTTGTCCTATCGCATGTGAGGCTATAAACAAGAAGAAAAACAACGGGACAGCCATTCCTTTCCACTCAAAATAAAAGGCAGTTGTTACTAATCCCAAAGAAATTATGTATCCTACAGAACCCAAATACATCAATGTTTTTCTTCCGTATTTATCGATTAGCGAGATTCCAATCATAGTAAAAATCAAATTAATCACTCCAATTCCGATGCTACTTAAAAAAGAAGCTGATTTTTCTAATCCTGCCAATTCAAAAATTCGTGGTGCGTAATATAGAAAAGCATTAATCCCGGAGAGCTGATTGAAAAAAGCAATAAAAAAAGCCAATAGTAATGGTTTTCTGTATTTTGCCATGAAAATTGATTCATTTTTCCCTTCATGAGTAGTTTCTTTTTCGATAGCGGCAATTTCAGCTTCAACTTCGGCATCACTATTAATTTGTTTCAAAATAGAGACTGCTTTTGCTCTGTCTTTTTTGTATTCCAAAATCCAACGTGGACTTTCCGGGATTCCAAATACTAGAATTGTGTATATAAAGGATGGAAAAGCCTGTATTCCTAACATCCAACGCCAAGCATTTTCTCCAATATCCTGTAAATAATAGTTAGAGGTAAAGGCGATTAAAATTCCAAAAACAATATTGAATTGGTATAAAGCAACCAGTTTTCCGCGGTCTTTTGCAGGAGCAATTTCAGAAACGTAGGTTGGAGCCGCAATAGTGGATGCTCCAATACCAATTCCGCCAAGAAATCTGAAAATAGAAAAGAAAATAGGATCATTTGCAAATGCAGTTCCAATGGAAGAAACAAAAAATAACAATCCAATGATTATTAAAGTCTTTTTCCGACCTAATATATTCGTTGGAAAAGCACCAAAAATAGCGCCAATAACCGTTCCCCATAATGCGGATGACATTACTACTAATCCATGGAACAAATCAGAAGAACCCCATAATTGCTGCAATTGTTTATCAGCTCCCGAAATTACTACAGTGTCAAATCCAAATAAAAATCCTGCAAATGCAACGACAATGGACCAATAAAGTATTTTTTTGTTATTCATTATTTTGTTTTTTGGTTGATTATTTTGGTTGTTATAAAAGAATTTTTCTACCAGATTCCTTTTATTTTAGAAATGGTAAGGTTTTTAATTTCTTGATTCCTATCCGATTGAATGCTGAGTTTGGTGTACGGTTTGTTAGGGAAAATTTGTTCCGTAAAATTGTATACCCCACCATTCAGAAAAATTTCAATTGAGGACCAATCTACTATAATTTGATAATCGATTGTTTCGCTAGTAATGTTCGGAATTTCGGTGTTGTGAATTTTTTCTCCAAAACTTTTTTCGAAATTTACTATTCCGGAATGTCTTCGGTCTACAGTAAAAGTCTTTAGTTTCGCATCGTAATTGATAACCAGAGAATCCTTTACTTCATTGGAAAAAACCAATTTTAAATTTTCATTTTTAGCATTCAATTGTACTGCTGACTGATTCAAATATTGATAATCAAATGTCGTTTTATGATTCGCTTTTAGGATGATTTCATCTTTGGTAAAGGCTGTAGTTCCTTGTTTTTTGAACTGTTCTACAGGAGTGTTTTTCAGTACATAATCACCATTTATTTTTGCAAGCGATAGTTCTCGTGGAAGTGTCATCGCGCTTCTCCATTTTTTTGTAGGCGTGTCTCTGGCGTAGGACCAATTACTCATCCAGCCTATGAATATTCGCTTATTGTCAGGAGTATTATTGTATGTGACACCTGCGTAATTATCAGCGCCATTGTCAATCCATTTGATGTCTTTTTGGGAGGTTTTAAAAATTTTACCATCATAATCACCTACGAAATATTGTGTTCCGGAACCTCCATTTGGAGCGCCAGGATTGATGCTGATAAGTAAAACCCATTTTTCTTCATTGGAACCGGCAACTTTTAATTTAAAAATATCAGGACATTCCCAAACACCGCCGTGCGCTCCTATATTTTTACCGAATTCACTTTCGAATTTCCAATTAATTAAATTTTCTGAAGTGTAAAATTGCGCATGATCGCCTGCGACTAATACCATATTCCAAAGATTGGTTTCGGTATTCCAGAATACTTTAGGATCTCTAAAATCTTTTATACCGGAATTTTTAACAATTGGATTTCCATCATATTTCATCCAAGTTTCGCCTTCATCCAGACTATATGCCATTCCTTGCGTTTGATAGTTTGTTCTTCCCGCTTTTTCACCTTCCATGTTGTGATAGGTAAAAATGGCAATCATTGGCGGGTTTTCTTTTGTTCCAAGACCAGAAGTGTTTTCTAAATCTACAACGGCACTTCCTGAAAATATCATTCCTAATTTATCAGGAAACAAAGCGATTTTTTTATGTTTCCAATGGATTAGATCCGTACTTGTTGCATGTCCCCAATGCATCGGTCCCCAAACAATGTCTTCAGGATAATATTGGTAAAACAAATGATAAATTCCTTTGTAGAAAACCATTCCGTTGGGGTCATTCATCCATTTTTTTTCTGGAGAAAAATGAAATTGTGCTCTATAAGGTTCTTTGTATTGCACCGTGGAATCAGTTTTTATACTTTCGGAAGAAGCTATGGAAATAACTTCATTTTCCGCTTCTTTTTTACAGGAAAACAAGAATATAGAGGCTCCGAATAGTAAATAAAAGGGGAGTGTTTTATTTGTGAACTTCATTAAAATAAGGTTTAATTATTATATTATTTACATAAAAATAGAATTATATTCTTTAATTAAACATAATTGTGTTATCGAAAACGTTTTTGATAAGTCGAAAACGTTTTCGTTTTGTATTCGACCCAGTATCTGAAATTATTCAATATTTTAACGAAAAAAATATATATGTTTGAAAATATTATTAAAAAATTAAACTATGATTTCAACAGTTAAAAGTTTGTTTTTCATGCTCTTATTAAGTCCTGTCGCTTTTAGCCAAAGCAAATCAGATGAGTGGCATTTATTCGCAAATTCAAGAGAAAATTATTTTGGGGTTGCTATGGCCAACGGTCAAATAGGAATTGTTACAGACGATACGCCTTTAAAAACGAAAGAAATTATTCTGAATGGTGTTTATGACGGAAGTCCCGAAAATGGAATCAGCAGAATAGTTCGTGGAATAGAATTTCTGAATCTGCATTTGGATATCAATAATCAAGAAATTAAATCAGACAATATCGATAATTGGAGTCAGGTTATTTCGATGAAAGAGGGAACAAGTACCACGTCTTTTTCATTTAAAGATTTGGCCACGATTAATTACACGATTTTAGCCAATAGAGCTATTCCTTTTTCAGCTATGGCAATTGTCGAAATCACTCCTATTAAGGATATAGAAATTACGGCTAACAATTATATGGTTGTTCCTGACGAATTGAAAGATGCCAAAAGTCAGTTTAGGATTTTGAAAGACAATCAATATTTAATGCCAGTTTTTGGAACAACCGCCAAAACGCTTACGGGTAAATATACTGTTGCGGCTTCAACCACTTTTCTTTTTGATGGTGAAAGTGAAACTTTAAAACAATCGGGTAAGGAAGTTGGGTTTACCAAAAAACTTTTGAAAGGAAAAAAATATCGTTTTGCAATAGCAGGAGGAATTTGTACTTCAAAAGATGTTACAGATCCTTTGAATGAATCTGAAAGACAACCCATTTATGCGTTACAGGAAGGAATTGATAAATTATTGAACCGACACAAACAAGCTTGGGCTGAGTTATGGAATACGGGCGACATACAAATTGAAGGTGATCTAGATGCACAGCAACGGGTTCGTTTTGCATTGTACAATTTATATTCGTATATCCGTCCTGAAACCAGACAAAGTATTGCTCCAATGGGTTTGTCATCGCAAGGATATAACGGACATATTTTTTGGGATACAGAACTTTGGATGTATCCAACACTTTTGGCATTGCAACCGGATATGGCAAAATCTTGTTTAGATTACCGTTCAGACCGTTTGCAAAAAGCAAAACAAAAAGCGTTTATTTATGGGTATAAAGGAGCAATGTATCCTTGGGAATCTGATGATACTGGGGAAGAAGCAACACCAACTTGGGCACTGACCGGTATTTTCGAACAGCATATCACTGCGGATGTTTCGATCGCTTTTTGGAATTATTACGCCTACACTCAAGATAAATCTTGGTTAAGAAAAGAATGGGCAGTTCTAAAAGAAACAGCTGATTTTTGGGTAAGTCGTGTTGTAAAAAATCAGGATGGAAGTTTTTCAATTTTAAATGTTGTTGGTGCCGACGAATATGCACAGCACGTAGACGATAATGCTTTTACAAATGCATCCGCTATTGAGTCTTTAAAAAATACCATTAAAGCAGCAACTATTTTGGGTGAACCAATAAATCCAAAATGGGCAGCCGTTTCGGAAAAATTGGCAATACATACTGAAAAAGGAATTACACAAAATTATAAAGGGTATCAAGGGCAAATGATCAAACAAGCTGATGTGAACTTGTTAGCATATCCTTTACACGTAATCACAGACAAAGAACAAATAAAAAGAGATTTAGAATATTACGCTGAAAAAATTGATAAAAAGGATGGACCGGCAATGGCTTCCGGAGTTTTATCAGTTTTGTATGCACGTTTAGGCGACAAAGAAAAAGCGTATAGTTATTTTGTAAAATCCTATTTGCCAAACAGTCGACCACCTTTTGGAGTGTTTTCGGAATCTGCGAATAGTAATAATCCATATTTTGCTACAGGAGCTGGAGCGATGCTTCAAGCGGTTATTTACGGTTTTGGCGGAGTAGAACAAACGGACTTGGGATTGAAATACAATAAAGGACTGTTGCCAAAACAATGGAAATCACTTAAGATTATAGGTCTTGGAGTCGATAATAAAACGATAGTAATAAAGTAATACTTCAGTAAGTTTTTTAAGCCACGAATAGCAGTTGCATTTCTTTTTTATAGGATTGTAATTCGTATTCGTGGCTTTTTTATGTCCAATGAGATTATTTATTTTAAATTTTTTTTTTAAAATGCACACTAAACAACTGTTGAAAGGATAAGTGTAAATACCTGTTTTAAAATTTAAATAAAAGCGAATAGGCGAAAGTATTAATTTTTTTTAAGATATTTCTTCCAAATTTTTAATTTTAAAAGTGTTAAATTTTCATAACAATACGTTTTATAAATGTGATATTTTTAGCAGTCAAAACACATCGAAATAAATGAATATGATATTTTTAGATTGATAATATTCGTTTTTTAATGGAACCCAATCTAAATTATTGATTTATTCTAAAAAACTTCATTATGATGAATAATTCGCAATCTTATTTTGTAAAAAGCTTTTTTATTAACAAAAATGCAATTGATTTTTACCAAAAAAGCCATTAAAGTACAATAATGTCTTTTTTATTGCCTTTTTTTTATGTTTAATATAATTTTAGTATTAATTTTTTAAAGGATTAATTTTAAAATCGAAAACGTTTTCGACACAACGAAAACGTTATAGTTTGTTAATATCTTAATATTATCATAAATTTATATTTATGTTTGATGTTAATATTTAAACAAACCATTTAAACAAATTATTAACCAACTTATTTATTACGTATGAAAAATAGTCTAATTAAAGGCTTGATGGTGTTTCTAACGGTACTTTGTACAAGTTTGACGTATTCACAAGATGTGTCCGGTACAGTATCTGATAGCAGCGGTCCGCTTCCAGGGGCTTCTGTCTTAGTGAAAGGAACAACAAATGGAGCGCAAACTGATTTCGATGGAAAATTTACTATCAAGAATGTTGGCTCAAATGCAGTTTTAGTTTTTAGTTACATTGGTCTCAAAACTGAAGAATTAAATGTAGCAGGTAAAAGCACAGTTAATGTAGTATTAAAAGAAGACTCAGCTGAATTAAAAGAAGTTGTAGTTATAGGCTACGGTTCAGTTAGAAAGAAAGATGCAACTGGTGCAGTTGATCAAATTAGTGCAAAAGATTTTGACAATGTCTCTTCTCCTTCACCTGCTCAATTATTAAGAGGTAAGGTTGCCGGAGTACAAGTTACACAATCCAGCGGAGAGCCAGGTGCTGGAGTTGCAATTAGAGTTCGTGGTAACTCTTCTATCCGTTCAGGTAACAGTCCATTGATTGTTATTGATGGTGTACCTTTGGATGGAGGAAATGTTTCTGGTGGTGGGGATGATCTTTTAGGAACTTCTTCCTCTAAGAATCCATTAAACTTTGTGAATCAAAATGATATAGAAAGTATCAGTGTATTGAAAGATGCTTCCTCTACTGCAATATATGGTTCTCGTGGGTCTAATGGAGTAATCGTTATAACAACTAAAAAAGGAAAATCGAATGTACCACAATTAAGTTATAGCTCATCTGTACAATTTAGCAAAATGTCTGGTAAACTGGATGTTATGGATGCAAATCAATTTGTTGCTGCTGGTGGTATAGATAAGGGATCTAGAACTTATGATTGGGAAGATGCTGTTTTGAGAAATGGTTTTTCAACGAATCATGATCTGTCTTTTGCTAAAACTACTGAAAACTCGAATACTAGAATTTCCTTAGGTGCTTCAAGTACGGATGGTATCGTAAAAAATACAGGATTAGACAAATATAATGCTACTGTCTACAATTCAAATGACTACTTCAATGGTGCATTAAAAATAGAGCAAAGAGTTATTTATGCTTCTTTGAAAGATGAGGCTACTTTATTATCAAATAATGCTGGAGCTGTTGGGAATCTTATGGGAGCAGCTTTATACTGGAATCCAACTCTTCCTATATATGCTCCGGACGGATCTTACACTTTTGTAGGAAATGATTATTTGAATCCTGTTCAATTGCTAGATGCATACAAAGATTACACAAACACTAACAAATTATTAGCTAGTATTAATACTACTTGGAAAATCAATAGTAAATTGAAATACCAATTTTTGTTTGGTGTAGAGAGTTCAAATTCAAGCAGAAAAAGTCAGTTATTGCCAACGATTCAAATCACGAATGTTGCTCAAGCAACAGATCCTCTTACTTCAGTTACTAAATTTGGTCAGGCAAGTATTTCTAACTTGAATAAATTCAACAGAACTTTTGAGCATACCTTGAATTATAATAATGATTTTAGCGATAATTTTAATTTAGATGCCTTAGTGGGTTATTCATATTACGATTACACTGTTGATGGAAGTACTGCTATCGGTAAAGGATATAGTCCTTTGCAAACTAATTTAATTGACAATATCGAAGGTGGTATAAGAAGTGAGTTTAGAGTTAATTCATTTAGAAATAGAGTAGAATTGCAGTCCTATTTTGGTAGAGTAAATGCTACTTTGTACAAAAAATTAATTGTAACGGCTACTTTGCGTTCTGATGGTTCTACTAAATTAGGAAAGAATAATAAATACGACTATTTCCCTTCCGCAGGTATTGCATACAAATTTATTGAAGATAAAGAAGGATTGTTGAATAGTCTTAAACTTAGAGGTAGTTATGGTATCACAGGAAACCAGGAATTTGCACCTAACTCAGCAATTGCAAGAGTTTCATATGCATTAGATGGAAGTCAAGGTGAGCAAATTAACGCAAATGAAAATTTAAGATGGGAAACCACTAAATCCTATAGTGTAGGAGCAGATTTCGAGTTGTTTAACAACAAATTGACTGGTTCTGTAGATTATTTTCAAAGAGATACAAAAGATTTAATCTTTCCAGTTCCAGCGGCCTCTTCTCAGCCGGGTCCGCCAGCGCCACGTTTTGTAAACTTAGCGGGTAACTTAATCAATAAAGGGGTTGAAGTTTCTTTAAACTACAACGTAATAAATACGGAGGATTTGACATGGGATATTTCAGGGAATGCTTCATTCTTATCAAACGAGGTGAAAAACTTTCCTGGATTCATTGCTACAGGAGCGTTAAATGGTCAAGGTTTGTCTGGAGCTTACGCTCAGGTAGTTACAACTAATTACCCTGCATATACTTATTATCTTTATGAGTGGAGAGGGTATGATGCTGATGGGATGTCTATTTATGCAGATGCAGCCGGTAACGATACGGGTTTAGGTACAGCTGCAAAAAAATTATTAGACAAGCAACCTTTACCTAAAATCAATGTTGGTTTTACTACTTCTTTAGCTTACAAAGGCTTTGATACTAGTGCTTCTTTCTATGGTGCATTTGGTCATTACATCTATAATAACACAACCAATGCTAATTTCGCTAAAAGTGCATTTAGTGGTGATCCAGGTAAAAACATAACGCTGGAAGTAGCTACATCGCCTCAATCGACGGCTGATGTTTCCGCACCATCTACTAGGTATTTAGAAAAAGGTGATTTCTTCAGAATGGGGAATTTAACTTTGGGATATACTTTTAAAGGAGATGTAATAGAGAGGTTTAAAATGAAATCAGCTCGTTTTTATGTAAATGCCTCTAATTTATTTATTATCACCAGCTATTCAGGTTCTGATCCTGAGGTTGATACAGATAAATCATTAAACGGAGTACCTTCGGCAGGTATGGAATACTTATCATATCCAAGAGAAAAAAGCATCGCTGTTGGTCTTAATGTATCATTTTAATTAAAAGAACAATGAAAAGAATAAATATTATAAAAAGCATCTTTTTTGTAGGGACTATAGCTTTAGGCGTAGGTTGTACTAATTTAGATGAAGAAGTATTAGATGGTTATGTTAATAGTGCAGAAGAAGGTGGTGCTATTAATACTGCTGCTATATTGCAGTCATCTTATGAAGGATTACGAGGTTTTGAAACTCAAGGGCAAATGTTTGCTTTGGATGAAATGTCAACTGATGCTTTAGTGGGGCCAACTCGTGGTGGTGACTGGGATGATAATGCTACTTGGAGACAAATTCACGTGCATACGTGGGCACCAGATCATAATGAGGTTAGAAATGCATGGAATGCTTTGTTATCAAATGCATACAATTGTAGTTTAGTAGTAGAAAACGGTACGGGTTCTGAAGTAACACAGGCGCGTTTTTTAAGAGCTTTTTACTATTATAACGTAATTGATTTATTTGGGCAAGTTCCTTACAGAGAAGCAGGTTCTAAGTTGACAGATGATCCAAAAGTATGGACTAGAACTGAGGCTACTGATTTTGTAATTAGTGAACTAGAGGCTGTTGTCTCTCAATTACCTGCAAGAACTGCAAATGATGCAAGTATTGCAAACAAAGATGCAGCACATTTTTTATTAGCTAAATTGTATTTGAATAAAGGAGTGTTTACTGCCTCTGCGGCGGCAGGTCCATATACTTTTGCTGCTGCTGATATGACTAAGGTTGTTGAACATGTGAATGCTATTAGCAGTAGTTTAGCTACTGATTACTGGGATAACTTTAAACCTGCAAATAATACTTCACCAGAAATCTTGTTTTCGGCTAAGAACGTAAGAGGTGGAGCAGGTGGAGGAATTCAATACCATTGGAGAATGTCAATGCACTACAACCAAACTCCTGATGGATGGAATGGTTTCTCTACTGTTGCAGAGTACTACAACAAGTTTAATCCAAATGACAGACGTATCAAAAATGCTGATCCGGCAATCATCACTGCTTTCGGTAATCCTGTTGGATTACAAGTTGGCCAAATGTACAAACCTGGAGGAACAGTTGCTTTGAATGACAGAAGAGGGAATCCATTATTTTTTACTCCGGCAGTAACTTTAATTACAAGCGGAGCTACTTTGGAGACAGCTGGTATCAGAATGCAAAAATACATTCCAGATGCGGCTAATGTGAATACCCCGGATAATGATTATGTATTCATGAGATATTCGGATGCTTTGTTAATGAAGGCAGAAGCAATCTTAAGAGGAGGTACAGGAAGTGTTGGAACTATTATGACTGACATCGCTGCTAGATCAGGTCAAGCAGCATCAGCAGCAACTTTAGACGGAGTATATTTAGAGAGAGGAAAAGAATTATGGTTAGAAGGATGGAGAAGAAATGATATGATTCGTTTTGGTAAATTCTTGGAAGCAAGAGAATTGAAGCCTTATGTTTCAGATGCTAAATATATTTTGTTCCCAATTCCAGCGGATGCATTATTTAATGCGAATTTGACACAAAACCCTGGTTATTAAAGATTTGTTTACTATTAATTGTTTTTTGAGTTAGTTATAAAGAGGGTATTTATTACCCTCTTTATTTTATATCTATTTTATTCTTTTTTTATATCAATATTATATAAATTAGGCAATTCTAAACAAGCAATTACCTAACTAAAATGCCTCAATATAATATGTCAAATCGTTTTGTCTTATTACCCCTAATTATTCTGTTTTTTTCCAATTGTTCCAAAGAAAATTCAGAGAATAAAGACGCTTTGTTTTCCAAATTAGATGCTTCCCAAACTGGAATTGATTTTATCAATGAAGTGAAAAATGGTGCGGATATGAATATATTCAAGTACCGAAATTTTTACAATGGTGGTGGTGTAGCTATTGGAGACATTAATAATGATGGTCTTTCGGATGTTTATTTTACTTCTAATCTCGGAACCAACAAACTCTACTTAAATAAAGGGAATTTTAAATTTGAGGATATTTCTAAAAAAGCAGGTGTTCAAGGAACTAAAACTTGGTCAACTGGCGTAGTAATGGTTGATTTAAATGCGGATGGTTTACTCGATATTTATGTTTGTAATGCAGGAAATAGTTTGGGCGACCAACAAAAAAATGAGCTTTTCATCAATAACGGCAATAATACTTTTACTGAAAAAGCAGCTGAATATAATCTGGCCGATACAGGAATTACAACTCACGCAGCTTTCTTTGATTATGATAAAGATGGAGATTTAGATGTCTATATTCTGAACAACAGTTTTATTCCGGTAAGCAGTCTTAATTATTCCAATAAAAGAGATTTAAGAGATAAAGATTGGGATGTAGCCGAAATTCTGAAAGGTGGAGGAGATAAACTTTTGCGTAATGATAATGGAAAATTTGTAGATGTAAGTGAAAAATCAGGTATTTATGGAAGTCTGATAGGCTTTGGTCTTGGAGTTACCGTGGGAGATGTAAACGGGGATTTATATCCAGATATTTACATTTCGAATGATTTTTATGAAAGAGATTATTTATACATAAATAATAAAAACGGAACCTTTACCGAACAAATTCAGGGATGGACATCACACATCAGCCAATCTTCAATGGGAGCTGATATGGCAGATGTGAACAATGACGGGAAAGCCGATATTTTTGTAACAGATATGTTACCGGAACCGGACGAACGCTTAAAAACGACTACAAATTTTGAAAACTATGATTTATTTACAAGAAAAGTAAATCTGGATTTTTATACACAATATATGCAGAATACGCTGCAAATAAATAATGGCAATAATCAATTTCTTGAAATAGCGAATCATGCCGGCGTTGCTAAAACTGACTGGAGTTGGGGTGCTTTATTATTTGATATGGACAATGATGGTTACAAAGATATCTATGTTTGTAACGGAATTTTTAACGATTTAACCAATCAGGATTTTGTTGATTTTTTTGCCAATGAATTTATGCAGAAAATGGTTGTTACTGGTAAAAAAGAAGAAATACAAACCATTATCAGTAAAATGCCAAGTACACCAATACCTAATTACGCCTTCAAGAATAATAAAAATCTGACCTTTAGTAATGAGGCCATAAAGTGGGGATTAGATACTCCAAGTTTTTCTAATGGAGCAGCTTATGGCGATTTAGATAATGACGGCGATTTAGATTTGATTGTCAATAATGTCAACATGGAATCGTTTATCTATCGCAATAACTCGCAAAAAAACAAAAACAATCATTATATAAAAGTAAAGTTGAAAGGCGAAGGGCAAAATAAGTTTGCTGTTGGAAGTGTTGTCGAATTATTCTCGGGTAAAGAAATTTTGAGACAAGAATTAATTCCTTCCAGAGGTTTTCAATCATCAATTGATTATGTGATGACTTTTGGAATTGGAACCAAAAAAATTGATTCATTACAAGTAATTTGGCCAAATGGTAAATTTCAAACGATTAAGAAAATAGCCAATAATAGCACTTTAAATTTGGATATTACCAATGCTAAAGTAGATTACGTTCCAAAAATTGTCAAGTCAAAACCATTATTTACTGAAAAGAAAAATCAATTTTTAGCACACAAAGAAAATAATTATGTCGATTTTGATCATGAAGGTTTAATTTCTAAAATGCTTTCTCAAGAAGGGCCGTCATTAGCAGTTGCTGATATTAACGGTGATGGGAATGAGGATGTTTTTATTGGCGGAGCCAAAGGGCAAGCCGGTAAAATATATTTAAATAAAGGGAATGGTAATTATTCAGTTACTGATCAGAAGGATTTAGATGCAGATGCTATTTTTGAAGATACTGCGGCCAGTTTTTTTGATGCTGATAATGATGGAGACATCGATTTATTGGTGGGTTCTGGTGGAAATGAAAAAGCGGATCAGGCGAATTATAAAAACCGTCTGTATTTGAATAACGGAAAAGGAGTTTTTGTGAAAAGCAAAACCAATATGCCAACAACCAAAAACAACGTCTCGGTAATAGCACCAAATGATTTCGATAATGATGGTGATATTGATGTGTTTATAGGAAGCCGAAGCGTTCCGGGTGTTTATGGAATTGATCCTAAACATTTGTTATTGGAAAATGACGGCAAAGGAAATTTTACTAACGTAACGGATAAAAAAGCATTCAAAATTAACTCGGTTGGAATGATAACCGATGCAATTTGGGAAGATATTGATAATGATTCCAAAAAAGATTTAATTTTAGTTGGGGATTGGACAGCTCCAATGATTTTCAAAAATAATGGACGCCGATTAGTAGAATTTAAATCGAATCTTTCGGGTTATCTAGGTTTTTGGAATGCTGTAAGTTGTGTTGACTTGAACAATGACGGCAAAAAAGATTTGATTCTGGGAAATAAAGGGACAAATACGAACTACAAAGCAACGAGTGCAAATCCAATGAAATTGTTTACCAATGATTTTGATAATAATGGAACTATTGAACAAATCGCAACCCGTTCTATTGAAGGCAAAGATTTACCCATAAATCTAAAACAAGAATTAGCCAAGCAAATCCCTTCAATTAAGAAGAAAAATTTGAGTTATGCGGATTATTCTAAGAAAACATTTCAGGAATTATTTGCTAAAGAAGTAGTCGATAATTCAATCCAGAAGACAGTAAATATTCAAGAAAGTGTTATTGCAATCAACAAAGGAAATGGCAAGTTTGAGGTAAAAGCACTTCCAAAAGAAGTTCAGTTTTCATGTGTGAATACCATTACTACAATGGATGTTAATAATGATGGAATTTTGGATTTAATATTGGGCGGAAATCAATACGAATTCAAACCACAATTCTCCCGACTGGATGCTAATTACGGCAGTGTACTTTTAGGAAGTAAAAACGGAACTTTTTCCTGGTTGCCTTACAATCAATCCGGTTTCTTCATAAAAGGGGAAGTAAAACAGGTGAAAATAGTAAAAGATAAAAACAAAACAGTTTCAATTATAGCTGTTGTAAATGATAATACTCCAAAAATATTTAGACGTAATGAATAATTTTTTCAGAATAGGACTGGCTTCATTGCTGTTTATGGGTTGTTCCAAAAAGGAAGGACAATTGTTTGAAAAATTGTCTTCTGACGAAAGCAATATCACTTTCAATAACGAATTAGTTGAGTCCAAAAATATCTCTATTTTAGATTATCTCTATTATTATAATGGCGGAGGAGTAGCTCTTGGTGACATCAATAATGATGGTTTGGTAGATATTTATTTTACTTCAAATCAGGGAAAAAATAAATTGTACTTAAATAAAGGAAAAAATAAATTTGAGGATATTTCAGCAAAAGCTGGAGTTGAAAGTCAAAGTGATTGGAACGCGGGAACCGTTATGGCTGATGTAAATGGAGATGGATATCTTGATATTTATGTTTGTGCGGTAGTTGGGATTAATGGTTTTGAAGGTCAAAATGAGTTGTTTATCAATAATAAAGACAACACGTTTACTGAAAGCGCGGCTGAATACGGATTGGATTTAGATAATTACAGCTCTTCGGCAGCATTTTTTGATTATGATTTAGATGGAGATTTAGACATGTATTTATTGAATCACGCCGTACATTCTGAATCATCTTTTGGAAATGCAGCTGTTCGAAATAAAAGAAGCTACGAATGTGGCGATAAATTATTCCGAAATGATAATGGAAAATTTGTAGATGTTAGTGAACAGGCAGGAATTTTTGGCGGTGCTAATGGCTATGGTTTGGGATTAGCAGTTTCTGATTTTAATTTAGATGGTTATCCGGATATTTATGTGGGGAATGATTTTCATGAAGATGATTATTACTATTTAAATAATGGTGACGGAACTTTTACTGAAAGTTTGAAACAGTATTTTGGTCACACCAGTCGTTTTTCAATGGGGGTTGATGTTGCAGATGTAAATCATGACGGTTTTCCCGATATTTTAAGTTTAGATATGTTGCCCGAAGATGAGAAAGTTTTGAAATCGTCTTTAGGGGATGATAATGTACAAATGTTGAAAATGAGAACCGAAAAACTAGGCTATCATTATCAATACTCCAGAAATACGTTGCAGTTAAATCAAGCAGGTGGCGGTTTCACTGAAACGGCTTTGTTGAGCGGTGTTGCGGCAACTGATTGGAGTTGGAGTACTTTATTTGGGGATTATGATCAAGATGGAGAGCAGGATATTTTTGTAAGTAACGGAATTCCAAAGCGTCCTAACGATTTAGATTACGTGAAATACTATTCAAACGATCAAATAAAAAGCAAAATCAGCACGACGAAGTTATTGGATAAAGAAGCGTTGAAGCGAATGCCAAAGGGAAATGTGACCAATTATGTTTTTCAAGGTGCAGCTGATTTGCAGTTTAAAAACCGTTCAAGTGATTGGATAGAAAACGACTCTATAATTTCAAATGGTAGTGGTTATGCGGATATTGACAATGATGGAGATCTAGATGTAATTACCAATAATACCAACGCAATTGCATCCGTTTATATCAATAAAACGGATACCAAATCAAACTATTTAAAATTAAAACTGCGATTTACAGGAAAAAACACGTTTGGGATAGGAGCCAAAGTAATTTCGTATTCCAAAGGAAAAAAACAATTTAAGGAACTGCAAACCACTAGAGGATTTCAGTCATCATCAGAACCAATAATTCATTTTGGTTATGGAAAAACAACTAAAATAGATTCGTTAGTGGTGATTTGGCCAGATAAAACGTATCAAACAATAAAGAATGTTAAAACGTGTCAAACACTTACCATAAAAGCCAATCAGAACAGAAAAGCTTTTGATTATAAAAAATTGCATCCAAGTGTTTTGCCAATTTTCAAAAAAGTAGAAGCTGGTTTGGGAATTGACTTTGTGCATCAGGAAAACGATTTTATAGATATTTTATCACAAAAACTGATTCCATACCAACGTTCTGATCGTGGCTCTGCAACTACAGTTGGGGATTTGAATGGCGATGGTAAAGAAGATATTTTCTTTGGTGGTTCCAAAGGTAAAAAAGCAGCGATTTATTTTCAAAATGCTACCGGGTTTTCTAAAAAAGGATTTTCTGTAATCGAAAAAGACTCTATTTTTGAAGATGCTTCCGTTGCCATAGGCGATTTTAATAATGATAAAACGAACGACATTTATGTTGCTTCCGGTGGAGGTGAAAACGCATCTAATTTGCAAGACCGTTTGTATTTAAATAAAGACAATCAGTTTCTAAATACAGTTTTGCCTAAGCTGACTCAAAATGCATCAGTTGTAAAGGCTTTTGATTATGATAAAGACGGAGATTTAGATATTTTTGTGGGCAATAATTCAATCAATAATAGATTTGGAAGCATGCCGGATTGTTATTTGTTGAACAACAATAAAGGAGTATTTACTATTGTTCAAAATAAAACTTTTGAGAAAATAGGAATGGTTACCGATGCTGTTTTCACTGATTTCAACAAAGATGGAAAAACAGATTTAATTGTTGTTGGTGAATGGATGAAACCTACTTTTTTCGCTAATAAAAACGGTAAATTCACTGATGTAACAGCAACCGTTTTTCCAGAAAAAAGCAATGGATTATGGCAGTCAGTACTTTCGTTTGACATTGATCAGGATGGTGACGAAGATTATTTGGTAGGAAACTGGGGAATGAATTCTAAATTTAAAGCTTCACAGGATTTTCCGATGAAAATGTATTATGATGATTTTGATGCTAACGGATCTTTTGAAACTATCGTGGCAATTGAAAAAAATGCAAAATATTACACAACATTAGGGCTGGACGAATTAGCGGAACAATTCAGCGGAATGCTAAAAAAGAAATTCAATAGTTATAAATCGTTCGCAGGAAAAACACTTGAAGAAGTTTTTGATCCAAAAATGCTGGAGAAAGGAAAGTTATTCGAAGTTCATAATTTGAAATCTGGTTACTTAAGAAACGATAAAGGGAAATTTACTTTTGTTCCTTTTTCGAATAAAATGCAAGTGGCTCCAATCACTAGTTTTCTGAAATCTAATTTTGATTCAGATGCTAAAGAGGAAGTTTTTGTAGCCGGAAATTACTTTGGGGTTTCACCATATCACAGTAGATTTGATGGTTTTTCAGGTGCTTTAATCAAAAATGAGAAAACCATATTTTTAGGTAATCAAATAGGAATCAACTTGACTCAAAAGGCAGTTAGACATTTGGATATAATCAATTTCAATGGAAAGAAATATATGTTGATTACCATCAATAATAAAAAAGCTGAATTGTATGAACTGCCTTCAGCTAAGAAATAATTTAATGATAAAAAAAATAATTAAACCCAATAACATGAACTCTAAAATTTATCTTTTAGGACTTGTGATGCTTTTTTTAACTTCATGTAAAAAAGACACTCCTATTAAAGTAACAACAGATGATTTCTGTGCGGCAGTTGATACTGTAACAGGAATTATGGTCCATGATATATTTTCGCCTCCGGTTGCCAGCAGAATTTATGTTTATCCTAATGTTGCCGCTTATGAGATTATGGCTCAAAACAACACTAAATATGAAAGTTTACAAGGGCAGTTAAAAGGGTTAGATTCTATTCCTAAACTAGATCCTAAAAGTGGCGTAAATAAAAATTTAGCAGCAATTATTGCCCATATTGAAGTGAGTAAACAACTCATTTTTTCTGAAGTAGCATTAGAAAAATATCGAGATAGTTTATATAAAAAATGGGGTTCTGAAAATCAAAAAGAATTTGATGTGTCTAAAGAATATGCCTTGAAAGTGGTAGACAGAATCAAAATGTGGATGGGTAAAGATAATTATAAAGAAACGCGAACTTCTTCTAAATTTTCAGTTTATGCAGATCAACCGGGCAGATGGCAGCCAACTCCGCCATCTTACATGGATGGTGTGGAACCACATTGGGGCGAAATAAGAACTTTAGTTATGGATTCGGCTTCACAATTCAGGCCTATTCCAGCTTATCCGTTTTCCACGGATAAAAACTCTGCTTTTTACAAAGAGGCCAAAGAAACATATGATGTAGGAAATTTGATTTCTGAAAAATTAATAGAAGTAGAGAAAAATCCAGGCAAACCAATTCCTGAAGAATCGGCTATTGCTTCCTTTTGGGATTGTAATCCCTATGCTACAGTCATACAAGGACACATGATGTTTGCAAAGAAGAAAAATACACCTGATGCGCATTGGATTAACATTACTAAAATTGCTTTAAAAAAATCGAAATCAGATTTTGAAACTACTGTTTTTGCGTATACTATAACATCAATTGGAATTTTTGAAAGTTTCATTAGTTGCTGGGAAGAAAAATATAGAAGTAATGTTGTGCGTCCTGAAACGTATATAAATCAAAACATAGATGAAAACTGGAGACCACAATTACAAACGCCTCCTTTTCCGGAATATGTAAGTGGACATTCTGTTGTTTCTTCGTGTTCGGCAATTATTCTAACCTCTATTTTTGGAGATAATTTTAGTTATATCGATGACTCAGAAGTTTCTTTTGGGTTGCCTAAAAGACCTTTTAAATCATTTAAACAAGCAGCTGCAGAGGCTTCAATAAGCAGGCTTTACGGAGGAATTCATTATAGAGCCGCTATTGAGAATGGTGTTGCGCAAGGCAATAATATCGGAGATTACATCAATAACACATTAAAGATGATTAAAAAATAATGACAGTCAGTAAAAAAATTATAATAGCTTGTAGTGCTTTTTTATCCTTGTTTTTAATTTGGTATTTATTCATAAAGAAGACTGATTACAGTATTTCGTTCAAAGTAAATGCAGCTACAGGAACTGTTTTTCAAGGAATTCAGGAGTGGTCAAATGCTCAGGGTTTAAAGGATTCTGAAAAGTATGTGATTTTAGAAAAAAGAAATTTTGACTTTATTAAACAAGAAATGACCAAAAAAGAGGTTAAAATGCACTACACTTGGGACATTACTTCTATCAATGATTCGGTTACAAAAGTGAATGTTGGTATCAAGGATTTGAATCATAGTTGGTATAATAAACTGACAGCGCCATTTTTTAATACTGAATTCAAGCAAGAACAAATCAAAAAAATAACTGATTTTAAGAAAGGTTTGAGCGAACACTTGAAAAATTTTAAAGTCAGAATTGATGGAGAAGGTGTGTCAGAAGAAACATTTGTGGCTTATATTAATTTGAAAAGTGTTTTACAGGAAAAAGCACGATATATGATTGCTAATGACGCTCTTATTACTGGTTTTCTCTTTGAAAATCAAATAAAAATAATAGGAAGACCCTACTTAGAAATTGTAAAATGGGATCTTGATAAAGAGACAATAGATTTTAATTATTGTTTTCCAGTTGAAAAACCTACAAACAATATTGTAAATGATGTTGTTAAATTCAAAACCCTGCCTGTTGTTAAAGGATTAAAAGCTACTTATTACGGCAATTTCAGAACTTCGGACAGAGCTTGGTTTTCGTTGTTTGATTATGCAAAAAAGAACAATCTTAAATTGGAAAATAAAGTACTGGAACATTTCCTGTCAAATCCTTTCAATGGGGGAGAAGAGCTGCAATGGGAAACTAAAATAATTATTCCATTTGCTTCTAAATAAAGAGCAGATTATTTAGGTAATTTAAATTTATCGAAAACGTTTTCGGGTCTTCCGAAAACGTTTTTGTTTTTATTCTGTTTTTAATTGGCAATATTAAAATTAAATTTAGAAAAAATTAACAAATTAACCACCTAGAATGAATTTAAAAGTAAAATTGAGCTTTTGGCAGATAATCAATATGAATGTTGGTTTTTTTGGAATACAGTACAGTTTTGGTTTACAACAAAGTGCCGTAAATCCTATTTATGATTTTTTACATGCAAGTCCAGATCAAATTCCTATACTAAATCTTGCGGGACCTTTAACCGGCTTATTGATTCAACCTATTATTGGTGCGATGAGTGATAAAACTTGGCATCCAAGATGGGGAAGACGCAAACCCTACTTTTTTATTGGAGCCATAATTTGTAGTATCGCTTTATTTCTATTCCCATTTAGCAGTTCTTTATGGATGGCCGCTGGTTTACTTTGGATTTTAGATATTGGAAACAATACTGCAATGGAACCGTATCGCGCTTTTATTGCGGATACATTAGACGAAGAGCAGCAACCAACAGGTTTTCAGGCACAGAGTTTCTTTACTGGTTTCGGGCAGTTTCTCGCTTATATTTCCCTTTTTCTGTTTCCAATTGTTTTTGTTGGTTATACTGGGTCGTTACCCACATGGATTTACGCTTCCTTCTTTTTAGGTGCAATCCTTTCGATCTCTTCTATATGGTGGAGTATGAGCAAAACGAAAGAAATCCCGCCAACAGCAGAAGAAATTGCCATTTTAAAAGCAGAACCCTTAAAGATTTTTTCGCCCTTTATTGATATTTACCAGGCCGTTTTAGAAATGCCTACAGTGATGTGGCAACTGTTTCTAGTATATCTTTTTCAGTGGTATGCCATGATGTGCTATTGGCAAAACAATTCAAAAAGTATTGCCTTATCCGTTTGGAATGTAACCCCAAAGAACGTGATGGGGTATGAAAAAGCAGTTGAATGGAACGGATTAATTGGTGCTTTTGGATTTATAGTTACATTTTCAATTGCTTTTTATTTGGCAAAATTAGCCAAGAAGCATGGTGCTAAAATGATTCATTTTGTGTGCTTGTTATTTGGAGCCGTTTCTTTTTTGTGGTTTCCAATAGTCCAAAACCAATACGTATTTTTTGCTGTGATTATTGGATACGGAATTGCTTGGGCAAGCATGATGGGAATTCCGTATTTGATGGTTGTTGCTGTTGTTCCAAAAGAGCGTTATGGAGTTTACATGGGTATTATAAATATGATGATTGTTATTCCGATGATAATTCAAAACCTATCGTTTGGTTACATTTTAAAAAACTTTTTAGATAATGATCCTCGTCAAGCAATTACTTTTGCAGGTGTTCTGTTGCTAATGAGTGCTTTTTGTACCCTTTTAATTAAAACTAAAAAAGCTTCAATAGAATAATATGAACAGTGATTTAAATTATACAAAAGCAATTGAGTTGCTTGAGAAAGTATCTTCTTCAGAAGGATTTTTAGCTAGTGCCCAAAACATTTCTAACTATAAAAGAGTCTGGGCTCGGGATGGTGTGATTTGTGGATTGGCGGCTTTGGCTTCGGGAGATGAAAAACTAATCGAAACATTCCGCAAGACATTAGAAACATTAGCTAGTAATCAACATAAAAACGGGACTATTCCATCGAATGTAATGACACATGGAGATAAAGTTGAGGTTAGTTATGGCGGATTGGCAGGAAGAGTAGATGCGGTGACTTGGTTTGTAATCGGGATTTGTCAATATGCGTATTGTACAAAAGACATCACCTTTGTGGCAAAATACGATACTGAAATTGAAAAGTGTTTTGCGCTTTTGGAGGCTTGGGAGTTTAACAACAAAGGGCTTTTATATGTTCCATTATCAGGAAATTGGGCGGATGAATACATCACTGATGGTTACGTTTTGTATGATCAATTACTCCGAATTTGGGCTTTGAAAAGTTACAACCATTTTGCACATGACGATTTAATTACTGCCAAAATTGTTGCAATAACAAAGCAACTTGAAATTAATTTCACGCCAAATTCAGTTGGAGAGAAATACCACGAAAGAGCGTACAATGAATTGAATTTTCAAGAATACATGCCGTGTTCTTTTTCGCCAGCGGGTTATAAAACACAGTTTGATGCTTTTGCAAATTCGTTGGCTTTGTATTTAAATATTGGTTCCGAAAGTTTTCAAAATACAATTTTAGAATATTCAATTGCGCTTAAAAACGAAATGAAATTACAGTTGCTGCCGGCTTTTTGGCCACCAATAAAAGAAACTGATTTAGACTGGAATTTGCTGAAAAACAATTGCAAATACGAGTTTAGGAATTATCCGAATGAGTTTCATAACGGTGGAAGTTGGTCAATGGTCAATGGATTTTATGGATTGGCTTTGCTTTCGAAAGGAAAAAACAAGGAAGCAAAGGAGCTCTTAATAGCTATAAATGAAGTGAACGCCATTGAAAATTTCAGTTTCTACGAAAATTTCAATAGTGAAACCAAAGCCCCAAATGGTGTTCCTTTTTGTGCTTGGAGCGGTGCTGCAACGGTGCTATTGCACCAAAGTTTACATACAAATTTTAAATTTTTAGTTTAATTGGAAAAGACAATAGACATACTATGTGCAGGCGAAGTTTTGATTGATTTTATTGGTCATGAAATGAATACGTCTATAAATAGAACCAAAGATTACCATCGTTTTTTGGGAGGTTCACCAACAAATGTTGCTGTAAATGCGACGCGTATGGGACTTAAATCAGTATTAGTAGCCACCTGTGGAGAAGATGGATTAGGCGAATATATTGTTCGAAAGTTAAAATCGAATCATGTAATTACATCTCATATTAGAAAATCAGACACTCATCCGACTTCCGTAATATTTGTTTCAAAATCGACTAGTACGCCTGATTTTATTCCGTATAGAGAAGCAGATTGTCAGATTGAGCAAAGTCAAATACCGAATGATTTACTGGAAAGTGCCAAAATTTTCCATACGACTTGTTTTGCTTTAAGCAAAAATCCAGCTCGGACAACTATTGTGGAAAGTGCCAAACGAGCGAAATCATTAGGATTGCAAACGAGTATTGATATTAATTTTTCGGAAAGAATTTGGCCTGATCGGGAAGAGGCGAAACAGGTTTTGAAGGATTATTTATCAACAAATCCCTTGGTGAAATTAAGCGAGGATGATTGTTACCGCCTTTTCGCGGAAGCAAAAACAGAAGATTTTATTTTTGACTATTTTCATGATTTAGGCGCTTCAACTATTTGTTTGACAAAAGGGAAAGATGGCGTAGTGTTGTCCAATATTGACTCTGGAATGTTTCATCAAAAAGCCTTGCCGGTAGAAGATATTAAAGATACAACAGGAGCAGGAGACGCTTTTTGGACGGGTTTTTTATATGCTCAATTGTTGAATAAAAACTTTGAAGAAACGATAACTATTGCACAGAAACTGGCAGTTTTAAAACTTCAGAATGTAGGCAGATTGCCAGAAGGAATAGATATTCAGGAATATTTAAATACCGATTTATAATTTAAATTTAAGTAATAATTCAACTCAAATAATAGGTAAAAGATGAAAAAAAGTACGGTTAAAATTGCAATGTATCTCAATTACTTTGTATTTGCGATTCTGCTGAACAGCGTAGGAATTGTGATATTAAAGGCACAAAAAAATTACGGTGTGGATGAATTGCAAGCAAGCGTTTTAGAGGCTTTCAAGGATTTACCCATCGCCATAGTTTCCTTTTTAATCGCTTCTTTTTTACCAAGAATAGGATACAAGAGAGCCATGCTTATTGGTTTAGCTCTGGTTTCTGTAGCTTGTATTAGTATGTATTTTGGGAATTCTTTTGGAACGGCAAAATTACTTTTTGCTACCGTTGGTGTTTCTTTTGCATTGATAAAAGTATCCGTGTATTCCCTTATTGGAACCATAACAGAGAATCAGCAGGAACACAATAGTTTGATGAGTAGTATTGAAGGTGTGTTTATGATAGGAATTGCATTAGCGTATTTCTTGTTCCCGGCTTTTAATTCTGATGCGAATCCAGATGCTTGGTTGAACGTATATTGGTTACTGGCTGCGATTTCTTTAGTCTCTTTTGGTTTTTTATTTTTTACCAAATTCGAAAATCAAACCGAAATTCCGGGTGTTGATTTAGTAGATGACTTTAAACAAATGTTCAAATTATTTGCAAAACTATTAACCATAGTTTTTGTAATCAGTGCATTCTTGTTTGTAATGATTGAGCAGGGAATCATGTCTTGGCTGCCAACTTTTAATAGTAAAGTGTTACATCTTCCGGAGAATATAAGCATTATGATGGCAAGTATTTTGGCTATTTCATTAGCTGTAGGAAGACTTGTAGCAGGTGTAATTACTAAAAGAGTCAATTGGATTTGGGTACTTAGTTTTTGTATCGTAGCAGCGATGCTTATTGTGATTTTTGTACTTCCTAAAACGGTTGGATTAGATGTCAAAGAAATCAATTCGCTTAGTGATATTCCTTTGATAGGATTTGCTTTTCCATTAGTAGGACTTTTTATTGCGCCGATTTATCCACTTTTAAATTCAGTGGTTTTAAGTGCTTTGCCTAAAAAACTGCATAGTTCAATGACTGGTTTAATTGTTGTTTTCTCTGCACTTGGCGGAACTTTAGGTTCCAGGGTTATTGGTTATTTATTTAAAAACGAAGGACCGGAAAATGCTTTTTATTATACTTTATTTCCAATGTCATTACTGCTTGTTTCTTTCTTTATTCTAAAAAAACTAACTGCCAAACAATGAAATTTGTACTCAACATAGATAAAGTATTCCAGGAACTATTGCTTCAAGAGGATACTGACAAGGATAAAAAAATTACGAAAGACGACAATGGACCTAAAAAATTTGTTTTGGTTGATGAAACTACGAAACAAGAAGAAGTGATTGTTGGGACGTATCATTTGTCCAATTTATTACAGGAATTAGCCCAGCTTAAGGAAACGAATTCAGCATTGGGTGAAGTGGATTTGAGTCGCATTCAAGAGAATCCAGTTCAGCGAATTTCAAGAAAAATTAGGGATGATTATTGGGGAGAACTAACTAGAACCATTGACAAAAAAGGATTGACACAAATTATTGAAGACGAAAAAACGTCTAGTGATGTAGCAACGCTTTATGTTGCTGCCAAAGACAAACAAGGAGTTACTTATTTTCAGGCATTAGAAAAAGAATTGCCAAATTTTAAAGTTGAAATTCTTCCGGAAAATTATTCAGTGGAATATGTGGAAACTTTAAATGAAAAACCAGGAATTCTGGCTTTGGCTTTGGAACAAAAAATATACAGTCTGCAAGGCGTTCCTTTTGTAGTTCCTGGTGGAAGATTTAACGAAATGTATGGTTGGGACAGTTATTTTATTGGCGTTGGGTTGCTGATTGATGGTCAAATTGGTAAAGCAATCGCGATTGCTGAAAATTTTAAATACCAAATTATTCATTACGGAAAAATTCTGAATGCGAATAGAAGTTATTACTTGACACGAACCCAACCACCGTTATATTCTTCTTTGATTGTCGAAATTGCAAAAAAGAAAACACCAAGTTTAGAGTGGTTAAGAAGCCATCTGGAAACGGTTATTTTGGAATACAACACGGTTTGGATGGTTCAAGGAAACCGATTGACACCAACTGGTTTAAACCGATACAAAGCGGACGGAATTGGAATGCCATTTGAAGTGGAGCCCGGACATTTCGATGATGTTTTAGAACCGTATGCTAAAAAATATAATTTACCTATTCGAGAATTCGAAAAGCAATATTTACAGCGAACTCTTGTGGATGCGGAACTGGATGAGTATTTCGTTCATGACAGAAGCATGAGAGAAAGCGGGCACGACACCACTAACAGATTGATTAATACGTGTGCCAATTTGAATTCAGTGGATGTGAACAGTTTTCTTTATAAGTATGAAAAAGACGTTGCCTATCTAATTAAAACCTATTTCGGGAACGCTTTTCAAGTTGGTGATATCATTTATACTTCGGAGGAATGGGAACAAAAAGCGCTTTTCCGTAAAGATAAAATGAATGAACTGTGCTGGAACGAGGACGCAAGTATGTATTTCGATTATGATTTTGTGAACCATAAGCAGTTTTCGTTTGAAGCTGCAACAACATTTTTTCCTTTGTGGGCTGGGCTGTGTGATGAACATCAGGCCAAAAAATTAGTTGAAATAGCCTTGCCGCAATTTGTAAAAACTGGTGGTATAACCGGAAGTACTAAGGCGAGTATCGCAAATGTTCCAGAAGAAGCGCCGCAACGACAATGGGATTATCCTTTTGGTTGGGCGCCACACCAAATGTTGCTTTGGGAAGGATTGATTAACTATAATTATTTAGATAAAGCACAAGAAATGGTGTACCGATGGTTGTGGTTAATTACCAGAAATGCGGTGGATTATAATGGTACGATTCCGGAAAAATTTGATTTAGAAATCAGTTCCCATAAAGTTTTTGCCGAATATGGAAATGTAGGAACTGAATTTGATTACATCGCAAAGGAAGGTTTTGGTTGGGTGAATGCGTCCTATCAATATGGATTACAAATTTTGAACGAAGAATTAAAAGAGAAATTAGGAACGTTAGTTTCTCCCGATGATATATTTTAGAGGTTAAAAAAATGTTTTTTGTTGTTTGAATGCATATTTTTTTTAACTTTATAATTCACTAAATGAGTCCATTATGACAGTTAATCAAATTTTAAGCACTAAAGGAAAGGAAGTTTATTCCATACTTTCCACTAACACTGTATACGAAGCATTGACAGTGATGAGCGAAAAAAACATCGGGGCAATTCTTATCATTGAAGATACTGTTCTTAAAGGGGTTTTGTCTGAAAGAGATTATGCTCGAAAAATTGTTTTGAAAGCAAAATCTTCAAAGAAAGCCTTTGTTCATGAAATCATGGAGAACGATGTAGTTACAGTAAGTCCATCAGATAATTTAGAATATTGCATGGAATTGATGAGTACCAAAAGAGTTCGTCACCTTCCTGTTTTAGAAAATAATATTGTAATTGGAATCATCTCAATAAGTGATGTCGTAAAAGCCATAATCGAGATGCAAAAAGATACTATTCAACATTTAAATTCTTATATAACCCAATAAAAAGAATCAAAATAATGATACTTACAGAAAGCTGCAGTTATTGCGGCTTTTTTTTTGGAATCCAATTATGCTTGTTTTTATACAAAAGAATGGGGGAAAAGTCCTCTTTTTTTAAATCTAGACCCCTATCTTTGTAAGCTAGAATAAAATCTAAAAACAATGGAAAAGAATAGCAAAAGAAGAGAAGCATTATTATACCACGCAAAGCCAACTCCTGGTAAAATTCAAGTAGTTCCCACTAAGAAATATGCAACACAAAGAGATTTGTCTTTGGCGTATTCTCCTGGTGTAGCTGAGCCGTGTTTAGAAATTGCAAAAGACGTAAACAACGTTTATAAATATACCGCTAAAGGAAATTTAGTTGCTGTAATCACTAATGGAACTGCAGTTTTAGGATTGGGTGATATAGGTCCGGAAGCATCAAAACCAGTAATGGAAGGTAAAGGATTATTGTTTAAAATTTTTGCTGATATTGATGTGTTTGACATCGAAATTGGAACTAAAGATATTGAAGAATTCATCCAGACAGTTAAAAATATAGCACCAACTTTTGGCGGTATAAACTTGGAGGATATTAAAGCACCGGAATCTTTTGAAATTGAAAGAAGATTAGTCGAAGAGTTAAATATTCCTGTGATGCACGATGATCAGCATGGAACAGCTATCATATCATCTGCAGCATTGTTGAATGCTTTAGAATTAGCGGATAAAAAAGCAGAAGATGTAAAAATGGTCGTTTCGGGAGCAGGTTCTGCTGCTTTGGCTTGTGCCGATTTATATGTTTTGTTAGGAGTGAAAATTGAAAATATTTTCATGTTCAATAGCAAAGGATTATTAACAAAAGACAATCCGAAATTATCAGAATTACAGTTAAAGTATGCAAAAGATATACCTTCTATGAATTTAGAAGAAGCATTAGTTGGTGCGGATATCTTTTTAGGTCTTTCCACCGGAGGAATTATGTCTCCACAAATGCTGCTTGGAATGGCTGATAATCCTATCGTTTTTGCAATGGCAAATCCTGATCCGGAAATTGATTATAATTTGGCAATTGCAACTCGTAAAGATGTAATTATGGCAACAGGACGTTCTGATTTTCCTAATCAGGTGAATAACGTTCTTGGATTTCCTTATATTTTTAGAGGAGCATTAGATGTTCGTGCTACCAAAATTAACGAAGCCATGAAAATGGCCGCAGTTAAAGCTTTGGCTTTATTGACTAAAGAGTCAGTTCCAGAACAAGTGAATGTTGCTTATGGAGCTACAAAATTAAATTTTGGAAGAGAGTACATTATCCCAAAACCATTTGATCCAAGATTAATAACGATTGTTGCGCCTGCTGTGGCCAAAGCGGCAATGGATTCTGGAGTAGCATTAAATCCGATTACTGATTGGAAAAAATACGAAGAAGAATTATTAGACCGCTTAGGGAATGATAATAAAATGGTTCGTCTGATTGCAAACAGAGCAAAAATGGATCCAAAAAGAATAGTTTTTGCTGAAGCAGATCATTTAGATGTTCTTAAAGCAGCTCAAATTGTATGGGAAGAAGGTATCGGTTTTCCAATTTTATTAGGGAACAAAGAAATTATTTTAGAATTAAAAGAGGAAATTGGTTTTGATGCCGATGTTCAAATTATAGATCCTAAAATTGACGAGGAAGAAGCCAGAAGAAATAAGTTTGCCAATACATACTGGTCATCAAGACAAAGACGTGGTATTTCGTTTTTGGATGCTCAGAAATTAATGCGTGAAAGAAACTATTTTGCAGCAATGATGGTCAATGAGGGAGAAGCAGATGCATTGGTAACAGGGCATTCCAGAAGTTATCCTTCAGTGGTTAAACCAATGTTACAGCTTATTGACAAAGCGCCGGGAGCTTCTATTGTAGCTACTACTAATATGATGATGACGGCTCGTGGGCCAATGTTTTTATCGGATACCGCTATAAATATTAATCCATCCGCTGACGATTTAGCTAAAATTGCAATCATGACGGCTAAAACGGCCAAAATGTTTGGGGTAGAACCGGTTATAGCAATGATCTCATTTTCTAATTTTGGATCTTCAACAAGCGAAAGCGCAAACAAAGTAAGAGAAGCAGTTTCTTATTTGCATAAAAATCATCCTGATATGATTATTGATGGAGAAATCCAAGCGGATTTCGCCTTGAATCCAGAAATGTTGAAAGCTAAGTTCCCTTTTTCTAAACTAGCCGGTAAAAAAGTAAACACGTTGATTTTTCCAAATCTGGAATCAGCGAATATTACCTATAAACTGTTGAAAGAATTAAATAAGGTGGATTCTATAGGACCTATCATGTTAGGAATGGGAAAACCAGTTCACATATTTCAATTAGGTGCCAGCGTTGAGGAAATGGTCAATATGGCGGCAATTGCTGTGATTGATGCTCAAGAAAAAGAAATGAAAAAAGTAAAACAAGTTTAATAGTCTGTAGACGAGAAGCATAGTTAAAATTTTAAATTTAATTTAACCGTATGCTAATTTTGTTATATTTGGAAATATATTAAGACTTCATGATAGCACATTTACAAGGTAAACTAGTAGAAAAATCACCAACACAAATAATTATTGATTGTGGAGGCGTTGGCTACCATGTTAATATTTCTTTACATACGTATTCTTTACTTCCAAGTACAGATTTCATAAAAGTGTATACGCATCTTCAGATAAAGGAGGATGCGCATACACTTTTTGGTTTTATGGAAAAGTCAGAAAGAGAGATTTTCAGACTCTTATTGTCCGTTTCTGGAATAGGAGCTAGTATAGCTCGGACGATGCTTTCTTCATTAGATCCAAAACAAATTACCAATGCCATAGCATCTGCGGATGTAGTTACAATTCAGTCCATTAAAGGTATAGGAAGTAAAACAGCACAAAGAGTAATACTGGATTTGAAAGAAAAAGTATTAAAATTGTATGATTTAGACGAAGTTTCTATGTCGCAAAGCAATACAAATCGAGATGAAGCGTTATCAGCTTTGGAAGTTTTAGGATTTGTACGAAAAACTTCTGAAAAAATTATAGAAAAAATTGTTAAAGAAGATCCGGATGCTTCTGTGGAAACAATTATCAAAAAAGCTTTAAAAAACCTTTAAAAGGTATTCAAGAAACACGAGTTGTATGCATAAAATTTGTATTTTTTTGCTTGTTTTATTTTGTGGTTTTGTGTCGCAGGCCCAAGTGAAACAGGAGGCTCAGGATACCGTTAAAACTGGATTTTCTATAGGAAAACTTCAACTAAAAAACCCTCAGAGTATTCTTTCTGCTTACACGTATGATCCCGTTACTGATCGGTACGTTTATACTAATTCCGTCGATGGATTTTCGATTAATTATCCTATTATTTTAACGCCAAAAGAATACGAAAGTCTTGTTTTGAAAGAATCTATGCGTGATTATTTTAAGCAAAAAGTAGACGCAATTGACGGTAAAAAAGAAGGAAGCGAACTCGCGAAAAGAGATTTGTTGCCTAGATATTACATAAAATCAGGACTGTTTGAATCCATTTTCGGTAGTAATACAATTGATGTGAAGCCTACCGGTTCTATTGAAATGGATTTGGGAATGCGGTACACGAAACAAGATAATCCATCTTTTTCGCCAAGAAACCGATCTAATCTTTCTTTCGATTTTGATCAAAGAATTAGCATGAGTTTGATGGGGAAAGTGGGAACGCGACTCAATGTGAATGCCAATTATGATACACAGTCTACATTTGCTTTTCAAAATTTAATCAAATTAGATTACGCTCCTACTGAGGATGATATCATTCAAAAAATAGAAGTGGGTAATGTAAGCATGCCGTTGAACAGTTCTTTGATTCGGGGTGCGCAGAGTTTATTTGGTGTGAAAACCCAACTGCAATTTGGAAAAACAACAATTACAGGAGTTTTTTCGGAACAAAAATCCCAAACTAAAAGTCTGATTGCGCAGGGCGGAGGAACAATTGAGGATTTCGAAATGTTTGCTTTGGATTATGATAGTGACCGACACTTCTTCTTATCTCAATATTTCAGAAATCGCTACGATAAATCACTCGCAAATTATCCATTTATTGATAGTAGAGTCCAAATTTCCAGAATCGAAATCTGGGTTACAAACAAGCAAAACCGAGTAACTACAACCAATAATAACCTAAGAAATATTATTGCGATTCAGGATTTGGGAGAAGGCCAATTATCCGGTATTCCTGATAATGAAGTGGTTGTTTTAGAACCTTCAACAGGGATTTTCAACAATCCTTTCGATTCTCCTACTGACAACTCCAATAATGATTATGATCCCGCTCAAATACTTATGGGAACAGGTTTGCTGAACGCTAATATTCGGGAAATAGTGACTTCAAATTCCGGTTTTAATACAACGGTAAGCGAAGGTCAGGATTATTCGAAACTGGAAAATGCCAGAAAACTGAATCCAAATGAATATACGTTCAATCCGCAATTAGGATATATTTCATTGCAACAACGATTGGCAAATGATGAGGTTTTAGCAGTTGCGTACCAATATACGATTGGTGATCAAGTGTACCAAGTTGGAGAATTTGGTAACGATGGCGTAGATGCAACTGTGGTTACAGGAAACAGTCCGTCCAATCAAGCCATTATTTCGCAAAGTTTGGTATTAAAAATGCTGAAAAGCAATTTGACCAATGTTAAAAATCCGGTTTGGAACCTGATGATGAAAAACATCTATCAGATTCAAGGTGGTTATCAATTGAAACAAGAAGATTTTAGATTCAATATACTTTACACAGATCCTTCGCCATTAAATTATATTACGGAAGTTCCGGGAAGTCCTTTTCCGCCAAATCCAACTCCCGAAAATAAAGTTGCTGAAACGCCTTTATTGAAAGTTTTCAACTTAGATAAATTAAACTATAACAATGACCCACAAACTGGCGGTGATGGTTTTTTTGATTTTATGCCAGGATTAACAATCGATGCTCAAAATGGAAGAATAATTTTTACCACCAAAGAGCCTTTTGGAGAATTGTTGTTTTCTAAATTATCTAATACAGGTTCTGCCGAAAATTATAATGTCGTTAGTTCTTATAATGAAAATCAGAAGAAATATGTGTTTCGCAGCATGTATCGAAATACACAATCGGGCGCTTTGCAGGACAGTGAAAAAAATAAATTTTTATTAAGAGGGAAATATAAATCAACAGGTAGTGACGGGATTCCTATTGGCGCATTCAATGTTCCGCAAGGTTCAGTAGTTGTTACTGCAGCGGGAAGAGTTTTAGTAGAAGGGATTGATTATAGCGTGAATTATCAGTTAGGCCGAGTTCAAATTTTGGATCCATCCTTACAAGCCTCTAATACCCCAATAGAAGTTTCGCTCGAAAACAACTCGGTTTTTGGTCAGCAAACCAGAAGATTCATGGGGTTAAATGTAGAACATAAAATTTCTGATAACTTCATAGTTGGTGGTACATTCTTAAAAATGTCCGAAAGACCTTTTACACAAAAATCAAGCTTTGGACAAGAATCCGTTAACAATACTATTTTTGGATTCAATACTAACTTCTCTACCGAAGTTCCTTTCTTGACGCGATTGGTCAATAAATTACCAAATATTGATACTGATGTACCTTCTAATCTTTCTGTACGAGGTGAAATTGCATTTTTGAAACCGGATTCGCCGAAAGCTGATCAGTTTCAGGGAGAATCCACTATTTATGTAGATGATTTTGAGGGTTCTCAATCTACCATTGATATGCGTTCACCATATTCTTGGAGTTTAGCATCCACTCCGGAACGTAACGCAACAAGTACGTATGATTTTAATGCAAGTGCCAATGATTTGAGTTATGGATTCAAAAGAGCCAAATTAGCGTGGTATTCTATTGATCCTGTTTTTTATACACAAAAACCGGCCGGAATTTCAAATGAAGATTTGTCGTTCAATAAAACCAGAAGAATTTTCAGCGAGGAATTGTATCCTTTGACGGATATTGCGCAAGGACAATCACAAGTTGTAAATACATTGGATTTAAGTTATTATCCATCCGATCGCGGACCGTATAATAATAATCCAAATGGAGCATTAAACCCGGCTGAAAACTTTGGTGGAATTATGCGATCGCTGAATTCCACAAATTTCGAGCAAGGAAATGTAGAGTATATTCAGTTTTGGGTGTTGGATCCTTATGTTGGAAATGGTCAGTCTCCGCAATCAAACACAGGAAAAATCTATTTCAATTTAGGGGAAATTTCAGAAGATGTTTTGAAAGACGGGAGAAAGCAATATGAAAATGGACTTGGACCAGACCAGATATTGGTAAATCCTCGTCCGTTGTGGGGAGATGTTCCTGCTTCTCAATCCTTGATTTATGCTTTTGATACTAATGCTGATAATAGAAAGAATCAAGATATTGGTCTGGATGGTTTGTCCAATGACAATGAAGGATCTGTGTATACGAATTTCGCATCGGAACTGGATCCAGCAGCAGATGATTACACTTTTTATCTGAACACAGATGGAGGGATTTTGGAACGGTATAAAAATTATAATGGTACCGATGGTAACTCAGCGGTGGATATTACGGATCCTAATAGAGGTTCGTCTACGTTTCCCGATGTAGAGGATATAAACAGAGACAATACGATGAACACTATCAATGCGTATTATGAATACAGTATTGATGTGCAACCAGGAATGAATGTCGGACAAAATTATATCACCGACATCAGAAATACACAAGTGACGCTGCCAGATGGATCAACTACCGAAGCCAGATGGTTGCAATTTAAAATTCCAGTTTCTCAACCTGAAAACACGATTGGAAACATTTCTGATTTCAGATCCATACGTTTTATGAGAATGTTCATGACGGGTTTTAATGAGGAAGTTACGATGCGTTTTGGAGCCTTGGATTTAGTGCGTGGCGAATGGAGAAGGTATACTAATACGCTTGATTTTAATGATACAAATATTCTAGATGATAATACTAATTTAGATGTTTTGGCTGTCAACGTTCAGGAAAATGATGAAAGATGTCCGGTAAATTATATTACTCCGCCTGGTGTACAAAGAGAGCAATTATTCAATAATAATACGGTAATTAATCAAAATGAGCAATCGTTGGCATTAAGAGTTTCCGGCGACGGATTAGAGCCGGAAGATTCCAGAGCTGTTTTTAAAAATGTGAGTATTGATATGCGTCAATTTAAGAAATTGAAAATGTTTTTGCACGCAGAATCTTTGACTGGCGAAATTGCACTTCAAGACAATCAAATGATTGGATTTATTCGTTTTGGAAATGATTTCACCCAAAATTTCTATCAAGTTGAGATTCCTTTAAAAGTAACTGTTGCTTCGTCTGCTTCAAATGCTGATTGCGGTCCATTGAGTGCAGAAGCGGTTTGGCCAGAAGAGAATGAAATTGATTTGTCTTTGGCATTACTGACTAAATTGAAGATTTTAGCGATGGGTGTTGATCCAACCACGCTGCCATTGGACGGAATTTATTATCCAGATTCAGATCCAAGCAAACCAGACGGTGATGGCAGCAGTTCATTGAAGTTAGGGATTAAAGGAAATCCTAATTTTGGATTAGTGCGTACGCTTATGGTAGGTGTGAAAAACAGTGATCTTCGTAACGATATAAAAGGAGAGGTTTGGTTTAATGAACTTCGTTTGGCAGATATGGACAACCAAGGCGGAATGGCTGCGGTGTTGAATGTGGATTCAAATTTAGCTGATTTCGCCACGATTTCAGCTTCGGGAAGAAAAAGTACTATCGGTTTTGGAGCACTGGAACAAGGCCCAAATGAAAGAAGTCGAGAAGATACCGAGCAATATAGTATTGTGACCAATTTAAATCTTGGAAAATTATTGCCTCAAAAATGGGGTGTCAATTTGCCGTTCAATTACGCTATTGGTGAGGAAACAATAACTCCGGAATACGATCCTTTCAATCAAGATATCAAATTAAAACAGTTGCTTGATAATACTGCTGACCAAAATAAAAAAGACAATATTACCAGCAGAGCGGTTGATTATACAAAACGTAAAAGTATCAATTTTATCGGAGTGAGAAAAGAACGCCAGCCGGAGCAAAAGCAGCGTGTTTATGATCCGGAAAACTTTACGTTTTCTCAGTCTTTTAACGAAGTAGAACGACATGATTTTGAAATCGAGGACTATGTAGATCAGCAGGCAAATTCATCTGTTGATTATGCGTACAGTTTTCAGCCTAAGTCTGTAGAGCCTTTCAAGAAGACCAAATTCTTGAAAAAAAGTAATTATTGGAAACTCCTAAGCGATTTCAATTTTAATTATTTGCCTGCTAATATTTCTTTTAATACCAATATAAACAGACAGTATAATCGTCAGCAATTTAGACAAGTGGAAGTAGAAGGAATTGGGATTGACCCATTGTACCGTAGAAACTTTGCTTTTAATTATCAATACGGATTCAATTATAATCTGACAAAATCATTGAAATTAAATTATACAGCTTCTTCAAGCAATATCGTAAAAAACTATTTGAATGAAGATAATGAGCCTATTGACAGTTTTACTATTTGGGATAGTTATTGGGATATTGGGGATCCTAACCAGCACATGCAACAATTAGTTGTGAATTACGAAATACCGATTAATAAAATACCATTATTCAGTTTCGTTAAAGCAAATTATTCCTATACAGGAGACTATAGCTGGCAGCGAACTTCTAATGCGTTGTCACAAATTCAAATTGACGGTCAAGATTATAATTTAGGAAATACAATCCAGAATGCGAGTTCCAATAATTTGAACGCTACATTCAATATGGAAATGTTGTATAAATATTTGGGAGTGACAAAAAACACGAACAAAACAATACCAAAACCTAAAGCGGCAGCGCCAAAACCGGGTGAAAAAATAGTGAATACTAATGCGAATCAAATTCCAAAAAACAATGCATTTGTTGATGGTTTAATTGGAGTTTTGACCAGTGTAAAGAATATTCAAATGAATTATACCCACAACAGCGGTACAATTTTACCGGGTTATACGCCGGGTGTTGGATTCCTGGGATCTTCAAGACCTTCATTAGGATTCATTTTTGGAAGTCAAGATGATGTTCGTTATGAAGCTGCTAAAAATGGTTGGTTGACTAATTATCCAGACTTTAACCAAAATTTCGCTCAAGTAACTAATAAATTATTTAAGGCTACAGCCAATGTAGATTTGTTCCCAGATTTAAAGATTGATTTGACTTTAGATAGGGCTTTTTCTGAAAATTCGTCGGAACAATACGATGTAACTGATGGTATTTACAATCCGAGATCACCATATAGCACCGGAATTTTCTCCATATCAGCTGTTTTAATAAAAACATCATTTTCTACCAGTAATGAAATTTCATCAGAGGCTTTTGATGATTTCAGAATGAATCGACTAACGGTAGCAAACCGTTTAGCCACAGAAAGAGGAATTGATATCAATAATCCTGTCAATATCGATGCTGAAGGATTTCCGTTAGGATATGGAAAAAATAATCAAGCGGTGTTGTTACCGGCCTTTTTAGCAGCTTATTCCGGAGGTGATGCGTCAAATGTTTCACTCGGAATTTTCAGAAGTTTTCCAATACCAAACTGGGCTATAAAATATAATGGATTGATGCGTTATGAAATGTTCAAGAAGAATTTCAAACGCTTCTCTTTGCAACACAATTATCGCGCTTCGTACACTATAAATGCATTCAGATCGAATTTTGAATATGATAATGAACCAAATGGGGTTGATGCAAGCGGTAATTTTTTCAACCAGACGATTATGTCTAATATCAACTTGGTGGAGCAATTCAGTCCGCTTTTAAGAATGGATTTTGAATTGAAAAGTTCTTTAAAAGTACTGACTGAAATTAAAAAAGACAGAGCTTTATCAATGAGTTTTGATAATAATTTATTGACCGAGGTAAAAGGAATTGAATATGTAGTAGGATTAGGGTACCGATTTAAAGATGTGATTTTCTCTTCAAGATTGGCTGATAATCCAACTGGGATTATAAAAAGCGACATCAATTTGAAAGGGGATTTATCGTATAGAAACAATCAGACCATTGTACGTTATTTAGATTATGATAACAATCAATTGGCAGGCGGGCAAAATATTTGGTCCATAAAATTAACGGCGGATTATGCTTTCAGCAAAAACCTGACGGCCATTTTTTATTACGATCATGCTTTTTCGAAAGCGGTAATTTCGACTTCTTTTCCGTTGACGAATATTCGTTCCGGATTTACGCTTCGTTATAATTTTGGAAATTAATTTTTCAAAATCTAAAGCAGATTTGAATAGAAGATTGTTACATTTGTCACAGAAAATTTCAATTATCAATTAATAATTATCAATAACAATTTAGATGAACATACCAGCAAATTTAAAGTACACAAAAGATCACGAATGGATTAGTATTGAGGGCGATATCGCAACAGTAGGAATCACTGATTTTGCTCAAAAAGAATTAGGAGATATCGTTTATGTTGAGGTAGAAACTTTAGATCAAACATTAGAAAAAGATGAGGTTTTTGGAACAGTTGAAGCGGTTAAAACGGTTTCAGATTTGTTTCTTCCTATAGCAGGAGAAATCATTGCTTTCAATGACGCTTTAGAGAATACTCCGGAAAGTGTAAATGCAGATCCTTATGGAGCTGGATGGATGATCAAGGTGAAAATAGCTAATATGGCTGAAGTTGATGGATTGCTTTCAAGCGAATCATACAAAGAATTAATAGGTGCGTAAACAGCTCTATTTTTGGGCTGCTTTGCTGTGGGCAGGAACAATTGCTTTTTTCTGTTTGGTACAATTGAATAATGTTCCAATGGGAACTGTTTCCAATTTAGATAAGTTGGTACATGCTTTTTTTCATTTTGTGCTTACATTCTTTTGTTTCTTGTTTTTAAAAAGCCGTGCAAATAATCCGAATAGTTTCCTGCCTTTGATTGCTTCGTTTCTTTTTTCTGTTTTTTTTGGAATAGGAATCGAAATAGCTCAGGAATTATTTACAAAAACCCGTCATGCAGAGGTGTTTGATGTTTTAGCAAATCTGTCTGGAGCAACTTTAACAGTGGTAATGGTTCTTTTATTTGGTTTAAATACAAAGCTCAGATAAATTTCAAAAATAAATTGAGTCCCACTTCGGTGGGATTTTTTTGTTTTATAGGTTTCCGTAAAAGTCAGAAATTATCTGTTCAGGAAGTTGTTTAGGGAGCTCTATTTTAAAAATGCCAAGAAATAGTAGTTTTGAGTTTAAAAAAAATACAAATAGAAGAATCTAATATGAAACTTATGTGCAGATAAAATGTATTTTTGTGAGTTCGAATTCGTTATCATCAAGAAATCAGAAATGCTATGAATATCAAGCAATATTTAGATTCCACCTATTTAAAAACTGCAGAGCAAGCGGGAATCAGTGAAGAAAAAAATATCCTTGTGGCTCAGGGATTTATTCAGGAAGCTATCGAGGAGCATTTTAAACTTATAATGATTCGTCCAGAAATGGTTTCTTTGGCTAAAAAGATGATTTCGGAAGCGAATTCGTTAGTACAAATAGGAACTGTAATTGATTTTCCCGAAGGAACATCTTTACTAGAAGATAAACTTCAAGAGGCACTTCATGCGATAAAAGATGGTGCGGATGATTTAGATTTTGTATGCAATTACCAAGCTTTTAAAAATGGAGAAATAGATTTGGTTAAAGAAGAAATCTTAAAATGTACCCAATTAGGTCTGGCTCATAATAAAGTTGTAAAATGGATTATTGAAGTAGCTGCACTCACCGAAAAAGAAATTATCCAATTGTCAAGTTTGATAAAAAATGTAATTGTTTCTAATTTTGAACAAGAGCTGTTTCCAAAGGTTTTTGTAAAATCGTCTACGGGATTTTATAAAACCGAAAATAATTTACCTAATGGCGCCACTATTCCTTCTATAATGATGATGCTTGAAAATGCCTCGCCGCTTCCGGTAAAAGCTGCTGGTGGAGTTAGAACTTATGGGGAAGCTGTAGCGATGATTGAATTAGGGGTGAAAAGAATAGGAACTTCCGGTGCAAAAATGATAGCTAATGGTCAAAATTCAAATAATGAATATTAAATCCAAAAAGAAAATAAGCATGAACAAAAGGTTGTTGGGATTATTTTTATTATTAAATTCCTTTACTATTTCTGCTCAAGAAATCAAAAGCGTTACGGTACAGTCCGGCAACTCAGCGGAGCGTTTTCCAGTTTTTTCGGATTGCGTCAACTTACAATCGAATGCTTTAGAAACCTGTTTTTATAATCAGGTACAGGATTTTGTATTTGCGAATTTTGAAATTCCGGAGAATTTGACATTAAGTAATTTTCAAGGAAATGTAAAAGTGCTTTTTGAAGTTGATAGCAACGGTCTTTTCAAAGTAATTTATGTGGATGCTACGGAGGAAAAATTGATTGAAGAAACAAAAAGAGTTTTTGGTAAATTCCCAAAAATTCAGCCCTCGACATACAATGGAAAACCAACGTATGCTAAGTTTACCATGACGATTTCGATTCCTTTAAAAAGTAGGGAAGAAGTTGCTGCCACAACTTTGGCGCAAGCCGATATTGTCCCAAACAACACCAAAAAATTAACCGAACTGGATAGTATTGTTTACAAAAAATTTAATAGCCCGGAGTTTGAAAGTCATTTGAATATACCGTTTTCACATAGTTATTATGCGCAATTTGATGCTTCGTTAAACCAAATGGGAAGTAACAATCATACCGCTTCAAAACCATATACCTATGCAGAAGTGTTTAAATATTATGACTTGAAAGCAGTGAATGAAAAGCTTAAAAAAACTGCTTCCAGTTGGTGGGCAAGAAAGTTGTGGAATGAAAACATGGTTGAAATTCAGGGCGAGGATTACTGGTTTACACTGAATCCTATTCTTGATTTACAAGTTGGGAAAGCTTCAAAAAGTGATGTGTCGTATACTTATATAAATACGCGTGGAATCAATTTTCGCGGTGGATTGGGTAAAACGTTGAATTTTACTACTACTGTTTTTGAAAGTCAAGGACGTTTTGCAGATTATTTCAATAATTATGCGGAATCTATTAGGCCAGCTGGAGGAAATCCGGCAATTATTCCTGGAATTGGTATTGCAAAAGATTTCAAAACCGATGCGTATGATTTTCCTTCGGCGGAAGCCAATTTGACTTTTACGCCAAGCAAACATATCGATTTACAGTTGGGTTACGGTAGAAATTTTATTGGCGATGGATACCGATCTTTATTAGAAAGTGATGGTGCCAGCCCGTATCCTTATTTTAAATTGAACACTAATTTTTGGAAAATAAAATATACTAATACCTACATGTGGCTCAAAGATGTTCGTCCAGAGGTCACTTTAGAACGTACGTATGCGACTAAGTTTATAGCAAACCATTATTTGAGTTGGAATGTTTCGAATAAATTAAATCTTGGTTTTTTTGAATCCGTGATTTGGACTAATACTAATGATAGAGGATTCGATGTGAGCTTTGTGAATCCTATTATATTTTATCGTTCGGTTGAATTTGCATCTTCGGCCAGAAGCGGAAATGCAATTCTAGGGTTGACCTACAAATACAAATGGAGCAATCAAATTAACTTTTACGGACAGTTTATCTTGGATGAATTTTCTCTTGGTGACATCAAAGAAGGGGATAATAGCTGGAAGAATAAATACGGATACCAACTGGGTGCGAAATATTACAATGCTTTCAAAATTGATAATTTATTGTTGCAATTGGAATACAATCATGTACGTCCTTATGTTTATTCGCATAGCATGCCAATTACTAATTACGGGCATAATAATCAAAGTATAGGACATCAATGGGGTGGGAATTTTAAAGAATTAATTGCTATTGCCCGATATCATAAAGGGAGGTATTTTGCTGATGCAAAAATTACTATGGGAACTCGGGGGTTGGATTTTGATACTACCGAAGATAATTTTAATTACGGTGGAAATATTTATAAAGATTACGATGAAAACAGACCGTTTGATAGTGGTGTAAAAGTGGGTCAGGGAAACAAAACCGCTGTTTTTATTGCTGATTTTCAAGGAGGCTATTTAGTGAATCCGGCAACGAATCTAAAACTCTTTGGAAGTTATATTTACAGGAGTTTTGACCCAACAAAAAATACGGCAACTACTTTCAATCAGAGCACAAATTGGTTAACTTTAGGATTAAGAGCGGATATCTTTAATTGGTATTTTGATTATTAATCTTTATTTTACTGATTAATAATCTTTTTATGAATTGTTTTTTGTCAAATCCCTTTTGATAGCCTATTTTTGCAAAAGTTTTCACAAAGCAAATAATCTTTAGCATTGAACGCAACACAAAGTCCCTTTTCATTAAAATCTGTTTACATTGATTTCCGCGAGATCACCAAAGCACGTTTAGCAATTAGTGTTGTTTTTTCGTCGATTGCTGGGTTTATGCTTGGAATTTATGATTTGCATTCATTAGATTGGATGGTTTTATTAAAGTTAGCTGTAGGTGGATATTGCATGGTTGGAGCATCAAATGCTTTTAATCAGGTGATTGAAAAAGACTTGGATGCTTTGATGGATAGAACTAAAAACCGTCCCGTGCCGGCTGGCAGGATGTCGCAACCTACGGCTTTGATTATTGCAAGTCTTTTGACAATTGTTGGAATTGCTTTGTTGTACACGATCAATCCTAAAACGGCAATGTTTGGTGCTATTTCAATATTTTTGTATACAAGTGTTTACACTCCTTTGAAAACAATGACTTCGTTGTCAGTTTTTGTTGGAGCTTTTCCGGGAGCAATTCCGTTTATGTTGGGTTGGGTTGCGGCTACAGGCGAATTTGGAATTGAAGCAGGAACTTTATTTTTAATTCAGTTTTTTTGGCAATTTCCACATTTTTGGGCTATTGGATGGTTCTTGTATGAAGATTATGAAAAAGCAGGTTTCTTCATGTTGCCTACAGGTAAAAAAGATAAAGGTACAGCCTTGCAGATTATTTTATACACGGTTTGGTTGATTTTAGCCTCGCTTTTACCTGTTTTGGGTTATACTGGTAGTTTATATATGACGCCTATTGCAGCGGTTGTTGTATTTTTGTTGGGACTATGGATGTTATTTTACGCCGTACGATTGTATAAGTTGAGAACAGCAAAAGCTGCCCGTACCTTAATGTTAGTAAGTGTTTCTTATATTACATTATTACAGTTAGTTTATATATTTGATAAATTTTTAAGATAGTTATGGAGATGACAATGACAGCAGCCGAACAAAAATCGAGAACCGCAAGATCATACAAATTGATTTTGTTGTTTGCAATGGTGAGTATGACCATGATGTTCGCAGGACTTACGAGTGCTTTTGTGGTAAGTAAATCCAGAGCCGACTGGTTGAAAGATTTTCAATTACCACCGGCATTTTACTATAGTACTTTAGCGATTATAGCATGCAGTGTAACGTTTCATTTGGCAAAAAAGTCAATTCAAAAAAACGATCAAAGTAAAACAACAATTTTTCTTTTGAGCACCTTAGTTCTCGGAATATTGTTTGTAATTTTACAGTTCGTAGGATTTGGTCAAATAGTGGAAAACGGTTATTATTTCACCGGAAGCGGAAGCTCAATAACCACTACTTTTTTATACGTAGTTACGGTTGTGCACTTGATTCACCTTGCTGGTGGCGTGATTTCACTACTAATTATAATTTATAATCATTTTAAACAAAAATACAATTCATCTCAAACCCTTGGAATTGAACTTGGTGCAATGTACTGGCACTTTCTTGACTTATTGTGGGTTTATTTGTTTTTGTTTTTATATTTCTTTAAATAAGAAAAAAACGTAAATTTGGGAACTTTTTAACGAATAACTTTTATGGAAGCGACAGTTACTACTGCAAATAGTGAAGAAAAAACTTGGGGAGGCGGCAATGAGCCAATGGGAGCAAGTTATGGCAAATTGATGATGTGGTTTTTTATCGTATCAGATGCTTTAACGTTCTCTGGATTTCTAGCGGCGTATGGTTTTTCTCGATTTAAATTTATTGAAACATGGCCTTTGGCTGACGAAGTGTTTACTCACTTTCCGTTTATGCATGGAGTATCCGCTCCGATGTATTATGTGGCATTAATGACTTTTATTTTGATTTTCTCATCAGTAACAATGGTTTTGGCTGTTGATGCAGGTCATCAAATGAAAAAAAACAAAGTGGTTCTCTACATGTTCTTAACCATTATTGGTGGTTTGATTTTCGTAGGGTCTCAAGCTTGGGAATGGAAAAATTTCATCAAAGGAGAATATGGTGCTATTGAAACAAAAGGAGGTAGTTTACTTCAGTTTGTTGATAAAGATGGTAAGCGTGTAGCCTTAGCTGATTTTGCTGCAACTTTGCCTGAGGAGAGAGAGCAACTGACAAGAAACAAAGCAAAATGGTTTATGAGTGAACCAACTCTTCCATCGTACTCTGTAGCAGAAGTTCAAGCGGGTTTCAAAGCTCATCCTGAACTTTTAATCAGAACTGAGGTTGTTACTGCTGAAAAACAGAAAACAATTTTATCAAGAGCAGAATCTGAAGCAAGATTGAGTCAAGCTCATTATGTTGTTGAAGGTGCTAACTTGGTTAGAAACGAATACGGTAGTAAATTATTTGCTGATTTCTTTTTCTTTATTACTGGATTCCACGGATTTCACGTTTTTTCTGGAGTTGTGATAAACATCATTATATTTTTTAATGTATTAATTGGGACTTACGAAAAAAGAAAAAGTTATGAAATGGTAGAGAAAGTTGGTCTTTATTGGCACTTTGTCGATTTAGTTTGGGTTTTTGTATTTACAGTTTTCTATCTAGTTTAATTTTCAAAAAGTAATTATCATGTCACACGAACACGTATCTAATATAGGTAGAATCTGGAAAGTTTTCGGAATATTGTCTGCCGTTACAGTTGTAGAAGTAATTTTAGGGATTTTAAAACCTGAAGCGCTACACATGAACAATCTTATGGGAATGAATTTACTGAACTGGATATTCTACGCTCTTACTATTTATAAAGCGTATTATATTGTTTGGGCTTTCATGCACATGGAAGGAGAAAAAAGTACTTTAAGAAATGCAGTTGTTTTTCCCCTAATTTTTCTGATATTATATATTCTCTTTATTCTTTTGACCGAAGGGGATTATATTTATGAGGTTTTTAAAAATTCTACTATTAAATGGAATTTTTAACAAGATATTAATTCAATAAAAGGGTACGCATTGCGTACCTTTTTTTATTTTTGTACTTTAAAAGTATCATTACAATGAAAAAAAATATTGTCCTTTTCGTTCTTTTTATTTTGCCTATAGTTGCCTACCTTTTTTTTGCTTCTGGCGTAAATGGGTTTACTAAATTACCAACAATAACTCCTAATACTGCTGATTTTGGGAATTGGCAATCTTTAGACGGACAAAAAGTTACTTTGAATGGGAAAGTAACTATTCTGGGGTTTATGGGTACTGAGCTATTAAAAAACAGAGGGAATCTTTTCAATTTGAATCAGAAGATTTATCAAAGATATCACGAGTTTAAAGATGTGCAGTTTGTAATGATTTGTCCAACGGGAACTGAAAAAGACGCAAAAAAAGTTGTAGATGCTTTAGGAGCCTTTACGGATGTAGCGCAATGGCGTTTTGTTTTTGCTTCTCCTGATGAAATTAAGGTCTATTACGATCAATTAAAATTAGTGGAGAAATTAGACGATAAATTAGGAACTCCAAAAGTATATATTGTCGATAAGAAGAGAAATCTTCGCGGTAGAAAATTGGTAAAAGATGCTAAAGAAGGATATAGTACATTTCACCCAGCGGAGTTGAGCAACGAGATGCTTGATGACTTCAAAGTGATTCTATATGAATATCGTGCTGCACTTAAAAAGAACAATAACGCCACCAGAAAAATATAGTAGTTTATGTTTAAAAATAAATCATACATAGGTATCTCTTTTATTATTTTGATTTTTGGAATTTATGCAATTCCAAAAATTGTAGAAAGAATTAAAAATGATAAGGTGGTTCAAGGCGACAGGCTCGATAGTGTTAATCCAACAACTACAGAAGAAGGGGAATTAATTAAAATTGGTCCTGCTCCAAAATTTCAATTAATAAATCAAGATAATAAGAAGGTAACTAATGAAACATATAAGGGGAAAGTGTATGTATTGGAGTTTTTTTTTACTACCTGTCCTACTATTTGTCCGAAGATGAATGAAAGCATGCTTCTTATTGAGAAAAAGTTTTTTGGAAATCGTAATTTTGGAATTGTCTCCATCACTATCGATCCGGAACATGATACTGCAAAAGTATTAAAAGAACATGCCAATCTTCTTGGAGTAAAATCTACTAATTGGAATTTCTTGACTGGTGATAAAGCCTACATATTTAATCTTGCTAATAAAGGATTTAATCTTTACGCAGGTGAAAATAAAAAAGTTGCAGGTGGTTTTGAACATTCAGGATTGTTTGCCTTGATTGATAAAAATGGAAATATTCGTTGCAGAAATGATGAATTTGGAAACCCTATTTTATATTATGACGGATTAGATAAAATGGGAGTAAGAAACTTACAACAAGACATTAATATTTTATTAGAAGAATAAAAAATGGAAAACAATTCTCTTGAAAAAAAATTCAATAAATTTATAATAGCAGTTTCCATCATAATACCAGTTGCGGTTGCGATACTATTTGGTGTGAAACTAAAAGATTTTGGATACAATGTAGAACCTCTATCTTTTTTACCTCCTATTTATGCTACTACTAACGGAATTACGGCTGTTTTATTAATTGCTGCCGTTATTGCAATTAAAAATGGTAAAAGGAAACTTCACGAAAGATTAATGACTGGTGCAATTGCCTTGTCTGTTGCTTTTTTGGTGATGTATGTTGCGTATCACATGACTTCTGATTCTACAAAATTCGGAGGAGAAGGAGCTATCAAATATATTTATTTCTTTATTTTGTTTACCCATATAGTTTTGTCAGTGGCTATCATTCCTATGGTTTTAATCACCTATGTGAGAGCATTAGCAGGAAATTTTGATAGGCATAAAAAGATTGCAAAAATCACTTTCCCGATTTGGTTGTATGTTGCCGTAACTGGAGTAGTTGTTTATTTAATGATTTCACCTTACTATGTTTATTAAAGCTAAGAATACAAAAATGACAGTCAAAAACAATGTGGACAAGGTTGTAATATATGCCTTTCTGATGGTTTTTGGATTATTAAGTGGTAGTGCAAATGCGCAATGTGCCATGTGTCGCGCTGCATTAACCAGTGAAGGCAATGCAACGCAAGCTGCAGCGGTAAATGACGGAATTGTATACCTAATGGTGATTCCTTATATTTTGGTTGCAGGAATTGGTTACGCTATTTATCGAATGAAAAAGAAAAAATCAAGCTAAGGTTTTTTTAGAAGATATTTATTTCAATTTTACTAAAGCGTATTTTAGTTTACGGTACATGATCACTGATGACTAAATATGGAGTACTGCAGACTATTTTAATCCGTTTACCGATACGTTCACTGTCCCTTTTACTTTTATAAAGGCAATTATAGCCTGATTTGTTAATTGGATTTTTTGAAATTGAATGTCTTCCATCTTTCCATTTACAAAAACACCTTGCATTGGAGAATAGTTTTTCAAATACGCCATCATGCTTTTTTGACCTTCTTCGAGGTTTGGTTTTATAGAATAACGACAACTTTGCTGTATTTTTTTAAGCACCAAACCTTGGGCTAGCCAGTTTGCAGTTCGCATCAATTTGTTTTTTGTATCTAAAGCGTAATCCAATTGATCAAAAAATACTTCCTTAGTTTTTTCGTTATATTGGGGAAATCCGGCTAAATATATAGTCCCATTTACAGAACCCAAAACATCTAAAGCAATGATCATTTTTCCTTTTTTGTGCCAAATTGCTACATTTTGAACTTTTACTTTCTGTGAGCCAGAACCAAATTCTTGACCGGCAAAATTCTTAGTCATGATTTTTGATGCTTCCTGATAACTGGAAATGGCAACAATGTTGGCCGTAATGTCTTCAGGAATTTTAGTAACGGGTTTTAAAATAATTTTGGCTGCATTGAATTTAGATTCCGGTTGTTTTCCAATTAAGGTTTCCATGTTGCATTTCATTCCCATATCTAATACAAAAGTGTCATTTTTCAGTTTCGCACTGGTCGAATAAATTTCTATAGGAACAATTCGAAGCCAGCTTTCGTAAGTGTCATTCATTAGAAAAGGAACACAAATTTTCTCTAGAGCCGCCAAAACATTTGGTTTAAAGTCCATAGATTTTGCAATAGCATCATCAATTTTCTTTTCAATTTTTGATTTAAATAGTTTTACGGCAGGATTAATTAAATAAGTAACTGGAACGTTTTTTCCAAAAACGGTCATCGTAGGACTTTCATTCCAATCTAATGATTTTAATTCTGTTTTTGTGTTTAGTTTCCAATTTATCAAAGCAACATCACTTACTAAAGTCACAACTCCATCAAGATGAAATTCTCGGGTATCGTACATTTCGATTCCCAATTTTTTAGTGCCGATTCGATATTTGACAATAGCCTTTAAAGGTAAAATAGTTTTAATTTTTTCTCCTTTTTCCCCAATATCATTTTTGATGGTAATGGGAGCGAGTTTCCAAACCTTCATTTCGATGTCGTCGTCTTCAATACTGTTGTCTTCGTAAATTAATCCGCTCAGCAATGCATTAGTTTGGTTCTCAATATCTTTTAGTTTTACGCTAATTGGCATATTGATAAATGAAGGAGTGTTTTCATAAATCAAAGGGGTTGCATCATCTGGTTCTGGTTTCAATGCATCTATTTTATTAGTAGTAGCGCAGCTTGAAACCAATAAAATCGAACAGATTATAAGTAGTTTGGAAGAGAATTTCAGCATTATTGTTTTATTTAAAAAATCAAAATTAACAAAACTATTCTTTTTTTATGAATTTTTGTAACAAATGCTAATTTCTAAAGTCTAATTGTTTTATAACGGATTTATGAACAAAATATTTTTTATTAATTCATAGATTTTTATTAGAAAAAGTTAAATTTGTTTGCAGCTATGCTGCGCTTTTATTCAAAAATATATGGAAAAAAGAAGTTTTCTTAGTTTAATGGTCATGCTGATTTGTTGCGTTACAGCTCAAGCACAATCAAAAGTATGGACCTTAGAAGAATGCGTAAAATACGCCATTCAAAATAATATTTCCATCAAACAGTCTGAATTGGATTCAAAAACAGCACTTATTGGTAAAAAAGATGCTATCGGGAATTTTCTTCCTTCTCTTAACGCCAGTGCTTCCCATTCTTGGAATATTGGTTTAAACCAGGATATTACCACGGGTTTATTGAGGAATCAAACAACCCAGTTTACTTCAGCTGGCGCTAATGTAGGTGTTGATATTTATAAAGGTTTGCAAAATCAGAATACGCTTCGTAAAGCCAATCTTTCGATAGTAGCGGCCAAATATCAATTGTTGAAAATGCAGGAAGATATTGCCTTGAATGTTGCCAATGCTTTTTTGCAGGTTCTTTTTAACAAAGAAAACTTAAAAGTACAAAAGGAGCAGTTGGGAATCAATGAAAAGCAATATTCGCGTTCAGAAGAATTAGTCAATGCAGGATCTATTCCTCGTGGAGATTTATTAGATATTAAAGCGACAGTAGCGCAAAATAATCAGAATGTTATAGCTGCTGACAATGCTTTATTAATCTCAAAATTAAGTTTGGCGCAGTTACTACAGCTAAAAGATTTTGAAAATTTTGATGTTGTGGATGACACTAACATGAGGGATGAGAATAATATTATGGCACAAACTCCAAGTGCTATTTATGACAAAGCGGTAGAAGGCAGAACAGAATTGAAAATTGCCCGAACTAATTTAGAGATTGCACAAAAAGATGTGGAAATTGCAAAAGGAGCTTTTCAGCCTACTTTGCAGGGTTTCTACAGCTTTAATAGCAGAGTTTCATATGCTGATGTTCCTGTTTTTGATGACAAGGGAAACATAATTGGCACGAGAAATTCAGCTCCATTTTTCAATCAGTTTAGCGATAATAAAGGACAATCTTTTGGAGCACAATTATCGATTCCAATATTTAATGGGTTTTCAGTTAGAAACAATGTAGAGCGTTCCAAAGTGAGTTTAGAACGATCAAAAATTGCTGTTGAGCAACAAGATTTGGATTTGCAAAGAAATGTTTTTACTGCATTTACAGATGCAAAAGGTGCACTTAACGCTTATGAATCATCAGTTGTTGCACTTGAAGCCAGACAAGGAGCGTATAATTATGCAAAAGAAAGGTATGATGTAGGTTTGATGAACTCATTTGATTTCAACCAATCACAAACCTTATTGACCAATGCACAATCAGAAGTTATCAGAACCAAGTACGATTATATTTTCAAAATCAAAATCTTAGAATTCTATTTTGGAATTCCTCTTATCAAAAACTAATTTATTATGTCTAAAAAAACAATTTATATTCTAATAGGTGGAGCTGTTGTAATTATTGCGGCTCTAGTAATACTTTCAAAATCTGGCGTTATCGGTAATAAAGATAAAGGAACTGAAGTTGAAATAGCCCAAGTTATACCATCTACAATCGTTGAAACGGTTTCTGCAACAGGAAAGATTCAACCGGAAATTGAAGTGAAAATTTCATCTGAAGTTTCTGGAGAGATTATTTCTTTAAATGTAAAAGAAGGTCAAGTAGTAAAAAAAGGAGATTTATTGGTTAAAATAAATCCGGATTTATATACTTCAGGTTACAATCGTTCGGTTTCAAACTTATCTGGAACAAGAGCAAATTTGAGCCAAGCAGATGCTTCTTTCAAAGAATCAAAATCCAATTATGACAGAAATAAAACTTTATTTGAAAAAGGAATTATTTCAAAAGCCGACTGGGATAAAGCAATTGCATCTTATGAAGTAGCTAAAGCTGCAAAACAAAACGCTTATTTTAATGTTCAAAGCGCTTCGGCAACAGTAAATGAAGCCAAAGATAACTTAGGACGAACTACAATTTATGCACCTGCAGATGGAACTATTTCTATGTTAAACGTAGAATTAGGAGAACGCGTTTTGGGAACACAACAAATGACTGGAACAGAAATTTTGAGGGTAGCCAACTTGAACAATATGGAAGTTGAAGTGGATGTCAATGAAAATGATATTGTAAAAATTAAAGTAGGAGACGAAGCAAATGTTGAAGTTGATGCGTATTTGAAAAAACAATTTAAAGGAACTGTAACCAGTATTTCAAATTCAGCCAGTTCTGCCTTGACAGCTGATCAAGTAACTAATTTTAAAGTTAAAGTAAGAATTTTGAAGGAATCCTACCAAGATTTATTGGAAGGAAAACCAGATACGTATTCGCCTTTCAGACCAGGAATGACAGCGACTGTAGATATTATTACCGAAACAAAAAGTAATGTATTATCAGTTCCAATTAGTTCTGTTGTTATAAAATCAGACACTGCAGCTGTAAAAGACATTGTTGTAGTTGATCCTAAAGACGAGCAAAAAGGAGCAGCGCCTAAAAGCGATAAAAAATTCGAGTGTGTATTTGTAAAAGTTGGTGATAAAGCTAGAATCAGAGTCATTAAAACAGGAATTCAGGATGATACTAACATTGAGGTTTTGACCGGTCTTAAAAAAGGAGATGTGGTTATTACAGGACCTTATTCAACGGTAACTAAAGATTTGAATTCTGGTGACAAAGTCATGCTAAAAACAGATAAAGATAAAGGAGAAAGTAAAAAGTAACCTATATTAGCAACTATTTTGAAATCACAATCATAAAATCTAATTTTGTGATTGTGATTTTTAATTTAAAATAAATTCTGAAATTGAGTTATATACTAAACATTGAGACGGCGACCAAGAATTGTTCTGTCGCTCTTGCAAAAGATGGAAAAACGATTCTTTGTAAGGAAATTGCAGAAGAAGGATATTCACATGCGGAACGACTTCATGTTTTTATTGAAGCAATAATTGAAGAAGCCGGAATTGCTCTTCAAGATTTATCAGCGATTGCAGTAAGTCAAGGTCCTGGTTCGTACACGGGGTTGCGAATTGGCGTTTCGGCAGCAAAAGGATTGTGTTATGCACTAGATATTCCACTAATTGCGGTAGACACTTTACAGGCTTTGGCGGCACAAGTTACTATTTCGAGTGGATTGATAATTCCTATGATTGATGCGCGAAGAATGGAAGTGTACAGTGCAATTTTTAGTCCGAGTTTAGAAAAAAAACGAGAAGTTCTTGCCCAGATTATCGATGAGAATTCATTTGAAGATAGACAGGAAACACTTTATTTTATAGGTGATTGTGCCGAGAAATGTAAGTCGATTTTGACAAAGGAAAACCATGTTTTTTTGGAAGAGATTGTATATCCATCTGCCAAAGAAATGAGTGCGCTAAGTTTTGAAAAATTCAAAATAAGCGACACAGTTGATGTCGCTTATTTTGAACCATATTATCTGAAAGATTTTATGATCACCGCTCCAAAGAAATAGAGCATTGCTGAATGTATCGATTATGCCAGCGGCTCAGTTGGGTTATTTTTTTTAGAAGATTCTTTAACAAATGGCTGAATAACAATTCCTGCCTCATCAAAAGCTTGTTTGCAATTTTGTAGTGTATCAGCATAAACACCCCAGAAATCCTCATTTTTTGCCCATGGTCTTACAGCAATTTGTATGGCACTATCAGTAAGGTTTTTTACAGATACTTCTGCAGCTGGTGTTTCTAATATTTTTGGATTATTCTTTAAAACGGTAGTAATAATGTCTTTAGCCTCTTTAATATTTGTGTCATAAGAGATAGCAACGGTCAAATCAGCTCTTCTAATTTTTTCAAGTGAATAATTGATGATGTTTCCGTTAGAAAGGGAGCCATTTGGTATAAAAATAGTTTGATTGTTAGCCGTAACTAATTTGGTTACAAAAATTTGTATTTCACTCACAGTTCCTATAACGCCTTGTGCTTCGATAGTATCACTCACCCGAAAAGGTTTAAAAAGGATAATTAACATTCCGCCTGCAAAATTAGATAATGAACCTTGCAGTGATAAACCTACTGCGAGTCCCATTGCACCAAGAATGGCCACAAATGACGATGTTTCAATCCCCAGTTTGGAAATAAAGGAAACAAATAAAATTATTCTCAAAACCCAAAGTAAAATATCAGCCAGAAAACGGGTCAGTGTAGGATCTAGATTCCGTTTTACCATTATTCTTCGGATGAACCTGTTGATAAGCCTGATGATATAAAGACCTGCAAAAAGAATTATGAATGCAGAAATTAATCTTGGGGAATAGTCAATTAAAACTTTGATAAAAGTATTCGCGTAATCAGTAATTTGCTCTGGATTTAAATTCATTTTTTTTAAATAAAAAACCTTCTCAAAGGAGAAGGTTAAGTTTGAAGCACAAAAATACGAATAAATTATTTTTCTATAAATTAATCCGCGTCTTCTTCTATTTTATTTATGGTTTCTTTGGCAATTTGCTTTGCTTCTTCATCGCTATCGTCAACAAGTGAATTTGTTCTTTCAGCAACATTTTTAACAATATCTGTAGCTTTTGTTTTAGCTTCGCTGGCTAAATCTTCCGCTTTGTCAGCTGTTATTTCTACATTTTCTTTTACGGTTTCTACAGTATCTGAAACGGCAGTTTTGGCTTCACTAGCTAAATCTTCTACTTTTTCAGCTGTTGTTTCTGATTTTTCTTTTACGGTTTCTACTGTGTCTGAAACGGCAGTTTTGGCTTCGCTGGCTAAATCTTCTACTTTTTCAACTGTTGTGTCTGATTTTTCTTTGACACTTTCAATTGTGTTTTCTAAAACGTTTGTTGCTTTTTCGGAATATTCACCGGTAGTTTCTTTAGCATGACCAGTAAAATTTTCTACTTTTTCGATTATTGGGGCAGCCGTTTCTTTTATTTTATCAAAAGTATCTTCGGCAAAAACTTCTGCTTTTTCAAGATAAGGAGCTGCGGTTTCTTTTGCTTTTTCAAATGTTTCTTCTGCGAAATTCTCTGCTTTTTCAAGATATGGCGCTGCAGTTTCTTTTGCTTCTTCAAAAGTTGTTTCTGCTTTGTCCGCTAATTCGCTGGCTGTTTCTTTGGCTGAGCCAAATAATTTTTTAAAAAATGAAGATAGTCCCATGGTTTTTTTATTTGATTAGTCTTACAATAGTAATCATTTTTTTCTAAGATTACTTTATTAAATCATTAATAATTTGTTGATAATCAGTATTTGGCATGAGACAGGTCTTATTTTTACAGAGATAAAACAGTGTTTCTTGGTTTGAATAACGAGAATCTAAAAACGGAAGTGTTGATTTTTTCTGTGATCCAGCCAATACAATATTAGGAATATAAAGATTGTTTATTTTTGTACAATACTCCAAAGCCAGTTCACCACAAACGGCTAATTCTTTGTTTTGTTCCGAGTGATTTAATGCCAAATCCATCCAATTTGAGAAAGCTGATGGATAATCAATTCCAGGTAGTATAGCCAGCAGCATTTGATGACTGACTTGCTCATAATACGAATTATTGAAATAGATACTCAGTTGCAATATGTTTTTTGCCATCACTGAATTTGAAGCCGGAATCACATTGTCTTCGGTTTCGTAATGCGTTGTGATTAACGCTTCATCTAGATTTGACGTAAAAGCAAATAAGGATTTTTTATCGTCATAAAAATGGTCCAGACTATAGTCCATAAGTCGTTTCGCATCGTGAAGCCATTTTTCGTTCAAAGTTGCTTCATAAAGGGAAATGAAAGCTGCAATCACGAAACAATAATCCTCCAGATATCCATTGATGCTGCTTTTTCCGTTTTTATAATTGTGGAATAAATTTCCATCGCTTGTCCAGAGATTTTTGATTATAAAATGGGCATTTTGTAGTGCGATATCTAAATATTTTTGGTTTCCCAAAGCCTTGTATGCATCAACATATCCTTTTAGCATTATCGCATTCCAAGAAGTTAGACATTTGTCGTCGAGTCTTGGTTTTGGTCGTTTTTCTCTTTCGTTATAAAGCAAATTTTCCCAAAATACTTTTTTAGTTTGAAGTTCTGAAACGGGAATCTTATTTTCCTCTGCAATACTTTCTAAAGTTTGGTTTTGAATTAAAACATAGTTTTCTTCTTCCCACAATCCAAAACTATTACAATTGAATAGTTGACTGAATAAATCAAAATCTTCTTTTAAAATTGCCTTTAATTCTGGAATTTTCCAGACATAAAAGGCGCCTTCCTGAAGCTGATTGTCAGAGTTTAAACTATCTGCATCAAGCGCTGAATAAAAGCCGCCTTCCGGATTCATTAATTCTTTCTCGATAAAATGAAGCGTTTTTTCTATCACTTCTTTGTACAATGGATTTTTGGTTAATTTATAGGCGTCACTGTATAAAGAAACCAATTGTCCGTTATCGTACAACATTTTTTCGAAATGAGGAATATGCCATTTCATATCTACGGAATAACGCGAAAAACCACCATCAACAGTGTCAAAAAGGCCACCATACGCCATTTTTGTTAATGTAAGATTTACGAAATCCAGCAAATCAGTGTCTTTTGTTTGATAGCCATAACGCAACAGAAATTGGTAATTATTAGGCATCATAAATTTTGGTGCTCTGGCGATGCCGCCAAATTCCATGTCGAAACTTTTTTTCCATTTTTCGACTAAGAATTTCAGTACATTTTGGTTTACTTCCGTTTCTGGGTTGTCGTTTTTAATAAATCCAATTTCTTGGATTCCCTGATGTAATTTTTCGGCATAATCAATCATCTTTTCAGGGGTAGATTGATAGAGTTCCTGTAATTGGTTCAGAGATTCTATCCATTCTTCTTTTTTTAAATAGGTGCCGCCCCAAACGGGTCTTCCATCAGGAAGCGTCACTATGTTCAGAGGCCATCCGCCGCGACCGGTCATGATTTGAATAGCTTTCATGTAAACAGCATCAACATCTGGACGTTCTTCCCGATCGACTTTTATGGGTGTAAAATGTGTATTCATTACCTGAGCGACTTCTTGATTTTCAAAGCTTTCGTGTTCCATTACATGACACCAATGACATGCGGAATAACCAATACTTATGATGATAAGTTTATTGTTTTCCTTAGCTGTTGCCAATGATTTTGGATTCCACGCTTTCCATTCTACAGGATTTCCGGCGTGTTGCAATAGGTATGGGCTGGTTTCTAAATTTAGTTCGTTCATAGGGTCGTTTTTAGCCCCGGTAGTAGTGGAAATCCTTTCTGGTCCTGAGCTTTTTCAGGGCAGGAAAGATTGCAACGGATGGCGGGAAATAGCTTCTAAAAAAAAGCGTCTCGAATGAAACGCTTTGATTTTTTTGTTAAGTTCTTTATTCGAGTTCGAAAGTCAATTTGAGATTCACTCGAAATTCTGTAATGGCGCCATCGCTTACTGTTGCACTTTGTTCATGAATATAGACAGAACGGATGTGTTTTACGGATTTTGACGCCTTAGCAACTCCTTTTCGAGCTGCATCTTCCCAGCTAATTTCTGAGCTTGAAAGTATTTCAATTACTTTTAATATTGACATGATTTCTATTTGTTAAGTGAAACATAAATTTACCAATTTTTTTTAAATAGAACATTTAAAAAAGATAAATATTTCATGTAACATAAAGATTTTCAAGTAAATAGTGTTCTGTGTGTTTATGCGTTTATTGCTTCAACCTTGATGCTTTCGTCATTCAGCATGCTTTTCAACATGTTTTCGATACCGCTTTTTAATGTAAAAGTAGAAGAAGGACAACCGCTGCAGGCACCTTGCAAAATCACTTTTACGGTTTTGTCATTTTCGTTATATGAATCAAAGGCGATATTTCCACCATCAGCTTGTACGGCAGGTTTTACATATTCTTCTAAAATATTGATGATTTGTTGTGAGGTTACATCCAGATTATCAAATTCTTTTGCCTTAACAGTTTCTTCTGCGGTAACTGCAGCAACATAATTTTCATCTAAAACAGTTCCTCCGTTTTCAATATATTGTTTGATGAAACTTCTAAGTTCTAAAGTGATTTCTTGCCAATCATTGATTTCATATTTAGTTACAGAAATGTAGTTTTCGTCAATGAAAATTTCTTTTACGTAAGGAAATTTGAAAAGTTCTTTGGCTAAAGGTGAAGCAGCAGTTTGATCAATATTTTTGAATTCAATCGCATTTTTAGTCAGCATTTTACTCACGACAAATTTTAATGCTGAAGGGTTTGGAGTAGTTTCCCCATAAACTGTGACAGGCTGTTTTTTTGTTTTATTTTCATCAACAGTGATAATTGTTCCGCCATCGTTTACAAATTTTTCCATTTGTTCTGCAACGGCATCTTTTACATCGTCCCATTCTACAATACTGTATTTTTCGATTGCGATAAAATTACCGGAGATATAAACTGTTTTTACAAACGGTAAATAAAACAATTGTTGCGCTAATGGAGAAGTTTTTGCTTCGTCAATATTTTTAAATTCAAAACTTTCATTTTGAGTGATAAAATCTTGAAATTCAAACTTTAATATCGTTGGGTTTTGTGTTTCTTTTATAGTAACTTTGTTCATGGCTTTTGAAATTTTCACAAATTTACTAAAGTTATTTTCTACGAATAACTATATTTGATTTTTTAATGAATAAATTAACTTTAGTTTAATTTTTAAATTGGGGAAATCATTATTTTATCTAGCTTAATATTGATTTGGAATTATTCATTTTGCTAAAAAATATTTCAATGTATCATAAAATTAAAATTCTAGCTGCACTATTATTTATAACAAATTATTCTTTTGCACAAGAAGGAATTCCTGTGTATTCGGATTATTTATCTGATAATTATTACCTGATACATCCGTCAATGGCTGGTGCTGCAAATTGTGCTAAAATAAGATTAACCGGTCGTAAGCAATGGTTCGATCAGAAGGACGCACCTGAATTGCAAACATTAAGTTTTAATGGAAGAGTAGGTGAAAAAGCTGGAGCTGGGATTATACTATTTAATGATAAAAACGGGTACCATTCCCAAAAAGGAGTCAAATTTACGTATGCCTATCATCTAATGTTTTCCAGAGATGAAATTGACTTAAACCAATTATCTTTTGGTATGAGTGCTGGTTTGATTCAAAGTCAATTGGACGAAACGGAATTTAGACAATCCGGTGATTTTGATCCAATTATTGATGGAACTGTGGTGCAAAAGGATTCTTATTTTAATGTTGATATTGGTGCTTCGTATAATTTCCTTGATTTTTATGCGCATGCAACTGTGAAAAATGTCATAGAGACAAGAAGAGATATTTATACGGAATATGAAAGTGATAATTTGAGGAAATATTTATTGAGTGCAGGTTACATTTTTGGAAATCGAGACAAAATATTATGGGAGCCTTCTGTTTTATTTCAAATGGTTGAAAAAACAAATGAAAAAGCCATTGATATCAATTTGAAAGCATACAAAAATCTAGATTTTGGAAGAGTTTGGGGCGGATTGTCCTACCGAAGAAGTTTTGATGGTGCTGAATATATTAATGGAAATACAATTTCCAAGCAAAAACTACAATACATCACACCTATTGTCGGTGTAAATTTTGATAAGTTTATGTTTGCTTATACCTATTCTCAGTTGTCCGGAGCCGTAAAGTTTGATAATGGTGGCTATCACCAAATCACTTTAGGAATCGATTTGTTTTGCAAACCTGTAAAATACGATTGTAATTGTCCGGCAATTAATTAATTCATATCCTCATGCTAATAAAATCTGTTAACGGCAAATCGCCTTCTATTCCTGAAGACTGTTATGTTGCCGAAAATGCCACTATTATAGGCGATGTCTCTTTTGGTGAAAATTGCAGTGTTTGGTTTAACGCAGTAATTCGTGGCGATGTCAATTTCATCAAAATTGGAAATAAAGTAAACATTCAAGATGGAGCTGTTATTCATTGCACCTACAAAAAACACCCAACTATTATAGGAAATAATGTTTCTATTGGTCATAATGCCATTGTACATGGATGTGTTGTTCACGATAATGTGCTAATAGGAATGGGAGCCATCGTTATGGATAATTGTGTCATCGAAAGCAATTCGATTGTTGCTGCCGGAGCTGTTATTACTCAAAACACAGTGGTAGCATCAGGCTCAATCTGGGCGGGAGTTCCTGCCAAAAAGGTGAAAGACATCGACCAATCTGACTTTGCCGGAGAAATTGAACGTATTTCGAATAATTATGTAATGTATTCGAGTTGGTTTAAAGAGGAAGAGTAGCTGTGTTTTTCTAGAATTCTTTCTGTAAAACCATATATTTATTTTCCAATATTTCACTTAAAACTTTAGGATTTGTATTGGTGTAAAAAATAGGTTGCTTCTCCTCAACGGACGCAAATCCTACTTTTTCCCGAAGTATATTTTGTGTTTGCTTAGCAACAGCTTCCCCTGAATCTATAATTTGAATGTGTTCCGGAAGGATTTTTTTTATCTGCGGAATCAAATAGGGATAGTGGCTGCAACCTAAAACTAAATAATCAATATTAGCTTCAATCATTGGCTGTAAATAGGAGTGAAGCAGTTTAGTTATTTCGGGTGAATTGATTTCTCCATTTTCAATTAGCTGAACTAATCCGTGACCTACCTGTTCAATTATTTTAGTGTCTTGGTACTTCTCAGTGGTTTTATTGAAAAGCTCACTGTTCAGCGTTCCTTGTGTTGCCAAGATTCCTATAATCTGTGTTTTCGAATGTGTGACTGCTGGTTTTATAGCCGGTTCTATTCCTATGAAAGGAACATTATATTTTGCTCTTAATTCCTGAATCGCATTCGTGGTTGCGGTATTGCAGGCCACTACTATTAATTTACAGTTCATCTCAAGTAAGAAGTCGGTATTCTTCATGCTCAGTTCAATAATTTCCTTTTTAGATTTTTGTCCGTAAGGCGCATTTTTACTGTCTGCGAGATATATTGTTTTTTCATTTGGCAGCAATTGATGAATCGCAGACCAAATGGAAGTTCCTCCAATACCTGAGTCAAAGATTCCTATAGGTTGATTATTGCTATTCATAAAAACAAAGTTACATGCTACGATTTAAATTTCCTATGATTTGTTTTAAACAAAAAAAAACTGCTCAATCCTATCTTAGGTTGAGCAGTTTTTAGTACGATTAATGATTTTTTTAAAAACCTAAATCTTTTTTTACATCCATAGTCAAGTTTGGACCATCAGCAAGTAAAAGAGAAGAACCATCAAGAACATATTGGAATCCTTTTGCTTTACCTACTTTTTGGATAGAAGCTCTCACTTTTTCCATTAATGGTTTTACGATATCAGATTCTTTTTGTTGTAATTCTTTTTGAGCATTGTCTCTAAAATCAACAATTCTTTTTTGCATATCCTGCACTTCTTTAGAACGATCTCCGTTTACAGCTTCAGTAACAGTTGCAGCTTCAGCTTCGTATTTTTTTAATTTTGCTTGGTATTCTTCAACCATTTTTTTGTAATCAGCATCATAAGTAGTACTCAATTTATCTAATTGTTTTTGAGCATCTAACATTGCTGGCATTTTTGTCATAATTTCACTTACATCAACATGAGCTGTTTTTGCTTGTGCATTCATTGTTTGATTTGCTCCTAACATTAAAATTGCAGCAATTAGTAGAGTTTTGATTTGTTTCATCGTTTTTAAAATATTAAGTAATTAATTATTGTTTGTATTTTCTTTTAATTTTTCTTCTTTCGCTTTCTTCAGCGCTTCTCTGTCTTCCAGTATTTTTTTTCTTCTTTCTTCTAAAACTTTTTTGCGGTCCTCCAAGACTTTTTTACGGTCTTCTAATGTTTTGGCTCTCGCGTCAGCTTGCTTTTGTTTCACATCATCTGCAATTGTTGCAGCCTCATTATTTTCAGTTGAACTGGTTGGTGCGTCTTCTTTTTTAACATTTGCAGAAACCGTGCCATTTTTTTTAGCTTCCCTGTCTGCTTGAATTTGTTTTCTTTTGTCGTCAAATTCTTTTTTCTTTTGCTCTTGAAGTAGTTTTCGGTCTTCTAGAACTTTGTCTCTTGCAGCTTTTTTATCGTCTAACAATTTTTGGCGTTCAGCCAAAGCCGGATTGTCATCTAATGCATCTTCTTTACTTTCTCTTGCTTCCGCTTCTTTTTGCTGTTTTTTGGTCAGTTGCTCCCTTTTTTCAGTACGGTTCAAAACGCGTAAAACCTGATCACTGATGTCAAATCTTTTGTTTGCAAAAAGCATCGTCAAGTCGGAAGTTTTATCAAATATGAAATCATACTTCAATCGTTCTGCAATATCTTGAACTGCTGTAAAAACTTGGTCTTGGATTGGTTTTACCAAAACAGATTTTTGAATGATTAAATCTCCATTGGCACCAAAACGTTTCTGTTGGTATTCTAAATTTTCATTTTCAAGGAAACTGATTTCGGTTTCTCTTTCTTCTATCAATTCTTTAGTAAGCAAAGCTTTTTCTGCTTTTAAAGCTTCTTTTAATTTGTTGATTTCAATTTTCTTAGCGTCAATTTCCGATTTCCATTTTTGAGCTTTTTGCTCTAATTGAATTTTTGCTTCAGTATAATCAGGAACATTTTGTAAAATGTATTCCATATCAATGTAGCCCAGTTTATTTCCTCTAGTCTGCGCGTTAATTGTTTGCATGGCAATTAAAGCTAAAAATACATATAAAAATTGTTTCCTCATAACTATGCTATATTAGAAAATCGTAAAGCAGTTTTTTAGAATTGTTGCCCAATGATAAAGTGGGTTTCCCATCCGTTAGCTTTTGCTTGTCCCGGTAATGCGTCAAATCCATGTCCAAAATCAATTCCCAATAAACCAAATGCAGGCATAAATACACGTAATCCAACCCCGGCAGAACGACTTAAAGCGAATGGATTGTAGCTTTTAAAATCACTAAATGATGATCCTGCTTCCATAAAGGCCAAGGCGTATATTGAAGCTGATGATTTCAATGTAATTGGGTAACGCAATTCCATCGAGAACTTATTAAATACTGTGGCTCCAATTTGTTCTCCAGCACTATTAACAGGTGTTAACGAGTTATTAGGATATCCTCTTAACTGGATTGTCTCTCTACCATCCATTGAAAAGTTAGCCAATCCATCACCACCAAGATAGAATCGTTCAAAAGGAACAGCTCCTCTTTCTTGATTGTATGATCCTAAGAAACCAAATTCAGCTAATGCTCTAAGTACTAATTTACCATAAATTTTAGTGTAGGTGTCAGCTTTGAATTTAACTTTATAATATTCTAACCAATTGAATCGCTTTTGATCGACTTTACTTACGTCAGGTGCCGCTTGTGAAAAATTAGTAACCTTGTTACCATTCGTGTCGATATAATCTCCAATATTTACAATATTTCCATTGGCATCCGGCACATTTTGTCTGTCTACCGTATTCTTCAATTTGTACTCTTCTTGATCTCCTAACGTACCATAGTCTACACCATTAAGTAAAGAGTAAGGTGGAGTTAATTTTGCAGAAAGGCTGAACTCTGAACCATAAGTAGGGAATATTGGATTCAATCCTTTACTGTTTCTTGTAAGTCCTACGGTGTACGCTAAGTTTCTGGAAGTTCCGTTTCCAAATGTAAATAACCCTGTATTATAGTTATTTAAGGCGTAATGCTGATAACTGATGGATTGTGATAATACAAAGAAATCATCTGGAACAGTAAGTCTTTTTGCTAAACCTACAGATAATGTAAGGATATCAAAACTTTTTGTTTTGTCCGCTCTCTGCGTTATGAAGTTATTTAAAAACTGCTTGCTATATGAAATAGAAGAGCTGAATTGTACTGGTTTTTTTCCGCCAAACCATGGTTCAGAAAAGGATACGCTATAGGTTTGAAAAAACGTACTAGCCTGCAAACGTAACGATACTTTTTGACCATCACCCATTGGTAAAGGTTTGTAAGCATCTTTGTTGAACATGTTTCTTGCCGAAAAGTTATTAAAAGACAGTCCAAGTGTACCAATGAAACCACCTCCGCCATAACCTCCTTGAAGTTCAATTTGACTCGATCCTTTCTCTACCAATTGATATTCAATATCAACAGTTCCCGCTCCTGAATCAACGTTTTTGAACGCTGGATTGATAGCCTCAGGATCAAAAAATCCTAATTGACCAATTTCACGAATAGTTCTAACTAATTCTTCTTTACTGTATTTCTCTCCCGGTTTTGTTCTTAATTCACGGTAAATTACACGGTCATTTGTTTTGTCATTTCCTGTAACTGTAATTTTGTTGAAATAAGCGATTGGACCTTCCGTAATTCGTATTTCAAAATCTATGGTATCGTTTGCAGTTTTAACCTCAACAGCATTTACATTAGAAAATAAATAACCGCTGTTTTGGTATAAATTGGTAATGTCTTCTGCGTCCGGTTTAGACTTATCGGCAATTCTTTTTTCAAGAAGAACACCGTTATAGGTATCCCCTTTTTTAACGCCTAAAAGTCTGCTTAAAAATTGATCAGGATAAACAGTATTACCTAAAAACTTAACGTCTCCAAAATAGTATTTATTCCCTTCTTCAACATTAATTTTGATGTTTAACGCATTTTTATTCTTATCATAAGTTACAGAATCCGAAATTATTCTCGCGTCTCTGTATCCTTTTTCCTTGTAAGATGCAATTACTTTTTCTAAATCAGTTTTGTATTTATCTTTTATAAATTTAGAAGCTTTCAAAATACGAGTAAATTTCTTTTGTTTCGTATCTTTCATTGCTTTACGCAAAGTATTATCCGATATTTTTGTGTTTCCGGCAAAATCAATACTCTGAATTTTTACTTTATCGCCTTTGTCAATAGTAACAAGCATATTGACTTGGTTTACCGAAGCAGTGTCTTTGACGGTGTTAATATTTACTTTAGTGTTGTAGTAACCGTCTTTTTTGTATTTATTTTCAATGTAGTTTTTGGTAGTCGTAATCAAGTTTTCATTAACTACTTTTCCTTTATTCAACGAGTTGTCTTTAATTAAACCTTCCGTTTTTGTTTTCTTAACTCCTACAAATTTAACCTCGTTTAATTTAGGTAATTCGATAATGTTTAAGTCAAGATAAATACTATCATTCTGTATTTTATTTACATAAAAAGAGATTTCATCAAAGAGACCTAATTTACCTAATTTTTTTATAGCAGCACTAATTTCCTCGCCTGGAACAGTTATTTCTTGTCCTTTTTGCAAACCAGAAAAAGTGACAACGGTTTGCGAATTAAAACTGATATCTCCCACTACGGCTACATCGGCAAGAATGTATTTTTTACCTTGATCAAAAGGAACTCTTTCTTGAGCTTTAACTTGTGTAAAACTTCCAAAAATCAAAACGGTAAGGACTATTTTTATGCTTTTATTTAACACTAAAAAATTATTTAATTTGTTCACTTGTTTTTCCAAATCTACGTTCTCTTTTTTGATAACTAATGATAGCCTCATATAAATCTTGTTCTTTAAAGTCTGGCCACAATATGTCAGTAAAATACAATTCTGAATAGGCGATCTGCCACAACAAAAAGTTACTTATCCTATGTTCTCCACTTGTTCGTATTAGTAAATCTACGTCAGGTAAATTTTGCGTGTAAAGATGCTCATTAATAATGGAATCGTCAATACTGTCTATTGAAATTATATTATTTTTAACTTTACTGCAAATGTTTTTAACCGCACTGACAAGTTCCTCTCTGGATCCGTAGCTTAACGCCAATGTCAGAGTCATTTGCATGTTATCTTTAGTTTTATCTATTACATCAAGAAGCTCTTTTTGTGCGGATTTTGGTAATTTTTCCAAATTGCCAATAGCATTAAGCTTGATGTTGTTTTTTTGTAAGGTGGTAAGTTCCTTTTTCAAGGAGTTGATAAGCACTTTCATTAAGGTCTCGACCTCTAGTTTTGGCCTGTTCCAATTTTCAGTGGAGAAAGCGTAAAGCGTAAGGAATTCAATACCTAATTTAGCACTGGCTTCTATGATTACTTTCACTGATTTTGTCCCGCTTTCATGTCCCAAAGCTCGTAAAAGTCCTTGCTGCTTTGCCCAACGTCCATTGCCATCCATGATGATAGCTAAGTGTTTGGGTAATCTTGTCGCGTCGATATGCTCTAGTAAATTCATTTTTTTATTCTGCGCAATAACAGGGTTTTTCTCCAAAAGTATAGGTTAAGGTAACTCCTGAAAAAACATACCAATCATTATTATTTATATTTCCAAATTGTTGATTAAAACTTCCGTCTATATTATCGGTCAATGTATATCTGGCTCCGGTTTCTACTGCCAAAACGAAACGTGGTGTTATGTTTGACTTGATTCCCACTACCATTGGTATTGCGATTGATTTTCTTCTTTCTGTTCTGCCCTCCACGGATATATCTGTTTTGGTATTGGTTAAGGTATATTTACCTGAAAAATAATTTACACCAGAAAAAACATAAGGAGTGATTTTAGTGCTCAATTCATGAAGATTAAAATCGAAAAAGTTGAATTCAAGACCTAAAGATACTTCTTTTAAGTTGTTTTCAAAAAGATACCCTCTTTGGTTTCTACTCGCTTCTTCTGAATCTAAATCATTTGATGTAATGTCAGATTGAGTGTAGGAAAATCGATAAGAGTGTCTCGGGCTTTTATTCCATTTATACAACAATCCAAAAGCAGGCTCGTTTGGCGCAATATAAGTTGTTGGACCTATATCACCAATGTAGTTGCTTCCGCCTAGAAAAACTCCGACCTCATGGATTTGGGCTTGAGCCATCATCAAAGGAAAAAAACAAAAAAGTAAATAATAGATCTTGTTCATTAAATCAAAAATTGCGTGCAAATATAATAATTATCAATTCGATACAATACCCATTCCGTTAAATGTGTGTTTTTTTAATAATTAGAGTGGAAACTAACACTAAATAAGTATTTGTTTCATTAAAACGGGGAAAATCGATAAAATCGTATAGCGCGTGGATAAAATGATTTAATTCCGCTTGTCTTGTCCCCAAAGTAATTTGCTTCGGAGTGTTTTCAAAAAGGTTTCTTCGGGAATTTCAACCATGTTAATTTGAAATGGCGTTTTCTTTAAAGTCAGAATTGATTCGTTTTTCACAGAAGTGACTCTTGAGTCTAGTGAAACCAAGTAATTTTCCTCTCGTCCCGAAACTTTCAATCTGATTTCAGTTTCATCCGGAACAACAAGCGGTCTGGCGGTAAGATTATGCGGTGCAATAGGAGTAATGACTAAACTTTTTACATCCGGTGTCAAAATTGGACCACCGCAACTCAAGGAATAACCTGTAGATCCAGTTGGCGTTGAAATAATTAAACCGTCAGCCCAATAGGAATTCAAAAATTCATCATTTAAATAGGTATCAATTGTAATCATCGATGTGGTGTCTTTTCGGCTAACCGTAATTTCATTCATCGCAAAATTGATTTCGTCAATCGATTCATTGGCTGGAAAACAGGTCAAGCTTAGTAATGCTCTTTTGGAAATCGAATATTTTTTGTCAATCACAAATTGCATAAATTCAGCTATATTCTCTTTTTGAACGGTTGCCAGAAAACCAAGTCTTCCTGCATTTATACCTAATATGGGAATACCTGAATCTCTTACTAATGTTGCGGCTCTAAGTATTGTTCCGTCTCCGCCAATGCTGATTAGCATGTCAAAACTGGAGTCTAGTTCCGTATGGGAAGTGAAAGTTTTGTATTTGTTTTCAACAATCTTCCTTTCATTAAGCATCAACAAAAAATGAGACTCGATAATCATCTCTACATTGTTTTTGTTGAAAAAAACAAAGATGTCGTTTATAATAGGTTCTGTACTGTTTTGATAATATTGACCGTAGATCGCTACTTTCATCTTTTTTTTAATCGTTAATTTGATTATTGGGTTGTTTGAGATGGTGGTTGTAATAACCAAATCATCAAATCTCCGAATAAGCGGTTATATGTTCAGGTATTTGTCTAAATAATCAGACCTTTCCTTTAAGTTATTAATATAATTGTCTTCTTGATGTTCTGAAATGATTTCATAACTGTACCTTCTAAAAGTCTGGATTATTTCGTTCATTGCTCCCAATGTTATTTTCATGGTTACTTCCACACTGTCCACATCGGCCTCCGAAATGAATAACCCCAATAGCTTGCCGTTATTGCTTTCGACAATTTGAGTAATCTGACTCATCGAATAATCTAAAATTGGTTTTCTGACAACAATGATTCCGCCTGGTTCTTTTAAAAAGGGTGTTTCATGAAAAAACTTCATGATGTCTTCTATTTCATAATAGCCTACATAAGTATTGTTTTCGTCTAAAACAGGAACTAAATTAGTATGGTTTTTTGCGAAAACTTCTAAAACATCCAGCCAAATCGTATTTGTTCTGGCAAAAAATCCCTCGAGCGTAAAGCGGTAATCGGCTATTTCCTTGTCGCTGTCAAAGGTTTCAATATCTTCCGATGCAATACTGCCAATATAAACGCCCTCTTCTACAATTGGAAAATGGGAAAAGTGTAAGTCGCTAAAAAAGTCTTGAACGGCCGCAATAGAATCATGGCTGTCAATCGCTTTAAAATCATTGGTAATATATTCTGTAATTTCTGTCATAAATCAATCGGCAATATTTCATGCAAAATAATCAAAAATAAGCAAAATCTCCTAAGTTTTACTTTGTATTTTTGTCCTGACAAATACAAGTATCAAAATCAAAAAGTGTTCTAATGACAAAATTAAGTGTAAACATCAATAAAATAGCTACTTTGCGAAATGCTCGTGGCGGTAATGTTCCCGATTTATTAAAAGTGGCTGCCGACATTCAAAAGTTTGGAGCCGAAGGAATAACCATACATCCACGTCCGGACGAGCGCCACATTCGCTATCAAGATGCCCGCGATTTAAAGGCTGTCGTTTACACCGAATATAATATTGAAGGAAATCCAGAGCAAACGTTTATAGATCTTGTCCTGGAAATAAAACCAACACAAGTGACTTTGGTTCCTGATGCAATAGATGCTATAACCTCAAATGCGGGTTGGGATACTATAAAACATGCTTCTTATTTAACCGAAATCGTTCAGGAATTTCAACGAAACGGAATCAGAACTTCCATTTTTGTTGATCCTGTTCTGGAAATGATTGAAGGTGCCAAGAGAATTGGAACCGAAAGAATCGAATTGTACACCGAAGCATTTGCTCATCAATACAGCTTAGGGAATCAAAACGGAATTTTGCCGTACACAGAATCTGCTATTTTAGCGAATGAACTTGGATTAGGAATCAATGCAGGTCACGATTTAAGTTTGGATAATATTCAGTTTTTTAAACAAAACATTCCGGGATTGCTGGAAGTTTCTATTGGTCATGCGTTAATTTCTGAAGCCATTTATCTAGGATTAGATAATGTGGTGAATATGTATTTGCAAAAATTAAAATAGTTTTTTTAACCATTAAGAAATTAAGATAGATTAAGTGTAAAGCTTAATAACCTTAATTTGTTAATGGTTTGTAATTTAAATTATAACGTTAAAATCTAAAATTATATGCTTTTTTCAAAAATAGAAGGCTCAGGGAAACCACTTTTAATTCTTCACGGATTTCTGGGAATGTCAGATAATTGGAAAACACTCGGAACGCAATTTGCAACTGATTTTCAAGTTCATGTTCTCGATTTACGCAACCACGGACGAAGCTTACATTCAGAAGAGTTTAGTTATGAAATCATGGTGCAGGATGTTTACGAGTATTGCAAAGCTCATAACTTAGAAAACATCAATATAATAGGACACTCGATGGGCGGGAAAGTGGCCATGCTTTTGGCAACGACACATGCGGAATTAGTGAGTAAATTGATTGTGGCTGATATTGGACCCAAATTTTATCCACAACACCATCAGGATATTTTGGCAGGATTGAACGCAGTTGATTTTTCAATAAAGCCAAGCCGAAGTGATGTTGAACAAATTATGGAAAAGTATATTCCTGATTTTGGAAACAGACAATTCTTAATGAAAAATTTATATTGGCAAGAGCCGGGGCAATTAGCATTCCGATTCAATTTGGCAGTTTTTAATACAAAAATGGATGAAATAGGAATTCCGTTACCCGAGAATTCTATTTTCGAAAAACCAACGTTGTTTATTCGTGGTGGAAATTCAAGGTATATTTTAGACAGCGATTTCGAAAACATAAAGCAACATTTCCCAAATTCAAGCATTGAAACAATCCCGAATGCAGGACATTGGCTTCATGCCGAAAACCCATCCGATTTCTATCAAAAAGTCACTTCCTTTTTAAAATAAATTAATCAGATTTAAATTTTTACTACATTTATTAAATCTTAAAATATAAAATTATGAATTTACTGATCAAAATTCTTATTACTTCGGGCTTAGTATTGCTTATTGCGAACTTTATGCCGGGAGTTCATGTGGCGGGATTTACTACGGCATTAATTGTAGCCATTGTTCTAGGGTTACTTAATATATTTATCAAACCAATATTGGTAATACTAACTTTGCCGGTTACCATCATTACTTTAGGATTGTTTTTATTAGTCATCAATGCATTAATGATTTTGTTGTGTACAAAAATTGTGGAAGGATTTAGCGTTGACACGTTTTGGACCGCCTTGTTTTTTAGTATTATTTTGTCAGTTTTGCAGTCTATAATGAATGGAATATTAGGCGAAGGAAAATAAAAGGTTGTTTTTAACACGTATTTATGATTGAATTCCGGTTTTACTTGTGTTCAATTTATACCTTTGTACTTTATTTAAACAATACTATGTCTAAAAAGTTTTACATATTGTTATTAGTTATGCTTGGTTTCTTTATGACACCAAGCGTAGCTTTTGCATGTGGAACAAAAGCAGACAAGTCTTGTTGCAAAAAAGAATCTTCTTCAAAAAAGGAGCAGAAAGACTGTTGCAAGAAAGAAAAAAAATCGAATGAAAGTTCGCATGACGGCTGTAATGGCGCTTGTAAGAATGTTTCTTGCGGTAGTTCAGCCTTTCATTTGGGTTTAACTTCGGCGTTTTATACCGAATTAAACAAGCAAGTTTTTTGTTTTTCTACTGAAAAACAAAATTATTATTACTCGGAAATGTTTATTTCTTCCCATTTTCGTTCTATTTGGCTTCCACCTAAAATAAGCTAAATTCTTTATGTGACAGCCTGAAAACTGTCTTTTTCAAAGCAAATTATGCTTTAACAATCATTAAATTTTAGTCGGATACAATTTGAAATGTAGCTAAATATGCTATTTGTTTCAATGTTTTTTGCGACTGATTCACTTCAAAATTATTCATACAATGAACTCAATAAAAAAAATATTGATGGCAATAATCCTATTGCTTTCAGTTACAATTGCAAGCGCGCAAATTAAAAATAGCAAGACAGAAACCGTTAAAATATACGGAAACTGTGACATGTGTAAAAGCAAGATAGAAATTGCCGGAAACCTGAAAAAAGTGGCGAAAGTCGAGTGGAATAAAGACACTAAAATGGCTACACTTAACTATGATTCCACTAAAACGAGCCAAGACGAAATTTTGAAACGTATTGCTTTAGCCGGTTACGACAGCAATAAATTTCTTGCTCCGGATGCTACTTATGATGAATTACATGGATGTTGTCAATATGATAGAGAAGCTAAAGTTGCGGTTTCAACAGAAATGAAAATGGAAACTACTACTACTGAAAATCATGCAAATCACGCCAATCATTCTGATGCTGCAGTTGCAAAACAACAAGTGGATACTAAACTAAAAGTTGTGTTTGATACTTATTTCTTATTGAAAGATGCTTTGGTAAAAACTGACGGAAAAGCTGCTGCTACTATAGCTAAAGAAGTTCTTACAGCATTAAATGCAGTAAAAATGGATGAGCTTGCGATGGATGTTCACATGATTTGGATGAAAGAAATGAAAGGTTTAATGGCTGGTGCCAAGAATATTTCGGAGACTCTAGACATCAAACGTCAAAGAGAAATTTTCATTCCACTTTCAAAATCGATGTATGAATTGATAAAAGTGGCTAAATATGAAACTCCGGTTTATCTTCAGTTTTGCCCAATGGCAAATGACGGTAAAGGTGCAAACTGGTTAAGCAAAGAAAATGCAGTTAGAAATCCCTATTACGGTTCCCAAATGATGACTTGCGGAAAAACAATTGAGACGATTCAATAAGTATTTAAAAGGAATATAAAATGAAAAAAATAGTGCTGCTATTCAGTTTAATAATCAGTATTTCGACTGCTACTGCGCAAATGAAAATTGGACACAGTTTGCCTGATTTTCAACTTAAAAACAATAAAGAGTTAACTATAAACTTGGCTTCGCTAAAAGGGAAAACGGTCTTAATTGATTTTTGGGCTTCTTGGTGCGCGCCATGTAGAATAGCCAATAAAAAGTTGGTTCCTTTTTACAATCAGCATAAAAATGACAAATTCGAAATTGTTGGAATATCGCTTGATACAGATAAAACAAAATGGATGAATGCCATTCAAAAAGACAAATTAGAATATGAGCAATTGAGTGATCCAAAAGGTTTTGATGCTAAAGCAGCACTGCTTTTTGGCGTAGAACAGTTGCCAAGTGCTTATCTTTTTGATGCATCAGGAAAACTGGTTGCTATCAATCCTACAGAAGAGCAAATTTTAATGCAAATAAAAAATTAAAGCAAAATGAAAAATCTAAATCTAAAATTCATAGGTATCGCTTGTTTGTTTTTGATGACAAGTATACAATCCTATTCTCAAATAACAAAAGCAGAAATAATGGCAACAGGTTTAACCTGTTCGATGTGTTCCAATGCGATTAATAAGCAGCTAAAAGCGATGACCGAAGTTGACAGCGTTAGTACGGATTTGAATACCAATACGTTTACCGTTTATTTAAAGAAAAACAACACATTAAGTCCTGAAACTTTAAAACTAAGTGTCGAAAAAGCGGGATTTTTTGTGGGTTCCATGGTGGTAACGATGGCGTTAGAGAATTTTAAAATTGAAGATAATCTAACATTGAAAAAAGGGAATGACACCTTTGTTTTTGTAGATGTTAAGTCAAAGATATTGAATGGCGAAACAAAATTTAAAGTAGTAGACAAGGGTTTTGTTACTCAAAAAGAGTACAAGAAAACACTAAAAATATTTTCAAAATATCCGACTTACCTATTGGAAAATCAGAATAATTTCCACTTGAAAACAAACTAATATGAATCATTTACGTTTTGTAATCTTATTTTTAATGGTTGCTCAAATGCAGGCGCAGGAATTATTCGTGGTTACGGATCCTGCCAGTAATGTGCCTGCAAATTCGCTTAGTGTGAGAGTTTCACAATCCGTTTTTGAACAGCAATTTGAGAATGGATTCAACTACCATTTGATGCCGGAAGTGACCTATGGTTTAAATAAGAATTTGATGATTAGGGCTTCCGCATTTCTGAGTAATAGAAACAATCAATTCGCTGCTGAGGGAGCTGGTTTATATGCCAAATATCGGTTTTTCTCGACAGATGATTTAAACAGTCATTTTCGTTTGGCAGCTTTTGGAAGGTATAGTTTTAACAATTCGGATATTCATCAGGACCAAATTGAAATCATGGGTCAGAATACGGGTTTTGAAACAGGATTAGTCGCTACAAAATTGATAAAGAAAGTAGCAATTAGTTCTTCTTTAAGTTTTGAAAAGGCATTTGATAATCAACCTAATTATCCTTTTCCAAGTGAGTTGGGCAATAATGCCACTAATTATTCCTTGTCTTTTGGCAAACTGATGTATCCCAAAAAATACACGAATTTTAAACAAACGAATATCAACTTTATGATAGAATTTGTTGGGCAGACCATCAATGAAAATGGAAAATCCTACCTTGATGTTGTTCCCGCAATTCAATTTATTTTCAACAGTCAAGCACGTTTGGATTTGGCTTACAGAAGGGAATTAATGAGTTCTATGATGCGTACAGCACCCAACGGAATTTATTTGAATTTAGAATATAATTTTTTTAATATCATAAAGTAAATGGAGAAGGGTTATATTTATAAAAGATAATAATTTGGTTTTAAAGAAAAAGCAATTTGTAATTATAAAAAAAATACGATGAAAAAAATACTATTTATGTCCGTAATAACGGCTTTTATGACGGTTTCTTGTAACCAAAAAAGTAAAGAAGAAACCGCTGTCAGTTCTGAAAAAACAGAAAAATCGGCTGAACTATATGCTTGTCCGATGCATCCCGAAGTTACTGGTACAGCGGGAAGTGAATGCCCAGAATGTGGTATGGAATTAACTGAGAAAGTGGCGCAAACAACCGCTGCTGATAATGAAGCAACTCCTGTTGCTGTTGCTAACGAAGAATCCAGTGCCATTACTGCAACTGGAAATGTGAGCAAAACTGCTTTCCCAACCGATGCAATTGTTTCGAATTACCTCAACATCAAAAATGCGTTAACGAAAGATGATTCAAATGGAGCTGCCGTTGCAGCAAAAAATTTGTTAACGACTTTGAATAGTTCGAGCACAACTTCTGTAGATACCAAATCTAAAAATAAGTACAATGCTTTTGTGGATGATGCCAAAGCACATGTCAAACATATTGGTGATAATTCCGGTAAAATGGAGCACCAAAGAGAATATTTTTCGTTATTGAGCCAAGATATTTTTGGTTTAATTAAAACCTTTGGAACAAAACAAACGGTTTATCAGGATTATTGTCCAATGTACGGAGAAGGAAAAACCGGATACTGGATCAGCGAAACTAAAGATGTGATTAATCCGTATTTTGGTTCGGAGATGCTGAATTGTGGCAGAAGAATTGGAGCTGTTAAATAATCATGAAACTCTACATTAAAAACATGGTGTGTGACCGATGTTTAATGGCAGTGAAGTCTGAGCTAGAAAAACTCGGACTTCATGCCATTTCAATTACGCTTGGAGAAGTCGAATTAGAAACGGAATGTACCGAAACTCAAAAGAGGGATTTGCTCAAAAGCATACGTTCTTTGGGTTTTGATTTAATCGATGATAAAAAAAACATTACCATAGAAAGAATAAAAACAGTGCTAATTGATTTGGTTTACAATAAAAATAATGTGTTAAACAGCAATTTATCGGATTATTTAGCAAATGATTTAGCACAGGATTATAGTGCTTTGAGCAATTTATTTTCGGAGATAGAAGGAATTACAATTGAGCATTATTTTATTGCTCAAAAGATAGAAAGAGTTAAGGAGTTATTGACATATGATGAGTTGACTTTGAGCGAAATCGCCATTCAGCTTCAGTATAGCAATGTGGCACATTTGAGCAATCAGTTCAAAAAAACTACTGGATTTACGCCTACTTATTTTAAGCGATTGAAAGTAAAAACGAGAAAGCAAATCGATGATTTGTAATCACGCAAACCTTTTCCAAAATTGTGTAATAAGGGAATGACGGTATAGTCGGAAATTCGTGGTATCAAAATTTGAGTATTATGAAACATACCTATACAATCACAGGAATGTCTTGCGACGGTTGTCGTTCCAAAGTGGAAAAAACATTAAATGCTATTGATGGAATTCAAGCAACAGTTACTTTGGATCCGCCAAGAGCTACAATAACAATGGATACACATATCCAAACTACTCAATTACAAGAGGCTTTAACTACAGCCGGAAACTACACAATTGCAATGAATAATGGAGGAGATTCTCTTGGAACTACTGAAAAACCAATCGAGAAGTCATGTTGCAGTTCGAATAAAAATCAAGAGAAACCAATCGTAATTTTACCCGCTACTGCGCAAGGTAAATACTATTGTCCTATGCACTGTGAAGGTGAAAAGGTGTATGATAAACCTGGAGACTGTCCCGTTTGCGGAATGGATTTGGTTAAAGAAGTAGCGATAGCAAATAGTAAGACAATGTACACTTGTCCCATGCATCCTGAAGTTATCCAAGAAGGTCCTGGTTCTTGTCCCATTTGCGGAATGGATTTAGTGCCAATGGAACCAACCGACAGCGAAGAAAATAAGGTTTATGATGACTTGGTGCATAAAATGAAAATCGCTGTAATTTTTACGGTTCCTATTTTCATCATTGCCATGTCAGATATGATTCCGAATAATCCATTAATGAAAATTATGGATGCTTCAAAATGGAATTGGGTGCAACTGATTTTGTCACTTCCTGTCGTTTTTTATGCGTGTTGGATGTTTTTTGAGCGTGCTTGGAAATCCATTATTACTTGGAATCTCAATATGTTTACCCTTATCGGAATTGGTTCTGGAGTAGCTTTTCTGTTTAGTTTGGTTGGGTTATTTTTTCCTACTATTTTCCCGGACGAATTTAAAACACATAATGGAGTCGTTCATCTTTATTTTGAAGCGACAACGGTGATATTGACTTTGGTTTTATTAGGTCAATTGTTAGAAGCTAGAGCACACAGTAGAACTAGTGGAGCGATTAAAGAATTATTAAAATTAGCACCAACCGAAGCCACTTTGATTATCGAAGGAGCTGATAAAGTGATTTCAATTCACGACATCAAAAAGGGAGATTTGTTGCGTGTAAAACCGGGAGATAAAATTCCTGTGGATGGAAAAATTACCAATGGAGAAAGTACGATTGATGAATCGATGATTTCAGGAGAACCTATTCCTGTTGATAAAAAAACAGATGATTCCGTTATAGCAGGAACCATAAACGGAAATAAATCCTTTGTGATGATTGCGGAGAAAGTAGGTTCGGAAACTTTGCTTTCACAAATTGTGCAAATGGTAAATGACGCCAGTCGTTCCAGAGCACCAATCCAAAAATTAGCGGATAGAATTGCTAAATATTTTGTACCGATAGTGGTAATTGTTTCTGTAGTTACCTTTTTTGTTTGGGCAAAATTCGGACCGGAACCCGCACTGGTTTACGGATTTATTAATGCGATTGCCGTATTGATTATTGCTTGTCCGTGCGCTTTGGGATTAGCCACACCCATGTCAGTGATGGTTGGCGTTGGGAAAGGAGCACAATCTGGAGTTTTGATAAAAAATGCGGAAGCACTGGAAAATATGAACAAAGTAAATGTTCTGATTACAGATAAAACAGGAACAATCACCGAAGGAAAACCTTCTGTTGAAAAAGTATTCTCCTTAAATAATGACGAAGATTCTTTGTTGCAAAACATCGCTTCCTTGAATCAATACAGCGAACATCCTTTGGCGCAAGCCGTAGTCAATTTTGCGAAAGCGAAAAAAGTTGAATTAATCGAAGTCAAGGATTTTGAAGCGGTTTCTGGAAAAGGAGTTATTGGTACGGTGTCGAATAAAAAAGTGGCGCTAGGAAATAAAAAATTGATGGAGCAAGTTAATGCAACAGTTTCGGCGGAATTAGAAAATCAAATTACAGTCGAACAGAAATTAGGGAAAACAGTTTCTTATATTTCAGTTAACGGAATTGCTATTGGATTTGTATCAATCACTGACGCCATAAAAGCAACAAGTGTCGATGCGATAAAAGAACTGATGCGTCAGGGAGTTGAGGTAATCATGCTAACGGGCGATAACGAAAATACGGCAAAAGCAGTGGCGACACAATTGAATTTAAGTTCGTTTAAAGCGAGTTGTTTGCCTGAAGACAAGCTCAAGGAAATTAAACGGCTACAATCTGAAGGAAAAATTGTAGCGATGGCAGGCGACGGAATCAACGATGCTCCGGCTTTGGCGCAAGCCGATATTGGCATTGCGATGGGAACCGGAACGGATGTGGCTATTGAAAGTGCTAAAATAACGTTAGTGAAAGGCGATTTACAAGGCATTGTCAAAGCGAAAAACTTAAGTCATGCGGTGATGAAAAATATCAAGCAAAATTTATTCTTTGCCTTTTTCTATAATGTGTTGGGAATTCCAATTGCAGCGGGCGTTTTGTATCCGTTTTTTGGCGTTTTGCTTTCGCCAATGATTGCGGCTTTGGCAATGAGTTTCAGCTCCGTTTCTGTAATTGCAAATGCGTTGCGATTGAGGAATTTAAAATTTTAAATAAAAACATGAAAAGTACCATATTATTAATCGTATTCCTGACTCTTATTTCACCTTTTGTGCGAGCGGAAAATAAGAATGATAGAAGTATTTCTAAAAAATTAGAGATTCTTCAGACCCAGCCTACAACTTATACCTGTCCAATGCATCCTGAGATTCATGCCAATAAACCAGGAAAATGCCTCAAATGTGGTATGGATTTGATTAAGGAAAAAGCAAAATCGGTAAAAAAATCTGTTCCAAAAAAGCAAGCGCCAAAAGCAGTTGTAAAAAAAGCAGTGCCTGCAAAAGCAACCGATATTAACACTAAAGCAACAAGTGATGATTTGGATCAAAATCATACAAATGTTCCCGCAGATAACAGTAAACTCAAAGCAGAGCCTGCTAAAAGAATAGTTAAAAATACCCCGCCCAGAACTGTTCGGTATGATTTGTATGTTCGGGATACGATTGTCACTTTTGGTGATACGCCCAAAAGAGCGATTGCCGTAAACGGACAAATTCCGATGCCAACACTTACGTTTACCGAAGGCGATATTGCCGAAATTTATGTGCATAACGAATTAAATGAAGATACTTCGTTGCACTGGCACGGATTGTTTTTGCCAAATAAAGAAGACGGCGTGCCTAATTTGACTCAAATGCCCATCAAGCCGAAAACTACGCATAAATATACGTTTCCAATTATTCAACACGGAACGCACTGGTACCACAGTCATACGGGTTTACAGGAGCAAATTGGGATGTACGGTTCTTTTGTGATGAATAAAAGAAACGAAGACCCAACGTTTAGAGCAGGAATTGATGATTTACCAACCGTTCCAATAATTCTAAGCGAATGGACCGATTTGAAACCGGAAAATGTACATCGGATGTTACACAATGCGACAGACTGGTTTGCGATTCAAAAAGGAACCACGCAAAGCTATTCTGAGGCTATAAAAGCGGGACATTTCAAGACAAAAGTTGCGAACGAATGGAAGCGAATGAACGCTATGGACGTCAGTGATGTATATTATAATAAATTCCTGATCAACGGGAAAAATGAAAGTAAAATAGATGGAGTTTCTTCTCCCCTTTCCTTTGGAGAGGAGTCGGGGGTGAGGAAGTTTAAGGCTGGAGATAAAGTACGTTTGAGAATTTCCAATGGTGGTGCTTCTACTTATTTTTGGTTGAATTATGCCGGAGGAAAAATTACCGTTGTTGCCAGTGACGGAAATGATGTGGAACCTGTTGAAGTCGACCGATTAATTGTTGCTGTTTCTGAAACGTATGATGTTGTTGTGAAGATTCCTGCGGACAAAACAGCGTTTGAATTTTTAGTCACTTCGGAAGATAGAACTAAATCCGCATCATTGTATTTGGGAGATGGAATCAAGCAATTGATTGCGCCTTTGCCTAAATTAAAGTATTTTGAAGGTATGAAAATGATGAACGGGATGATGAAAATGAATGGTGATTTAGATGATATGGGTATGAAAATGTCACTGAATCAAATGGACATGAACGTGGTGATGTATCCAGAGATTACTGGTCCTGCAACAATCAAAGGTGAAGCTCAAAAAGAAGGTGAAATGGATCATTCTTCGCATGACATGGGAAAAATGAAAATGGATGACTCTTCTCCAAAAAAAGAAGGTATGAAAATGACCGAAGCTGATTATAACAGTAATGAACTTTCAGAAATCACGACCTTGAATTATGCGATGCTAAAATCACCAACTAAAACAACGCTTCCAAAAGACGCACCAGTAAAAGAATTGCGTTTTGAATTGTCAGGAAACATGAATCGCTATGTTTGGAGTCTGGACAATAAAGTAGTTTCGGAAACGGATAAAATTCTAATTAAAAAAGGCGAAAATGTCCGAATTGTACTCTTCAACGGTTCCATGATGCGTCACCCGATGCATTTGCACGGACACGATTTTAGAGTATTGAACGGAAAAGAAGAATACGCGCCACTAAAAAATATCATCGATATTATGCCGATGGAAACCGATACGATTGAGTTTAATGCAAATGTTAAAGGGGATTGGTTTTTTCATTGTCACATTCTCTATCACATGATGGCGGGAATGGGCAGGGTTTTTAGTTATGAAAATCAAGAGCCAAATCCTTTGATTCCAAATCCAAAATTAGCGCAACGCAAATTATTCGCTGATGACAGAGCTTTTCATGTGATGGCCGAAAATGATTTTGCCACCAATGGAAACGATGGAATGTTGATGATTCAAAACACACGTTGGAGCATTGGTACCGAATGGCGTTTGGGCTACACCAAACATCACGGTTATGAAACCGAAACGCACATTGGACGATACATCGGGAAAATGCAATGGCTGATGCCGTTCATTGGTTTTGACTGGAGGTATCGAAAAATGGAAATGGGAGAAATGGAAGAGAATCTTTTTGGCCAAACCAATACCAAAGACAATCGTGCCGTTTTCAGTGCCGGAGTCGAATATACGTTGCCAATGCTCATTAAAGCACAAGCCGAAGTGTACACCGACGGGAATTTCAGGTTGCAATTTGAACGCATGGATATTCCGGTTTCCAAAAGATTGCGTATGAATTTAATGTGGAATACGGATAACGAATACATGGCGGGATTGCGGTATATCGTCAAAAGAAATTTTGGAATTACTACGCATTACGACAGTGATATGGGAATGGGTTTTGGATTGAGTTTGAATTATTAAAAAACGGAATACTAACCGTTGGGTGTAGTTAATAAAAGTTTCAAATAATCTTAAATAAAAAAATTGAACCACATAGAAATATAGAAAAAAAAGAGTCGTATAGTCCAATTATTGGGTTCACATAGCTATAGTTTTCTCTAAAAAAGTGAAACGCTTTTCAAAATTGTAAAATCTATGTTTCTATGTGGTTAAAAAATTAAACAAACTGAATTAGACACTACAGGTAGAATACTTTGTTTTTGTAATTTTGAGAAAAATATAGTGCTATGTTACAACTTTCAGAAATCTGGATTTATCCTGTAAAATCATTAGGTGGAATTAAATTGCAAGAAGCTCATGTGACCGATCGAGGCTTGGAGCACGACCGCCGTTGGCTTTTGATTGATGAAAACGGAACGTTTCTATCGCAAAGGGAACATCCGGAATTAGCTCTTTTTCAACCTGCAATTACAGGGGATTTTCTGAAGATTACACATCGGGTGCAATTAGAAACGATACAATTTCCGTTGGAACAATCTTTTTCGGAAGCCGAAACTAAAATTGATGTGACGGTTTGGGAGGATTCCATTCAAGCGTATGAAGTAGATTCGGTTGTTTCAGATTGGTTTTCCCGATTATTGGGTTTTTCGGCTCGTTTAGTTTACATGCCCGAAGAAAGTCACCGAAAAGTGGAGGCTGAATATGCAGTTACCGAGTCTGATATTAATTCTTTTTCGGATGGCTATCCTTTTTTGTTGATTGGTCAATCGTCATTGGATGATTTGAATTCCCGTTTGAAGGAAGCACTGCCGATGAATCGGTTCCGACCTAATTTTGTTTTTACTGGCGGCGAAGCTTATGAAGAAGAATCTTGGAAAGAATTTACAATAGGTGAATTGACTTTTTTTGGAGTGAAACCTTGCGGAAGATGTGTCATGACAACAATAGACCAAGAAAAAGGCAAGACCTCAGGAAAAGATCCTTTGCTGACTTTGGCAAAATATAGGACAGTAGGGAATAGCGTGTTGTTTGGACAAAACTTGATAGGTTCTGGAACTGGTCTTGTTGCTGTTGGTGATACTATTGATGTTTTGAGTTCTATTTAAATTTCGTTTTTGCTTCGAGAATGTGGTGTAATCCCCTGCTAAATTTTCCGATTTATTACTCAAATTTGTTGCTTATTGAAATAGCTAAAAAGTCGGGAAACTACGCAGAGTAACCCATCTTTTAATACTATTCTACTTTAAAAAAAAACTTCAAATCATTAGCGTTGCGCAATGTGTTTCGGAACAATCAAATCAATCTTTTTTATGTTGTTCCGTGTGGTTTTGATTTCCGTGAATCGTATGATCTCCCACATTCATTCCGTTTGACATTCCTATCATAAAGGCGGTAATAATCAACATAATTTTTCTTTTTGCCCAATGAATAGGGCGTTTAGATTGCTCTAAACGTGCTTTGTTGTTGTGTTTATACATTTTGTAAATGATAAATGATTAGACATTTGGTATCATCCTTATGCAGGGAATTGCATAAATGCGTAGAAAGAAATTTCTAGGCTGTGTATAAATTTTTATAGGAATTCCGGGAAGTAATCATCTCATTTATGAAGATGTGTTGCATTGCAAATAAGCTTACTTTTTGATAAAGCAGCGTTTGTAATTTTAGAAGAACCGGAATTTGAAGACTGTAACTATCTTGAAATTGTAGAAAGGCTAACTGAAATAGGTATGTAGTTTTTTCAGCCGAATTTATCGTATTGAAAGCATATAATTTCGAATCCTTGTAGTTCGATTCTCTTCTGAGAATTACGCTAGAGAATTGATAATAATCTGCTGAATGTGACTGAGCATCTAAAGTACCATCATTCACCATCAAGCCAAAAGCCAGAAAGAGAGAAAGGAGATATTTAAAATACTTTGTCATCTATTTCGTTTAATTATTGCTGTGTTGTATAACGTCCCTAGTTTTCGTTAGATTTTTGTGGCTAAAATAATATTTATTTTTGGATTAGGAATATTGTATAGATTCGAGTTATTGGTTGATTTCTTTCGAATCATTATAGTCAATCCAAGATTTCATTTTTCCGATATACATTTTTAGGTAGTTTTCAGTCAGAAATATATTGGACCAATCAAATCGTTGCGATTGTACGCCAAGATAAAAAATCCAAATGGCGGCTCCGGCAGCAGGAATCATTTTTATTTCTTCTTCAGAGAGTGTTCTTATGTTTTGATATCCACTTAAAAAACTTTGAACTTTTAGTTCGTATTCGTCTTTATTGACTTCAATATGGAATAGTTGTTTGCAGAAATAAGCAACATCAAAAATCAACAGGCCGTTACCACAAAAATCAAAATCAAAAATGGTTGCTTCGTTTTGGTCTGTAACGTTCATATTGTCATACCAAATATCCAAATGAACAATTCCTTTTGTGACCTTTTTGAAGTCTATTTCTTCAAAGTTTTTGCTTATTTTTTCACTTTGCTTTTTCACGAATTGCATTTCCGCTATTGACTCAGAAAAATGGCTTTTTGCATATTCATATGGCAATTGAACCAAAGTTTTCGCATCATAATTGATACGCTCAATACTTTTGTTGGCAGTTATTGTATGGATTTTTGCCAAGAGCGAACCAATAGAGAAACAAGTCGCAGCATTCATGAATCGTATTTTTTCTCCTTCGGCAAAGGAGAAAAGTACGGCGTGACGCATTCCTTCCGGTGCGTTTATATCTTGTATGAATTCGCCTTTTTTGTCTGCAATAGGAAAAGAGATACTGATATTGTTTTCTTTTAGGAGAAGCAACAGCTTGATTTCTTCCTCGATTTGGGATTTAGAACGCCAGTTGTAAAAGTAAACCCGCAATACATATTTTGTTTCGTTGTCCGTAATAAAATAGGTGTGATTTATCCCTGTTCGAAACAATTGACACGTACAGTTTTTGTTCAGATTGTATTGTTTTGAAATAAATTGCCCTAATGCTGTGGCTGAAATTGTTGAGGTTGTAACGGGGAATTGTGTCATTTTTATTTAATTGAATACGCAGATTACAAATCTACATTATCCTTTAGATTTGCAAAGTACAATCAATAATAAATGTTCTAAAGTTTGGATTGGTAATGGAATTTGTTGTTTATAAGATGATTTTTTAAAAAGCGCAAATTTATTAGTATTTACGAGGAATTTATTCTTTAAAAGGACACTTTACGTTCACAAACGGCAACTTATCATTAGGTTTTAGATTTGTTCTTTGAAAAATCAGCTTGTTGAAAAAACAATCGTATTATTCGTAGGTACTAGCTATGAATTGATTACAATTTACGAATGCAATAGTGACTATTTTTATTGGAAGGATTTTGGGTTTGGCTTTGTACATCTCAAAAATAGTGCTATTTTTGCACCCGAAACAATGAAAATGGCCCGTTCGTCTATCGGTTAGGACGCATGGTTTTCATCCATGTAAGAGCGGTTCGATTCCGCTACGGGCTACAACTCATAAACAATTATCTTAAAAAGCCTCGAAAATTACTTTTCGAGGCTTTTTTTATTGGTTTTGGCTGTTGTTTTATTATTTGCTCATTATTGTGGGCACAAAGTCAGAGACGTTTGCGCGGCATCAATGACAAATTTATTTTTTGAATGAACAGTTTGCGGAGCTGGGGTGTAGTTAATTATTTAATTTAAATAGATTTTCTAAAAAAATTATCTTTTCATCTTCGCTCCAAGTATTAGTATAAACAAGAAGATTTAAAAAATTACTTTTAGACGAGCCGAATAGAAATACATTATCGAGTTTCTTGTCGTTATACTTCCAAATTATATATTCTAATTCAGGATTTTCTTTAATCTTTTCTGTTTTGAATTTATTCTCTTTATAATAGTCAGAATCCCAAGTATAAAACAATTTTACGTTTTCAAAATCTGAAGCATTACTTTTAAAAAAAGAATATTTATTTTTAGGATTTTGAGCGATTGCTATAATTACTCCTTCTTTATTTTTTAGATAAGTTTGACCAGAATCATCCATTTTATTTAATTGCACCCAATTCCCAGGAATTTTTACTTCTCCAGAATTTGTTTTTACTTTAGAGTTATCTATAATATCTTGGCAAAAAATATAATTCGGCAAGAAAATAAGCATAATAAACATCAAGTTTAATCTTTTCATATTTTAGGTTTTATAATTACACACAACGCCCTCGCAGCTTTGCTGGGTTTTGGGATTAAATTCAGTTTTATCTTTCGGATTATCACTTTTTATTCAAGTACAAGACCAACTTAAAATTAAGCCTAAAACCCAAATCCGGCAAAACCGTTGTTATCTGCAGACTTTATTTTTGTTTAGTTGCCCTTTTAAGATGAGTTTTAAAGAGAGGATCTTTCCGTAATCCACTATTATGTCCCCAACTATTTATTCTAAGAACAACATTTTCAGTTAGAACATCATCTTTTTCTTGAATTTGATAAGCATAGCCATAATATGATTTCATTTCACATCTGTCCAATAAATGGTCATTAATTACGGAAATCATTTTTCTAGCATCTTTGGCTTTTATTTTCTCAGGAGTTGATATGCGACCTTTAGTGTCAATTCCACGATTTAATCTCTCTAACCCAACATATGTAGCGGTTTGTTTCAGTTTGTCTATATCTCCATTTCTTAAAGAATCAACAAATGATTCTTTATATTGCATAGACCATCCCCAACCGACAAATGCTTGATGCTTTTTTGTATGTACATACAATAATTTTAGCCACGATTGCTCAAATTCTACATCTGGGAATCCAGTATTTGTAACAGAACTATCGTAATAATGTTCTATCCAATAAGATTTACTTATTTCTTCTAATGCAAGAATCGATAACTGAAGCGCAGAAGGATATGATTTACTCCTGTAAAGCAAAATTGAATCAAAATGCAACCTCAAGCCATTTTTTAAAGACTCAGTGGCCAACTTTTTGAATTTGTATTTGGTAATTGGCTTTGTCATTTTTTTGAGGATAATGTTGCAGATAACTTGTTTACATGTGTTATAATTATCGCACAATATTCAATTTCAAATATATAATAATTATCTTATAAATTATCAAAACAACATTATATTATTGAATACTCCAAGCCGCGTGAAGGATGGCAGTGAAAATCCTTTTATGAAGCGAAGCGCAATAGAAGATTACTTCACAATATTTTTAATTTTTAGCGGAGTTCAGTGAACTTCGTTTGTAACGAACAGCTGGCCCAAAGTTGCCAGGAGGAACGACGAAGCAATCTGCAGGGACACGCCCAAATTATTTTCCTTTTTCGGCCTATGATTTTGTCAAATAACTGCCTAAAATTCAATCCCGAAGGTTCAGTATTAAAAAGCTTGTTTGGGTTGCAAAAATTTTATAATTTTGCAACCCAATTTTATTATGTAAATTAAAGAAGAAGATGGATATCAAAAGAGTAGCAATAGACGCTGTGAATGAAACAATTGTAATGACTGTTGTTCACATGGATTACAAAGGACAAGTTGCAAAAAGAATAAACGAAAAAATGCCTTTGGCAACTGTTAAGGGATTTAGAAAAGGAGCGGTGCCTAAAGATCTTGTTGAAAAACAATACGGTAAAGGGATTAAACAAGAAGAAGTTCAGAAAGTTGTTGATTTAGCTCTAGAGCGTTTCGTACAATCTGAAAGATTAAACCTTCTTGGAACGCCACTTCCTAAAGTAAACGAAGATTTTTCTTGGGATGCTGAAGAATTGGTTTTTGAATATGAAATTGGATTGGTTCCAAACTTCACTTTAGACTTAGATGCTAAAAACGACATCGTGAAATATGTGGTTACTGCTGACGATAAATTAATCGATGGTCAAGTGGAAAGAATCCAAAAACAATTTGGAACTGCAATTCCTCAAGAGGTTGTTGCTGCAGATTCAGATGTGACAGGAACATTCACTAACGAAGAAAAAGGAATTAATAGCGCTACCACTATTGCTGCTGATCTTTTCAAAGACAAAGCGACTTTTGACTTGTTTATAGGTAAAAAAGTAGGGGATGTAGTGACTGTAAATACTAAAGGTTTATTTGAAGACGACCACCAATTGATGGACGTGATGAAAGTAAGTCATGATGACGTTCACGGTTTAGATGTTGATGTTGCTTTCACAATCGAAGCTATCAACACTGCTGAATTAGCAGAATTAAACCAAGAATTGTTTGATAAATTGTTTGGAGCTGGAACTGTTTCTTCACTTGAAGAATTGAAAGCAAAAATCAAAGAAGATGCTGAAACTCAATTTGCACAGCAAGCAGACCAAAAATTATTAGGTGATGTTACTGAGTTCTTAATCGAAAGCACAAAATTTGATTTACCAGCTGAATTCCTTAAAAAATGGTTGCAAACTGTAGGTGAGAAAAAATTATCTCCTGAGGAAGCTGAAGTTGAATATGCACGTTCTGAAAAAGGATTGCGTTTTCAATTGATCGAAGGTAGAGCAATGGCTCAATCTGATATCAAAATCACTTTTGAAGACTTGAAAACATTCACTACAAAAAATATCCGTCAACAAATGGCGCAATTCGGGCAAACAAATCCTACTGACGAAGAAGTTCAAGGAATTGTAGCTAGAGTTTTGTCTAACCAAGACGAAGTGAAAAGACTTTCTGACCAAGTTGTTGCTGAGAAATTATTGGAATTGTTTAAAGAAAAAGCAAATCCTACTACTAAAGAAGTGACTTACGAAGAATTTATTGCTGCTTCTTACGGAGAATAAATAGGAGTTTGTACGGTCGTAAAGTTCAAAGTCAATAGCCCTAAGAGCGAGAGATTATTAAAATTTTATGATTTGATTACAGATACGAAACAATAAAAAATAGTTATATTTGAGCGTCAGAAAAAATATTTTTTGGCGCTCTTTTGTTTGAATTAATTTCAGGAGCTAATCCAGCTGTACGTTTCAAGTTTTTTCTTCCGTTTCTGTTTTTTAAATTCCTGCAAGAGCTTCTTCTAGTCGCTTTGCAAGAATAAAAAAACTAAAAAACGGAATTCAAAAAGCTTTTTACTCCCATCTGGGCTAAAAAATAAGACATATTGACATCATTTATAAAGAGGTATGACCTTTGCATTAAATGGAATCACAAGATATAACGTAAAACTTAGAACAAAAAAATATGAACTACGGTAAAGAATTTAAAAAATTTGCTACAAAGGACCACGGCGTAAACTCCATGTATTACGATAAAATCGTAGGCGCAATGACTCCTAAAAACATGACTCCATATATCATTGAAGAACGTCAGTTGAATATTTCACAATTAGACGTTTTCTCCAGATTGATGATGGACAGAATTATATTCCTTGGAACAGGAATTGATGACCAAATCGCAAACATCGTTCAAGCACAGTTATTGTTCCTTGAAAGCGCCGATGCTTCTAAGGATATTCAAATTTATTTGAACTCTCCAGGAGGAAGCGTTTACGCAGGATTAGGGATTTATGACACGATGCAATACATCAAACCAGATGTAGCAACAATTTGTACCGGAATGGCAGCTTCTATGGGAGCGGTACTGTTATGTGCAGGAGCTGCAGGAAAACGTTCAGCATTGCCACACTCAAGAGTAATGATTCACCAACCATCAGGCGGAGCGCAAGGAGTTGCTACTGATATGGAAATAAACTTACGTGAAATGTTGAAACTGAAAGATGAATTATACAAAATTATCTCTCACCACTCCGGACAAACTTTTGATAAAGTTCATACTGATAGTGAACGTGATTATTGGATGATTGCTGAAGAAGCAAAAGCATACGGAATGATTGATGAGGTTTTAATAAGAGGATAAAAATAGTTACAAGTTTAAGGTTTAAGGTTTAAGGTTGCTGCGGGAACTTTAAACTTTAAACTTTTTAAACTTTAAACAAAAAAAGAATGGCAAAAGTAGTATTAGAATGTTCGTTTTGTGGAAGAAAGAAGCCAGAAACCCAATTGTTGATTGCTGGAATCAATGCACATATTTGTGATAAATGTATCGAACAGGCACACGGAATTGTTTTAGAAGAATTAAAATCCAGCGGAAGTTCAAAACTGGTTGGAGATTTGATTTTGAAGAAACCAAAAGAAATCAGAGCGTTCTTGGATCAATATGTAATTGGACAGGACCAAACTAAAAAAGTAATGTCGGTTGCGGTTTACAATCACTACAAACGTTTGATGCAACAGCAATTAGACGATGAGGTTGAGATTGAAAAAAGTAACATCATCATGGTGGGACAAACAGGAACAGGAAAAACATTAGTAGCTAAAACCATTGCAAAAATGTTGGATGTGCCTTTAGCTATTGTTGATGCGACTGTTCTTACTGAAGCAGGTTATGTTGGGGAAGATGTCGAAAGTATTTTGACGCGTCTTTTGCAAGCTGCTGATTATGATGTTGCCAAAGCAGAACGCGGAATTGTATTCATTGACGAAATAGATAAAATTGCTCGTAAAAGCGACAATCCGTCTATTACGCGTGACGTTTCTGGTGAAGGAGTGCAACAAGCATTATTGAAATTACTGGAAGGAACGGTTGTGAATGTGCCACCAAAAGGAGGACGCAAGCACCCGGACCAAAAATTTGTTGAGGTAAATACTCAGAATATTTTGTTTATTGCCGGTGGTGCTTTTGATGGAATCGAAAGAATTATTTCGAAACGATTGAACCGTCAGGCTGTTGGTTATTCTACTTCAAAAAATGTGGACAACATTGACAAAGACAATTTGTTGCAATACATTATCCCAAAAGATATCAAAGATTTTGGATTGATTCCGGAGATAATTGGTCGTTTGCCAGTTTTGACACACATGGATCCTTTAGACAGAGAAACCTTGCGTGCAATTTTGACACAACCTAAAAATGCGTTAATCAAACAATACGAGAAATTGTTTTTGATGGATGAAGTAACTTTTACCATCACAGATGGAGCCTTAGATTTTATTGTGGATAAAGCATTAGAATACAAATTAGGTGCTCGTGGATTGCGTTCTTTATGTGAAGCTATCTTAACCGATGCGATGTATGAATTACCAAGTTCTGAAGACAAAATCTTAGAAATTGACGTGGAATACGCCAAAGAAACGTTGAATAAAAATTTATTGAAACGTTTGGAGATAGCATCGTAAAAAATGCATTTTTCTTAAAAATATAAACCTGTTCATTCATTTGGGCAGGTTTTTTTATGGGGAAATTACACTATTTGTTATTGTTTGAAAAAAGGAGCAATATTTTTTTTTATCAACGTCAGATTGTCGATTTTTGTCTATTCTAAATCATATAAACATAGCATGCAAACAGACGAAATAGAAGTAATTTTACTAAAAGTTTCAGGTCAGGACAAACCCGGAGTTACTGCTGGTTTAACATCCATTTTGGCGACTTACGATGCCATTATTCTGGATATTGGTCAAGCAGATATCCATGATACGCTTTCTCTAGGTATTTTATTTGAAATAAAAGCGGGTTCCTCTTCAGGGCCTGTTCTAAAAGATTTATTGTTTAAAGCCTATGAATTGGGCGTGAAAGTGAAGTTTATACCAATTTCTATTCCCGATTACGAAATATGGGTCAAAGGGCAACGCAAACAACGCTATACCATCAATGTTCTAGGCGAAACCCTGACAGCAGTTCAATTGGCGGCGGTCACTAAAATATTGTCTAACCAAAATTTAAATATTGACGCAATCAAAAGATTAACCGGCAGGGTTTCTATTTTGGAGAAAGAGGAGTTTCCGCGTTCTTGCATACAATTATCAGTTACGGGCACGATTGTAGATAAAACGTTTATGACGGCCAGTTTTATGGAAATTTCCAGAACATTGGATGTGGATATTTCGTTTCAGGAAGACAATATGTATCGAAGAAACAGACGTTTGGTGTGTTTTGATATGGATTCGACCTTGATACAGACGGAAGTGATTGATGAACTGGCTGAGTTGGCGGGTGTGGGTGAGCAAGTAAAAGCAATTACAGAAGCAGCGATGAACGGCGAAATTGATTTTAGCGAAAGCTTCAAGCAACGTATGGCTTTGCTAGAAGGTTTGAGCGAGGACGTACTGCAAAATGTTGCTGAAAATCTTCCAATAACCAAAGGAGCGCATCGCTTAATGAAGGCCTTGAAATATTACGGCTATAAAACAGCTATTTTGTCCGGAGGATTTACCTTTTTTGGAAAATACCTGCAAAAAGAATTAGGGATTGACTACGTTCACGCTAACGAATTGGAAATCAAAGACGGAAAATTGACGGGTAACTATCTTGGTGAAATTGTTGATGGTAAAAAGAAAGCGGAATATCTTCAAGCCATTGCCGATAAAGAAGGCATTCACATCAATCAAACTATTGCAGTGGGTGATGGCGCCAATGATTTGCCGATGTTGAATTTAGCAGGTTTAGGAATTGCTTTTCATGCCAAACCTACAGTAAAAGAAAAAGCAGAAAGTTCTATTTCCAGCTTAGGACTCGACGGTGTTTTATACCTGTTAGGATACCACGACAGGCATATTGATATGATGGAGGAGGAATAAATTATATAATTAAAAAAAATAAAAAGGGCTGTGCCAAAATTAGACTGCCCCCAAAAGTTTAGACAAATTTATAATTAATTTTGATAATAATGAGCTCGATATTGTATCGGGCTCATTCCTTTTAAATTCAGTTTTATTC
>NZ_QNUX01000023.1 GCF_003312425.1 Flavobacterium psychrolimnae | reverse complement strand
GGGTGGTCATTTTGCCCCGGAATTGGGTGGTCATTTTGAATTGGAATCAGGTGCTCACTTTAAATTGGAATTGGGTGGTCAATATCACTGGAATTTGCACCATGATATTAAAATTTTAAAAGTTGAAAAAATGATTAAGTATTTAGTGTTAAAATGGTAGATCATCTACAGGCTCCTCTGTAATGATCTTTGTATTTTCTTGTTTTACGATAACCTGTGTGTGTTCTATTTTCTTATTACTTCCATGTAATTTAATAGTAGATATGTGAAAATTTAAGCTAGATCTTAGTTCCCCGTTAGTAGCAGTCCAGGCTCTTGTACTTACTCTTCCCGTTAGCTCTACTAAAGCACCTTTAATGAGTATTTTTGCTACATTTGGACTTATCCAGTAGGAGCAGTCAAAATAGCTAATTTGCTCTATGCGTTCGCCCTGCTTATTTCTGTAACTATCATTGATAGCTACTGAAAAATTTACCACTTTTTTGTCCTGCGTTGTTGTGTGTACATCCGCATCCCTTGTCAATCATCCGATGATGTTCATGTTTTTTTATTTTAGGATTATTTTTTAAATTAATTTATTCGGTAATGAGAGGAGTTGCTGTTTTGTTTCACTCTATTTCCAATATAAATAGTATTAAATTTCATTGTTGACATTTTTTTATTAGTCCAAAGAGCCGGAGTATGCTATGTTTTGTTTCATGAGCATAAAAAGGTTAGTGTTTAGCAATAGCAAGGCTTTGATAAAAAATACAACCCGGATGGGTGGAGATTTTTTATCAAATCTGAAGGACCAGGCCTTGCTATTGCGTTAAGAACACGGAGATACCTTTGCTCCTGAAATAAGACAAAAGCATACTGGTTTTTGAATACAAAAATGAAGGGGAAGTAATGATGATTTGTATTAGTCAAATGCAAATGAGATTAAAATTTGACAAAGGATTAAATATCCTAACTCAATTACAGACCCATCCATTGGATTTAGTATATTCAATCTGTAAGCCGCATTAATTATTTTACCATTATGGATGAGCTTTGAAATAATAAGGCATACCTAAAATGATCTAAGGTGCCGTGGGAAAAGATTGTAATGGATTTGGAATAGGAGCGGTAGCGTAACGAGGACATGGAAGATTTAATATAAGGGATTGAAAGAGTGTTTATCAAGCCCTATTTTTATGAATTTACCCTCGTTACCTGTCTAAAAGTAAGTTTGATTCTTGGGTAAAACCGGTTAAATTGACCAGCATTTTTTGGCATAAAATCGTATGAAATTGTATGCAGGATTTTATAAGAAAATTGAAAAATAAGTTTTTACCGTATATAAGTTTATAACTACTTTAGCCAATATTCAAAAAAAGTCAAAAAAATACAATGTCAGACGAACAAAAGAAACTCTTAGAAACCCAATTATGGGCGATTGCCAATATCCTAAGAGGTAAAATATCAGCCAATCAATTTCAAGATTACATATTAGGTTTTATTTTCTACAAATATCTTTCGGAAAAATTAGAAAAAAAAGCCAATGAGTTCCTAAAGCCAGATGGAATCGTTTTTAATACTATTGACGAAAATAGTAGTGAGGGTAAAGCTATTTTAGAAGCTTTAAAAGAAGCCATTGTTGAAGCCTTAGGATATTTCTTAAAACCATCTGAACTGTTTTCAAACATAGCCAAAAAAGGAAATGCAAAGGTTATTAATCAAGACGATGAAGAGCAAATTCAAAGCACTTTTATTCTCGAAGATTTAGCCAACGTTTTGAATTCTATCGAAAAAAGTACCATGGGTTCAGATAGTCAAGACGACTTTGACAACCTATTCTATGATATCGATTTAAACTCTACTAAAATAGGTCGTACCACCAAAGACCGTAACGATGTTATTGTAAAAATACTTACAGCATTGGACGAAATTGATTTCGATTTAGACAATACCGAAGGTGATGTTTTGGGTGATGCTTATGAGTATTTGATTGCACAATTTGCAGCCGGTGCCGGACAAAAAGCAGGTGAATTTTACACACCGCAACAAGTATCGAGTATCTTGGCTAAAATTGTTACAACTCGCAAAAGCAAGTTAAAATCAGTTTACGACCCAACATGTGGTAGCGGATCGCTTTTACTTCGTGTGGCACGAGAGGTAGAAGAGGTAGGACATTTTTACGCTCAAGAACAAAACCGTACCACCTACAACTTAGCGCGAATGAACATGATTTTGCACGATGTGAATTATCATAAGTTCGATATTAAAAACGAAGACACACTTGAAAAACCGCAACACTTGGATTTTAAGTTTGATGCCATCGTAGCCAATCCACCATTCTCTGCAAAGTGGTCTGCCAATCCTATTTTTACCAATGACGAGCGATTCTCGCAATACGGCAGACTGGCACCAGGAACCAAGGCTGATTTTGCTTTTATCCAACACATGGTGCATCAGTTAGACGATAGCGGTATTATGGCATGTATTGCGCCGCATGGCGTATTGTTTCGAGGTGCTGCCGAAGGACATATTAGGAAGTATTTAATTGAAGATTGCAACTACATTGATGCCATTATTGGTTTACCGTCTAACTTGTTTTATGGCACGAGTATTCCAACCTGTATTTTGGTGCTGAAGAAATGCAAAGAAACGCCAGAAAACATTTTATTCATTGATGCCAGTAATGATTTTGAAAAAGTAAAAAATCAAAACGTACTACGTGAATTTGACATTGATAAAATTATTGAAACCTACCAAAACAGGACCGTAATAGACAAATATTCTAACGTAGCAACTCTCGAAGAAGTAAAAGCCAATGATTACAACCTGAACATTCCACGGTATGTAAACACATTTGAAGAAGCGATCGCTATTGATGTAAATGCGGTGGCGGATCAATTGCAAAGCATTGATTTAAAAATGAATGAAGTGGATAAAACCATTGCTGCCTTTTGTAGTGAACTCCAAATTAAAACCCCTTTTTAATATGGAAACAGTACAACCAAAATTAAGGTTTCCAGACTTTAAAGATAATTGGGACAATAGAAAGTTGGGACAGTTTACTCAATGGGCTTCGGGAGGAACTCCTCCAAAAGATAATGTAAACTATTGGAATGGAGACATAGCTTGGATAAGTGCTTCTTCGATGAGAGGGCTTGAATATACCAATTCAGAGTTAAAAATAACATTAGAGGGCTTACAAAAAGGATCAAAATTAGCTAAAAAGGGTGATTTACTTTTGCTAGTTAGAGGAAGTATGTTGTTTAATAAAATCCCAATAGGAATTGCAGGAATTGATGTTTCTTTTAATCAAGATTTAAAATCAATTTCTGTTGATAATCAAGTTTCAAATTCAAAATATATTTTACAGTGGTTTTTTCATTCAGAACCTAAAGTATTAAATATGGTTACAGGAACTGGTATCGGTGCTGGTAAACTAGATTTATCGGATTTAAAAGATTTAAATATTAACCTGCCATCCCTCAAAGAACAAACCCGCATAGCCAATTTCCTTTCATCAGTAGATGAAAAACTAAACCTTTTAAAAGAAAAAAAAGCTCTTTTAGAGGACTACAAAAAAGGCATCATGCAAAAAATCTTCAACCAAGAAATCAGGTTTAAAGATGATAATGGTAATGATTTTGAGGAGTGGGAAGAGAAAAGTTTAGGGGAGTGTTTGAATTTTGAACAGCCAACGAAATACCTTGTTGATAGTACTGATTACAATGATAGTTTTAAAACACCTGTTTTAACGGCTGGTAAAACTTTTATTTTAGGATATACCGATGAAGTGAATGGCATTTTTAAAAAAGAAGAACTTCCTGTAATTATTTTTGATGATTTTACTACAGCAACTCAATTTGTTAACTTTCCATTTAAAGCAAAATCAAGTGCTATGAAAATTTTGAAGGCTAAAGAAAATATCTGTATTAAATTCATTTATGAATCCATGCAAAATTTAAAATTTGAAGTTGGAGGTCACGGAAGGCATTGGATTTCAATTTATTCAAATTTATTTATTGATTTACCAACTTTAAAAGAACAAACCAAAATCGCTAATTTCTTTTCAGCAATTGATGAAAAAATAGCATTAGTTTCCAATCAAATACAAGATACCCAAGAATATAAAAAAGGATTGTTACAGCAAATGTTTGTGTAAATAAAAACACTATGGAAAATAAAAAAATTATCGATTACATTATTTTAGAAATGGAATCAAAAGAGTTTCTAGTAATTGAGGTTTTAAACAAGATTAAAGAGGGATATCTTCCATTAGGAGGAATTTCATTGGCTGTAGATTCTGGAAAATTGTCAGTTTTTAAACATTTTGCTCAGGCTATGGTTAAATACGATGATAAATAAATGATATCCTAATCCGAAATACTATTAGAATAAAATCTAATTGAAAAATTGGATGATAAAAATGTATTGTTGCAGCAAATGTTTGTGTAAATACTTCGAGATTTATCAATAATCTCGAAGTATTTACTATATTTGAACTCTTTAATAATACTGTTAAGATGGAAGATGCACCGAAAATGATTTTTAATCAAAAAATATTTGCACTGGCAAATAAACCGGATGTGGTTGTTAAGATAAAAGAAATTAATAACGAGTATTTATATTGGGATAAAGTAAAATATAAAAAAATATTAGATTTAGATCCTATACAACTTTGGTCTGCCGTAAAAATGGCAAGAGCGGTAAATTACAAAAATATCTCTTTTGGTAGTTATCAATTTAATTATGTGACTACTGATTATATTCAAAAAATACTTCACTATTTTGATATGAATATTGGTGGTTATATGGGAGCAAATAATGTTGTTCCAGATGCTGATAAAACTAGATATTTGGTAAGTGCTATTATGGAAGAAGCTATCTCTAGTAGCCAGATAGAAGGAGCCAATACTACCCGTAAAAAAGCTAAAGAAATGCTTCGTAAAGAAGTAAAACCAAAGACCAAGTCAGAACAAATGATTGTAAATAATTATGTTACAATCAAACACATCACACAAAATCGCAATGACGATTTAACCCCTGAAAAATTGTTATACGTTCACGGACTAATTGCTTGTGATACATTAGACGATAAAAAAGAGGAAGGCGCATTTAGAATATCTGATGATGTACAAGTTGTCAATCATATTGATGGCGAAGTCGTGCATACACCTCCTAGCCATAAAGAACTGGAAATATTAATTAAAGACTTATGTGACTTTTTTAATGCTGATAGTAAAGAAACTTTTATGCACCCTATCCTTAAAGCAACTACTATTCATTTTATGATTGGTTACATTCACCCTTTTACAGATGGAAATGGTAGAACGGCGCGTGCCTTGTTTTACTGGTATTTATTGAAAAAAGGATATTGGCTTACAGAGTATTTATCTATTTCAAAGATTATTCAGGATACTAAAAATCAGTACGAGAAAGCCTATTTATATACCGAAGCAGATGCCAATGATTTGACTTACTTTATGACCTATCATTTAAAGGTGATGGACAAATCGTTCGAAGCATTAAAAGAATATATTCAACTGAAACAAAAAGAAAATTTACAAATTGCAAGTTTTGTTAGAATTCCGAATGTTAATGAACGTCAAGCGCAATTATTAAAAATACTATACGATGAACCAGAAAGTATTTTTACTGTAAAAGAAGTAGAGAATAGATTTTTAATATCAAATTTTACAGCACGAACTGATTTGTTAGGTCTCGTAAATCTTGACTTTTTAGATATAATTCAAGTCAATAAAGTGAAACAAAACTTTGTGCGTTCTGAAAAATTCTTAGTATTATTAACCAAATATAAAATTAAATAAACTTCGAGATTTGTAAAGAATCTCGAACTATTAATATAACATGACATCACAATCCGAATTAATTTTAGAGCAAAATCTAGTCAACCAATTAGCTTCAAATGGATACGATAAAGTAACTATTAAAGATGAAAATGATTTACTAGTCAATCTTAAAAAGCAATTAGAAAAACACAACAACAAAGTGTTTTCTAATTCGGATTTTAAGCAAATACTAAACCACTTAACCAAGTCTAACAATGTTTTTGAAAAGGCGTTATTGCTACGCGATAAGTTTGCTTTCAAAAATGACAATAACGAATTGGTTTATGTAGAGTTCTTAAATATGGATTTCTGGTGTCAAAATCAATATCAAGTAACCAATCAAATCACGGTTGAAGGGACGTATAAAAACCGTTATGACGTAACCATTTTAATTAACGGTTTGCCCTTAGTGCAAATAGAATTAAAGAAGACGGGCTTAGAATTAAAAGAAGCCTACAATCAAATCAACCGCTACCAAAAACATTCTTTCTCAGCCAATACAGGTTTGTTTAATTATGTGCAATTATTTGTAATTAGTACCGGCGTAAATACTAAATACTTCAGCAATTTCGGAAACAAAAAACCCGATTACAAACAAACATTTTATTGGACAGACGAAAACAACAAACGCATTGCTAAACTAGAGGATTTTGCCAATACCTTTTTAGAGAAATGTCATTTGTCTAAAATGATCACGAAATACACGGTATTGCACGATTCTGATAAATTGCTGATGGTACTGCGTCCGTATCAATTTAATGCCGTAGAACGTATTATTGACAAGGTAAAAAATAGTAATCACAATGGTTATATATGGCACACTACAGGTTCAGGTAAAACATTAACTTCGTTCAAAGCCAGCCAAATTTTATCACAATTACCTAAGGTAGATAAAGTAGTTTTTTGTGTAGACAGACAAGATTTAGATTACCAAACCGCTAAAGAATTCAATGCATTCAAACCTGATTGTATTGACCCAACTAATAACACTGCCAATTTAGTACGCCAGTTCAAAGACAGCAACAGCAAATTGATTGTCACGACAATTCAGAAATTGTACAATGCTATTACGAGAGAACATCATCTTAAAACAATGGACGATCTAAAAGACAAAAAAATTGTTTTTATTTTTGATGAATGCCACCGCTCTCAATTTGGAGACACACATAAAAAGATAACCCAATATTTTGAAAACTATCAAATGTTTGGGTTTACCGGTACACCTATTTTTGCAGAAAATGCCTCGTCTAAAAACAAGCAAAACCAAACCACGGCAAGCTTATTTGGAGAACAATTGCATAGTTACGTTATTACCGATGCGATAAAAGATGAAAATGTTCTGCGTTTCTCTGTGGAGTATGTAGGGAAGTACAAAGAGCGTGAGAATTCGCAAAATGAAATTGACATTGAAGTAGAAGCAATTGATACCCAAGAATTATTAGAAAGCAAAGACCGCATTGAAAAAATCACCAATTATATCATTCAGCAACATCCCATTAAAACGCAAAACAAAACGTTTACGGCTATGTTTTGCGTGAGTAGCGTAGGCATGCTGATTAAATATTATGATCTATTCCTTAAATTAAAAGAAGAGGGTAAACATGATTTAAAGATGGCTACAATTTTTAGTTTCGGTGCCAATGACGAAATGATTAGCGATACAGACGATTATGATAATAAAGATTTTAATGAGGTAGCAGAAAAGGAAGAGGTTTATAATGCCTATCATAAAAGAGATAAACTAGAAAGTTATATAGAAAATTACAACAAAACCTTTAAAACCAATTGGACTACAAAAGACAGTCAATCCTTTTACAATTATTACAAAGACATAGCACAACGAGTGCGTTCTAAACAAGTAGATATTTTATTTGTGGTTAATATGTTCCTAACAGGATTTGATAGTAAATCATTGAATACCCTATTTGTAGATAAAAATTTAAAATACCACGGTTTAATTCAGGCATATTCCAGAACTAATAGAATTCTTGGTGATAAAAAATCACAAGGAAATATTGTCGTATTTAGGAATCTTAAAAAAGCCACTGATGATGCTATTGCCTTATTTTCAGATAAAAAGGCTAAAGAAATTATCATCTTAAAACCATACGAAACCTACGTTAAAGAAATTAATGAAGCGTACGATAATTTAACAGCAATTACTCCAACTTTTGAATCAGTTGATGATTTATATACCGAAGACGAAGAGCTAGAATTTGTAAAAGCGTTTCGTGAAATTATCCGGTTAAAAAACATAATTGCATCATTTGTAGATTTTAAATTTGATGATATTGATTTAGGCGAACAAGAATTTGAAAATTATAAATCCAAATACTTAGAGTTATCTGATAAAGGTAAAAAAGAAAAAACCTCCATACTTAACGAAGTCGATTTTGAACTAGAATTGATACATCGTGATGATATTACAGTAACCTATATTTTAGGATTATTAGCCAAGTTAAAAGCAACAAACCCAGAGGAAAAAGAACGCAGACAAAAAGAAATACTAGATATCGTTGCAGGAGATGTCAAACTGCGCAGCAAACGCGAATTGATAGAACGTTTCATTGAAGAAAACTTGCCATTACTTGAAGATGCTTCAATAGAGGAAGGCTATGCAGCATTTATGATCGAAGAACAGCAAAAAGCCTTCAATCAATTTGTACAAGATGAAAAGATAAATGCGGACAAGCTAAAAAAACTAACAGAAGATTATTTATTCACCCAAAGAATCCCAACCAAACAAGAGGTAGTGGAAGTATTAGAACATCAACCCTCTATTTTACAAAGATCAAAAATAGGTGATACTATTTTAAATAAATTTCTTACTTTTATCGATACGTTTTTTAATGATTAATATTTAATTTGATTTTGTAAAACATTTTGTCCGTTTTTATAAAAAATCTGCAATATAAACCATTTGCCTTCGACTTTAAAGTGGCTTTGAAAGCCACTTTAAAGTAAAAGCTAAGAATTCATTTTCTTTTTTTAACCAGTATTAAAAAAATCTTATTTAAATGAAATTTTATTAGTTGTTGCTCTTTTTTTCTCGTCGATGATTTTTGTATATATCTGAGTGGTCTTTATATTTTTGTGCCCCAGCATTTTCGAAACCGTAAAAATGTCGGTACCTGCTGCCATCTGCAATGTTGCATACGTATGACGAAAGCAGTGAAATGTAATATGTTTCTCAATTGATGCGTCGTTAACCCATATAGGCAGCAACCGGTCAACATCCCATTTTTTTAAATCATAAAAGACTCTCTTATATTGATCCACTTTTTCGCCTAAAAACTCGAATGCTTCGGGGGATATAGGAAGGGTTACTGGTCTATCAGTTTTTTGCTGCTTAAATCTTATGTAATATCCTTCACTTTTACTGTATTGTACTTCTTCCCATGTAAGTTTTGATATATCGGAATAGCGCATGCCTGTAAGCAGAGAAAAAAGACTGACACGTTTGACAATTTCCTTTTTACAAGGGGTTTTAAATAGCCTTACAGCTTCTTCCATGGTTAGAAAATTCCTTTGAGACTCTTGTTCCTTTATGCTTTCAACCGCAGCATTAACATCCGTTTGAAGTAATCCTTTTTTGTAAGCTTTTCGAAGAGTAGCTTTGATCTTATTGAAATAAGTTAAAGCTGTATTCTGAGCTAAAAACTTACCCTTTTTCCTGATACATTTTGCCTTTAAGAGATACTCCCTAAAATCTTCTATAACAGTCACATCGATATCCTGTATCAGTAAATCCTCATTTTTAAGAAAATTTTCAAAGTGTATAATGGCATAAGTCCAGATATCACCGTTATTACCCGTTTTATGCTCTGCAACAAGCTTGAGATACTGTAGAAATGATTTTTCGCCAATCTCTTTAAGACGAAGTTGCTCCAGTTCAAAAGGATTGTAGATCTGCGGCTTATTTACTTCATTAAACCTATTTGCACAGATTATTTCAGCTTTATATAGATTCTCAGAATTCATAGTCTTGTCAACATTATTTTTTGGTTTAGGAACGAGGTATAAACTTAAATACTCCCTACGGTAAAGTTTATGAGTCTTAGGGTTGTAAACCGGAGGGAAAAAATCAAGATATAGTGTAATCTTACCACTTGGCAGCGTCCTTTTTCTTAGCGTAACATTTATATTTTTCATCTTCCCGCAGCATTAAAAATTATATCAATATCCTGTTTGGATACACAGGTGAATTTTCCAACGGAATATTTTACTATACCCTGCCGTTGAATCAATAGATAGAGCGCTCCTGAAGAAATATTATACTTCTGTTGAATTTCCGTTATAGTATAGCAATTGTCAAAACCAGGAAATTGCTGTCCAGTTTTCAAGGTTACATCCTGTATACAAATTGCAAAAAAAGCTTCAAGATCGCATCTGCGGATAACAGTTCGTTTGCCAAACTTTGCAATGTCCAGTTGTCCATTGTTAACTAACCTGTAAAGCGTACTTCTGCTGATTCCAAAAAGAAGGGTTGCCTGAGTAATTTTTAAAAACTCAAGAGGCTTTATTTTTTCCAAATCTGTGTTTAAAAGCTGAACGATCTCATTATTGCTTTTTTCTACTTTTCCTTTGCGTACCAGTGATTTATAACCACGGCTGTTGCAAATGTGCGAACAATACCGTGTGCGCGTTGTTCTGGCTGTGAACTGTTTTTTGCAGTGCTCACAAATTCTGATAACCTCAATGTTAGAACTCATAATGTGACTAATTTTGTGTCCCATTGTGTCTATGTGTCTCTCTGTGTGTCATAATTTCGCCAAAAAAAAATCCAACAAGGAAAATTATTTTCGTGGTACAATAATGGTACAAAAAGGAACAAACTATCTGCAAATAAAGCTAAATAAACAGAAAGAAGAATCCCAGTTAAAATGCCGTTTTATGACATTTTAACTGGGATTCTTTGTTTTATTTTGTGATGTTTTGTGAGACCTATTTTCCGATACAGAAATTAGCAAAAATATTGCCTAATAATTCGTCGTTTGAGACCTGTCCAGTAATGGTCCCGAATTGATACAAAGCTTCCTTAATATCTAATGCCATCAAATCGGATGACAAATTCGTTTCAAGACCAAATTTTACTTTTTGTATTTCATCCAAAGCTTTTAGTAAAGAATCGTAATGTCTTGTATTGGTTACGATTGTTTCATTGTTTCGTAATGCACCAGTATTCACAAATGAAAGTAATTGATTCTTTAATTCCTCAACACCTAGTTTTTCTTTTGCAGAAATAAGTAAGATTTCTGGAATTTCAGCTTTTAGATTTACAATTTCATTTTCTTCCAGTTTGTCTGCTTTGTTGCCAATAATCACAAGTGGCTTTAATGGAAATTGATTTTTAATTTTTTCCAGTTCTACTTTTAACTTTAAACCTGAAACTTTAAACTCGGAACTGTCAAACAGAAAAACGACAACCTGCGCTTGTTCAATTTTTTCAAAAGTCTTACGAATCCCGATGCTTTCTACCACATCTTCCGTTTCACGAATTCCGGCGGTATCTATGAATCTAAAACCAATGCCGCCAATCACTAATTCATCTTCAATGGTATCACGCGTAGTTCCCGCAATTTCCGAAACAATGGCGCGCTCTTCATTCAATAAAGCATTCAAAAGCGTCGATTTACCTACATTTGGTTCGCCCACAATAGCTACAGAAATTCCGTTTTTAATCACATTGCCTACGGCAAACGAATCGATTAATCGTTTTAGGACAAATTCGATTCGGTTCAATAATTCGTGAAATTGGGTTCGGTCAGCAAATTCTACATCTTCTTCGGCAAAGTCTAATTCGAGCTCAATTAGTGAAGCAAAATTCAATAATTCTTCTCTTAATTTAGCTATTTCATTAGAGAAACCACCACGCATTTGTTGCATTGCAATTTGGTGTGAAGCTTCATTATCGGATGAAATTAAATCGGCAACAGCTTCTGCTTGGGACAAATCAAGTTTCCCGTTTAAAAATGCTCGCAACGTAAATTCGCCAGGATCTGCCATTCGACAGCCTTTTCGAAGCAATAATTGAATGATTTGCTGTTGTATATAAGTAGAACCGTGACAAGAAATTTCTATAGTGTTTTCACCAGTATAGGAATTTGGTCCTTTGAAAATAGATACCAGCACTTCATCCAAAGTTTTGGTATCATCCATAATATGTCCCAAATGTAAGGTATGCGTTTTTTGGGTTGTTAATTCTTTGTTTTTGATGGATTTAAAAACAGAATTTCCAATAGTAATGGCATCTTGGCCGGAAATCCGAATTACGGCTATTGCACCAGCTCCCGAAGGAGTTGCTAGTGCCACTATGGAATCGTGAGGTATCATATTTAAATTCAATTTGATGCAAAAGTAAGCAAAATAGACATGGCTACAAGACTCGCTTATTAAACCATTAACTTTATTTTTTGTTAAAAATTAGCCAAACTGATAATTATCATTCTATTTTGTTTTTTGTTTTGTAAATTTATATAAATAATTGATTTGCAATAATTTAACTGTATTATGAAAAAAATTCTATTTCCTACCGACTTTTCAGAAGTGTCTAAAAATGCGTTTATTTACGCATTGAAATTGGCAGAATCCATTAACGCTGAAATAGTTACAATGCATGTTTATCAATTGCCACAAGCCAATTATGTTAATGTTTCGGAGTATTTACATGAAATTTATGATGTAACGGAACTCAGTAATTTTGAGAATTACAAAGATGAAGTCCCTGTTTTAAGAAAAATTGCGGAAGCAAACAATTTAACTCATATCAAAATAAGTCATGTTTTGATTTTGGGAAATTTGGTTCCAGAAATAAAAAAAATAACCGAGAATGAAAATTTCGATTTCGTAGTTATGGGAACTAAAGGAGCCACTGGTCTTAAAGAAACTTTTTTCGGTACGATAGCCACAAAAGTAATGAATGATGTTAAAGCATTAGTTTTGGCAATACCGGAGAACTGTAAATACCATTCTATCGAAAAAATACTGTTCATTACACAATACAAACCGGAGGATACGGGGTCTTTTTTAAGAGTTTTGTCTTTGTCCAATATATTTCACGCACAAATTGATTGCCTTCGTGTAGTGTCTCCGCATCATGAAGTTAAAGACGACAGCAGAGAAGATTGGAAGGTATTAGTAGAAAATAATGAAGTTACATTTCACTCCATCAAAGGAGAAGATGTGGAAGGAATTATTTTAAATTTTATCGATTTGCATAAAATTAATTTGATTGCAATGCATGTGTATCACAGAAATTTCTTTGAGAAACTTTTTGAAATTAGTCTTTCAAAAAAATTAGCATTTCACATCAATGTACCGATTTTGGCGATTCATGAATAAAATTAATTCCGATTTGAATACTCGAAAAATTCTCAATATTTATTAGTAAATGAATCCTTTAAAAGCATAATACAAATGAAAAAAATTCTCTTTCCAACCGACTTTTCTACAGTAGCTACAAATGCTTTTGTACATGCTTTAGAATTTGCAAAAATAGTTCACGGGGAACTTTTTTTATTGCACACTTTTGAACTGCCAATTTATGACAATCAGTTTTTCCCTGAAAATTACGCGGTCATTTATGATTCATTAGAGTTAGCACAATTTGATATGTTTAAAGAGGAAATCCCAAAATTGCGGGCTATAGCCGAAGAGCGTCATTTAGATAAAATAAAGATGTCTCATAGGCTCATGGATGGGGATTTGCTCCATAATATTAAAAAATGTATCAAAGAAGATAAAATAGATTTTGTCATAATGGGAACTTCCGGAGCCACGGGATGGGATGCTTTTTTTATGGGCACCAATACAGGTTCTGTAATTTCAGGAATAGACGTTCCTATGTTGTGTGTTCCAATAGAAGCAAAATTCAAGAAAATTGAAATTATCGGATTCACAACTCGTTTTAGAACCAAAGATAAAAAAGCCTTAAAAATGGTGTTGGATATTGCCAAAAAAACGAAAGCAAAAGTAAAGTGCTTGTATGTAAAAACCAGTGATTCTGATGTCTCTAAAGATACAGTTGCTAAATGGGAAGACGAATTTATTAATGAACCCATTGAATTTTTTGTCATCAACAGCGACGAAGTCAAGGAAACTATTTTGGATTTTATAATGTATAAAGAAGTTGATGTCCTTACAATGCTTACATATAAAAGAGGTTTTTTTGAAGGGATTTTCAAACCTAGCTTAACGAAAAAAATAGCTACAAATTTTGATATTCCAATTTTAGCGATTCATATTGATTGATTCCGTGTTAATTCATTTGAAATCTTGATTTCTATGTAGTCTGGCATCGCCATTGCCTTTTAATTTAGACCTCAAAGTAATCTATTTCGTTATATTTGCAATTCATCAAATTGAATTATGGAAATATACAAAGCAAAAAAGATTCGCTTTTCAACGGCATTAACTGCAATCAATAAAAAGTACAATAGTATAAGTATTTTAAGACTTTTTACTATTGTACTTTTTTTGGTTTCTATTTATTATTACATCAAAACCAGCGAAATTATTTTCATCGCTGCCGCTATTTTTCTTTTTGGACTATTCGTTATATTGATGCGAATTCATTCTAAATTAGTTTTCGAAAAACAAGTTAATCAAGCCTTATTGGACATTAATGAAAATGAAATTTCCTATTTGGAAAGAAATAAAATCCCTTTCGAAAATGGACAGGAATTTAATGATTTTCATCATCCGTATGCATATGATTTAGATATTTTTGGCGAACATTCTTTGTTCCAAAACTTGAATAGAACCGCTACTTTTATCGGAAAAAAAACATTCGCAAACCAATTATTGACACTTCTGCCAAATGATGAAATTACCAGAAATCATCAAGCAGTAAAAGAATTAACCGAAAAATTAGATTGGCGTCAGGAATTTTTGGCTTTCGCCAAAGTTAGCAATGACATTCAATCAAATTATGAGACGCTACTCAAGTGGAGCATATTCAATAGTGCGCCGTTGTCTAAAACGAGTGTTTTTATTTCTTATTTTTCACCGCTTCTTTTTCTGGGATTTCTGATTGCTTATTTAGTGACTTCTAATACCTTTTTTGCTTCTGTTTTGTCATATTTGTTTGTTATTAATTTAATGATTTTAGGACGTTTTATAAAGCGAATTCAAGCTGAAGTAGCAAATTCTACAAATATTGATAAAACCATTCATCAATATAGTTTGCTGTTGCAAAAAATTGAAAACGAATCTTTTCAATCACAAAAATTAATTGATTTGCAGCAAAAACTAATGTTTAAAAAAGAAAATGCCAGCGTTCATTTTAAACAATTAGCAGGCTTGTTTTCAAATATGGACAGCATCAGTAATTTCGTAACGGCTGTCGTATTCAATGGAACGTTTCTATTTAATTTACATGTTTTAAAATCATTAATTCAGTGGAAAAAAGACCATGCTGAAGCATTAGAAAATTGGCTGGAAGTTATAGGTGAATTCGAAATGCTGAACAGCTTGGCTAATTTTTCATATAACAATCCCGAGTTTGTTTATCCAACATTAAACACCAATTTTGAAATAGATTTCACGGATTTAAGTCATCCTTTATTAAATGAAAAAACCAGAATAGGAAATGATGTGCGTTTTCATCCCGAATCGTTTATGATTTTAACAGGTTCAAATATGTCCGGTAAAAGTACTTTTCTAAGAAGTTTAGGAATCAACATGGTTTTGTCAGGAATGGGTTCGCCAGTTTGTGCCAAGCAGGCGAATGTGCATCCGTTACCAGTTTTGGTTTCCATGCGATTATCCGATTCGTTGTCCGATAGTGAATCGTATTTCTTTGCCGAAATCAAGCGCTTAAAGCAAATTATGGACGAACTGGAAAATAGACCCGCATTTGTTTTATTGGACGAAATATTACGCGGAACCAATTCAGATGATAAACGCAATGGAACAATTGAAGTGGTCAAAAAAGTGATTGGTAAAAAAGCCGTTGGAGCTATAGCTACGCATGATATTGAAGTTTGCCTGACCACAAATGAGTATCCGAATATATTAACTAATAAATGTTTTGAAGTGGAGATTATCAATAATGAACTCCATTTTGATTACAAACTGCGTGACGGAATTTGCAAAAACAGAAGCGCTACGTTCCTGATGAAAAAAATGGGAGTGATTTAATAGAGTATGCAGTAATCAGGTATTTCCACTCAAAAACGGGGACTTTAGAAATTTTCAATTTGAAAAAATCAACTTAGCGATATAAAGTAAAATTATTCTTTATCTGAATTAGATTAGCTATTTTACAATATTAAATAGGTGTCTATTAGTCCTTATTTAAAAAATAATTGCAAAAGCTTAAATTTAAGTTTTATGACAATTCTGGTAGTTTTATTTCTTAAATTTTGATTGTGGACTATAGCTAAAATAAAAAATCCCTAGTACTTGAAAATTAAGTAATTAGGGATTTTTAAAGTGACCCCAACGGGACAAATTTCAAATCATTTTATGGAAGATTTGAAGATATTGGCTTATTATGTGTAGGGTCTGTCTTTGATTGGCTCCCAAAATTTGGTTTTGATGTCCTGTTGGGGATTGATAGTAAAATGTACGTAAGAGTTGTCAAGTTGGAAAAACCAGTCAAATTGACCATCCTATTCCAGTGCAAATTGACCACCAGTTTCGGAGCAAACTGACCACCACTTTCCAGTTCAAATTGACCACCTA
>NZ_QNUX01000022.1 GCF_003312425.1 Flavobacterium psychrolimnae | reverse complement strand
CCTAAAAAAGACCTTTCTTAAAAGGCTTTCTTTTGGATTGTAGAAAAGGAAAAATTGAAGATTTTAACGCAAAAAAGAGGTTTTTTCACAGCCTGACGTTCTCGCGCTACAAGCGGTTTGGGCTTAAATAAAGCCTTATTTTCGGATTTGCCAAATCTTTCAAATACAAGACCATTTTTAAATTAAGCCAATTGCCCAAATCGCTTGTAGCGTGTGTTACCAGCTGTTTTTTTTATTCTATTATTGGACAATTAATTTCATAAGGTTCTTTTGGGAAACCATATAAAATCATCTTTTGTCTGTCAACATATTTTATAGGAATTAGTTTATCAAGAGAATTGTCTATATAAAGTGAAACAAATAGCGTTTCATTTAGTTTTTCAAGTACAATTCTACTTCCTTCTTTATTCAAACGTTTGTTTATTTCTTGTATAACTGGCGAGTCCAAAACTTCATTGAACCTAAGATTCTTTTTTTCTCCATTCCAATTAAACACAAACTTTAAATTCTGAATTTCACTTTCTGTTAATTCAGTTTCTGTTGCGTTTAGTTTTTCGTAATCATTTTCGAATATACAATCTTCAGTTATAGACTTTTCATCGCTTAAAACTTTGTAAATTTTTCCATTTCTGAAAAATCTAATTCGATTTTGATTTATAAATTTATGCTCTGTTTCGCTTAGCTTTTCATTTCTGTTTCCGTTTTTTATTAGACAGATTTCGTCAATTTTTTCAACGACAAAATAATCAATGATATCTCCATCAATCTGAATAATCTCAGAGTTTCCATAATGATCTGCAGTTTTAATAAAAAGCCAATTTTCTTTCATATTCGATTCTGTAAAATAGCTGGTAACTAGTATATAGGTCTGACAAAGTCAGACTTATCTCCCTTATATTGGGTGGCTTTGTCTGATAAGTATCAGATTTTATTTATTTTCAAATATAATAAATTCTTGGGTTCTATTTAATTTTAGCAGTATTTTCTTAAAAAATAAATAAAGTCCCACTCAAGGGACTTTTTAAATATAAATCATTTCTTTAATTTCTCCTTAAAAAAATCAATCGTTCGTGTCCAGGATAAAGTGGCGGCTTTTTCATCGTATCTGGGTGTGGTATTGTTATGAAAACCATGATTCACCCCTTCGTAGAAATAAGCGGTATGTTCTACTTTGTTCTTTTTAAGGATGGCTTCAAAAGCTGGCCAGCCTTCATTTACGCGGGTGTCTAAACTGGCATATTGCGCGAGGATAGGTGTTTTTATTTTCTCGGCTTCGGCTGCAGTGGGTTGTCCGCCATAATACGGAACTGCGGCACACAAATCTGGGATTTTTACCGCCATCAATTTTTAAATAAAAAGGTAGTAGACTTTGCGAAAAACTTTGCGAACTTTGCAGCCAAATAAATGAATATGAAAATAAATCCAAAACACGGAATTGACAGGCTCATTTTCGGAATGAAACAAAATGATGTTACCGTAATTTACGGTAAACCAGACCGCAATTATAAAGACGAGGATGACAATGTGATTTTTGCTTATAATAAACTAAAAATGCGTTTGACGTTCTATGTCGAGGAAGATTTTAAATTGGGTTATATCGTAGCGTCGAGTCCTGAACTGGAACTGTTTGGATACAAAATAATCAATAGAAAAATTAGTGAAGTCAAAAAAGATTTGGCTGGCAAAGGAATCATTAAATTTACTCAGGAAGAGTTTGATACGTTCGAAAATTATTTCAACGAGGAAAACTGGATGATTTTTCAAACCGAATTTGATGAAGTAGTGAAATTTGAGATTGGTGCCATTATCAATCAGAAAGATGAATTTGACTGGAAATTTGGAAAGAAATAATTGAAAACGGAATGCTGATCACGCGAACGAAACGGATAATCACCGGTTTCTAGTAATGTAGTCAGGATTTTCAGGAATAAATTGTAATAAAAAACCCGACAGATTTCAAAATCTATCGGGTTTTTTTTATTGCATTTTTTTGATTTTTATTGTTTTGGGGCCGGTTGTTTTTCCAGCATTTCCAATTCGAAAACAAGCATTGTATTAGGCGGAATAACGTTGCTAGCACCTCTCTCACCATAGGCTAGATTTGACGGAATAAAAACTACTGCTTTATCGCCAATCGTCATATTGTCCAATCCTTCGATAAATCCAGGTATCATACCGTCTTTTTTTCCGGCTTCAAATGGGAAGGCTCTGTATCCGTTTTGAGCGGCACGATTTGCATCAAATTTTCCGTAGGTTTTGTTGACTTCCTCATAGCTACTGTCAAATAAGGTTCCGTCTTCAAAATATCCGGCATAATGAAAATAAAATGTTGTTCCATTATCTGGTTTTACTCCGGTTCCTCTCTCAATTATTTTATAGGCTAATCCGGATGGAGTAGTGGTTGCTGTGGCTTTTACGGTGGCTAAATAGGCTTTTTTGGCAGCTACTACAGGACCGTATTTTTCCATGTACACTTTTTTGGCTTGCGCTTCTTGAGCTTCACGTTTTACTCTGTTTTCAGCTTCTAGAGCAGCTTGTTTTGCTTTATTTTCAGCGTTTATTAAATCCTGTTTCTTTTGGTCTTCGGATTTATTGTTGAAATAATCAGCGAACACTTTTGGAGCATCAAATTTTTTGGCTAAAGCGCCTTTTCTTACGATGGTAATTTTTGTAATCACATCGCTTTGCGCAATTGAATTTACAATAGCCATTCCTTCAGTGACGTGACCAAAAACGGTGTGTTTTCCATCTAACCAAGGCGTTGCTTTGTGGGTTATAAAAAACTGGCTTCCATTAGTAGTGGGTCCAGAATTTGCCATAGAAAGAATTCCAGGTTTGTCATGTTTCAAGTCAGTGAATTCATCTTTAAATGAATAACCCGGACCACCAGAACCATTTCCCGAAGGATCTCCACCCTGAATCATGAAGTCTTTGATGACACGGTGAAACTTTAGACCATCAAAGAAGGGTTTTCCTTTCAGGTTTTCTTGCGATACAAATGTATTTTTACCTTCGGCAAGTGCAATGAAGTTTGCCACAGTTACGGGTGCTTTTTTGTATTCTAATTCCAATACAATATTCCCTTTATTGGTGGCGATTGTTGCAAAAATTCCCTCAATAACTACCGGAGCTTTAACAGCAGGCTTCACTGGTGTTTTTACAGTTGCTTTCACTGTTGTCACCGGTTTTTTGGCAGGAATGGATTTCTTGACCGTTTGAGAATGTACGTTGACCATTCCCAGAAATAATAAAATTAGAATTTTAAATTTCATGTTGTGCTAATTTAAAGGCTTGTTTTTAATATTATTGGGGCATTTTTTCTAATAATTCGATTTCAAAAATGATGTTTGCATTTGGTGGAATTACTCCTCCAGCGCCCGCTGCTCCATATCCTAAACGGGATGGAATGAAAATTACGGCTTTGTCACCAAAAGATAATTGCTCCAGTCCCTCGATGAAACCAGGAATCATGCCATCTTTTTTGCCGGCTTGAAAAGGGATGGGTTGGTATCCGTTTTGAGCGGCTCTATTTTCATCATATTTCCCAAATGTTTTTGCAACACTTTCAACACTCGCATCAAATAATTCTCCGTCTTCCAGAAAACCTGCGTAGTGTATGAAAACATTAGCGCCATTAGCGGGTTTTTTACCACCACTTTTTTTGGTAATCACATATTGTAATCCCGAAGGTGTTCTGGTAGCCTTTGCTTTTAAATCAGCAAATTCCGCTACTTTTTGTTCGCGAACTACTTTGTACTTTTCGTTGTATACTCTTTTGTTTTCAGCGTCGATAGCTGCTTTTTTCTTTTGATTTTCAGATTCTACAGCGAAATAATCAGTGAATACTTTTACAGCATTGAATTTTTTTGCCGCTTCACCATTTCTGATGATGGTTACTTTATTGATGTAATCGTTTTGTTCAATTTTATTTACTACTTCCATTCCATTTTCGACTACGTGACCAAAAATGGTGTGTTTTCCGTCCAACCAAGGTGTTGCAAGATGCGTAATAAAAAACTGGCTGCTGTTGGTCGTTGGTCCGTTATTGGCCATAGCCAAAACACCGCCTTTGTCAAATCTCAAATCTGAAAATTCATCTTTGAACTTATATCCTGTATCTCCAGAACCTGTTCCAAGTGGATCTCCGGTTTGTATCATGAAATCTTTGATGACTCTGTGGAATTTTAATCCGTCAAAAAAAGGTTTGTTTTTAAGATTTTCATTGGTTACAAATTCATTTTTTCCTTCGGCTAAGGCTACATAATTAGCCACCGTAATCGGTGCTTTTTCGAAATCTAATTGTACAATTATTTCTCCTTTATTGGTTTCAATTTTAGCATATAAACCATCAGGAAGGTTGTTGTGTTCTTCTTTACAAGAGTAAAATGAAGCAATTACCAGGAATACGAATAGGATCTTTTTTTTCATTTCTAAATTTAATTTTATTGAGTTATAGTATCCGCATTCTTACTTACGGCAGGGGTTTCTGTTTTTATTGGAGCAGCCACTGGAGCAGCTTTTGCTTTTAGTTCACTTTCTTTTTTATAGACCGCCTCAGATTTGAAATCGCGAAGCGTTACCGTACAAATTAAGGGTTGGTTCGTGCCAATTTTTTTGTTGTCACCATGGTAACCATAGCCCATATTTGATGGAAAAAGGAAATTTACTTTCTCGTTTTTACGCATCAATTTGATTCCGTCACGCAATCCCATCATGATATTTTGCTTATCCACGTAATAAATTTGTGGTCTTAATTCTAGTTCAGAATAGATGATGGTGCCTTTCAAATCTTTGATTTCATAATCAAAAAAAGCGACATCTCCTTTTTTCGGAGTTAAAGAATCAATTTCATTTCGAGTCACATAGGAATACCAATATCCTTTTTTGGATGCCAGATAGACTACATTAGGATTACTTTTGATCAAATCCTGAATTTTAGTTTCCTCAGTGGCTACCAGTTTCTTGTTACGCGCTATAGATTTCTTCATGAAACTTCCTGAAGCTTGAGAAATAGGTCTTCTGGCGTCTTGTTGCTGTCTGCAACTTGAAACGAGGACAAAAAGAAAGAATATAATTGCGATTCGGCTACTATTTTTCATGGGATTATATGCTTAGTTTTGTTACTAAATCTTCAAATTTCCGAATCGTTTCTTCCATTGAAACTTCTGATTTTCCTCCGGCAGCATTGCGATGTCCACCACCGTTAAAATGATCTCTTGAAAACTGATTGACATCAAAGTCACCTTGGGAACGGAATGAAATCTTGATGATTTTTTCTTCTTTATTTTCTATAAATATAGCGGTAAAAAGTATTCCTTTAATACTTAGTCCGTAATTTACAATTCCTTCCGTATCTCCTTTTACATAATCAAAGGAATTCAATTCCTCTTGTGTAAGTGTCGTGTATGCTGTTTTATGTTCCGTTATCACTTTCATATTCTGAAGTGCCCTTCCCAATATTTGTAATCGTCCAAAAGAACTGTTGTCGAATAATAAGCTTGGAATTTCAGTGTTTTCAACGCCTAAATCAATTAGTTCAGCTACAATTCTATGGGTAGTTCCAGTTGTTTTTGGGAAACGAAACGAACCGGAATCAGTTAAAATTCCAGTATAAATGCAAGTTCCGATAGTTTTATCGATGTCTTCTTTTTTTCCAAGATGCGATATGAAGTTATAAAGCATTTCGCATGTAGATCCAAACGAAGTGTCGGAATAAGTTACCACAGCGTAATCATTCGGTTTTTGATGATGATCAATCATTACAAAAGGAGCGGTCAGTTTGGCTAGAACATGTTCCATTTCGCCGGTGCGATGCAACGCATTAAAGTCTAATGTGAAAATAAGTTCTGCATCTTCGAGAATTTTGGTGCAGTTTTGTTTGTCTTTTTCGAATATTTTGACGGTTTCTGAACCCGGCATCCAGGCCAGAAAATCCGGAAATTCATTTGGAGAAACGACTACAGGATGATGCTTATTTTTTAATAAAAAATGGTATAAACCCAGTGTAGAACCCATGGCGTCTCCGTCAGGACCGCGGTGAGGGATTATGGCAATTTTTTTTGGAGTTGATAATAACAACTGTATCGCTTGAATGTCTTGTATTTTCATAGTCTGCGAAATTACATTTTTTTAATGTAATGTTGAAATCATTTCTACAATTAACAAACTTTTAGAAGGTTATAAAAAGTCGGTATTTTTTCTTTTCAATTTTTGATACAAATGGTATTTTGCTCCTTTTACAATTTGCGAATTGTAAATACCCACTGATCCCGAAGAAAAGTAAGCGATTAGGCACGCAATTCCAATAAAAATGCCGCTATCGATTCCGAAAAGTTCCATTCCCATAACCGTACAAGCAATAGGAGTATGAGTTGCTCCCGAAAAAACAGCCACAAATCCCATTCCTGCCAAAAGTGCTATCGGTAAAGGAACTATAAGCGATAAAGTGCTTCCTAAAGTGGCACCAACAAAAAATAATGGTGTGACTTCACCTCCTTTAAATCCGGCTCCCAGTGTAAATCCTGTAAATAGTATTTTTAGCAGGAAATCATAGGAAGCATTAGGTGTCGAAAAAGCATCGACAATCATAGGGACTCCAAGACCAATGTATTTTGTGGTTCCAATAAAATAAACGGCCAGTGCTATGAAACATCCTCCTACGAAAGGGCGAAGTGGTGGAAACGAAATAGTTTTTGAAAATAAATATCCCCAAAAATGTGTACTTCTGGAAAAAAGCATGGCGGCTAAACCAAATAAAATACTTACGATAATTACCCAAAATAAGGTTGTGAAACTACTTTCCGCCAGAAATGGAATCGCATAATAGGTGTGTTTTATGTGATAAAGTTCCACTGTGAAATAAGCGATGTAGGCAACCAGAAAGGAAAGAAAAATACTTTTGAAATTGATTTTACTAAAATAAAGAACTTCCAAGGCGAATAATGCTCCGGCCAAAGGTGTTCCAAAAATGGAGGCAAATCCGGCGCTGATTCCTAAAATCAGTATTGTTTTTCTTTCGGATGCATCAATTTGAAATAATTTTGTAAACTGGTCTGCAATGGCGCCACCCATTTGTACGGCAGTTCCTTCTCGACCGGCTGAACCACCAAAAAGATGGGTGATCAGGGTTCCAAAAAGCACCATAGGAGCCATTTTTAACGGAATGATTTTTTGCGGATTTTCGTATTCTTCCAGCAATAAGTTATTCCCTTTGACCACCGATTTCCCCCAATAATGATATCCCAATCCTATTGCCAGACCGCCTATTGGCAAAAGCCAAATAATCCAATTGTTATTTTCTCGGATTTGCGTAACCCCTTCTAAGGAAACCAGAAAAAAAGCAGATGCTGATCCGGAAAAAAATCCTATTAAAATACAAATAGAAATCCATTTGAGCAGCAGCGACGATATTTTTTTAGTTTTCTCTAAATTCATTAGTAAAAGGACAAATTGTTTTTTTGCAAAAGTATTATAAACCTTCTTGAATTAATGGTTTTTCGGTGGCTATTGCGGTGAATTCAATTTCGACTAAGTATTCAGGGGCAACCAGTTTGCTGATTTCATAAAAACCGGTAGTAGGTTTAATATCCTTAAAAAATAGGGCATGAGCTGAAGCAACGTCTTCAAATGTCGAAATATCAGTAGTAAAAATTCGGGTTCGGATGACATCTTCCATAGTTACTTTTAAGTCTTCTAAAACAACTTTTACGCGTTCTAAAATATTTACTGTTTGCGCATACGCGTCATCAGCCTTTACTTTTTCACCATCAACTATCGCTACTGTGCCTGAAACTTCAATGATATTTCCTATTCGCACTGCTCTGCAATAGCCCATTTTGTCTTCCCATGGAGATCCTGTCAATATGTTTTCTCTTTTCATTTTAGTAGTTTCTTGGTGTTGTTTTCTTCGGTTTAAATAGTCATTTTGGTATGGCATAATATTTGCAAGTTAGAAAAAAACCGAAATAAAAACACCGATTTTGGATTAAAAAAGTTCAATTTTTTCAAGCGAATAGTAGCAGTTTTAATTTCAAAAATGTAATAAAAAGCAGATTTGGGAGTTATAAATGAAAGTTAAATTACTGCTTGATTCTTGAATAAATACGATGGGTTTTTTATTTTTAAAATTTTACAAGCACGGATAAACTAATTTAGAAAGTTATGAAAAGGATTTTATTTTTAATGATTACCATCAGTATGTCTTTGAGCGGATATGCCCAGAATGAATTTAGCTCGAAATTTAAAGCGATTCCACCTAAAGCTAATGCACCAAAAATAAAAAAAACAATTCCGCCAAAAGCAGATATTCCGCCTATTAACACGCCAAACGTATTTAAAAACCCGGAAATTTTCAATCCAAAACCAAGTCCGTCGCTTCCTACTACGCCGGCAAATAATTTCTCTATGACTCCTAAAAACGAGTTTATCAATCCTGGGGACGTTTATAAAGACAAGTGGAATAAGAAAGAGGAAAATACGGAGGGTATTGTTTATAGAAAAAATCAAAATTTAGGAAATTTCTCCACTGGATCCGTTACCGCTAAAGTCATGTATCGCGATGCGGCCTACGTAGACGGGGATCAGATTCGAGTATATTTAAATGATAAAGTAATTCAATATCAAGTGAACTTAGACAGTAATTTTAAAGGTTTTGAAATTGTTTTGGAAAAAGGGTTCAACAAGATAGATTTTGAAGCTTTAAATCAAGGAAGTTCGGGGCCTAATACTGCTGAATTTAAAGTATACGATGATAAAGGAAGTTTGATATCAGCAAGCCAGTGGAATCTTGGAACTGGTTTTAAAGCAACAATAATCTTGGTAAAAGAATAAATACATCCTTACAGAGAATAAAAAAACCGTTGAATGTAACTTACATTTCAACGGTTTTTTATTGTGATTTATTGTTTCTAAAAAGGATCGGCGGTAACTTGAAATTTTATATCTGCTTTTATGGAAACATCTTGAGTTATTGATTCTTTGGTTACTGCTTTTGTTCTTAATTTAAAACTGGAAGCTTTAACATATTTATCTAATTTCGCAGTGGTACATGTCAAATTCAAAGTGCTTGAAGTGGAGTTGATATCATCTAAAAATGCCAGTTCAATCTCGTCAGTGTCATTTGTTGAAATATAAATATGTATTGATTTCAAAAATGAAAATGATTTGTTAGCGGGATTTGTTACCGTCAATTTCATCTCTTTCAACTTTACATCTTTCACTAATTCGGCATTTGTATTGTTATTTTCAAATACAGAACTGGAATTTGACGGAATATCTGGAGTCACTACATCTAAAGCTATATTAGCAGGAAATCCGGATGGAATTGTGACTGTCGTTTGATTGTCTATCGAAAAGGTCAATAAATCATCAATTACACTGCATGAAATAGCAATAAGGGCAAAAATTGCTACGGCTATAAATTTCTTTGTTTTCATTTTTTCTGTTTTTAGTAGATTATAAGGTTTGCAAATGTACTCTTTTATATTCTAAAGCTAATTTTTGGATAAATCTAAAATGGACTCGAAGGCTAATTCTCTTTTCAAGAGACAGCAGGAATTATTTTGGCGAGCAAAAGAAAATAAATATTTTTCAAAATTCAATTTTTCAATTCAAAATATAAAAAGTATTTTTGCGCATGCAACACAACGTACTTATTTTAGATTTCGGATCGCAATACACACAGCTTATTGCGCGTAGAGTTCGCGAATTAAATATATTCTGCGAAATCTTCCCTTACAATCATTTTCCGAGTGATTTATCATCTTATAAAGCAGTAATTCTTGGAGGAAGCCCTTTTTCTGTTAGAGGAGAAGATGCGCCACATCCAGATTTATCTCAAATTAGAGGAAAACTTCCTATGCTGGCTGTTTGTTACGGTGCGCAATATTTATCCCATTTTAGTGGTGGTGAAGTGGCGGCGTCAAATACCAGAGAATATGGTAGGGCTAACTTGTCTTACATAAAAGAAGACGAAGTTTTCTTTGAAGGTGTTTCTGAAAATAGCCAAGTTTGGATGAGTCATAGTGACAGTATCAAAGCTTTGCCAACAAATGGCGTAAAACTGGCAAGTACCCATGATGTGGAATTTGCTGCTTACAAAATTGAAGGAGAAACTACTTATGCAATTCAATATCATCCTGAGGTTTTCCATTCTACTGATGGATCAAAAATGCTGGAAAACTTTTTAGTTAAAATAGCAGAAGTTCCTCAAAACTTTACACCAAATGCCTTTGTCGAAGAAATGGTGGCTGAATTAAAAGAAAAATTGCAAGATGATAAAGTAGTTCTAGGACTTTCTGGCGGAGTAGATTCTACCGTGGCGGCAGTTTTATTGCATCAAGCTATTGGAAAAAATCTATACTGTATTTTTGTAAACAATGGTTTGCTTCGTAAAAACGAGTTCCAAAACGTATTAGACCAATATAAGGGAATGGGTTTAAACGTAAAAGGAGTGGATTCCGGAGACCGTTTCTTATCTGAATTAGCAGGTGTAAGTGACCCGGAAACCAAACGTAAAATTATCGGACGTGTATTTATCGAAGTTTTCGATGATGAATCACACCTTATAGAAGATGTAAAATGGTTGGCTCAAGGAACAATATACCCTGATGTTATCGAATCGGTTTCTGTAAAAGGGCCTTCAGCGACAATCAAATCGCACCATAATGTAGGTGGTTTACCGGATTATATGAAACTGAAAATCGTGGAGCCGCTTCGTATGCTTTTCAAAGATGAAGTGCGTAGAGTAGGAGCCTCACTGGGAATTGATCCAGAGTTATTAGGAAGGCATCCTTTTCCAGGGCCAGGGTTATCAATTAGAATTTTAGGCGATATCACACCGGAAAAAGTTCAAATTTTGCAAGATGTAGATGCTGTTTTTATTGACGGATTGAAATCTTGGGGATTATATGATAAAGTTTGGCAGGCAGGAGCAATTTTGCTTCCTGTAAATAGCGTAGGAGTTATGGGTGATGAACGCACGTACGAAAAAGTGATTGCGCTTCGTGCTGTAGAATCTACTGATGGTATGACCGCGGACTGGGTACATTTGCCGTATGATTTCTTGATGAAAATTTCGAATGATATTATCAATAAAGTAAAAGGAGTCAATAGAGTAGTGTATGACATCAGTTCTAAACCGCCTGCTACAATAGAATGGGAATAATTTAGTTCTTTATATTCTTAGGACATCATTTTTTTAGCGGGAATGTTCCTCACATAAACGGTATCAGATTTTTGGAATAAAATTTGATACCGTTGCTTTGTTAAAGATTTAAATAATTTATAAATAAAAATGATGAAATATTTTTTTGCGATTTGTATGACTGCTTTGTTGTTTAGTCACAGTGCTTTTTCACAAGGGAAAACAACAACACACAAGGTAGAAAAAGGAGAAACAATCAATCAGATTGCACAGAAATACAAGGTTACTCCCTTTGATATTTACCAATTGAATCCAGATGCGCAAAGTGGTTTAAAGCCGAATAGTGTATTGTTGATTCCAAATCAATCCACGAAAAATGCAGCTGTTATTCAGCCTAAAAAAGGAAGCGCTATTGTAACGCATCAGGTAATGCCAAAAGAGACTTTGTATGGAATTGAGAAAAAATATGGTGTCACAGATGAAGCATTAAAACAAGCGAATCCTTTTCTTGAAAAAGAAGGCTTGCAAATTGGACAGACGCTTACAATTCCTTCGAATGTTATTTTGAAAAATAATACTCCAATCACTGAAAAAGTGGTGTATCATTATGTGCTTCCAAAAGAGACTAAATATTCTATAGCAAAGCAATACGGAATTACGATTGATGAATTAGAACGCAAAAATCCTGAAGTAGTCACTAATTTACCTGAAGGATTTAAGTTATTGATTAAAGGAAATTCCAAAACTTCGGTAGTAAAACCAGAGAAAACTGTTCCTGTTACTGAATCAAAAAAAGAGATTGTAACTACAAATCCAGTAAAAACAACTCCTACGTTAAATTACTTAAATTATATTGTAAAGCCCAAAGAGACTTTATATAGTTTGTCTAAAATGGCAGGTATGAGTCAGGAGGAATTAATAGCGCTGAATCCTGAATTAGCTCAAGGCGTTATTGAAGGGATGGTTTTAAAATTTCCTGCTACAATTGCATTTTCTCCGGAAGCTAAAAAGGAATATACAGAATTGTCAAACTACAACCGAAGTAATGACAGAAAAAAGCTGGTACTGCTGTTGCCGTTTAATATATCTAAAATTGAAGGCGATACAGTCAATTCGACTGCAATGCGTCTCAAAAAAGATAAATTCTTGAATATGACGTTGGATTTTTATGCTGGAGCATTAATTGCGATTGATTCTGCTAAAACATTAGGACTTAATATTGATGTAAAAATCTTCGATTCGCAGGAAACCAAAAACACTTCTAATGTTGTTTCTATTATAAAAAATAATGATTTGGAAGATTCCGATGTGATCATTGGACCTTTCTACCAAAGCAATGTTGAAAAGGCGGCCGAATTATTGTTGCCAAATCAAGTTCCTGTAATTTCGCCTTTGTCAAAAGATTTAGGAGTTTCCTACGCTAATATTTTTCAATCGATTCCAGCTCCTGAAGCAGTCAAAAATGCCATGTTCGATTACATGCGTTCTAAAGGCGGCAATATGGTAGCGGTTGTCGATAAGAAAAAAGGTTCGGTTATTCAGTTTATCAAAGAGAATCATAAAGATGTTCGATTTTCTGCGCTTACCGCAAACGGTGGAGTTTCTGCTGAAAATTTGAAAAGTTTATTTATCAAAGACAAGATAAACTATGTCGTAATGGAAACGGGAAATACGGGAATGATAAAATCGACAATAGCGGCAATGTTAAGTGTTATGTCTGCGTATAAAGTACAATTGGTGATTTTGGAACCGAATGAAACATTGGATACAGATGAGATTAATTTTGTGAATTTGACTAAGTTAAAGTTGATGTATCCGTCAGTTATCCGTGAAAATGAATCACCTGAAGCTTTAATTTTCGAAAAGGAATTTAGAAAGAAAAACAAAATTTATCCTAGTGTTTTTGCCACTCGTGGATTTGATTTAACTTTTGATACGATGTTGCGTTTGTCACAGGATAAAAAATATCAGGAAACAATTGATGCTTCGGCAACGGAACAAATTGATAACAAATTCGAATTTTATAAAAAAGAGGACGTTGGTTATACCAATAAAGGAATCTATATTTTATATTACGACACGGATTTAACCATAAAAGAAGCGAATTAATGACATCAATAGTGACTTATTTAGGGGATTTGAGAACCTCTTCGATTCATTTGCAATCGGGAACTGAAATCCTTTCGGACGCTCCGGTGGACAATAACGGGAAAGGTGAGGCTTTTTCTCCAACAGATACTGTTGCAAACGCATTAGCAACCTGCATGATGACTATAATGGGTATCAAGGCACGAGAAATGGAAGTTGATTTAACAGGTTCTACAGCAGAAGTAATTAAAATTATGAATGCAGAACCTAGACGTATCGGTGCGATAGAAATTGCTTTTGAAATGTACGGAACGGCTGAGGAAAAAAACAGAACTATTCTGGAAAGAGTGGCGATGACTTGTCCCGTTTTCTTAAGCTTGCATCCTGAAATCGAGAAACGAATAATTTTTAACTGGAAATAAAACGATTTGAGAAGCAAGAGATAAGAAACAAGAAATAGTAATAGTTCTTGCTTCTTATCTCTTGCTTCTTTTTTATAAAAAATGGATCAAAACCAAAAACAACTCATTAAGCTAGCCCATACTAAAATGCCTTTTGGTAAGTATGAAGGATGGTTTCTTATTGATATCCCAGAATATTACATTGTTTGGTACAGCAATAAAGGGTTTCCTAAAGGAGAATTAGGTGAACAGCTGAAATTAATTTACGAATTGAAACTTAACGGTCTGGAGGAGTTAATTCGGAATATAAAAAAGCGCTATCCAAAACCATAAGATAGCATTTAGTAGACTCCATAGATTTTTAGAGAATTGAATTTTACTTTTTTTTTAACCAAAAAAGAGTCTGAAAATCTAACAGGCTAATATTCTAATAGTCCAATTAAATTTGTACTTTTGCCACGTTTTTTACACAACTACAACACAAACAACAACAGAATGAATCAAACGAAATATATTTTTGTTACTGGCGGTGTGACTTCTTCTTTAGGGAAAGGAATCATTGCTGCATCTTTGGCAAAATTGTTACAAGCAAGAGGATACCGTACAACCATCCAAAAGTTTGACCCGTACATTAATGTAGATCCAGGGACATTAAACCCTTATGAACACGGGGAATGTTACGTAACGGATGATGGTGCAGAAACGGATTTGGATTTAGGGCATTACGAGCGTTTCTTGAATGTTCCAACTTCTCAGGCGAATAATGTGACCACTGGAAGAATTTATCTTTCGGTTATTGAAAAAGAAAGAAGAGGGGAATTTTTAGGAAAAACAGTTCAAGTAGTTCCTCATATTACCAATGAAATCAAAGAAAGAATGCAGTTGCTTGGAAATTCCGGTGACTATGATATTGTTATTACAGAAATTGGAGGAACGGTAGGAGATATTGAATCTTTGCCTTACATCGAATCTGTTCGTCAGCTAGTTTGGGAATTAGGAGAACACAACGGAATTGTGATTCACCTTACGTTGGTTCCTTATTTGGCTGCAGCCGGAGAATTGAAAACAAAACCGACGCAGCACTCCGTGAAAACATTGATGGAAAGCGGAATCAAAGCGGATATTTTAGTGTGCAGAACAGAACACGAAATTTCCGAAGAATTACGTAATAAACTGGCTTTGTTTTGTAATGTAAAAAGAGAAGCGGTTATCCAGTCGATTGATGCTTCTACTATTTATGAAGTGCCTAATTTAATGTTGGAAGAGGGACTTGATGTCGTTGCGTTAAAAAAATTAGATTTGCCTAAAAAAGCAGCTCCGGATTTAAAAAACTGGAATACTTTTTTACGCCGATTAAAAAATCCGAAGCATACCGTGAATATTGGTTTGGTTGGAAAATATGTTGAAATGCAGGATTGTTACAAATCTATTTTGGAAGCTTTCATTCATGCAGGTGCTGCTAATGAAACTAAAGTAAATGTGGTTTCCATTCATTCTGAACATATTGATGCCAGTAATATAAGCGAGAAATTTTCTGGTTTAGACGCAATTCTGGTTGCGCCAGGTTTTGGGGAAAGAGGAATTGAAGGCAAAATTGCAGCAGTTCAATATGCGCGTGAAAATAAAATGCCATTTTTTGGGATTTGTTTGGGAATGCAAATGGCAATCATTGAATATTCAAGAAATGTTCTGGGTTATACTGATGCCAATTCAACCGAAATGAATGAACACACGGCTCATCCGGTGGTAAACCTTATGGAAGAGCAAAAAACAGTTACTGATAAAGGAGGGACAATGCGTCTTGGTGCATGGAAATGCGACATCAAAAAAGATTCATTGGCCTACAAAATATACGGAAAAGAAACGATTTCAGAACGTCACCGTCATCGTTATGAGTACAATAGCAATTATGTGGCGCAATTGCAAAATGCAGGATTGATTGCTTCAGGAGTGAATCCTGATACCGGATTGGTGGAGATTGTAGAAATAGAAAATCATCCATTTTTTATTGGAGTACAATACCATCCGGAATATAAAAGTACGGTTGCGAATCCACATCCTATTTTTGTGAATTTTGTGGCAGCAGCTGTTCTGGCGAAGAAGAAATAATATAATTCTGCGGAGCTGAACTTTAAACTTTAAATTTTAAACTTTTTTTAATTACAATGGAACAAAAGAAATTTGACCTCAATTCGATTATCGGTTTTGCATTAATTTTTGGTATTTTGGTTTTTATCATGTACCAAAATCAACCGGACCCGAAAGTGGTTGCAGCTGAAAAAGCACAAAAAGAATTGTTGATTAGAGAAGCTAAAGCAAAAGAGTTAGAAGCTAAAACTGTGGCAAAAGCAACGGTTGCAGTGGCAACTACAGGAGATTCTACTCAACTGGCGCAATTGCAAAAGACGCTAGGGAATTTTGCGTATTCTGCGACACTTCCTTCTGCGAAAGCTGGTGTTACCACTATCGAAAATGATTTGGTGAAGCTTACAATTGCCAATAAAGGAGGTTATATTGTTGAAGCTACTTTGAAACAATTCGAAAAGTTCAAGAAAGGTTCCGGAAAATTAGTTCAATTGGTAAAAGACAATAATGCCAATTTAAATGTACAATTACTAACTAGTGATAACCGTACTTTAAACTCTAAAGATTTATATTTTGAACCTACTTTAACGAAAGTTGGAGCTGATCAGATATTGTCTATGAAATTGAAAGCGGGAGCCAATGAATTCTTGGAATATAAATATATTTTGAAGCCAAACGATTATATGATTGGTTTTGATATTCGTTCTCAAGGGTTGAATAAAGTTTTGAATACGGCAAAACCATTGGATTTAGAATGGAATTTGAAAACATACAGAAATGAGAAAAGTGTTTCTTATGAAAACCGTTACACCGAAATCTATTTCGAACATGAAGAAGGGAAAATTGATTATGCCGGTTTAGGTCAAACAGAAGAGTCAGATCTTGAAAAAGCAACTTTCATCGCTTTCAAACAGCACTTTTTCTCTACAATTCTTTTATCAAAAACGCCTTTGGCAACAGCAAAAGTGAAGTCTGATAATTTAGTTATAGATGATAAAATTGATACTACGTATACCAAACAATTTAAAGCTAATATTCCTTTGGCGTTTACCAATGGGGAATTAGATCACAAAATGAGTTGGTATTTTGGTCCAACGGATTATAAAACTTTAAAATCATACGATTTGAATCTTGAAAAAATTATCTCATTGGGTTGGGGGATTTTCGGATGGATTAACAAGTTTATTTTTATACCGTTATTCGGATTTTTAAGTTCTTACATTGCTTACGGAATTGCAATTATCATTTTTACGATTCTGATAAAAATTGCAATGTCGCCAATCACTTTCAAATCTTTCTTGTCACAAGCCAAGATGAAAGTATTGCGTCCTGAAATTACAGAATTGGGTGAAAAATTCAAAAAAGACCCAATGAAAAAGCAACAGGAAACCATGAAGTTGTACAACAAAGCGGGCGTGAATCCTATGGCAGGTTGTATTCCGGCTTTGATTCAGCTTCCTTTTATGTACGCTTCGTTTCAGTTTTTCCCATCGGCTTTTGAGTTGAGACAAAAAAGTTTCCTTTGGGCAGATGATTTATCTTCTTTTGATGAAATTATCCGTTTGCCTTTCTATATTCCTTTTTACGGAAATCACATCAGTTTGTTTCCAGTATTAGCTTCGATTGCAATTTTCTTTTATATGAAAATGACTTCTGGAGACCAGCAAATGGCTGCTCCACAACAAGAAGGAATGCCGGATATGGCCAAGATGATGAAAATCATGATCTATGTGTCGCCAATAATGATGTTGTTCTTCTTTAATAGTTATGGTGCGGGATTGAGTTTGTATAACTTTATTTCGAATCTAATTACTATCGGAATTATGATTGTCATCAAAAGATACTTTATTGATAGTGACAAAATTCATGCTCAAATTCAAGAGAACAAATTAAAAGAGCCAAAGAAACAAGGTAAATTCCAGAAAAAACTACAAGAAGTGATGGAACAAGCCGAAGCTCAAAAAGCACAACAGAAGAAAAAATAATTCATAAAAAAAGCTCTCAATTTTGAGAGCTTTTTTTTGTTTTAAAAATTACAGAATCGGCAATAATACTTTATCAATGGCATGAATTACACCATTGGAACATTGTACATCAGTTATGATAATATTTGAAATCCTGTTGTTAGCATCTTTAATTTTCGCGCCACCTGTGAGTTGAATTGTAAAGGTTTGTGCTGGTGTCAAAATTGGAGTTACAACTTGTCCTTCGGTTAAACTAGCAGCCAAAACATTAGCAGGGCTTACCACATGGTATTGTAAAACTTTAGTCAAGTTTGCTGCTGAAACTCCTGCAATTCCTCCCGGAGCTAATTCAGTATTCAATGCAGTAAACGCAGTATTTGTAGGGGCAAAAACAGTAAACGGACCTATTGCAGATAATGCAGTTATAAAATTGGGTTGACCCGAACGATTCAGTACACTAACTAAAGTACTAAAATTGGCATTTGCCGCAGCATGAGTTACAATTGTTGGAAGATCAATAACTTTGTCAACGATGTGTACTACTCCATTAGAAGCCATGATATCAGCAGTTGTAACTGTGGCAACACCATTAAGCTTTACGCCGGCAGCTGTGTTGACATACATACTCAAGGTATTACTCGTTGATGCAGTACCTTTTGCCAAAGTTTTGATGTATCCAGTGGTCAAATCAGTAGACTTCACTGCGCCTGTAACAACATGATTTAATAAAATTTGTGTCAAAGCCTCTTTCGGAACATCATTTATTGTAGCATAAGGCGTTGTGGCAAGGAAAGCGGTGAAAGCGTCATTCGTTGGAGCAAAAACAGTGTATGGACCAGCTCCTTTTAAAGTAGTTGCTAAATCAGCTTTGACAAGTGCCTGAACCAAGATACTTAAGTTAGCAGTGGCAGTTGCTTTTCCTGTAATGGTGTTGTCAACGACTACATTGTTATCGTCGTCATCACACGATACTGTAAAGATTGCAAACAACGCAATCATTGCTAAATTCCTAATTTTAGATACATTTTTCATAGTGTTTGTATTTATTTGTTTAGTCTAAAGTAATAAATTGATTTTCTATTTTGTTTAATAATTTCATAAAAATAATAAACAATGTGAAAATTTATTATTTTTTTTAGGTTTGTTTAATTTGTATCTTAAATATTTCAAATACCTATTTATGAGTTATATATAGATTTTTTTGGTGTTAATATTGATTTTTTCAGTCAAATAAAATCAATTGAGCTTCAACATTTTGTAAAATTGTTTTTAAAGTTATGGTTTGCTGAAGTAAGCACTAGTCTTTTCGCAATAATTAGAATTTTAAAATGTTTTGTATTTTGAAATTTTTGGAAATAAATGACAAATTACCAACTGTATTAATTTCGTAAATTTGCTAAAATAAAAGTGTACATTATCAGTTTTATAGTAATGCCTTTATACAAAGTAACAATGAAAAAATATCAGATTAGTTTTTTTACGTTTTTGACTTTTGTGCTTTTCAGCCAAAATGTAGTATCGCAAACCGATTTTAATAAATTAGACACAAAAGGAAAAAAGCATGGGATTTGGAAAGGTTTTTTTGAGGAATCAAAAAGACCCAGATATGAAGGAACTTTTGAGCATGGTAAGGAAATAGGAATTTTTAACTTTTACGATGATACCAAAGCTAAATCGATAATTGCCACGAGAGAATTTAATGCAAAGGACAATTCAGCGTATACCATTTTTTATGATCAAAAAAGCAATAAAGTCAGCGAAGGCAAAGTAGTTAATAAGTTATTTGAAGGGCAATGGAAATATTACCATTTGGCTTCCAAAAATATTATGACAACGGAAAATTATAGTAAAGGAAAGTTGGAAGGATTGCGGACCGTATATTATCTGAACGGTAAAATTGCCGAAGAAATTAATTATAAAAATAATTTGAAAAATGGCTTTTATAAAAAATATACGGAGAATGGAATCGTACTAGAAGAGTCAGCTTACAAGAATGATTTGTATAATGGTTTAGCAATCTTTAGAGATTCTAATGGGAATGTGGTTTCTAAAGGGCAATTTTTAAATGGAAAAAAATCAGGGATTTGGCAGTTTTTTGAAAAAGGAAAAGTAGTCAAAGAAATGAATATGAGCTTTCCGGAAAACGCTACAAAAGGCAAAAACAATTAACGGTATCGTTAACAAATACTGTTACAAATCTTTTGTAACTTTGCACCCTTATAAAATAAAATTTTTTTGCAGATGAAGCGTGTTGTTGTAGGACTTTCAGGAGGTGTAGATTCAAGCGTAGCAGCGTATTTGTTGCAACAGCAAGGGTACGAAGTTATAGGACTTTTTATGAAGAATTGGCACGATGATTCCGTTACCATTTCTAACGAATGTCCATGGCTTGAGGACAGTAATGATGCTTTATTGGTAGCAGAAAAATTAGGGATACCTTTTCAAACGGTTGATTTAAGTGAAGAATACCAGGAAAAAATCGTCGACTACATGTTCAATGAATATGAAAAAGGGCGTACTCCAAATCCTGATGTATTGTGCAATCGTGAAATAAAATTTGATGTTTTCATGAAAATCGCCGTAAGTCTGGGTGCTGATTATGTGGCAACCGGACATTATTGCCAAAAAAGTGAAATCGAAGTAAATGGCGAAACCGTCTATCAATTGAAAGCCGGTGCCGATACGAATAAGGATCAGTCTTATTTCCTTTGTCAATTGTCTCAAGAACAATTATCTAAATCGTTGTTTCCTATTGGAGAATTAACAAAACCTGAAGTGCGTGAAATTGCCGCTCAGATGGATTTGATTACAGCTGAAAAGAAAGATTCGCAAGGCTTGTGTTTTATTGGAAAAGTACGCTTGCCTGAATTTTTACAACAAAAATTGCAACCGAAAGACGGAATCATAATCCAAATTGATAAAAACGATTCTGTATACAATTCTGAAAACCAAGTTGATTTAAGCATTGAAGAAAACTTAAAAGAAGCAGCAAGAAAAATTCCGTACACGCCACAAATGGGAAAAGTTGTCGGGAAGCATCAAGGGGCGCATTATTTTACTACTGGACAACGAAAAGGATTGAACGTAGGGGGAACAACAAATCCGTTATTTATTATAGCGACTAATGTGGAAACGAATACAATATACACTGGATTGACCAGTCAGCATCCGGGATTATTCAAGAAAGCATTGCGTATTGAAAAAGAAGAAGTACATTGGATTCGTAAAGATTTGGCTTTGGCCAATGGACAAACGATGGAAGTAATGGCAAGAATTCGCTACAGACAACCCTTGCAAAGTGCCACTCTATACCAGTTTGAAAACGAAATGTACGTATTCTTTAATGAGCCGCAGTCTGCAATTACCGAAGGGCAATTTGCCGCTTGGTATATAGGAGATGAATTAGTTGGTTCAGGAGTTATTTCTTAGTTTAGTATGATTTAAGAAAAATTTTTGGTCTAAATAAAATTTAATTACCCAAAGCTATAAGTATGATTCAATCCCATTGGCAGTAAGAATCTTTATAGTTTAACAAATAAAGTTACCTATGAGAAAATTCTATTTATTCCTTTTTCTATTCATTACTACTGTTGGTTTTTCGCAACAAGATGCTTGGATATATTTCAATGCGAAACCTAATTCTCAGTTTTTTTTCGACTCACCATTGGAGATGCTTTCTCAAAGAGCATTGGACAGAAGAACTAATCAAAATATTGCTTTAGATTTTAAAGACATTCCTGTAGAGGAAACGTATATTGATCAAATAAAATTAGCGTCGGGAATTACTGTCATGGCAAAATCCAAATGGATGAATGCGATTCATGTTCGAGGAGAACAAGCAGCTATTAATTCTTTAGCACTGTTTTCTTTTGTCAGCAAACTCGATTTTGCTGATAAATCATTAAATCAAACGGGTAAAATAGCCAAATCTACTAAAGTTAGAAAATCGAATAAGTCTAAGAAAACTAAAATTGATTACGCCTACGGATCTTCTTCAAATCAAATCCAAATGCTTAATGGTCAGGTTTTGCATGAGCAGAATTATACCGGTTCGGGAAAAATTATTGCCGTTATGGATGCCGGTTTTCCCGGAGTGAATACTACGCAACCTTTTGAACGATTGAGAGAAAAAAAACAAATTTTAGGCGGATACAATTATGTTTTGAGAGATGCAGAATTTTATGGAGGAGTTTCACACGGAACCTCCGTTCTTTCCGCAATGGGAGGTTATAAAGAAAATTCGTTAGTGGGAACAGCGCCTGACGCCTCATATTATTTATTTATAACGGAAGATGATACTTCAGAAAATCCTATTGAAGAGTCACTTTGGGTTGAAGCCGCAGAAAAAGCAGATAGCTTAGGGGTCGATATTATCAATACATCTTTAGGTTATTTTGATTTTGATAATGAGGCATACAACCATACTTATAGTGAAATGAATGGTGCGACAGCATTTATGTCTCGTGGGGCTGAAATTGCATTTAGCCGAGGAATGATTTTAGTGACTTCGGCTGGTAATTCCGGTGGAACATCTGATCCATATATTGCAGTTCCGGCAGATGCCGTTTCGGTACTCGCTGTAGGTGCTGTAAATTCATCTGAAACAAAATCTTCTTTTAGTTCAGTAGGTCCATCATTTGACGGTCGTATAAAACCGGAAGTAATGGCTCAAGGACAAGCGGCAATAGTTTCTGATGCGGCAGGAAATATTATAACGGCAAACGGAACTTCTTTTTCAGGTCCAATCATGGCAGGAATGGTTGCTTGTTTGTGGCAGGCTTTTCCTCAGAAAACAAATCAGGAAATTAGAAATTTAATCCTGCAATCATCTGATAAATTTTCTATTCCAAATAACCAATACGGATATGGAATTCCTGATTTTAATTTGGCGCTAAGCAATCAATTGGATGTAGCTTCTTTTTCGAAAGATGATTTCATAATTTATCCCAATCCTGCAAGTGATTTTGTAACCTTCTCATTACCGGAAAAATTTGAAATGGGAACCGTTTTTATCTATACTATTTTAGGACAGAAAATTCTAGAACAAAAAGTAACACCTCAATCTTCAATCGTTTCATTGAAGACTTTGGATAAAGGAATGTATTTTTATAAAATGGAATCCATTGGTTTTTCTAAAACTGGAAAAATAATAAAAGAATAATAGCATCACTTCATCATGAACAAAATCACGGAACTTTTCAAAATTAAATATCCAATTATTCAAGGTGGAATGATTTGGAATAGCGGTTATAAATTAGCAAGTGCTGTCAGTAACGCTGGTGGTTTAGGATTAATAGGTGCCGGTTCCATGTATCCTGAAGTTTTGCGGGAACATATTCAGAAATGTAAACAAGCTACTTCAAAACCTTTTGGGGTTAATGTTCCAATGTTGTATCCCAACATTGAAGAAATTATGAAAATAATTGTAGATGAAGGAGTGAAAATTGTTTTCACATCGGCAGGTAACCCAAAAACATGGACTTCATATCTAAAACAGAATGGCATAACTGTTGTGCATGTAATCAGTAGTTCGGTGTTTGCATTAAAAGCGCAAGATGCAGGTGTTGATGCAATTGTTGCTGAAGGATTTGAAGCTGGAGGTCACAATGGACGTGAAGAAACAACTACGCTAACGCTGATTCCTATGGTAAAAGAAAAAATCAAGATTCCGTTGATTGCCGCCGGAGGTATTGCCACTGGTCGAGGAATGTTAGCGGTAATGGTTCTGGGTGCAGATGGCGTTCAGGTTGGAAGTAGATTTGCCGCATCTGTAGAATCTTCGGCTCATGAGAATTTCAAGGAAACAATCATAAATGTTAAGGAAGGAGATACGCAACTAACTTTAAAAGAACTTGCACCAGTTCGTTTGATTAAAAATAAGTTTTATCAAGATGTTCAACATTTATATGAAAGCTGTCCAACAAAAGAAGAACTAGTTACGTTATTAGGAAGAGCAAGAGCAAAAAGAGGCATGTTTGAAGGGGATTTAATTGAAGGAGAATTAGAAATTGGTCAAATAGCTGGTATTATTCACGAAATAAAGCCAGCTGCAGCTATCGTTCAGGAAATGATTGCAGATTTTGAAACAGCAAAACAAGAAGTAGTAAACGTTCATTTTTAAACAATGATAAAGACAAAAAAATATATAATTCTACTTTTTTTAATCTTGGGGTTTCAGCATTCTTATAGCCAGAATTATAAGTTTAAAACTTCAGGCTTCAGTGTTTTAGAAAAAAACGAAAAGGGAAAGTGGGGTAAATGGTCTGATTTGAATTTGGTCAATATCTTAGTTACGCTTGATACGAGCAAGAATAGAATTGTTGTATATTCTCAAATCATTCAATTATTTGAAATTATAGAATATCAACCTACAGAAGAAAACGATACTGATATTGTATATTCATTTACTTGTAAAGACAATGAAGGAGTCGATTGTACGGTGTCTATAATTACCAGAAAGAAACAAGAAAACAGGAAACAGCTCTATATCAATTATGATAATCGGATAATAGTTTACAATATTTTCAATATGTAATTAAGGTCAAGTTATTCTTTTTGTATTTTTTACATTTAAAGGGTTTCGATATCCTTAATGAAATCATCGTATTCCGAATAGAATAATTCCAAAGCATTCATTTTTTCATTGTAAAAATCAAAAATTTCATCCCAATATTTTCTGTTACTTACTCCAACTCCTAATTTTTCAATCCAAATTCGGCTGATAGTTTTACCGTTTTCCAGTGTATATTCTTTTTCAAAAACTAAGTCTTTGACAAATTCATCTTCCAGAATATTCTTTAATGCTTCGATTTTTTCAAAATAAGCAATTCGTTTTTCAGAACTGCGGTGTTCAATATCTATTAAAACCTGAGCTTTCTTATTGTCTACATAAAATTTAAAGGAGAAATCTTTAATCTTAGTATCGTACAGTAACCATTTGCGTGGATATTTTTCTGCAAATGCAATCCAGAATTCACGCTTTAATCTTTGGGTTTCTTCTTTGCTGTACATTACGAATGTGTTTTGGTAGTAGAAAATTTGTGCAACCGTATTTTCTAGACTATATTTATATTAAATTTCAGTGTGCAAAAATAGACTTTGATTATGGATTTTCAAGAATTTTTACAATTTGTTCCCAAATTAATTGATGCCAAGCTTCCTGCCTTTGAGGCACATATTAAAATGGCGCCATTAGAGCGTGTGGAAAGTTTAAAAAAGACCGACTTTAGTAATAAAGATCCAAGGATTGCTGCTGTTATGATGCTTTTTTATCCTAAAAATGAAAACACACATTTAGTTTTGATTGTGCGCAATTCCTATAAAGGTGTTCATTCAGCCCAAATTGCTTTTCCAGGTGGTAAATACGAACTCGACGATGATGATTTCGCCTTTACAGCCTTGCGCGAAACACATGAGGAAGTGGGGATTCATCCTGAGAAAATTGAAGTTTTGAAATCCTTCACTGAATTATATATTCCGCCCAGCAATTTTATGGTATATCCTTTTTTAGGAATAAGTAAAGAAGAACTTGTTTTTATCCCAGAACCTTCAGAGGTATCGGATATTATTGAGTTACCGTTATCTGTTTTTTTAAGTGATGCAATTGTGGTGGACACTAAATTGTCTACTTCTTACGCGGATAATATTAGCATTCCAGCTTTCAAAATTGATAATCACATCGTATGGGGTGCAACAGCAATGATGTTGAGTGAATTGAAAGAGGTCTTGAAGGGAGTTTTGGAGCCTTCTAATTGATGTGCAATTCCGGCTGTTGTATTGTAAATAAAATCAAATATTAATTTCGTAAGTTTGCTAATTCAATATCAAAACACATAATTTTATGGGATTGTTTAAGAGAAATCCTTTTGGTCACATACTATTTATAAAGAAATGGTTAATTCGGATTTTCGGAGCCATTACACATAGAAGATATCGAGGGTTTAACGAACTCCAAATTGAAGGTTCTGAAATTATAAGGAATTTACCGGATACCAATGTTCTTTTTATATCCAATCACCAAACTTATTTTGCCGATGTAGTTGCTATGTTTCATGTTTTTAATGCAAGTCTCAGCGGAAGGGACGATACGATTAAAAATGTATGCTATCTCTGGCAACCTAAAATGAATATCTATTATGTTGCAGCCAAAGAAACTATGCAGGCTGGATTATTACCACGAATCATGGCGTATGCAGGCGCGATTACAGTGGAGAGAACTTGGAGAGCAAAAGGTGTCGATGTTTTAGAGAAAAAAAATATTAACCCTGACGATACTGAAAATATAAAAATTGCCCTAAAAGATGGTTGGGTAATAACATTTCCACAAGGAACTACTAAATCTTTTAAGCCCGTTCGCAAGGGAACTGCCCATATCATTAAACAACATCGTCCTATTGTAGTTCCTATAGTGATCGATGGTTTTCGTCGTTCCTTTGATAAAAAAGGATTTCGCATGAAAAAGAAAGGCATTCTTCAATCCTTCATTATCAAAGAGCCTTTGAAAATTGACTATGATAACGACTCTATCGAAGAAATTGTGGAAAAAGTAGAATATGCCATTGAACAACATTGTTCTTTCCTTAAAGTAATACCAGCTGAAATTATAAAAGAACAAGAAGAGTTGAATAAAACTCGTAGATGGGAATATTAGACAAAATTTCCCCAATCAAAGCAATTCGTTTCGATTAGAATGTTATTTTGGGCGTTCCTCATTATATAAAGAAAGGCGATTATCAAAAAAAGATAACCGCCTTTCTTTATATAATGAGTCGGGCTATTCACTACAAGTCCTCGTCCCGCCAAAAAAAGGCGGGGCTGTGGGCTTTCCGCTGCTATCCCTAACGCGGATTTCGGTAAACCAGAGCTTTTTGTTGTTTTGACGTATATGATCTTACCTTATATATAGGATAGACAAGAAAAGCGATGCTTGTTACTATATAATGTACAGTGTAAAACCATTTTATTGGTCCAGACGAATTTCTTTTGTTCAAATACTGTCAAGGCAGGCTGTTTTGAAGGATCAGGGCGCATTGAAGAGTAGTTATAACATCAACAAAGATTGAATTTCGAAGGCTTTAGTCAATAAAGGAGGGAAGTTGACAGCCGTACAATCGCACTGAAATCGGCGATTTTGGATTGAAATGGCGTTTATCGGCAGTTGTGTTGTTGTTTTGTTTAAAAAACTGTTACTTTCAAAATTCACTGTTTCAGCGATTTAAAGTTTAAGTTAAGAAAACGTCAAAAAAAAGCGTTGAAAAAGCTTGAATAACTCAATAAACGGTGTAGTTTTGCACCCGCAACAACGCAGACGTTCTTTCAAATACTGGCAAGCAAAGT
>NZ_QNUX01000021.1 GCF_003312425.1 Flavobacterium psychrolimnae | reverse complement strand
ACCCGTTATGAAAGTTCCTTCTCGTTTTTTTGCAAGGTCATCATCTGACATTCGTTTTGATTTTACAAATGAAAGTGTATCGTTTACTTGTGCGTTAATCGAGTACGTTGAAATAGTTAAAATAAAGCAAAAGAGAATCTTTTTAATTAATTTAAGTTGCGACATAATTTTGGGTTCTTTTAATTATTTCGCAAATATCGTAAGTGATTGTGTTTTCATAAAAATGAAATAAGTGCAAAATGATTGATTTGTACCAATTACTTTTTTTACAAAAGATTTTTCTTGAATTGTGTTGGTGTTAAGCCTTTGAATTTCTTAAATGTAGCATTAAAAGAAGATTTAGAATTAAAACCTACATCTGTAGCGATTCCTAAAAGTGTAAGATTATTGTTTTGGTCGTTTTTTAGTCGGTTTACAAATTCTTCCACTCTATATTCATTTATGAAATCTTGAAAATTGGTATTCATATGTTCGTTTAAAACTTCAGAAATGTATTGACGCGGAATATTTAATTTATCTGAAACATCTTGTATGGATAATTTTCCATCAAGATATATTTTATCAATTTGCATTGCATTGATTAAAGCAGTTTTATATTTACTAATTGTTTCATCGTTTAGATTTGAGTTTTTGTATTTACCGATTTCTACTTTAGGTAAAATTTCTTTATTACCATTAAACAACTTAAAAGTTATAAAATAGAATAAAAACGCAACAACTATTAAAAGATATGAATTGAAATTTTGGTCGTATAAAAACGGTAATTCTGATAATCCAACGATTTTAAGAATATCATTAATGAGTGAAAAAACGAACAAAATAATGATTGGAATGATGAAATATATAATCCAATTTTTTCTTTTACTTGAAATTATGGAAAATAAAATTAGTAATAAGTAGATGATAAAAGTTAATTCGCAGAATACTTCTAAAACTTCAATGACTATATTAGTTTGAATTAATTTTATTTCAATTACTTCAAGAATTAGATAAATGATATTTGGTATGAAAAAACAGTAATCTGATTTTATAAACTTTTCTTTATTGCTTTTGAAATACCTAAAAAACAAAAATAGAAATGTTATAAAAAGTGTGTTATCGAAAAGAAACCAATCGGTGTTATTAACAAATATATTATTCTTGTCATCTCCAATAATGTATAAAACGATAGAAAATAAACTTCCGAATAATAACCAAAAAGTTGTGTTCTTATAACTATTGCGATTGTTATATAAAACAAAAAGGACGAAAAGTCCTTGAAGTAATGCAATAATTTGAATTGTTTTAAGCATCATTAAAATTTACTGTTTGCAAGATACAAAATTTGAAAAATATTTAATAGTGCGAAATATCTTTATATTATTTTAGATAATGTTTCTTTTTATCGAGGTTTTTATGCGTTTCGTGCAGCTCGAGGGTTTCTGCCATCAATAGTACTTCCGAAACTTTCAAAAAATAGTGTGCTAAAATTAGTAGCAGTAATAAACTTCCAATAAGCAACGCACCACCAAGAAACCCAAGACCTGAATTATCGGCTAAAAAGTCGCCTAACGCTGTACCCAATGTATTAGAAAATAAAATAGCTATCCAATAGAATGTTTCACCATGAAATGTATTAATATCGTTTACGGATACTGATTTCTCCGTTTTTTTCCATGCTACAAATGTTGCAATCAATATTGTAATTAGAAGTAATGAACCGGTGGCATATCCTAAGCCTAATGTGCGATCCATAAAATCTGACATTGTAGTTCCAGCTGTGCTTGTTGCCAAAATTACTGACCAATATAGCATTGGTTTGTACTTTGTAGCATACAATTGCAATTGAAGAGTAACAATGAAAAAACCAACTAAGATTAATGAAATCAATGCATAACCAATATTTAATGTCATTGAAAATAAATCTCCTGCTGTTTCACCTAAAGTGGTAGCGCAAATTTTCATTATCCAAAACGCCATTGTAATTTCTGGTAATTTTTTCATTAGAACTAATTTAGAATTTATAGTTGTAACCCAGTCTTATTACTTGTGTTTCGTAATAGTCATTGCTAGTATAACTAAAATCTTGTCCTTGAATTTCTTTTTTAATTACCAAAGTATTTAATAGGTCAGTAGCATTTATAAAAAATTCTCCTTTACCATTTTGAACTGATTTTTTCAATCCTAAATCAATAGAAAATCTTGATTTAATTTTGCCTTGCGGAATAATATCTGGTGCTAAATAAACAGCCGTTAGTTGCGCATCCACTTTTTTAGTTAAGTGCAATGTGTTGTTCCACTTTATATTTCCTGAGAAAACATCTTGTTTTGCTGCCGAAAAAGTATTTGGCTGTGGATATAAATTTTGAACTGTAAACGCACCGATTTGATTATAATAGGCATTAAGATTAATATTGGAAGAATACCATTTTACAATATCTTGTGAAATGACCATTTCAACACCTGTATTTGAACTTTTATTTACGTTTTGAAAAATGGCATAAATCAGATTACTACTAGGAACTGTAGAAGCTATTCTTGTTATTGTAGCATTGGTAAAGCGATGGTAGATAGCGGAATATAAATAGCCTTTTTTCAAATTTCTTTTGAAACCTAATTCCACTAAATTAGTGAATTGTGGTCTTAGTCCAGGATTACCAACTTTGATAATTTCGGCATCGTCGTACTTTGGAAATATTCTAATATCTACTTCGTTTGGTCTGTCAATTCTGCGGTTGTAGAACAATGATATTTTGTTGTCATCATTGATTTTATAAGCAAAACGGAAATTAAGAAATGGTTCGAAATACGAATATCCATCAGTTCTATAGGTTGGATGGTTTGGATTTACCTCGTATTCTAAATCTAAGTATTCTAGGCGTAATCCGATTTCGGCTTCGATTTTATTGGTTTCATAAATGTAGTTTCCATAAACTGCTGGAATAATTTCTTCATAGGTTGCTTTACCACCTGCACTTGCATCCAAAGGCGAATTATTTCCTGGAAAGAATTGCATGTTTGTTGGAATAATACGGTTTCGAAATTTGAACCCTGTTTCAATTCGTCCGTATTTTAAAGGTTTTATGTAATCGATATTTAGATCTATTACACTTTCATCTGATAATAATTTGAAGGAATCTTTACTCGAAAAACTTGGCAAAATGTTATCGAAGAAATATTTTTCATCTTCTCTATGAAAGGTATAATTGAAGCCAATATTTAACAAATGTCCGGCTTGCTTGAATTTATGTTGATATGCAGCAGTTCCCATCACTGTTGTTTTTAATTCATCCTCTAAAAATTGCCAAAGTCGTAATCGTTCGGAATAGTCTGCATTAAAAAAAGGTTGGTCGCCGTTATCAATAATTTTTTCTGAACCAAATAAACCCGAAACGGTTAGCGTATTGTAATCATCGATATTCCAATCAATTCCCGATTTAATTGTTGAAAAATGGGTGTTTCGATTTCTTTTTAATTGTTGGCTAATTATTGTGCCGTCATTGTATGTTCGTGTTACAAATTCATTTTTATTTAGGGTTTCTGTGTATAGATAATCGCCTTGAAAAAACGCATTAATTTTATTTTTGCGATAATTGAGTGATAGTGTAGGATTGATTTTTGGTGTTAATGAATATTGTGGTCTTATTGTAGGCAAATTTTCTTTTCGTTCCCACAAAGCACCTAAACCCGACGTAAAACCCACTTTACCATTAAAGCCTTCTTTTTTGTTTTTCTTATAGATGATGTTAATAATTCCAGCATTACCATTGGCATCGTATTTTGCAGATGGATTATTAATGATTTCTATTTTATCTATTGCTGAAGCAGGAATATTATCTAAACCCGATTGATTTCCGAAGCCTGTTAAAGCAGTTTGCTTACCGTCAATCAATACGGTCACTTTATCATTGCCTCTAATTTGTACTTTTCCGTCTTGGACTGTAACCCCTGGTAAGTTTTGCATGGATTGTAAAACAGAGCCGCCACTTTGACTAATATTGTCAGCCATAGAAAAGGTTTTTTTATCCATTTTCTCGCTGACAGTATTTGTTTTTGATACTACTACTACTTCTTGTAAGGTTGTGGCATCTTCTTCTAATTCGATAGTGCCTTGATCTAAAAACTCGGAAAGGGATCCAACATAAACTGATTGTGTCTTGATTTTGAACCCAATAAAGGAGAATTCTAAAATATAGTTTCCAGATTTGATATTGGCCAATGAAAATCGACCTTCCTCATTTGTTATTGTTCCGGCAATTAAAGTAGCATCTTTAGAAGTTTTTAATGCCACATTTACAAATGGTAATGCAAGTTTAGTTGTTTTGTCTTTTGTGTTACCCGACACTGTTACTGATTTATTTTGTGCCCTTAAATTTGCTACCGATAATAGTAGCATTGTTACTAATAGAACGTTTTTAATTCGCATCATGCTTTTTCCTTTTATTTTTTTTGAACAAAGTTCTGAATGGAATTTGAAGAAATATTGAATTTTAAAAAACTATTTCGAATTTATGCATTCTATCCATAAAATAGTAGTTAACGGACCAATGGTTTGTATCCGCAATTTTTTTAATGATCGATAATCCTAAACCATTTCCTTGAGAGGATGGATTGGATTTAGAAAAACGCTCAAACATTTTTTCAGTCTGTAAAGCTATGAGTATTCCTGTATTTGCGAAAGTTATACTATGATTAGTAAGTTTGATTATAACTTGACCATTTAATACATTGTGATTTATGGTGTTTAAAAATAAGTTACTGATTATCATTTCTGCCAGAAAATGATTTGATTTGGCTTCAACTTCATTTGATAATTCTGTTGTAATATCTATTTTTTTTGAAAGTGCTTGTTCATTAAAAAAGGTTAGTTGATTATTGATAATATCTTTTATGTTTATTTTCTCAATCTCATTGTATGAATTGCTATCAATTTTTGATAACACCAACAGATTTTTATTAAGTTTAACCAACCTTGTGGTAGTGTTGTTTAAATCATCAATCAATTTAAATTGTTCTGAGTTTAGGTCATTTCTTTGAAGTATATTCTCTAATTTACCTTTAAAAATTGCAATTGGTGTTTGCAACTCGTGTGCTGCATTTTCTATAAACTCTCTTTGACTTTGATAAATGCTAGAGTTTTTATGGATTAAGCTATCGATGGCACTATTTAATCGGTTGAACTCTTCGGTTGTGTTTTTAATTAATTTTACTGAAGTAGATTTGTCAATTTCAAATTGTTCCATTTTGTCTAAAGCTGCATAAAATGGTTGCCATAATTTTTTTGAAATTATTTTGGTGATAATGAAAAAGCCTATAATTAAAAGTACTAATAGTGAAATGAAAAGAATTACAGTACTTCCAATTAGATTTTCTTTTTCGACCATATTTATTTTGGCAGAAAAAGTGAACCATTTGCCTTCAATTTTTACTGGAGCGTTGAGCACTCTAAATGGTTCGTTTTCTTTAGTTAATGCATCGTAATAACTATGATCAAATAAACTGTCTTTTTGTATGCCATTGAATTTTTCGAGATTTACATCGCGATTGAACTTGTTCCAAAGCGTTATGTCCATTATAGTTAAATCATCTTTAGTAAATTTATCAAATTGCTTTTTTATCGCATATAAATCCTCATTAGCATCGTCTTCATATAAAATATTAGAAATAATATAAAATACAGGACCAACTGTGATTAGTATTACTAGCGCATAGATAAAATAATAATTTAGTGTTTTTTGAAGTAGTTTTTTATTCATCTTGCCATTTATAACCTGTTCCATAAACTGATTTTAGATAATCTGTTGCGCCCATTTCTTTGAGCTTCTTTTTCATGTTTTTAATGTGCGCATATACAAAATCATGATTGTCTAACATGTCCGCCATATCACCCGATAAATGCTCGGCAATGGCACTTTTGGATAAAACTTTATTTTTATTACCAATCAAAAATAGTAATAAATCCATTTCCTTTTTGGTAAACTCGATTTTCATGCCTTTGATTTTGACCGACTTGCTTATTGTATCTATTTCTATTTCATTAAAGGAAATCACATTTTTTCCATTGAATTGTTTTCGTCGAACTAATGCTTGAATGCGAACTAATAATTCTGATAAGTGAAATGGTTTTGTTAGGTAATCATCGGCACCAAGTGTTAGCCCTTCAATCTTAGTTTCTAGAGTGTCTTTGGCAGAAATTATAATTACTCCATCTGTTTTGTTTTGCTTCTTTAGGGCTTCTAAAATTTTAAATCCATTACCGTCAGTCAACATTAAATCTAAAAGAATACAATCGTACGAATATAAAACTATCTTCTCGATAGCACCTTTTAAGGTAGTTGCTGATTCACAAAGAAAATCGTTACTGCTCAAGTAATTTATGACACTTGTTGCAATTTCGATTTCATCTTCTATTATTAAAATTTTCATATCACAAAGAAACTAATCAATTTTGAATATAAATTGAATTTTGCTAATATTTCAAACTCATACCTACACAAAATCCCATATCGTTATCATAATGTATTCATGTACTTAGGTTTCTTTTCATAATATATTTCAAGCCAAAAATGTATAATTTGTCAGTATTCCACATTAAATCCATTCTTATACTTTTAGAAACTGGAATGTCCATTGGTTCTAAGTGAAATCTGAAATTACCATCGGTAAAGACTTCAGCTTGTTCTTTTATAACCATTGGTATTGTATTTTAAAGACATTTGCTAAAAACGGAACGATTGTCTTTAGCATTGGACTGCTTTAAAAGGTTTTTTTCCATTTGGCCACCTTCCATTCCTCTACAAAGCCAATCAAAGCAAATGAATGGCATTAACATTGTGTTTTGCCAATATATCTACCAATATTTGTTTCTGTTCCAAGACCACGTTGGAATTCGAAACAAAAGTGAAATTATTTTATATTCTCGAAAAATGTCAAGACAGGTATCAAGAGTTCGATTTCAAACCCTGACAGCCCACAAAAACTCCATTAGAAATAATGGAGTTTTTTTATGTCTAATTCACCCGTCTGTAAATATAATTAAGTTGAAAAGTTGAAGCCATACAAAAAGGATTAAATAACTTGAACTAGAAGAAAACAAGACACGAAAAACTCCTTAATTTCTTATGGAGTTTTTTTCTGTTTATTTTCAAATTACCAACCTTGGGTCAATCCGTTCTTAACGACTTCTTCGTATTTTTCTTTATCGAAACTATACAAATTTGGAGCTTTATGCGCTACATTACTTTTCTTCTCATCCAACTTTGTCAAAATCCCAATTGCAGTTATTTTACGTAAAAAATTTCTTCGGTCTAGTTTTCTACCTAGAATGGTTTCATATAATTTTTGTAATTCGGGAATCGTAAATTTTTCAGGAAGTAAATTATATCCAACCGGCATTAGATTCAACTCCATCCGAAGGGTTTCTAATGCTTTGTTTAAAATTTCCTTATGATCTAAAACTAATTCCGGCACAGCATTATGATCAATCCACTCTACAATTTCATTTTTCCCGTCAGGCTGAGGGACCGTTTTTAAAAAATCGACTAAGGCATAATAACCAACTGTTACAAAACGACTAGCAAACCATTTTCCCTCATCTAAAGGTATTCCGTAAAAATTAAGAACACTATTACTCACCTCAACATCGCATCTATTTGCTGCTCCAAAAGTAGAAAACTGCCTCAGAAAAATTCCTTTCAATCCTGTTCTACCGTGTAAAACTGTAACAGCAGCCTGATCAATACCCTCGTTTACCGGCACAAAACCTCCTGGCAAAGCCCATTTATCACTGTACTTTGTTTTTATCAACAACACTTTGAGTTGATTGTCATGAAATCCGAAAATCACACAATCTATTGACAAACCCGGCTGATAATCTTCCTTGTTAGCTAAAATATCCTTTAACATATACTTTTTCTGATTATTACTATTTTATTTACTAGGCGTGCAATTTAGCTCATTTTTTCAAAAAAACTAGTGAACTCTTGATTTTGAAAATATTGAAGCTATTTTTAAACACATCCATAATGAAATATATCGACAAAGAAACAAATCCGTTTGGTACAAAAAACACATTTAAAAATAAATTTGCAAAATTATTTCAATAATTAAAATGCATAATTTTAAAAGAAACACATTGTGAATCAAAAAAATATATGCATTACCTCAAAATAACACATTATATTATTGACCAATAATTATCCAAAACCAACCAAATTAGAGACTATGAAAAAAATCATCTTACTACTTATTGGACTTACATTGTCTTCACAATTGTTTTCCCAAGAAGTAGTTCAACTGTATGTTCACGAACAAGAAAGCGAAGTCGCAAGACCAGAAAACGAACTAAAACACTTTGAAAAAGTAACATTACTAGCCGGCGAAGAAAAAACAGTTACATTTCAATTGACTGCACGTGATTTTGCTTATTTTAATTCAAAATCTAATGATTGGGCAATAAAATCAGGAAACTTTGACATCCTTATTGGAAGTTCATCTCGTGATTTGCCTTTAAAACAAACCATAGCTATTGAATCGACAAAAGCTGCAAAAATAGTGCTGACACGTGAATCATTATTTAAGGAATTCAAAAAATCTCCAAACAGTCAAGCGATATACGAACAACTAGTTCAAAGTTTCACTGGTGCCAATAAAAAACCAGAAACAGAAGATGAGAAAAAAGTAGCCTCTTTTTTTGAAGCTATGTTAGCTGACATGCCGTTGAACAAATTGATCTTATTTTCCGGCGGTAAGTTTACAGAAGAAACTATGAATGGAATATTGAAAGCCCTCAACCAGAATTAAAGATTGTTATTAATTGTTGTTAAAAAAAGTATTGAAAAAGAATGTATTTGAAGCATTTGCGAGCGCCTTCAGCTAATTTCCCTTAATCCAATTTATTCTCCAAATAAACACCATAACTTATGGTTTATTAGAAACTAAAGATTGAGTCAATACTTTTTTATTAAAAAAAAACGTAGTCAACGGATCAATAAGAAAAACTTACATTTTTTCCTCAACTGTAAAAGAAAATCTTATAGGATTTCTAATGAGTATTTAATAGAACTAAAAATGCCATCAAAATAAATCGTGATGGCATTTTTTCTGGTTGAATTATTTCTTAACTACTCTATAAATTCCAAGGTTCGCTCCAACGCCATTCCTCGAGATCCTTTAATTAAAATAGTACTATTATCGAATTTCATGTCAGATAAATCATTTGAAAAACTTTCAAAAGTATTGTAAAACCAAAAATTATCCTTCTCAATTTTACTTTCATAAAATGCGAATCCAACAAAGTAACACGTTATATTATCTTCATGAGATAGCATGGCAACAATTGCATTATGCTCTTGTAAACTTTCATCTCCAAGCTCAAACATGTCGCCCAAAATCATAATTTTATTAAGATTCTCTAATTGTAGAAAGTTTTCAATTGCTACTTTCATACTACTCGGATTTGCATTATAAGCATCCAATATAATTTGATTTGTACCTTTTTGCACTAATTGTGATCTGTTATTTTCAGGTATATAACTTTCCAAAGCATCTTTTATTTCACTGTCCACAACTCCAAAATACTTTCCTACTGTCAGCGCTGCGTTAATGTTATTCGCATTATATAAACCTATTAAATGAGATTGAACAACTAAATCTGAATAGCCGATTGTCACAAAAGGATTCGCTTTTATTGAAGTGATATTAACATCTGCATTTGTTTTGTTAATACCGAAAGAATATGACTTTAACACTATTGACTTTTCAACTTGAATTGGGTCTTCCAAATTAATAAAAGCGAGTTTATCATTTGCCGAAAGGTAATTATACATTTCGCTTTTGCCTTCAATCACTCCTTCCACACCACCAAAACCTTCTAAATGAGCTTTGCCAAAATTAGTGATATACCCATAATCCGGCGTTGCCAATTCACACAGAAATTCAATTTCTTTTTTGTGATTCGCTCCCATTTCAACTATCCCTATTTCAGTTTCTGAAGTAAAAGAAAGCAATGTCAAAGGGACTCCGATATGATTGTTTAAATTACCAATGGTTGCTTTAGTTTTGTATTTTTTCGAAAGCACAACATTAATAAGTTCTTTAGTGGTCGTTTTACCGTTGCTTCCCGTAAGCGCAATTATAGGCAATTTTAGATAATCCCGATGGAATTTTGCCAATTCCTGTAGTGCAATCAAACTATCTTCAACTAAAATAGTTCTTTGATCAATATAGTATGATTCGTTATCAATTATAACGTACGCAGCACCTTTTTCTAATGCTTCTTTTGCAAAAGTGTTAGCATCAAAACGTTCTCCTTTTATAGCAACAAATAAAGAGTTTGGCTCAATTTTACGAGTATCAATTGAAATTGAGTTGCATTGCAAAAACAAACTATGAATGTAATTAATATCCATTTGAAACGATTTTAAAAAATAAAAGCCCTAATCAAAGGGCTTTTATTTTTATTATATATTAAAAATTTAATTTCTTGCTGATCTTTTCTTATCTGCTTTTGGACCTACTCTAGACATTGCACATCTAAAACCGATATAATCCGTAGCCATATCTTGTGGAAAATACCTTCTTTGTGCAGGATCTAACCAATAAGCTCTGTCTCTCCAAGAACCTCCTTTGTAAACTCTTGATTCATCATTAATCAATGTAGTTCTTTTGCTAGATCTATCGTATTTCCTAACCATTTTACCTAAACTATCAGTAGTAACATTGTGTTTAGGAGAATTGTACATGGTTTTCTCAGATTTCGTTTTTTCATCATCTGATTCAGATTCTCCAAAATTATAATATCGAGTAGATTGTTTGTCACCATCTCTATAATTGATATTATTACTTTTGTCAAAATTCTGTCTCAAATACGTTTCTTGTTCATCAACTGGAACTTGAGCAATCTGTCCTGGAAAGTTTCTTGCAATAATTCTACCATTACTTAAAGTGTCATACTTCATATTGTCTTTAGTAACAATCTCTACTTTTCCGTCTGCACCAATTTTGTTTTTAGTATATTGATTTCCTCTAAAATAGTTAAAATCATTTGCTTCATTATCAACGATAGGTCTGTAAACATCCTGTACCCATTCTGCAACGTTTCCTGCCATGTCATACAATCCAAAATCATTCGCTGGATATTTTTTAACCTCATTTGTAATGTCAGCTCCATCATCAGACCAACCCGCAATTCCACCATAATCACCATTTCCTTGTTTGAAATTGGCCAATTGATCTCCTTGACTTTGTCTTTTCCCTGAACGTGTGTAGCCACCTGACCAAGGGTATTTTTTCTGACCTTTATAAATATTATATTCTCTTTGTCCCACATCTGCTGCAGCTGCATATTCCCATTCTGCCTCGGTTGGAAGTCTATATTCCGGAAGAAGAATTCCTGATGAACGTTGAGCATAGACATTTTTTGGTTCAGCAACCGTTCCATCCTTACCCGCTTTTGGAGTCTTTCTTGCTCCCTTTCCTCCTTTTAATACAATCTCTTCGTTTCCTCCATATGCCGAAGTAGGTGAGTTCAAATAGGTTTCCGTATCAAAATTGCTTTCTGCAGTTACATCAAGTGTTTTTGCATTCTTTTTAAGATATCCGTTTTTTTCTAATAACGCCTCATTCACACGTTGAGTTCTCCAGTTACTGAATTCAACCGCTTGAATCCAATTTACTCCAACAACTGGATATTCAGCATATGAAGGGTGTCTCAAGTAATTATTAGTCATTGTCTCATTATACCCCAATCTGTTTCTCCAAACTAACGTATCTGGCGAAGCACCTTCGTAAATGTTTTTATAATTTTCCTCTGTAGGTGGATAAACGCTTTTCAACCAATCTAAATAATCTAAATACATAGAATTAGTTACCTCAGTCTCATCCATGTAAAAAGATTGAACGTGCTGTTGCGTTGGCGTGTTGTTCCAATCATGCATAACATCGTCTTGCACTTTACCCATAGTAAATGTACCACCTTCAACAAAAACCAAACCTGGTCCTGCTTCTTGCTTTTTCTTACTTGAGCCTTTTTTACTATCCATATTCCAACCCGTTGCTCTCGAAGTGTTCTTTGAGCTGGATTTTTTACTGCAACTGGAGAAACCAACAATCAGCATGATTGATAGTAACAACTGTAAGCCCATAATTCTGTTTGCTTTCATACTCTTTATTGGGTAATAATTTTAGTGCCGCAATATAATAATTAACAATTAATCAGCATCTAACTTTTTTTAATAAATTCACAAATCTAACTTTAACATTAAATTATCTAATCTAACGCAAATTTATAATATTTATTATTTACTATTACACGAAATGATTTATTTTTACTGATTAATAATAACTCACTATTAATCACGTTAAAAAAACAATGAGAAAAATATTTTTGGCTTTTTTAGCCCTAATTCCGTTTGTTTCTTTTGCTCAAATTAAAGGTGATATCACCATCGAATGGTTAGAAAAAAAAGAAATGTCTTATGATGATTTTAAAGTTATTATTCCTCAGTTTACAGGAAATAGCTTTCATTACGACGCTTCCAGCAAAACACTCCTTTTTACTTTAAAAACAAAAGAGACCGTAAATTTTGACGAAGGAAAGATTCAAATTACAAATGTTATTTTCGAGCCAATTACACTTTCTCAGCTTGGCGATTTATCCTCGGAAAACATACCAAATGCAACCAATGCAACGATTACAATTTCTAATTCAAGAGGCATCAAAGAGCCTTTTATTACACTTTCACCTATAATTAAGGATGATTTTGGATTCAAACGAATCAAATCCTTTTCGTATGAGGTGGGAAATAACAACAATACCTCCAGAATCCAGCAAACTGGTAAAACTGCAAATTCCATTTCAAATTCTGTCTTAGCAACTGGTAATTGGTTTCAATTTTATATAGAAAAATCGGGGGTTTATAAAATATCTAAAAGTTTTCTGCAACAACTGGGACTTGACGTTAATGCTGTTGATCCAAGAAAAATAAAGATTTACGGAAATGGCGGTCGAATGCTACCATTATCTAATAGCATTTACTATCCCAATGACTTAATCGAAAATGCTATTCAAATAAACGGTGAAAGTGACGGCGTTTTTAACAATGAAGATTATATCCTTTTTTATGGCGAAGGAGTTGACACTTGGAATCAAGAAAGCAGAACGCACTTAAATTTGTATGACAAAAAATCCTATTACTATATTACTGTGCAAGGCGCTGATGGAAAAAGAATTGCCCCTCTAGCACAGCCTGCAGGAAACAGCACTTTGACTTTAACTTCATTTGACGACTATCAATTCCATGAACAGGATCTTGTAAATATTGCCCGTTTGGGTCGTCAATGGTTTGGCGAATCATTTGATGTTAAGGATGAACAGGAATTTGATTTTGTTTTTCCAAATCTTGACAGTTCAGTTCCTGTGAAAATCATGCTGACAGCAGCCTCAGCCGCTTTTACTTCAACCTCTTTCAATGTAACAGCAAACGGAGGTGCGGCAGGAACCATTTCATTCCCTGCATTAAGCAGCAATTCAGGAACCGAGTTTATTGTTGGTTTTTTGCCAAACAACACTACTTTCAACGGGACAGAAAACATCAAAATAAAATTAAAATACAACAATAATGGCGTTCCGGGTTCCAAAGGTTTTCTAGATAATATTAGGCTTACCGCCAAAAGAAAACTTATAGGCTACGGAAAACAATTTCACTTTCAATACGATCAATCCGTTTCAAATCTTGGAGTTGTAAATTACGAAATTTCAAACGCGACTGGGATTTCTCAAATTTGGGATGTTACCGACACCTATACTATCAGCAAAATCGAAAATACGAGTCAAAGTTCCCTAAGTTTCAAAGCAAATTTGGGTGAACTGAGGAAATATATCGCAATAGACGCAGCTGATTATTATACACCATTAAAAGACAACAAATCAAAGATTGCTAATCAAAACTTAAAAGGCTCACTTTTTAAAAACATCCAAGGTCAGTTTCAAGATATTGATTACGTAATTATTTCACCCTCGTTTCTAGTTTCACAAGCGGAAAAACTAGCCCGTTTTCATCGCACGTATTCTAATTTAAATGTAAAAGTTATTCCATTAGAATTAATCTATCAAGAATTTTCTTCCGGAAAACAAGATGTTGCCGCCATAAGAAACTGCATCAAATACATTTATGAAAATGCCTCGTCACCGGATAAAAGACTGAAATTTATCAATCTTTTTGGAGATGCTTCTTACGATTTCAAAAACCGAATCATAAATAATACGAATGTTGTTCCTATTTACCATTCTTTAAACAGCAACACAACCGGAGAATCCTCTTTTGCATCCGATGATTTTTTTGGATTAATGGACCCATCGGAAGGAAATGTTACTTCTTTTTTCGGCGGAATCGATATTGCAGTAGGAAGAATGCTTGTCAATGACACTAAACAGGCTGACGAAATGGTCAATAAAGTTATTGAATACCATGATTTAAAATCCTACGGCAGCTGGAGAAATAACTTTGTGCTTGTATCTGATGATTCTGATATAACTGCAGATGCCAGTTTGCAAAACAGACAAAATAGTCTTGCAAATACCATTTCTTTACAGAAACCTTTCTTGAATGTGAATAAAATTTTATTAGACTCTTATGCTCAAGAAGCCTCTGCGGGAGGTTCGAGATATCCAAAAGCGCGAACGGATTTTTTTAATGCTTTCGAAAAAGGGGCTTTAGTATTTAATTATTTAGGACATGGTGGTGAAGACGGTTTATCAGCTGAACGGATTTGGGAAAAATCAGACGGACAAAACTTGAGTAATCAATTCAAATATCCTTTATTTATAACTATTACGTGCGAATTCTCTAGATTCGACAATCCGTTTAGGCCAACCGCTGGGGAATATACTTATTGGAATCCAAAAGGCGGAGCAATTGCCATGATTACCACAATACGTTCTATTGGTCAGTTTAGCGCCGAAAATTTCAACGATGCTTTGACAAAAAACTTACTATCATTCGGTTCAAACCAATATACTTCAATCGCAGAAGCGCTGAGAATTTCTAAAAACAGCAATCCAAATTCAGCCACCAATGTTGTTTTTTACATTGGCGACCCAGCCATAATGCTTGCAATAGCCAAACCAAAAATCAGGCTGACTAAAGTAAATGATGTTCCCGTTACCCAAACCATGGACGACTTCAAATCATTGGCAAAAATGAAACTAACCGGAGAAGTGACAGATGAAAACAATAATCTATTGACGAATTACACTGGAGAAGTTTCTACCACTATTTTTGACAAAACAGTCTCAAGGGTTACCTATAATAATGACGGAAATAGTCCTCCTATTAATTTTAATGTTTTAGGGGAAACAATATTCAGGGGAAATGCATCAGTCACTAATGGTCAATTTGAATTTAGTTTTGTTGTGCCAAGAGACATTAGAGTTCCATTAGCAAACGGAAGAATAAGTTTTTATTCCAAAAAAAATGAACTATTACAAAACGAAACAGGATACGATTCCAATATAAAAATAGGCGGAATAAACGAAAACGCTACAGCAGACAATATTAGTCCAAGAGTTAAGTTATATATGAATGACGAGACTTTTGTTTCTGGAGGAACAACTAATGAATCTCCATTTCTGGTCGCGCATCTCGAAGATGAAAATGGAATTAATACAGCGAGCGGAATAGGTCACGACATCGTTGCTGTTTTAGATGGAGATGTAAACAATCCGTTTGTTTTAAATGATTATTATCAAACCAATCTGGATGATTTTACTAGTGGAACACTGCGATTTCCGTTGCGTAATTTAGCTCCAGGATTACACACTATAACATTCAAAGCATGGGATGTATACAACAACCCAATTACAGCGGAAATACAATTTATAGTAGTCGGAGATGAAACAATAACATTGACACATGTATTGAACTATCCTAATCCGTTCGTGAATTATACTGAGTTTTGGTTTACACACAACAGACCGTTTGAGCCGCTCGAAGTTCAGGTTCAAGTAATGACTATAACGGGGAAAATTGTTTGGACAAAAAATCAAATTATAACCACCGAAGGATTTTTATCTAAAGAAATAACTTGGGACGGTAAAGACGATTTTGGTGACCGAATAGGAAAAGGAGTGTATGTGTATAAACTCACTGTAAAATCAAGCTTAACCAATAAGAAGTCTGAAAAGTTTGAAAAACTTGTAATCCTTTAATATTATACTATATTTGTTTAATAAATATTCGCATCAAAATGAGAAAAATAATACCACTTTTTATACTTTTATTTATTATTACTGTTGCCAAAGCACAAGACAGAGTAATAAATCCAGGAGTTCCTTTTTTACTGGTCGCAGCTGATGCAAGAGCAGCAGGTATGGCTGATATTGGGGTAGCAACTTCTGCCGATGCTTTTTCTCAACAATGGAATCCGGCTAAATATGCTTTTGCAACTGATGCACAAGGATTTTCCATCAGCTACACGCCATACCTTACTGATTTAGTAAATGACATATCATTAGGACAAGTAACTTATTATCAAAAACTGAATGAAAAAAGCGCCTTTGCGGGAAGCCTGCGCTACTTTGGTTTAGGTGAAATTGAATTACGCGAAACTGGCGATCCTAACGAAACACCCAGATTAGTTTCCCCAAATGAATTTGCAATTGACGGATCGTATTCCTTAAAATTGAGTGAGAAATTTTCGATGGCCGTTGCAGGACGTTTCATTAATTCCAATCTAAAAGTAGCTTCAGATAATAATGACGCTTCTTCTGCAAGTACATTTGCGGTTGATGTGGCCGGATTTTATCAATCTGAAGAATTAGCATATAATGAATTCAACGGAAGATGGAGAGCAGGATTTAATATTCAAAACTTAGGTCCAAAAATCAGTTATGATAATGATGATTTTAACAACAATTTCATTCCTGCCAATTTAAAAATAGGAACGGGTTTTGATTTTATTTTAGACGACTACAATAAGGTTGCTGTAAATGTTGAATTCAATAAATTATTGGTTCCAACTCCACAAGATCCAGATTTAAACGGCGACGGAACTGTAACCTCCGAAGAGCGCAATCAAAATAACGATAATTACCGTTCCATCGGATGGACATCTGGTGTTTTTAAATCATTTGGAGATGCACCTGATGGTTTTGGTGAAGAAGTAAAAGAAGTTACGTATGCTGTAGGTGCCGAATATTTGTATCAAGATTCCTTTGCGATGCGATTGGGATATTTTCACGAAAGTCCTTTAAAAGGAGCACGTCAATTTTTCTCCCTCGGAGCAGGCTTCAAATATAACGTAGTCAAAGTAGATGTTTCTTATTTATTCTCAGCATCTAAAGTAAAAAACCCATTAGAAAACACCCTTCGTTTTTCACTGACCTTCAATTTCGGTGAGAAATATGACGAATATTAAATTTAAATTAATTCATAAATAACAATCCAAATTTCAATCCCGATACTTCGGAGATGAAATTTGGATTTTTTTTCCTAAAAAAAGCATGAAAGAAATAACAATTACCACACAATTCAAAGTGTTCGAATCTATTGAGGAATTACCAAATGACATTCAGGATTTAATGACACAAGCCGTTGAAGTACGAAAAAATGCTTATGCTCCTTATTCCAAATTCAGAGTTGGAGTTGCAATTTTTTTAGACAATGGTAAAATTGTAATTGGTTCAAACCAAGAAAATGCAGCTTATCCGTCAGGACTCTGTGCGGAACGTGTAGCAATTTTTTATGCCGGAGCAGTTTATCCGGAAGCTAAAATTTTAAAAATGGCAATTACTGCTGCATCGGATACAAACCAAACTACGGCTCCAATTCCGCCTTGTGGATCTTGCAGACAATCAATTGCAGAATATGAAATAAAACAAGAGACCCCTATAGAAATCTATTTTATGGGAGAAATTGGCGCAATTTACAAATCAGAATCCCTGAAAAACTTGCTTCCATTTATGTTCGATAAAAAATTCTTGTAAAAATTCCAAAAATTGCCTATTAAATTTTAGTTCTTACTTGGAATGTCTTATTTTTGCATTTCGCAAATTTGTGGGAGGAAACTATTTTGCGTTATAGTACAAATTGATAATACAATAACACTTTAGCAAAAGAAAAATTCAGATGAAAGAAGTTACAAAAGAAGTATATTTAAAGTGGTATGAAGATATGCTGCTTTGGAGAAAGTTTGAGGACAAACTTGCAGCATTATACATCCAACAAAAAGTTAGAGGATTTCTACATTTATACAATGGTCAAGAAGCTGTATTAGCTGGTGCTTTGCACGCAATGGACTTGACAAAAGACAAAATGATTACCGCTTACAGAAATCACGTTCAGCCAATAGGTATGGGAGTTGATCCTAGACGTGTGATGGCAGAACTTTTAGGAAAAGTTACCGGAACTTCAAAAGGTATGGGTGGTTCCATGCATATCTTTTCAAAAGAGCACCGTTTTTATGGTGGTCACGGAATTGTAGGTGGACAAATTCCTGTCGGTGCAGGATTAGCTTTTGCAGACAAATATTTTGAAACTGGCGGTGTTACTATGACCTATTTTGGTGATGGTGCAGCACGTCAAGGATCTTTACACGAAGCTTTTAACATGGCTATGTTATGGAAACTTCCAGTAGTATTTATTGTTGAAAACAATGGATATGCAATGGGAACTTCTGTAGAAAGAACTGCCAATCATACTGATATCTGGAAATTAGGTTTAGGGTACGAAATGCCTTGTGGACCTGTTGACGGAATGAACCCTGTAAAAGTTGCTGAAGCAATGACTGAAGCAATTGACAGAGCACGTCGTGGGGATGGACCAACTTTCTTAGAAATGAAAACATACCGTTATAGAGGTCACTCTATGTCGGATGCACAATTATACCGTTCGAAAGAAGAAGTAGAAGAGTACAAAAAAATTGATCCCATTACTCAAGTTTTAGATGTAATTAAAGATCAAAAATATGCTACTGAAGAAGAAATCGAAGCAATTGATCAAAGAGTAAAAGATTTAGTGGAAGAATGTGTAACATTTGCCGAAGAATCTGAATACCCTCCTATTCAACAGCTATACGATGTAGTATACGAACAAGAGAACTATCCATTTTTACCTCATAAACTATAAATCAATTATGGCAACAATAATTACAATGCCTCGTTTGAGCGATACGATGACGGAAGGAACGGTAGCAACTTGGCTAAAAAAAGTAGGTGATAAAGTAAGCGAAGGTGATATCCTTGCAGAAATTGAAACCGATAAAGCAACAATGGAATTTGAGTCTTTCAATGAAGGAACACTTTTACACATAGGAATCCCTGCTGGTGAAACTGCACCGGTAGACTCTTTGTTAGCAATTATAGGAACTGAAGGAGAGGATATTTCTGCATTATTAGCAGGAAAACCAGCTGATGCAGCTCCAGTAAAAGAAGAAACAAAAGAAACTGAGGAAACAAAAGTTACTGAAGAAACAACTTCTACTCCTGAAGCTACAAAATCCGCTGCACCTGTAGCAACTTCACTTCCAAAAGGAGTTGTAGTTATCACTATGCCTCGTTTAAGTGATACCATGACTGAGGGAACTGTAGCCACTTGGTTGAAAAAAGTAGGCGATGCTGTTGCTGAAGGTGACATTCTTGCTGAAATCGAAACTGATAAAGCTACGATGGAATTCGAATCTTTCAACGAAGGAACTTTATTATACGTAGGAATCGAAGAAGGCAATACTGCGCCAGTTGATAGCCTGTTAGCAATCATTGGACCTGCAGGAACTGATATCAGCGGAATTGCTGAAAACTATAAAACTGGTGGAGCACCACAAGCTGCTCCTGCAGTGGTAGAAGAAAAAGAAGTAGCTTCAACAGAAAAAGCTTCGGAACCAATAGTTCAAGAACCATCAACTGACGGTCAACGAATTTTAGCATCACCATTGGCAAAGAAAATTGCAAGTGATAAAGGAATTCAATTGACGCAAGTAAAAGGTTCTGGTGAAAACGGACGTATTGTAAAAAGCGATATCGAAAACTTCACTCCACAAACTGCGGCTGCTCCGGCACCGACAACTTCAACTGCACCAGCAAAAACAGAAACTGTTGCTGCTGTAAAACCATTTGTTCCAGCAGGGGAAGTTGTTACAGAAGAAATCAAGAATTCGCAAATGCGAAAAATCATTGCGAAACGTTTAGCAGAATCTTTATTCACAGCTCCACATTACAATTTAGTAATTGAGGTAGCAATGGATGAGGCAATGAAATCCAGAACTATCATTAACAGTGTTCCGGACACAAAAGTATCGTTTAACGATATGGTGATAAAAGCATGCGCAATGGCTTTGAAAAAACACCCAAAAGTGAATTCACAATGGAGAGAAGATTCAATTCTTATCAATCACCATGTGAACATAGGAGTTGCTGTAGCTGTTGAAGACGGATTAGTAGTTCCAGTTTTACGCTTTACAGATGCTATGAGTTTATCTCAAATTGGCGGAAGCGTAAGAGATCTTGCAGGAAGAGCTAAGAACAAAAAATTATTACCTACAGAAATGGAAGGAAGTACTTTTACAGTTTCTAATCTTGGAATGTTTGGTATTACAGAATTCAATTCTATCATTAACCAACCAAATTCTGCTATCCTATCCGTAGGAGCTATTGTAGAAAAACCGGTTGTAAAAAATGGTCAGATTGTAATAGGAAATACGATGATGCTATCTTTAGCTTGCGACCACAGAACAATTGATGGTGCAACTGGAGCTCAATTTTTACAAACATTGAAACAATTTATAGAAAATCCAGTTACAATGCTTGCGTAATAACTCGGTTTTTAAAATACAAATCCCGTCTTGTTTAAAAACTTGACGGGATTTTTTATTTATTCTTCTCCTCAATCCAACGCGACATATATTTCGTGCTTTTTAAAGTATGATGTTGCAACATGGAACCCATAAAATTATTCAATCGATGCTGCGGTAAATTAGAGCGTAAAAATTCAATTTTAGTTCTAAAACTACTCTCGAACAAACCTTTAGAATAGCGTTGATTGATAATTTTAAATCCATTTTTCTGGGCTTTATGCCAAATTGCTTTGTCTTGAAATAATTGTACTGTGGCATTGACAAAATCAGCTACATCATCCGTAATAAAACCATTCCAAGGCAAATCACCATGCATGGATTCTGAACCAATGGAAGTCGTAACATTTGGCGTTCCGCACTGCATCGCTTCTAATAATTTTCCTTTAATACCTGCACCAAAACGCAAAGGAGCCAAGACCACTCGTGCTTCCTGAACTACTTCTTGAGCATCAATCGCTCGTCCCATGATTATAAAGCTTTCTTTCTTGTTATGTAATTGTAGTACTTTTTGTGAAGGATAAGCGCCATACACATTCAATACAGCTTCTGGCAGACGTTTTTTAATCAATGGCCAAATCGTTTCCTTTAAATATTGAACGGCATTCCAATTAGGCTCATGAAGAAAATTTCCGATAAAAACAAAGTCTTTTCGATTTTCGAAAGAAGGCAGTTCCTCTATTTCAGAACTGATGATTGGTTCCAATAAAAAAGGCAAATAATACAATAATGCTTTATCTATTTTGAATGTAGATTCTAATAATTCCATTTCAAATTCGGAAATCATCAAAGACAAATCACAACGTAAAATACTTGCAATTTCGCGTTTCGCAACCTCTTCTACAAATAAATCAGTTGTACTAAAAGAACGATTTCCCTTAAAGGCTTTCTGGCGAGCCAATCGCAAACAATGTAAATCTTCAGTATCTAACAATCGTAAAGCATCCGGACAATTTTCGGCAACGCGCCAACCAAATTGTTCTTCCATCATAAAACGGTCAAACAAAACTAAAGCTGGATTCAGTTCTTTTACAAAAATATCAAAACTGGAATTGTTCAGTTCGATTGATTTTTTATCCACTTCATATTCGCCTAAATCAACCATAAAATCACTGTTTTGCGCAGGACTGGCAAACGTAATGCTAAAACCTTGTGCTTTAAAAAGTGAAATCAGCTGCATCATCCTTCCTCCTGCTGCGGACGAATTTGGCTCCGGCCATACAAAACCGATAATTAAAAGCTTTTGAACTTGATTCATATTATTATAAAATTTCATTTGCAAAATAATGCTATTTTGACTTCAATCCGGTCATTTGAATCAAAAATAGATTATAAAACACTAATTTTGTTCCAAATAAATTTCATCATCATGTTAGGATTAAAATTAGCCACGGACCCACGTTGGGTAAATATAGTTGAATCGAATATAGAAGAAATCTTGACGGATCATGCTTGGTGCGAACAAAAAGCAGCTTCAAATGCAATAAGTTTAGTAACTTATAATTCGGAATTAGAAGAATTAGTAACCGAAATGTTAATCATTGCAAAAGAAGAGTTAGACCATTTGCAATTGGTTCATAATCTAATAAAAAGCAAAGGATTAACGTTAGGCAGAGAAAGGAAAGACCATTATGTAAATGAACTTTTCAAATTCATGAAAAAAGATGGCAGCCGAAAAGACGCTCTTTGTGATCGATTGTTGTTTTCAGCGATGATTGAAGCAAGAAGTTGCGAGCGGTTTAAAGTTTTATCAGAAAACATAAAAGATGTTGAATTAGCCACTTTCTATAGAGATTTAATGATTTCTGAAGCGGGACATTACACTACTTTTTTGGGGTTTGCACGCAAATATGCTGACAATATAGATGTAGACAAACGCTGGAAGGAATGGATCGAATTTGAAACCTCAATTATCACAAACTATGGTAAACAAGAAACTATCCACGGTTAGATAAAAAAACAATATCACATTAAACAAAAACAGGATGCCAATAAGCATCCTGTTTTTTGTATACTCAGAATCCAGTACATTATTTTACAATCATAAACTCAGATCGTCTGTTTAAGGCATATTCTAATTCAGTGCACTTATCTTGACAATCAATTTTTGGTAGTGATTCACCGTATCCGGTTCCTAAAATCCTGTCCGAATTGATACCTTTAGAAATAATATATGCAACAGTTGATTGAGCTCTTCTGTCGGATAAATCTAAATTATATTCATTAGTTCCTCTGGAATCAGTATGCGCTTTTACATGAATTTTGATTGCATCGTTTTGCGACATAACATAAACCAATTTATCAAGTTCTACTGCACCACGATCCGTAATATTACTTTTATTAGAATAAAAATAAATAGGATTTAGTATAATTTCTGTTTCTGTAACAATAACATCAATAGGCTCTAATTCAGCTTCAATATATATTTTGCCTTGCTCACTTATTGCAGAAAATGATTTGGTTACAAAACCATCTTGAAAGACTTCTAACTTATACGGCTTTTTACATTCTACATTATAAATAACTTCACCACTACTATTTGTCATTTGAGATTCAATAATAGTATTGTTTACATCTACAACTACTACTTTAGAATTCGCTAAAAAAGCTGCCGTTTTAGCATTTTTGACAACAACGGAAATTTGGGCCTTACAAATTGGAGTCGCACTATAAATATGATCTTTACCGGAACGATTACTAGATACAAATCCTATATTTTTTTCTGTATTGAAAGTAAAAGCGAAATCATCTTTCTCCGTATTTACTGGTTTTCCAAGATTATTGGGTTCTAAATCTTTATTTAAATCCACAGAAAAAACATCTAAACTTCCAAAGCCCGTTAGTCCATTTGAAGAAAAATACAAAATGGAATCATCAGTTACAAAAGGAAAATTCTCATCTCCAACTGTGTTAATTTTATTTCCCAAATTTTCTGGTATTCCAAATGTTCCATCACCATTCACTGTTACTTTCCAAATGTCAGTTCCCCCTATAGAGCCAGGCATATTAGAAGCAAAATAAAGAACTTTTCCATCTTTATCTATAGAAGGATTACCAACAGAATAGCTTTTACTATTGAATGGCAATGGGATTATGTTGCTCCATTTTCCATTTTCTTTAACTGCTTTATAAAGATTGACTTGACCAAACTTTAGCTTATGTGTTTTATCTTTTTCAAATAATTTATCCTTGAAACTTTCACTTGAAAAGTAAACGACAGTTCCATCTTTAGTTATAGCAACTGGACCTTCATGAAATCTTGTATTTAATTCTTCCACAGGAATTGGCTCTGAATAACTGCCATCAGCTTTATGCGTAGACTGATAAATATCTAAAAAAGGTTCGTCATTCCACCCATAAATTTTGCTGCTTTCATTTCTGGCGCTTGCAAAATAAAGAATATCATCATAAAGAACCGCTCCAAAATCTGATCTATCAGAATTGACGGAAAGTTTACTTACTTCAAAGCGATTTTCTATAGCATTTAAATCTGAAAGGTAATTTGGATTTTTATTAAACGTAATTGCCCGCTGATCATCAGGCGCAACCTTAGAAAATGCTTTCATTTGGGCATTTGATTCCGCATATTTACCGTTAGATTTAAGCATTTGAGCATATCTATAATAAGTTTCTGCATCTTGCTGCGATTCTATTGCTTTTGCATACCACTTTTCAGATTCTAAAGTGTTTTGCATATAAAAATAACTATCTCCGAGCTGTTTGCTCAAATAGGCATCGGAATTCCCTTTTTCGACTAATGCGATATATTCTTTGGCCGCTTCAACATAATCGTAGCTTTCAAATAATTTATCAGCATTCTTAGTCTCTTTATTTTGTGCGGAAAGTGAAAAACTCGCTAACACAAAAAACAATAATATTGTATTTTTTTTCATTACGTTGAGTAATTAATTTTTAGAAAAATCTAGGGGAACGGGACACTTTTTTCGACTCAAATAAATCATATAACAATATGAATTCATGTGACGAAGGTGCCGTCACTTTTAAATCCGAAACGATATGATCATAAGCGTATCCGATTCTTAATTCTGGAGTCACTGCAAAATTAATCATTCCGCCAAAACTGTCTTGCAATCTGTACGTTGCCCCAATCTCGAACTTTTCCTGATATAAAAAATTAGCTGACAAGTCTAAGGAGGGAGTCACATCAAAGGCTGATTTCAGCATAAAGGAAGGCTTAAATTTCAGTTCATAATTAACATCAAAAACATAACCTGCCGTTAAAAAATAATGCGATACATCTGAGCCATACTCACGTCCGTTATAATCTAAATGCGCTGCTTTTAACATATTAGGAAGTGATAGCGCTACATAATATTTATCAGTATAATAGAATAAACCTGTCCCTAAATTCAGTGAAGTGTCATTAATATCTTCTCCAAAGATACCTTCTGTTGGGTCCGGCAAGCTCGATTGAATATCCCTAAGTCCTACTTTATGAAAAGAAACTCCAGCTTTTAGACCAAATGCCAATCGCTGCGTATCCCCTAATTTCAATGTATATGAAAAATCTCCAAAAACATTTTGCTCAGTTACCGGTCCAATTTTATCTGAAATAAAAGAGATACCAATTCCAACATTTTTACCTGCTGGAGCATGGCCCGAAAAAGTAAATGAAGCTGGGGAATCTTCAATATTAACCCATTGTTTTCTATATAAAAGTCCTAAAGAGAGATTCTCTTTTGAACCTGCATAGGCTGGATTGATAACATTCATATTATACATATATTGAGTATAATGTGGATCTTGTTGTGCTTTTACATCTATACAAGTGAAGAGTGTTAAAAGCGACATCAATAGTATTTTGTTCATATCTATATATTTTTCAGTTTATGAGTCGACTTAAAATTCCTGTGGACTAATAAATACATTAATTACTGTTTTTCTCTGATCAAATAAATCCAACCTGTTTTTGGCTCACCACTATTGAATTCAATCACATAATAATAAGTTGCACTTGGAAGATCATCTCCCTTGTTAGACTGGCCTTTCCATTGGTCTGTATAATTCTCCTGACTATAAACCTTAATACCGTATCTGTTAAATATTTCCAGTTTTCTGACGTCCATCAATCTCAAATCGAAATAATCATTTGAACCGTTTCCATCTGGAGAAATTCCTTTTTGAATATTACAATAAGCAGATTCAACTGTCACATTCGCAGATGTTTCACAACCTGTAGCTGTGGAAGTCACTGTGAGCGAATAGACTGCAGGAAAAACTATTTGTCCCGTAGGAGTTGAAGCGATGACATCAGTAACATTTAAAACATTTGAATTTGTTCCAACAAGATTTCCATCTTTATCTTTCCATTGATAAGAAACCTCATTTGAATCGTATGAACCTGACAGAGGATTTGCTGTTAAAATATATTCTTTATTTTCACAGTCACCTGTAGTTTCAAATTGTATTTGTGGAGGAATCGCATTTATAGTTATTTCAGAACCTAGAGTAATACACGCTGTACTAGCAGTAAATCGTACACTCATGGTGTATTTACCAGGAGCCAAATTATTAAAAACAGGACTGTTTTGATAACCACTGCCTATACTGTATTGAACATCTGCTTGTGTACTAATTGTAATACTTCCGGAAGGTGCCAAACAAGTTGGTTGTGTAACTTGTACCAAAGTTGGAGTTGACGGTAATAACGGAAGTGGATTAACAGTTACACGCGCCAGACTTACAACGGAACATGTATTGTCAGCAATATTTCTAACATACAATAGGTAATTATTTGGTGCTAATCCTGAAAATGTATTTGAGGTTTGATAGGTTGAACCATTCAAACTATACTCAACTCCAGATTGAGCAACTATTGTAATAGTTCCCGAAGGAATCACACAAGTTGGTTGCACCACGCTCGTCGTTGTCGGAACAATTGGAGGAAACGGAACTGCATTAATAGTAATTACTGATACCGATTGAGCTGCACACGTATTATCCGCTGTGTTTCTTACATACAATGTGTAATTATTTGGAACCAATCCTGAAAAAGTATTCGAAGATTGGTACGTTACGCCGTTCAAACTGTACTCTACGCCAAGTTGTGTTGTTATTGCAATACTTCCTGATGGAATCGCACAAGTTGGTTGAATTACACTAGCAGAAGTTGGTAAAACAACTACTTGTATTGCATTAATTGTAATTACAGATGATGAGAATGTAACACAAGTATTATCCGCTGTGTTTCTCACATACAAAGTATAATTATTTGGAACCAATCCTGAAAAAGTATTCGAAGATTGATACGTTGTGCCATTCAAACTATATTCTACTCCCGATTGTGTCGTGATGGAAATACTTCCTGATGGAGTCGCGCAAGTTGGTTGTACTACGCTCGCCGTTGTCGGAACAATTGGAGGAAGTGGAACCGCATTAATCGTAATTACAGATGATGAAGGCGTAACACACGTATTATCTGCTGTGTTTCTTACATACAAAGTATAATTATTTGGAGCCAATCCTGAAAAAGTATTCGAAGATTGGTACGTTGTTCCATCTAAACTGTATTCTACTCCCGATTGTGTCGTGATGGAAATACTTCCTGATGGAGTCGCGCAAGTTGGTTGTACTACGCTCGCCGTTGTCGGAACAATTGGAGGAAATGGAACCGCATTAATCGTAATTACAGATGATGAAAGCGTAACACACGTATTATCTGCTGTGTTTCTTACATACAAAGTATAATTATTTGGTGTCAATCCAGAAAAAGTATTCGAAGATTGATACGTTGTGCCACCCAAACTGTATTCTACTCCCGATAGTGTCGTGATGGAAATACTTCCTGATGGGATTGCACATGTTGGTTGCACTACGCTCGCCGTTGTCGGAACAATTGGAGGAAGCGGAACCGCATTAATTGTAATAACTGCTGATGAAGGTGTAACACACGTATTATCCGCTGTGTTTCTTACATACAAAGTATAATTATTTGGAGCCAATCCTGAAAAAGTATTTGAAGATTGATATGTTGTGCCATCCAAACTGTATTCTACTCCCGATTGTGTTGTGATGGAAATACTTCCTGAAGGTATTGCACAAGTTGGTTGCACTACGCTAGCCGTTGTCGGAACAATTGGAGGAAGTGGAATCGCATTAATAGTAATTACTGCTGATGAAGGTGTAACACATGTATTATCCGCTGTGTTTCTTACATAAAGAGAATAATTATTTGGTGTCAATCCTGAAAAAGTATTCGAAGATTGATACGTTGTGCCATCCAAACTGTATTCTACTCCCGATTGTGTTGTGATGGAAATAATTCCTGATGGAGTCGCACAAGTTGGTTGCACTACGCTCGCCGTTGTCGGAACAATTGGAGGAAGTGGAACCGCATTAATTGTGATAACTGATGATGAAGGTGTAACACACGTATTATCTGCTGTGTTTCTTACATACAACGTATAATTATTTGGAGCTAATCCTGAAAAAGTATTTGAAGATTGATACGTTGTACCATCCAAACTGTATTCTACTCCCGATTGTGTTGTAATGGAAATGCTTCCCGATGGTATTGCACAAGTTGGTTGCACCACGCTAGCCGTTGTTGGAATTACCGGAGGAAGCGGAACCGCATTAATTGTGATAACTGATGATGAAGGAGTAACACACGTGTTATCTGCTGTGTTTCTTAGATACAAAGTATAATTATTTGGAGCCAATCCTGAAAAAGCATTCGAAGATTGATATGTTGTGCCATCCAAACTGTATTCTGCTCCCGATTGTGTCGAAATGGAAATACTTCCTGATGGGATTGCACAAGTTGGTTGCACTACGCTCGCCGTTGTCGGAACAATCGGAGGAAGTGGAACCGCATTAATCGTAATTACAGATGATGAAGGCGTAACACACGTATTATCCGCTGTGTTTCTTACATACAATGTGTAATTATTTGGAACCAATCCTGAAAAAGTATTCGAAGATTGATACGTTGTGCCATCCAAACTGTATTCTACTCCCGATTGTGTTGTAATGGAAATGCTTCCCGATGGTATTGCACAAGTTGGTTGCACCACGCTAGCCGTTGTTGGAACAACTGGAGGAAGTGGAACCGCATTAATTGTGATAACTGATGATGAAGGAGTAACACACGTATTATCTGCTGTGTTTCTTAGATACAAAGTATAATTATTTGGAACCAATCCTGAAAAAGTATTCGAAGATTGATACGTTGTGCCATCCAAACTGTATTCTGCTCCCGATTGTGCCGTGATGGAAATACTTCCTGATGGAGTCGCACAAGTTGGTTGCACTACGCTCGCCGTTGTCGGAACAATTGGAGGAAGTGGAACCGCATTAATTGTAATTACTGAAGATGAAGGTGTAACACACGTATTATCTGCTGTGTTTCTTACATACAAAGTATAATTATTTGGAGCCAATCCTGAAAAAGTATTCGAAGATTGATAGATTGTACCATCCAAACTGTATTCTACTCTCGATTGCGTCGTAATAGAAATACTTCCTGATGGAGTCGCGCAAGTTGGTTGCGCCACGCTAACCGTTGTCGGAACTACCGGAGGAAGTGGAACCACATTAATGGTAATTACTGAAGATGAAGGCGTAACACACGTATTATCCGCTGTGTTTCTTACATACAAAGTATAATTATTTGGAGCCAATCCTGAAAAAGTATTCGAAGATTGATAGATTGTACCATCCAAACTGTATTCTACTCCCGATTGCGTCGTAATAGAAATACTTCCTGATGGAGTCGCACAAGTTGGTTGCACTACACTAGCCGTTGTCGGAACTACCGGAGGAAGTGGAACCGCATTAATCGTAATTACTGAAGATGAAGGCGTAACACACGTATTATCTGCTGTGTTTCTTACATACAAAGTATAATTATTTGGAGCCAATCCTGAAAAAGTATTCGAAGATTGATACGTTGTGCCATCCAAACTGTATTCAACCCCCGATTGCGTCGTGATGGAAATACTTCCTGATGGAGTTGCACAAGTTGGCTGCACCACGCTCGCCGTTGTCGGAACAATCGGAGGAAATGGAACCGTATTAATCGTAATTACTGATGATGAAGGCGTAACACAAGTATTATCCGCTGTGTTTCTTACATACAAAGTATAATTATTTGGAGCCAATCCTGAAAAAGTATTCGAAGATTGATACGTTGTGTCATCCAAACTGTATTCTACTCCCGATTGCGTCGTGATGGAAATACTTCCTGATGGTATTGCACAAGTTGGTTGCGCCACGCTAGCCGTTGTCGGAACTACCGGAAGAAGTGGAACCGCGTTAATTGTCACAGCAGCTGGAACCGAAGGGCAATTATTTAAACTCGTTACAGTAAACGTATACGTTGTGGATGCAGTTAAATTACTGAATTCATAACTACTTCCCGATCCTGTAACAGGACTACCTATGGATGGAGTGATTGTCCAATTTCCAACCGAAGGCAAGTCATTCAATACAACACTACCTGAATTATCTGCACAAGTTGGCTGCGTAATAGAATCAATACTAGGAGGAAGAGTTATATTATATTCTACGTTAATATCACTTGACGATGGTGTACATTGTCCATTTGAAATTGTCCAAGTAAACACATAAATCCCTTCCACAGTAACCGTTGCTGTAGAAGATCCACTTGTAGCATCACTAAAAACAACTTCGCCGGGCCCAGATTTTTTAGACCAAAAACCCGTACCAACTGAAGGTGTATTACCTCCAAGAGGATCGCTGGTCAAAACACATTTAGACTGATTTCCTCCGACTGTCGCTAAAGTTGGATTTTCAACATAACTCATAGTAATATTTGCCTCTGCATAACAAGGTGTTAATGCTGATGAAGCAACTACAACTGGATTTGAATCCTTAACATTAAAATCAACAGCTCCATTTCCGTAATCCAAATTACTAGTTCTCTCTGGACTCAAAAAGGAATTAGTAATTGAATAATTCGTTTCATCCTGGTCAGCGATAGTCATCACAAAAAATTTGATATCGCCAGTTGTATAACCGATAAGTGATTTTAAAATTTCGACTTCAAAACCTAAATTATAATCATTAATTCCAGTGTTATTTTTATTCACACCCATAACAGAGGATGGGCTTCCAGTAGCTACAATTCCTATATTAGTTTTAATTGATATTCCTGTTTTCAATTCAATTATATCAGCACTATAATTACTTTCTCCTAAATCAGTTCCAATAGCTAAGCAATAATCTGCTTGAAAATATGAGTCAAATGTACTTGGGCTATTGTTAAAATAGTTGAATGCATTAACTAAAGGACTTGAACCCAATTCATCTCCATAATTTGAAACATTAAATCCTCCTGATTTTGTATCAAGAAACAACAAAATTCTTCTATTACTTAATGTTTTTCCAACGATACCAAATGTCAATTTATCTTCAGCCGGACTAATTTTCAAAGAATTAACATATCCCGTAGTTGCATTAGCAGAAAACGGTGCTGAAAGAAAATTATCTTCTAGCGCCCCGGTTCCCCAAGCTTTTTCGGTAACATTCCCATCAAAATTTACAGCATAACGTGTTCGCACTCTAACAACCTGACCATCTGTTAATGTATTTGTGACGAATATCTTATTAGTCGACATCCCTTGCTTAACAACGCCATCAACTGAAAATTCAAAAAGATCTCCCCCACCAGAAGCAGTAAATGTAACTTGTGTTCCAAAACATAAAGGAGAAGATATATTATTAGCAGGTGAAACAGTCAATGTAACAGCAGGAGGTACAACATAAACAGAAGCCACCACAGGAACACGAATACTAATATCGCCGCCAAGTCTGCTTTGTACATAATAAGTTCTTGTAGCACTAATATTCGGACTATAAATATTTCCCGTGTAAATAGGGATTGCAGAAGTCTGAGAAGTAAACCACTCAATAGTTTCATTTCCATTCGCTCCAAAAGCAGATATATTAACTTGTACTGGATTGATTCCATCACCACATAAACTTCCTGCAGCAGTTATTGGAGCAGGTAAAACAGCTGTGATTTTTGAATTTCTTAAAAATTTTGATTTCTTATTCTGTTTTTTAACAGTATCTAAAGAAATGGATTCTGAAATCAACTTAAAATTTAGATAATTTAATTTTTCGCTGTTCTTTATATTTTTTGAACTTAAAGAAAAACCAAATAATAAATGAAACAGTAAAAATAAAAGTAATTTTTTCTTCATAAACTGAAAATTGTTATTAAAATGTAGGTCTGTTAATTTGGGATTTAAAATTAGATATTTAAATCGATTTCCCTAATAAAATATTAATAAAAATTTAACAAAAGATAAAAGAAAAGTAAATCAAGCCGTATATAAAAAAGAATGTTATCTAAAATTTGTACTGAGAATATTAAATAGAAACTCAAAACACTGAATTAAGAAGTATCATGAATATTAATAACTGACAACAATATAAAGCAATTACTAGCCAGAAGTCGCTACTTCCTGTAGAAAAACAAATCAAAAAAGGCTGCAAATTCAATAGAACGAGCCAATTTATCGTTCTAATTGTATCCTTATTTATATAAGCATAAATCTAACAAAAGACTTGCTTACCATCTTTAAAACCAACACCAAAATTGCTTTCTAAAAATAGCACACTGATATTGCAGTATAGAGAATCTGGAGTTTAGAACAATAATATTAAATTATTTTGACAAGGGAAATAAAAATACCTCGTCTGAATCTTTCAAATATAAAGCAAAACTTACAGATTGTAATTTAGAGTTATGAGGAAATATAGAATTCTTCCTTTTTAGACTAACTAATATTTATGTCTAATTTTTACAACTGCACATTTTTTAGGATTCTTCAAAGAAAGACGACCAGCTGAGGCGTTGTCCGAACACTTCGGAGAGTTTAGAAACAAAAAATCCTCATCAAATAAATGATGAGGATTTAATAGAATCTAAAATTAGTTCAGATTAAAGAAAGGCGACCAACCGAGGCGTTTTCCGAACACTTCGAAAAGTTATAAAACAAAAAACCCTGTTCGTTAGAACAGGGTTTTGAAAGAAAGGCGACGACATACTCTCCCACATAACTGCAGTACCATCTGCGCAGGCGGGCTTAACTACTCTGTTCGGGATGGGAAGAGGTGAGCCCCGCCG
>NZ_QNUX01000020.1 GCF_003312425.1 Flavobacterium psychrolimnae | reverse complement strand
GGGTGGTCATTTTGCCCCGGAATTGGGTGGTCATTTTGAATTGGAATCAGGTGCTCACTTTAAATTGGAATTGGGTGGTCAATATCACTGGAATTTGCAGCTTAGAATGCAATCCCACCTTTTTATAATTATCTTTTTCACGACCTAATATTATCACTAAATGAATGATTAGATAGGCACGGTCATAATCAAATTTAAAATCAGGTTGATATTTATTTACCAAATTTTCAAGGTTTAGTTTTTTAGGTTTTAATATGCTATATGTTTTCATTTTTTCATTAAATTTTTGGCATAGCGATGCCACTACGATGTGAAAACACCGCTATGCTGTTATTAAAAAAGATTAAGTTTTGGCAGATTTGCCAGAGTGAAGTTTTGCTACTGGAGTATCTTGTCCCTAGAAAACAAGATAAAGCTCAATAGACTTTAATAGATAGTAGCTATTCTATGCGACTTTTAGTTTGTCCATAATAATGCTCCTCTGATAGTAGACTCTTTTTCCGATTTTTTGAGCGGAAAGTTCACCACTTTTATTCCAGTGGTACAACGTAGTGAATGAGACCTTAAGAATATTAGCTACTTCGTCTCGAGTTAGAAGTTCAGGAGCTTCTTTTTGAGAATTTAACTGAATTACTTCATTGATTTTTTGAAGCTCAGTTTTTACGGCATCTCTAATAAGTAGAGATAAATCTTCCATTGATAATTGAAAGACTAGGATTGATTTCATTTCCATTTTTATTTGTTTTCCAAATGACGTCGTTGTCATTTTTCTTCAGCAATATTACATGGATTTATTGGGGTACACGAGAAAGTGGACTTAGCTGGACTAGCAGGACTCCTCTGCGAAATACTGCCAGAATAAAAGATACAGTTAAGATTATTTCTTTAAAATATTTTTTTACGTGGACTAAAAGTGGACTAAATTATATCTAAAAAATTGAATTCGTATTTATTCTTATTGTTCATTTGTTTAATTCTTTTACTTGGCGCATCTAAATCACCCACGTAATAATTATACAAGTCTCTTAGTAATTTAACTCCTTTTGCATTATCTCGATAAATGTCATTTTTAATAATCGATTTGTTCTCACAATAGACATAGAAACGAATAAGATTCGCCGTTCCACCTAACCACTTGTTTCTTTCGGAGTTTAAATAACCGAAACTAATTATTTTCTTTTCATAATCGAGAAATTTATTATGGTTTTTTGTATTTAAGCCGATTAACTTATCTATGATTTCTGACCTGTCGAGAGTTGTTTTTTTTATGATTGGTGTTTTTGCTTCTTGTCCAAGTATATTAGTTGTTGACTCCAAATTTTTATTTAACTGAGTTCTATCTTTTAGAAGTGGACTGAAGTCATTGTATAAATTAGTATAAATAATAGAATAATAATTTTCGATTCTTTTTAGAATATCATAAAGTTTAGTATTTTCAAAAGATTGAGAAATGGAAGATTTATTAATAGCTTCCTCCAGACGTGTGACCACAGAAATCAAATCAATCTTTTTATTCTCTGTGCTTTTTTCAGAATTAGTATAATAGTGACACAATGAATAAACGAAACAACCAACGTTGGTTGCATATTTATTGTCTACTTCAAAAAACACTTCATCTAAATAAAATCTTTCTACATCATCAGTATTGATGAATGTTTCAAAGGGTGTAATCTCTGAGAATTTGATTTTCTGCTCCTGATAATAATTATAGTAAATATCTCTTAACCCTTGAAATCCACCATTGACGTATACCCTAAGTTTTTTTTCCAAACTCTCGATATCTTTTACATCGAATGAACGTCTTGAATCATCATACAACTTTTGAATATCCATTTTATATACTTTTAATTAATGCTCGCTATTTAGCCTGTGATAACAAATTTATGAGTTTATCCTATATATCACTTATTCCTTTGGGAAATAAATTACTTTTCGGATACTCTTTTGATTGCACCCGTACCACAAGATTGTCTTCAGATGTGGTTTCTGTTGTATCCCCCCTCCAATTTTTATCCATTTCAGTTTCAAATCAAGAAACCAAATAGGTTTTCAAATTAAACAGGGTAAATTTTTTGATATATAAAATTATTCATGACAATATAAAATAAGAGCGCACACTAAAAGCTCAGCAAAAAATAAGATTAAGTAAATACTACATTCTGGCAAATATCAAAGAAGAAGGAATATGAACAATTAATATAGTATAATGATGATTTAATGATGTAATCTAGTAGGGTAGGTAATAAAATAAAGTGGAAGAAATGATATTGGGAGGTATTTAAAGAGAGAGGTTTTGAGATAAAAGATTTAAAAAAGATTATTTTTCTGTTGAATCAGAGTCATAATACATTTAATGATAAAAAGGTGAAAATTAAAAGTGGCACAAAAGTGGCAGAAAAACTCAAAGAGAAACAAGTTTGAGGAATGAATATAAAATCTTATATTTGAGTAATTAATCAGTCACTTTATTACTGATACCTATTCTGCTCTTGATGATAAATGGCTAGTAACCAAGTATTAGTTCATAAAAAAAGCCCAGTCGTTAAACTGAGCTTTTGGTAGCGAGACCGAGATTTGAACTCGGGACCTCAGGGTTATGAATCCTGCGCTCTAACCGACTGAGCTATCTCGCCATGAATGAGGGTGGATAACCATCCCTGAATGCGGGTGCAAATATAAAAATAATAATACAGCTTGCAACTATATTTTGAAGAAAAAAAAATATTTTTAAAAACACTTTTTTTATGTAGTTATATTCTATATATTTCCGAAAAATTAAATGTAGCTCATGGATCAAAAAGTACGTTACGAAATCGAATTCCCCATCAATTCCTCTCCTCAATTGTTGTATCAATACATATCGACACCATCAGGTTTATCTGAGTGGTTTGCCGATAATGTCAATTCTCGTGGTGAGTTTTTTACTTTTATTTGGAATGACTCCGAAGAAAAAGCGAGACTGGCCTCTAAGAAAACAGGTGAGAAAGTGAAATTTAAGTGGGTCGACGAAAACAGTAAGGATACCGAGTACTTTTTTGAATTGCACATTTTAGTCGATGAGCTTACCAAAGACGTTTCGTTAATGGTTGTGGATTTTGCTATTAAAGATGAGATCGACGAGGCTACATTATTATGGGAAAACCAAATTTCTGACTTGAAACATCTGATTGGTTCTGTATAGAAAATCATATTTTATGACTTATATTTGCCCTGAATAAAATTTAGGGCTTTTTTTATGATTAATTTTAATGGAACTATAGTGTCTCAGGATGCTAATATATTGACTCAAAATCGTGCTTTTCTATACGGAGATGGAGTTTTTGAAACAGTTAAAATAATAAACAATAAAATTCTTTTTCTGGAAGATCATTATTTTAGGCTAATGTCTTCCATGCGTGTAGTCCGAATGGAAATTCCCATGAATTTCACAATGGAATACCTCCAGGAACAAATCCTTTCTTTAGTAAATAAATCCGCATTAGCTGACTCCTCACGAGCCCGAATCACAATTTACAGAAACGATGGCGGTTATTATTTGCCACAAAGTAATACGGTCTCTTTTTTAATTCATGCTGTAGCACTCGAAAACACCTTGTATTCATTCGAAAAGAGAGCTTATGAAGTAGATTTATACAAAGACTTCTATATCACAAAACAATTGCTGTCGTCTATTAAAACGACTAATAAAATCATAAATATAACAGGAAGTATTTTTGCGAGTGAAAATGGTTTAGACAATTGTTTGTTGCTAAATGACAGCAAGAACATAGTTGAAGCATTACAAGGAAATATCTTTATGCTATTGGGCAATAAATTGATTACTCCGCCAGTTTCTGAAGGGTGCTTGAACGGTGTTATGAGAAAGCAAATTTTAAGTTTAGCTAAAAAAATAGAAAATTTAGAGGTCGTAGAAGACGTAATTTCTCCGTTTGACCTTCAAAAAGCAGATGAGTTATTTGTGACCAATGTTATCAAAGGAATTCAACCGATAACCCAGTATCGTAAAAAAACTTTTACCACGAACATATCCGATCAACTATTGGATAAGCTTAACGAAATGATAATTAGTACTTAGTTTAAGTAGGGGTTTTCCGGAGCATTTGACCAGATTAGGTATTCTCCGCCCAACTCCATGATTTGCTCTTTCCAGAAATGAGTTGCTGATTTACCAATTATTTTGTTTTCATAGCTATTGGCAGTAATAATCCAAGAATGGCTTTTCATTTCAGTTTCTAATTGATTTTCATGCCAGCCTGTATATCCTAAAAAGAATCGAATATTGTCTTTGCTTATTTCTCCTTTATTGATGAGTTCTTTGGTAGATTCAAAATCACCACCCCAATAAATTCCATTGGATATCTCAATGCTATTGGGAATCAGGTCTGGAATATTATGGATAAAATAAAGGTTATCTTGTTCGACAGGGCCACCATTATAGATCTTAAATCGTGCATCTACGTCCGGTATCAAGTCGTGGATGGTATATTTCAAAGGTTTATTAATTATAAAACCAACGGATCCTTCTTCGTTATAGTCAGCTAATAAAATTACCGATCTATTGAATGATAAATCCCCAATTATCGTAGGCTCTGCTATAAGCAAATATCCTTTTTTTAATTTATCTGTAATCATCGGATTGGATTTTTTATTAAATTTAAGTTTTTTATTATAAGAGTGCCAAATAAAATCGTTGAAACGCATAAAAAAACCTTCCAGAAGGAAGGTTTTGATTATATAGGTTAACTAAATTAGTTTACCGCACCTTCTAATTCTGCACCTGCTTTAAATTTTACTACATTTTTAGCAGCAATTTGGATAGTTTTTCCTGTTTGAGGATTTCTACCGTCTCTTGCAGCTCTAGCAGAAACAGACCATGATCCGAAACCTACTAAAGATACTCTTCCACCTTTTTTCAAAGTACCTCCTACGTTTCCTAAAAATGACTCTAAAGCTAATTTTGCAGCAGCTTTTGTGATTCCTGCATCAGCAGCGATAGCATCGATTAATTCTGATTTGTTCATAATAAATAGTTATTAATTGTTGGTTATTAAAAATTGTTAATACACAAATTTAGTAGGAAATACGTTCCTTGCAAGCGTTTCATGTTAATTTACTTCGTTTTGTTAATAACTTATTTTTTTTGTTGATAAATCAATGGTTATTTCTGATTAAAGTTAAGAAACACCCGTTATTGTTGGTCTTAATGGACTTTTGCCTCCGCTGAAAATGCAATCCCATTCAATAATTCTGATGTACTCATTTTCTTTTTGCCCGGAAACTGCAAATTGAGTATTTGGATGAAACCATTTCTTACCGCAATTTTCATTTCTTTTTTGGTACAAATTAAACATCCAATCGGATGATTGTGTTCCTCAGAAATTATTTTGGCTTCGTATATTTTGACATTCCATTCTTCATTGTTGTCGCTAAAGAAACACCAAGCTGCTGGATAGGGACTCAAACCTCTAATCAGATTGTTGATCTCCTGAGCTGATTTTGTCCAGTCAATTTTGCAATTCTCTTTGTTGAGTTTGTAGGCAGTTTTGATATCGTTGGTGTCTTTTTGGATTTCTGTAGATACATTTTCTGTTTCGATCATTTCCAAAGTGTCAATAACGGTCTTGCTTCCTAATTCCATTAGTCGGTCGTGTAAATGTCCTGCATTTTCGGTTTCATCAATTGCAATTTCCGAACTTAAAATCATCGCCCCAGTATCGATTTTATCATCGATAAAAAAAGTGGTGACACCCGTTTTAGTTTCTCCATTGATGATTGCCCAATTTATTGGTGCGGCACCGCGATAATTCGGCAGGAGTGAAGCATGAAGATTAAAAGTTCCTAAAGATGGCATTTCCCAGACAACTTTTGGCAACATTCTAAACGCAACTACAATTTGTAAATTAGCATTCAACGCTTTTAATTCAGCTAAAAAAGTCTCATCTTTTAAGTTTAAAGGCTGTAATAAAGTTAGATTATGGGCCAGCGCGTATTCCTTTACTGCAGAATACTTTAATTTTTGTCCTCGGCCTGCTGGTTTGTCCGCAGCAGTGATGACACCTACAACCTCATAGTTGTTTTTGATTATTGTGTCTAATATTCCCACTGCAAATTCGGGCGTACCCATAAAAACAATTCGTAATTTTTCCATTATGATCGTAAAGTATATTTGTTATTTGGTTTAACCAAAATTGTGTTGTTTTCTAATAAATCCTGAAGTACGCCAATAACTTCGTCTGGACTATTTTTAGTTTTATTTTGAATGTCTCTTGAGTTTAAATCTTCGGTTTGCAATAAAGTAATTATTTCTTCCGAAAGCAGCGATACATCTTTTTTCTTTATTTTTTTGGTAATGCAAAACGAACAAATGCCACAATCTACAGTTGTCTTTTCGCCAAAATAATTTAGAATCAACTTGTTTTTGCACACTTTTTTCTCACTGATGTAGTGGATTACGGATTGAAGCTGCTCTTTTTTTAATTGATTTTGATTCTCTAAATGTTTCGAAACCCGATTGATGGTTCTGTCATCTTCTCGAACTTCATTGAAAATTAATGTGGCGTCATTATTTTTCGAATGGTAATCTATAATTTCTTTTTCTTTTAATTTATGTAAAACAGCCTGAATTTCAGCTTCCTTATGATTTGATTTTTTAGCAATCAGCTGCAGATTGAAGGCAGTTTGCATTTCGTAAATTCCCGGATACGTTCGCAAAATGGCTAAAATAATTTCCTCATCGTTTGGATTTAAACTGATATACCGAATCACTTCTTTGGAAGGTATTAGAAACTGCAGGGTTATTTTTTCCGAAAATTCTTGGGACAGACTAATAATTCCTTGTCTGTCGAGAAATTGCATGGCATTGTACGTTTTCAATGTTGGAAATTCATATTTTAAACAAAAATGATGCAAATTAAAGTTGAACTGTTCATTGATTCCTTCTCCGTAAGCGATTTGAAAATAGTTGCAGAGCTTGACATACATGAGATTCAAAAACTTTTTATCGGGAAGAATATTGATAAATTGGCTTTGAGCCTGAATAACATCGGATGGACTGGTAAATAAAACGGCAAAGGCTCTTTCTCCATTTCTTCCCGCACGTCCGGCTTCCTGATAATAATTTTCCATGTTTTCCGGAAGCTGAATGTGAATGACTGTTTTTACATTGGCTTTGTCAATTCCCATTCCAAAAGCATTGGTAGCCACAATAACCTGCACTTCTTCATTCATCCAGGATTGCATGTTTTTGTCTTTTTCTTTGGACGAAAGTCCGCCGTGATAATACGTAGCTTTAAATCCTAATGAATTCAACTGTGCGGAAATATCCAAGCACGATTTTCTGTTTCGAACATATATTATGGAAGGTTGTGGATTTTTCTTCAGAATTTGTTCTATTCTAAAAAGTTTATCCTCGACCTCAAAAATCATGTAAGCAATATTTTCTCTGGCAAATGATTTTTCGAAAACTTGTGGTTTATACAATCCCAACTCATTGATAATATCTTCTTTAACTCTTGGCGTCGCAGTGGCAGTCAATGCCAAAAATGGTACTGTTGGAAAATGCTTTTTTAGTTCCGAAATTTTTAAATAAGCAGGTCGGAAATCATGTCCCCATTGCGAGACGCAGTGTGCTTCATCTATGGTGATTAAATTGATAGGTAGGTTTTTTATTCGTTCCAAAATCCAGTCGGATTGAAGACGTTCAGGCGATAAATATAGAAATTTGTAATTTCCGAATTGGCAATTGTCTAATAAATCAATCATTTCCTCAGATCGAATTCCGCCTGTCAATGCAATGGCCTCGATGTTTCGCTTTTGCAAATTGGCAACTTGATCTTTCATCAGCGCGACCAAAGGCGAAATGACCAGGCAAATTCCGTCATTCATCATTGCTGGAATCTGAAAACAAACTGATTTTCCGCCGCCGGTTGGCATCAATGCAAAGGTGTCATGTCCGCTTAAAACGGAATCGATGATTTCCTTTTGCAGCGACCTAAATTTATCGTGCTTCCAATATTTTTGAAGAATAGCAACTGCTTCTTGCATAAAGTATAGATTTCATTTCATTGAAAAACAGTCCAAAGCTTAAATCCTAAACCTGCAGACTATTTAGAAATTTCATCTAAGATAAAAAGAATTCTGTTATCCATCGTGTCTTTTGGAACTTCTATAAGTTCGTAACCGTAACTTTGATAGGTTTCCGTAAGATGATTGTAGATGAGTTTAGCTTGTTCGAAGTTTTCGTAACGTTCGTGATCGCTGACGTAAATTTCTTCCCAAGGCGGAAGAATGAATATTTTTGAATAGGTATGTTCCCGGCAAGCTGCATCAAAAGTAGCAGGATAACTATCGCCAATGTAATGCATGTAAGCCAAAACATCCGGAATTCCTCTATCGATAAATACAACTTCATGCGGCTCTTTTGAAGCATTTTGAAATTGTTTCTTTCTTCCTTCAAGAAGTAATTCGCTGAATAACAAAGGTTTTTCAAGGAACAATTGCTCGATTCCTTGTTTTTTTGCTTCCAAAGTCACCTCCCGTGAAATTTCGGGATAACAACAATGTCCTTTAGCGACCAATCCGTCGATAATAGTGGTTTTACCTGTTCCTGGACCGCCAATGATAACTATGATTTCTTTTTGCACTTTTAAAAAATAAAGGGCAAATTTACTTAAACTTATCGGGATTTGAAAAAATCATTGCGGTTAAAATGCGATTAGACAAAAAATCATAATTCAAAATTCATAATTTACGTTCTAAACCGTATATTTGCCTTTATTTTTAAAAAGAAAATGGATAAGAAGACTGAAGAATTTTATGATAGATTAAAAGTGGAGTTGGACTTGAGCAATACATGGCCTGCAGAATACTTATTTAAATTTATTGTACCAACAGAAAGTGATAATATAGAACGAGTGCAGTTGGCATTTGACTGTATGGGAGCAGTTATCAAAACTACAAAATCCAAAACAGGAAAATTTACCAGCATATCTGTTGATGTTACTATGAAAGATTCACAAGAAATAGTAGATAAATACCTGGAAGTTTCTACAATAGAAGGTATTATTTCCCTTTAATTACAACATAAAACTTTTGATTTGCTGTGTTCGAATGGTTCTAATTTTCGAAAAAAGCATTGGAATCAAAACAGATACATTCGAATATGAATTCAAAATATATTAAAGAAAACTCGAACGATGTCGTGCATCATTTGGAATATAATGCTGAGAGATCGCATTTGATTATTCCGGAATACGGCCGTCATTTGCAGAAATTGATTGATCAGGCCACTAAAATTGAAGATGATGTAGAACGCAACAAAGCGGCAAAATACATTATTCAGGTGATGGGTAGTTTGAATCCACATTTGCGTGATGTTCCTGATTTTCAACACAAATTGTGGGATCAGCTTTTCATAATGTCTGATTTTAAATTAGTGGCTGATTCACCGTATCCAATTCCATCGCGTGAAGTGTTACAACTGAAACCGGATGTTTTAAAATACCCACAAAATTTTCCAAAATACAGATTTTATGGCAATAACATCAAATATATGATTGATGTGGCCAATAAATGGGAAGATGGCGAGATGAAAAGTGCTTTGGTAAAAGTGATTGCCAATCACATGAAAAAATCATACTTGAGTTGGAATAAAGACACGGTGAAAGATGATGTAATTTTCGAACATTTATACGAACTGTCCGATGGGAAATTGAATTTGATTCAAAGTACAGAGGAATTATTGAATACCACAGATTTATTGCGAACTAACAAACGGGTTTCCAATAAAATCTTGCCGGTTGGTCAACCAAAAATTCTTAGCAATAAGAATATAAAAACGGGAAAACCAAATCCAGTTCACAAAAACCAAAATAGAAAACCTTTGTAAATCAGTTATCAATTAGGGGTTTTTAGTTATGAATTTTAGTAACTTTTAACTTGTCAATTTTTAACTAATATCTAATAATTTATAACTCATAACTGTAAAAAATGGGAATTTTCAAAATAGAAGGAGGCATTAGTCTAAAAGGAGAAATCACGCCACAAGGAGCTAAAAATGAAGCGTTACAAATTTTATGTGCCGTTCTTTTAACGCCCGAAAAAGTGATTATCAATAATATTCCCGATATTATAGATATCAATAAACTAATTACGCTTTTAGGAAATTTAGGTGTAAAAATCCAAAAAACTGGATCAGGATCGTATACTTTTCAAGCCGATGAGGTGAATATACAGTATCTGGAAACCGAAGCATTCAAGAAAGAAGGCGGTTCTTTAAGAGGTTCTATTATGATTGTTGGACCACTTTTGGCACGATTCGGAAAAGGATATATTCCAAAACCAGGTGGTGATAAAATTGGACGCAGAAGATTGGACACCCATTTTGAAGGATTCATCAATCTGGGCGCTAAATTCCGTTACAACAGAGAAGATCATTTTTATGGTGTAGAAGCACCAAAAGGATTGAAAGGTGCCGATATGTTACTTGACGAAGCATCTGTAACCGGAACTGCTAACATTGTTATGGCTGCCGTTTTGGCTAAAGGAAAAACAACAGTTTATAATGCTGCTTGTGAACCTTATTTGCAACAATTGTGTAAGATGTTGAACTCTATGGGAGCTAAAATAACAGGAGTTGGTTCTAACTTATTGACCATAGAAGGGGTTGAAAGTTTAGGTGGTTGCGAGCATAGAATTCTTCCTGATATGATTGAAATTGGGAGCTGGATTGGTCTGGCTGCAATGACAAAATCAGAGATTACGATAAAAGATGTCAGCTGGGATAATCTTGGCGTAATCCCCAACACATTTAGAAAACTTGGAATTACTCTAGAACGTCGTGGCGATGATATTTACATTCCTGCTCACGTAGATGGGTATGAAGTAAAAACGGATATTGACGGGTCTATTTTGACAATTGCTGATGCGCCTTGGCCTGGATTTACCCCGGATTTATTAAGTATTGTTTTAGTGGTTGCCACTCAAGCAAAAGGTGATGTTTTGATTCACCAAAAAATGTTTGAAAGCAGATTGTTTTTTGTAGACAAGTTAATTGACATGGGAGCAAAAATCATGTTGTGTGATCCTCACCGTGCTGTTGTTATGGGACATGATTTCAAATCACAACTCAAAGCAACCACAATGTCGTCACCTGATATTCGTGCCGGAATCTCCTTATTGATTGCTGCGCTTTCTGCAAAAGGAACGAGTACGATTCAAAACATTGAACAAATCGATAGGGGATACGAACGTATTGACGAACGATTGAGAGCTATTGGAGCTAATATTGTACGCGCGTAAATAACATAAATTATAAAAAATATCGTTTAAGTAAACCAGAAAGAATTTGAATCTAAAATTCAATTCGGTTTACTTAAACGATTTTAGTTTTACTTCACCTATAAATAAAATACATGTCAAGCGAACAAACGGCAATCAAGGCGACTTATTTTAGTATAATAGGAAACACTTGTCTGGCAATAATAAAAGGCTTAGCCGGTTTTTTTGGAAATTCGTATGCACTAATTGCAGATGCAATTGAATCAACAACTGATATTTTTGCTTCATTTTTAGTGTTGTTCGGAATCAAATATTCAAACAGGCCAGCTGATAAAAACCATCCTTACGGTCATGGTAGGGCAGAACCTTTGATTACTTTTCTAGTTGTAGGTTTTTTGATTACTTCGGCTACGATTATTGCCTATGAAAGTATCATCAATATTGGAACGCCGCATCAATTGCCAAAACCATGGACATTAATCGTTCTTGCTGCAATTATCATTTGGAAAGAATATTCTTTTCGAATCGTGATGAAAAGAAGCATTCAAACCAATAGTTCCTCACTACGAGCTGATGCCTGGCACCATCGCAGCGATGCAATAACATCTGTGGCAGCATTTCTTGGGATTTCGATTGCTTTGATTTTGGGGAATGGATACGAGTCCGCAGATGATTGGGCAGCGCTTTTTGCTTCAGGATTTATACTTTATAACAGTTACCTTATTTTTAGACCCGCTTTGGGCGAAATAATGGACGAGCATTTATACGATGATTTAATTGAACAAATCCGAATAATTTCAATTCAGGTGGATGGAATTATCGATACTGAGAAATGTTTTATTCGAAAAGCCGGTATGCAATATCACGTGGATTTACATGCAACGGTTGATTCCAATATTACCGTGAAAGAAGGACACGATCTCGCTCATAAACTAAAAGATACCTTGCGGGAAGAAATTCCGGAATTGGGACATGTGTTGATTCATGTGGAACCAAATGATTAGAGTTTTATCCAATAAAATTAAAAAGGCACCGAAATTAAATTCTGGTGCCTTTTTTAATTCGTTAAGATTTTACTACATCTAGCGCAGTCGAGATGCCGTAATATTTTCCGACTGTACTGCAACTGACAAATAGATTCTTTTTTACTCCAATATATTCAAAAATTTAAGCCCAAAAACAACTCCGTCACCTTGAAAACCATTTTGGTAGGAACGTACATAATCGACACGAAGCATTTTAAATTTGCCAAAACCTAAATTGTCCAACCCAACGGTGACTTCAGTATAAGGTTTGTTATTGGGCGTAGACAGCGCATGAGCTCCCAATATCAAAGTTGATTTTAGTTTGTTCAACAATGGTATTTTATTCATAATGTAGCCTTTGTCGTTGTATTCTGTATGCGCTTCAAAATAGCTGTCATTCGTGCTGTTAGAGTAATAAGGCAATAAGTTAAATACATTCAAATAACGAGCTGTTTGTCCTATGTGGGTTTGATTGCCATTAAAATGCTTGTAATCTATAAAAGCAATATTATCCGCATTCAGAAACTTCCCTGCTTTTAGATTCATCCCTAAAACTCCTTTATTTCCCAAGGTTAAATCATACGTTAATCGGGTGTTGAAGTGGTCGAACTCATACTTCTTTTCGTTAGCAGCAACTGCTTTTTCATAGCCTAAATACAGCGTTGGATATTTTTCATTTCGGATGTTAAATTTGCCATCGGGACGGGAGGAATATTTGTTTCCAAAATTGATTTTGGCCAGCAAATTAATTTTTGTCAAATGGTGTTTTTCAAAAGCTGCAGTGTTGAAATCATTCGGTGCCAAAGGATTATTCGACGTGTATAAATAGTCCTTGCTAAACAAAGAAAAATCAGTATTGTTAAATAATGGTTTGCGTTGCTGGTATTCTATCTTTCCATTTAGATTCACCCCATTTGTAATATCTTGGCTGTAGCCAATTGCCGCTGATTCCAAGTTATACAACTTCATGAAATTGTTCTTGAAAGCCAAGGAGCTTATCGTGTTTATCGCTTTACTGATGGGCTCATTCGGATTAAATTGCTTTACGGAACTGCCTCCTGTCATATATAAAGTGGCATAATTCTGATTGTTGAAACGGTGGATAAATTGCCCGGTGACACGCAAACGATCTTCGGCAAAACCGTAATTGAGTTTTGTACTTACGGAAGTGTATCTTCCTTTACTTTCCTGATTTTTCCAGTTGGTGTATCGAAACCCCGAATCAAAATTATACCCTTGAACGGTATTGAAACTTAGTGAGCCAAGGTTTAATAATCCCTCGTAACTAAAACTATGTTTTTCAGTACTATTCTTGTACGTGTAGCCCGTCAGCAGCTTTAATAGTTTGAATTTATTTTCTTTTGCATCAATTGAATCTAAGTATTTTTCAGAATTTCTGACTTTGTAAATGCTGTCTTTTCTAATATAATCCGTGCTTTCTTCCATTGTTAACGGAATGGGTCTGTTGGTATTCCAAAATAAGCTGTCTTTTTTATTGGCATTTATTTCGATGCGCGTAATTTCATTTGTAAATGTTTTCGGAGCAAAAGCATCTATGAATTCATAATTGCTATACACGTAATTGTATTTTCCGTTAAATTTTATGCCAAAAGCGCCTGCTGTGATTTCGAGACTTTGGGTGTTTTTGGCCCAAATTTTATTGCTGTTGTTGTAGCCGAAATTTTGTTTTAAGGTCATCACATCAAGAAATTCTTCTTTTATTCGGTAGCCTTTTATATCCAAATCAACAGCGTAAATTGCCCAGGAATCTTCCACGATATAAATGTATCCTTCAAAAACGGGTTCGCTGTCACGCTTTGCAGTCACTTTTATTTTGTTAATCATATTGGCATTCTCGTCATTAAACGTGCTTTCTAACTTGTAATTATAGTAGTTAAAAGCGTTATTCGCTATTGGAGAAATCATTTGGATGCCAAAATCGATAGTGTTGTCATAGAAATCGTAGAACGAAGATCTAGCCGTATTGTAGCTGTAGCCATTGTTGCTGCCACTTACTTTTGACGCAGTAACGACTTCTTTTAAGTTGTTGGGTTTTTCAAATGCTATTTTCGAAAAGGTTTCAGACAATGAAATAATTCCGGTTCCGGTTGAATCCAAAGCACCATCCAAGTCACCAATTTTTTGCCCTAATATTTTTTTCGGTGCATTTTTTAGTTTAAAAATACCTCTGGAATAAAAGTCTGCGTTGAATCGATTTGTTTTTTCGGTGTTTCGTTTTCTGCTGGCAATCGCACTTTTTATAATCGCTAAAGCCGGATTGTTTTTTTTGCTAATGATTACTTCGTTCAACGAGAAACTTTCTTCGATCATTTTGATGTTCAAAACATAAGGCAATTTATCGGTTTGTATCGCAACTTTTTGGGTTTTGAAACCTAAAAACTGAAACACAACGGATTGTTTTCCTTTTTTATTTAAGTTGAACTCGTAATTTCCTTGTTCGTTTGAAGTGGTTCCATTATAGGTGTCTTCCTGAAAAATAGTAACAAAAGGCAAGGGATTTCCTTTTTCGTCCGAAACAGTTCCTTTTATTTGTGCATTGCTGACAAATGAAACTAAGAAGAGCAGAAGTAAGTAGTGTTTTTTCATGAAAGTTTTTTCTTTCACAAAAATAGAAGAAGTTTAAAAAGAGCGTATTAATTATTTGTTAAAGATTTCTTTGGTAGGTAATTATAATTTAAAACTATAAAAAAGACTGTATTGCTAGCTCGTAACTTTTTAAACCAAAACCGAGAATAACTCCTTTGGCGTTTCCTGAAATATAAGATTGATGTCTAAAACTTTCACGTGAAAAAGTATTCGAAATATGGACTTCAACAACTGGAGTAGTAACGGCTTTGACGGCATCACCAATTCCTATGGAAGTATGCGTGTACGCTCCGGCATTTAAGATAATACCATCGAATGAAAAACCAAATTCCTGAATTTTATCAATTAATTCCCCTTCAATATTACTCTGAAAATAGGAGAATTCAATAGTAGGATATTTAATTTGTAAAGTGGTGAAATATTCTTCAAAAGTTTGACTTCCATAAATTTCTGGTTCACGTTTGCCGAGAAGGTTGAGGTTTGGACCGTTGATGATACTGATTTTCATACGTAGTTAATATTTGTTTTTATTTGAATATGGAATTCGCATATGACTTATGGGGTTTTCATTACATCTCCGATATGCTCATTTCATAAATCCTGTTTTGGTAAAAATAAAAAAACCGTTCCAATTTATAGAACGGTTTTAATAATTTTAATTTTTATTATTTTTAGAAAGTAAATCCGGCTGAAATCTGAAGTACAGAGTTCTTAACCTCTGCCTCCTTTGAAGCCTCAGTTAATCCTAAAACATAGCGTCCTTGAAGAAAAATGTTTTTTGTTACATTTAAAGTTAAACCTGCAGCTGCTCCAAATTCAAAAGTTTCTGCATTTTTGACATTAAATTCGTTTCTTTCACTTAATAAGAATGAAGCTTGAGGTCCAAGATCCAAACTCACGGTTTTATTGAAATGTATTTTTGCTAAAACAGGAATGGATAAATAACCTAATTCATTTTTAAATTCTTCGAAAGCATTTTTATAAGTCGCTCCTTGAGTCGAGTATAATAATTCAGGTTGTATAGAAAAACCATCTGTTAATTTAAGCTCAGCCACTAAACCCGCATGATAACTGGTGATCGCATCAGTGTTGTAATTATCACTGTTTACTGTAATGTTACTTCCGTTTTGATTGGCGTAATTTAAACCACCTTTAAACCCAAACTTTACTAATTGTGCTTGCATGTCTACAGACGCGGCAAGAAGTACTACTGCTACTAGAATTATTTTTTTCATAATTTGTTTTTTAATATTAATTAGAATTAAATGATATTGAACTCCTACTTAAAACTATTTTGTAGAATAATTATTGTTAGGATTTGTGTTTTCTAATACCAATAATTAATCCAAAACTCTGCTAAATTACTATTTTTCTTCTTTTAGAAATAATTTTGAATTTTAGATTAAGAATTTTAAGTTTCAAATAGTTGTAAAGCAGTATGTTATAATTTATTTCTAATTTTAAATTTCTCTTCTTTTTTGGATTTTTTTTTGATAGTTATTTTTTAAAGGTTAGAAAAATGAATCAAAAGCTTAGATAAACTGACCATTGAGTTTAAAAAATTGATCTTATAATTTTAATAAAAATGTTAATAACTTGTAATAGTAAGAAGTATATTACTTTAAATTTAATATAATTTTATACTTTCTATTAACAATTAATTAAAAAAAAAATGAAAAAAATTATCTTGTCGGTATGTGTTGCTTTTTTTTGTGTTTCGGGTTATGCACAAAAAGAAGGTGGATTTAGAGTAGGTTTAGATTTAGGAGTTGTTCCTACTAATGGTGGCGGAGGAGTTATGTTCTCATTAGAACCAAAATATAATATTAAAGATAATATGAATGTTGGTTTACGAATAGGAATAGCAGCGATTGTTCGTGACATAAATGATTCTGGTAACACTACTAGTGCAAAAGTGGCGGCTAATGGCTCGTATGTTGCGACTTATGATTATTATTTCAACGGCGCCGGGAAATCTTTTGTTCCTTATATCGGTGCTGGTGCTGGTTATTATAGTATTGCAAATGTAGAATTTGATGATACAGATAATTCTGATAATGTAATGGTAGATGCAACCGGTAAAATGGGAGGATTAGTTCGTGGTGGTTTTGAGTGGGGAAAATTCAGAATGGGATTAGAATATAATTTAGTGCCTGAATCAACTCTACAAGATATCAATGGAAATAATCAAGGTACTGTAGCTAATTCATACGTAGGAATCCATTTAGGATTTTATGTGGGTGGAGGCAAATGGGGGAAATAATTATTTCTTTTAAAATTCTAAAAAAAAACAAATAGTGTATTTTTGATTCGACTCAAATTTTTAGCATTTTTAAATATTGTTAACAACTTATTTTTATAAGAAGTATATTACTTTTAAATTTGTATAATTTTGCATCAAATTAACGATTTAAATAATAAAGATGAAAAAAATTATTTTAACAGTTGCGGCTGTATTTGCTTTTGGATTTGCTAATGGACAAGAAACGAAATTTGGTGTTAAAGGTGGATTAAACCTTGCTAATTTCTCGGGTGATATTGAGGATGGATCTAATTTAACAGGTGTGAATATTGGTGTATTTGCAGAAATTAAATTATCTGATAAATTTGCATTGCAACCTGAGGTTTTGTTTTCAGGACAAGGGTCGGATAGTGATGAAGGAAGTTTTAATTTGACTTACATCAATGTTCCTTTAATGGCAAAATATTATGTAGCAGATAAATTTAATTTAGAAGCAGGTCCTCAAATAGGTTTTTTAACATCTGCAAAAATAAAGATGGATGGAAACTCTATAGATTCTAAAAGATTATTTAATTCCACAGATTTTGGAGTTAATTTTGGTGCTGGTTATGATTTTACTGAGAAATTTTCTGCTGGAGTTCGTTATAATATGGGAGTTTCAAACATTTTTAGTGACGAATTTAAAGATGCTTTACAAGAAGATGTGAGTGTACAGAACTCTGTTTTTTCTCTTTCTCTAGCTTACAAATTCTAGTAGTGTAAAAAATGAATTTTAAACCTCCTCTCAAAAAGGAGGTTTTTTTATCTCTAAAAAAGTGTTTCTTTGTAATAATGAACTGGAACACCTACATAAAAAGTTATCAGTCGTATTTAAAGATCGAGCGTGGATTGTCTAAGAATACCATAGAGAATTATTCTTTTGATATCGATCGGCTGTGTCTTTTTTTGAGTACAAATGAAATTGAAGTTTCGCCAGTTCAAATAGGGGAAGAAACAGTGCAACAGTTTATTTACAGTATTTCCAAAGAAGTAAATCCTCGTTCACAAGCCAGGATAATTTCCGGTCTTAAAAGTTTTTTCAGTTATTTAATTTTTGAAGATTATCGTACGGACAATCCTTTGGAACTGATTGAAACACCTAAAACAGGCAGGAAACTTCCGGATACTTTATCTGTCGAAGAGATTGATAATCTTATCGCAGCTATTGATTTGACTACGAATGAAGGAGAACGTAACCGTGCGATTCTAGAAACGCTTTACGGTTGCGGATTACGGGTTTCCGAGCTAGTAACATTAAAAATTTCCGATTTATTCTTTGAAGAAGGCTTCATTAAGATTACTGGAAAAGGCAATAAACAACGTTTTGTGCCCATAAGTGATTTGACACAAAAATTCATTCAAATTTATCGGAATACCATCAGAACGCACCTTACTATTCAAAAAGGATTTGAAGACACTTTGTTTTTAAACAGAAGGGGGAAGCAATTGACTAGAGCGATGATTTTTACAATTATAAAAAACTTAGCCCTTCAAATAAATCTTTACAAAACCATCAGTCCGCATACTTTGCGTCATTCTTTTGCAACACATCTTCTGGAAAACGGAGCTGATTTACGTTCCATACAGTTGATGCTTGGCCATGAATCCATTACTACAACGGAAATATATGTGCATCTTGATCGAAAATTTTTGGCAGAAGTGCTAACCACTTTTCATCCTAGAAAGTAGTGGAGTAAGTTTTGATTTGGTCAACTAAACTAATTTTAAGAAGGGAATTTTATAAAAAACGGATTTAAATATTTTAATTGTTTAGCAGTATTTTTTTTTACTAAACTGTGAATTTTTTAATTTTATTTTAATTTTTTAATTAAAAATATGTATTACATTGTTATCATATTCAAATCGTTTAAAAAGTGATTATGGTTTTTAATTTTCCCCAAAACGGAAATTGCCAAGAGGTAAATGATTTTTACAATAAATTATTTAAAGAAATTCCAGATTTAATTTTTGAATTTGTAATTGCTCCTGACAATACTTATTTATTCCCGCTAGTGAGTAAATCAGTGGATAATTTTTTTGAGTTGTCATCGGAACATTTTTCGGATTCTGACAAACTTCTCATCTATGATAGAGTGTTTGAAGCAGATCGATTGCCATTTTTTGAATCATTAGTCCAGGCAAGAAAGAATCTGACGGAATGGGATTTTGAGTTCCGGGTGTTGTTGCCCGAAAAAGGATTGCGTTGGCTGAAAGTTTCCTCTAAACCAGAATTATATCCAGATGGAAGTATTGCTTTTTATGGAAGAATTTCAGACATCACGAACTTAAAAGAGCAAGAGATTAAATTGAAAGTGTACGAGGAGCGTTTTAAATTTGCTCAGGAAGCTTCCACATCAGGGGTTTGGGATTGGGATTTAAGGACTAATAAAGTTTTTTATTCTTCGCAATCTATGAAAATCTTAGATTTGATTTCTTTAGATGTTTTTGATAGTCCGGAACGTTGGGACGAAATAGTTCATCCTGATGACTTAGAAAAATACTATTCGGATATTCAAGATCATTTTGAAAACAGAACTCCTTTCTATGAAAACTACCATCGTGTTTTAACATCAACGGGAAAATATAGATGGATTTTAGATAGGGGTAAAGTAATTGAGCGAGATATTAATGAAAAACCACTGAGAGTTATAGGCACGCACACCGATATTTCGTCTCAAAAAGAAAAAGAATTAGAATTGGTGAAAACAATGGAATTATATAGTAAGCAAAATAGCCGATTATTGAATTTCTCTCATATTGTTTCTCATAATTTGAATACACAGGCAGGAAATATTAAGTCGATTTTAGATCTTATTGATGCGGATGACACCGCTGATAGTAACAAGGAAATGTTATCTTATTTGAGAATGGTTTCGGATGATTTGAATGAAACAATCCTTAATTTAACCCAAATCGTACAGATACAAAGTAACGCAAATACTCCGATGTCCAGTTTGGATTTAAATGTATATCTTAATAAGACCTTAGCTTTGATTAGAGACTTAAAAAGCGAAAATCGAGTTACTATTATAAATGAAATTCCGGAAGGAGTTACTGTAGATTTTAACCCAGCTTATTTAGAAAGTGTCTTGTTGAATTTTACCACGAATGCTATAAAATATTCAAATCCAGATAGGCCAATTGTTATTAAATATACTTTTTCATTGGAAGATGGTACGAAGACCTTGTCGATTTCTGATAATGGTTTAGGGATTGATTTGAAAAAATATGGTGATTCACTTTTTGGAATGTATAAAACCTTTCATAATCATAAAGAAGCGCATGGTCTGGGATTGTACATTACGAAAAATCAGATTGAATCAATGAAAGGCACCGTTTCGGTAGAAAGTGAAGTTGGGGTAGGATCCACCTTTAAAATCACTTTTAATAATAGTTTGAATGATTAATAAATGGACTGGGTTTAATACACAAGGAGGGAAGTGTCTTTTAGAATATGTACTGCAAAAAAAAAACTTCTCAGCGATGAGAAGTTTTTTATGAATTAATTCAATGAAACTATTTAGCAATGTTTACTGCTCTTGTTTCACGTATTACAGTTACTTTAACTTGTCCTGGATAAGTCATTTCTGTTTGAATTTTTTGCGATATATCAAAAGATAAATTAGCGGCGTTTTCATCAGAAACTTTTTCGCTTTCCACAATTACACGAAGTTCTCTACCGGCTTGAATGGCGTAAGCATTTTTCACACCGCTGAATCCGTAAGCTACTTCTTCAAGATCTTTTAAACGTTGAATGTAAGAATCCAATACTTGTCTTCTCGCTCCTGGTCTTGCGCCTGAAATAGCATCACAAACCTGAATAATTGGAGATAATAATGATTTCATTTCAATCTCATCGTGGTGTGCTCCAATAGCGTTGCAAACCTCTTCTTTTTCACCGTATTTCTCCGCCCATTGCATTCCTAATAAAGCGTGTGGTAAATCACTTTCGGCATCTGGAACTTTACCAATATCATGTAATAAACCAGCTCTTTTAGCCAGTTTTACGTTTAAGCCAAGTTCAGCTGCCATGATTCCACAAAGTTTAGAAACTTCACGCGAGTGTTGCAATAAATTTTGTCCGTAAGAAGAACGGTATTTCATACGTCCCACCACTTTAATCAATTCTGGATGTAATCCGTGAATTCCTAAATCGATAACGGTACGTTTACCAACTTCTATAATTTCATCGTCAATTTGTTTCGCAGTTTTTGCAACAACTTCTTCAATACGGGCCGGGTGAATTCTTCCGTCAGTTACTAATTTGTGTAATGCCAAACGAGCAATTTCTCTACGTACAGGGTCAAAACAAGAAAGGATAATAGCTTCAGGCGTATCATCAACAATAATTTCTACTCCGGTAGCTGCTTCCAGTGCACGAATATTTCTACCTTCACGACCAATGATTCTACCTTTTACGTCGTCAGATTCAATATTAAATACAGAAACACAGTTTTCAACTGCTTCTTCTGTACCAACTCTTTGGATGGTATTGATGATTATTTTTTTAGCTTCTTGTTGTGCGGTCAATTTAGCTTCTTCAATCGTGTCTTGTATGTGAGACATTGCTTTGCTTTTAGCTTCAGCTTTTAATCCTTCTACCAATTGATTTTTAGCTTCTTCGGCAGATAAACCAGATATAACCTCTAATTGCTGCAATTGACTTTTATGAAGTTTTTCAACTTCAGCTTGTTTCTTGTCTAAATTCTCAATTTTTGTAGTGTATTCTATAGTTTTTGATTCAAAATCATCATTTACTTTTTTAGCTTTTGACAATTCATTTGAAATTTGAGATTCCTTATCACGAACTCTTTTTTCAATTTCAGCCACTTTTTTATCACGGGATAAAATGACTTGTTCGTGCTCTGATTTTAATTCTATAAATTTCTCTTTTGCTTGAAGAATTTTATCTTTCTTTATGTTTTCAGCTTCCAGATTTGCATCTTTCAATATCGACGCTGCTTCTTTCTTTGCGTTTTTAATCAGGTTGGAGATGTTGCTTTTTTCTATCAATTTTGCGATACCAAAACCCGCTACAATACCTATAATTCCTGTAATAATAATCGTTAATATGTTGTCCATGTTTGTTAAAATTTATATATAAAAAAGCCTACATTAGTGGGATTGAATAAACTCGAAAAGACAAGTTTTGAGCTAACTCGTTGTTCAAGCTTCCAAACTGAATTGGCTTGCTATAGTAACGATGATTTGCTCATTCTAAAATGTTAGTGTTGAGTTTACCAAATAAGAACTAATGTAGGCAGTATCTTAGTTTTTGTAAAGAACGTTTATTTGTCGAGATATTGATCTAAAATCGCATTGATTTTTTTAATTCTTTCAATGGTTGCTTCTCCATCAATGGCGTTATCAATTTGTTTTTGTTCTGTTTGTGAGGCAAATTGTAAGGCACACATTGCCAAAACATCTTGTTTGTCACGAACAGCATAATTTTCTTCAAATTGCTTAATCATCTTATCAATTTTTTTAGAAGCGCTTCTCAGGCCTTCTTCCTGTGCAAAATCGACCGTTAACGGGTAGACTCTGTCTGCTATTGATATTTTAATTTTAAGCTTTTCGTCCATATCTTTTATTAATCTGATAGTTGTGCTATACAGTAATCAATTTCGCGAATTAATGAATTTATTTTAAGCTTCGTATCTCTTTTATTATCGTCACTGCCTAGTAATGTATTTGCTACTTTGAGTGTTTCATACTGCGTTTTTAGCGCTTCAATCTCTTGTGACTGAGTTTGTATTATGGATGCAGTTTTTGTTAATTCGTTTTTCAAATCTTGATTGTTTTTCTCTAAACCTTTCATTTTAATAAAAAGTTTTTCGACTTTATTTTCAAGAGTATCAATAATTTCTGCAATTGCACTCATTATATATCCTATTCATTACATAATCATACAAAGTTAGTATTCCTTTTTAATTTTGCAATATTTTATTATTTTTTTTGCATTAAATTAATTAAATATCAGTTGTACAAATGGTTACGATCGGTTTTTTTTAGTGCTGTTTTGAATACTTTTTTTATCTTAGCAAAAATGTAAATCATGAAATTTCCGCTATATATATTATTTTTTTGTACCTCTGTTTTTGCTCAAGTTGATTATCCAAAAGATTATTTTAGACATCCATTAGATATTCCGATGCAATTATCCGGGAATTTTGGTGAGCTGAGACCCAATCATTTTCATGCGGGTTTTGATTTGAGAACGCAACAAAAAGAAGGATTAAAAGTGTATGCCGTAGCCGATGGTTATGTTTCAAGAATAAAGATATCAACTTTTGGTAACGGAAAAACAATTTACATCAACCATCCTAATGGATATACTTCGGTTTACGGACATTTAAAAATGGCCAACGGTGAAATAGAAAATTACATCAAGAAAACGCATTATAAAGAGCAATCGTTTGAGATCGAAATGTTTTTTAAGCCCGATGAAATGGTAGTTAAAAAAGGTGAAGTAATTGCCTTTTCAGGAAATACAGGAGCTTCAGAAGGACCGCATTTGCATTTTGAATTTCGGGATTCTAAAACGGAGTTTATCATTAATCCGATGCTTTTTGGATTCAATAAATTTTTAAAAGACACGAAGAAACCAATCGTATCTGGAGTTTACGTATATCCTTTAGATGCAAAAACTACGGTCAATAATTCAAAACGGCCTTTATTACTGAATGTTTCTTTACAAAAAGACGGAACCTATTTGTCAGACAAAGTCGTTGCAAATGGTTCAATAGGTTTTGGTATTTCGGCTTATGACAAAGATGATGTTTCGTTTAATAATAATGGAGTGTATAAAGTGCAGTCTTTCTATAATGGAAAACCAAATTTCGGTTATGAATTCAATACGTATTCATTTGACGATATGCGCTATATCAATGCGCTGATTGATTACTCGCGATATAAGAAAATGCAACAACGGGTTCAGAAATTATTCATGAAAACGCCTTATAATTTGAGCTTTATTCAAGCCGATGAAAATAAGGGGGTTTTGCCAGTAACACCCAATTTAGCATCGCTCTACCGCATTGAAGTTTCGGATTTTTTTGGAAATAAAAAAACAATAGCTATTCCTATCAAATATGATATTTTACCTACCATAATAAGCAAGGAGCCTGTTCAATCCAATTATTTTGTCCGAGCGAATAAAGACAGCAATTTTGCTTTAGAAAACATGTCTGTTTTCTTTCCTGCGGGAACTTTTTACGAAGATTTTGATTTGAATTTTGATGTAAAAAACGATACGTTGTTTTTGCATGACGACACGGTTCCTGCGCATACTAATTTTACGGTTTCCATTGAAGACACAAAATCCACCGAACTTCAAAAAGAAAAAATGTTTATTGGCAGAATCGAAGGGAAAAAAGTAAATTATAATCCAACCTACAGAAAAGATAATGTATTTAATACTAAGGTTAAAATCTTGGGGAAATATGCTTTGGTTACAGATACGGTTGCTCCAAAAATAAGCATAGCCGTTCCAGTTGAAGGAAAATGGATTAGTGATCAAAAAACCATTCAGCTCTCTATTTACGATGAATTATCAGGGATTAAATCATACAATGGCTACTTAAACGGAAAATGGGTTTTATTTGAATACGATAACAAGACTAGAAAATTGACTCATTATTTTAGTGATGGAATTGCTGTTGATGGTGCCAATGATTTAAAAGTTGTTGTAACGGATAATGTAGGTAATTCAATTACCTTTGAAACTCGTTTTTTTAGAAGTCAAAAAAAATAAAAACCAAACACTTTGAGTGCGAATCAATTATTACCTGTATTAATATTTGTCTTTTTGAGCCTAACTCTATCCGCTCAAACGGCTAGAATAAAAGGAGTTATTTTAGATAAAAACAATCAACCGGTAGAAAACGTAAATGTTTCTTATTCGAGCGGCGGTACGCGAACGAATGAAAATGGTTTTTACAATTTGAAAATTCCTGCAAACCAACAAGTGATACTTGTTTTTACGCATGTTTCTTTAAAAAAAATAACTGTGATTTTTTCTTTGGATGCCAATGAACAAAAGGAGTTCAATCCAGTAATGAGCGATCTGGAAGAACAAATGGGAGAAGTTATTGTGACCTCCAACAACCGAAAACAGATTCAGGGCATTACAACAATTGAGCCTGAGATGATTCGGAAAATTCCCGGAGCCAATGCCGGAATCGAAAACATTTTGAAATCCTTGCCAGGAGTAAATTCTAATAATGAGTTGAGTACACAATACGCAGTGCGCGGAGGGAATTATGACGAGAATTTGGTTTATGTGAATGAAATTGAAGTCTATCGTCCGTTCCTTATTCGTTCTGGGCAACAAGAAGGTTTGAGTTTTACCAATACAGATTTAGTGCAAAATGTTGATTTTTCGGCGGGAGGTTTTCAAGCAAAGTTTGGAGATAAATTGTCTTCTGTTTTAGATATTACCTATAGAAAACCGGTTAAATTTGGCGCAAGCCTTGAAGCGAGTTTCCTTGGTGGAAGCCTTTCTGTTGATGCCGTTTCTAAAAATAAAAAATGGTCAGCAGTAACGGGAGTTCGATACCGCAACAACAGTCTTTTTGTGAACAGCCAAGAAACTCAAACGAATTTTACACCCTCGTTTGCGGATGTTCAAACCAATATAAATTATCAAGCTTCGACTAAATGGCAATGGAGTTTTCTAGGGAATATTTCTCAAAATAAATACCAATATCAGCCATTAACCAGACAGACGAATTTTGGAACTATAGATAATCCTATGGCCCTGACAGTCTTTTATGAAGGTCAGGAAAAAGACGAATACGATACGTATTTTGGAGCTTTGAAAACAACATTCAATGTTTCGGATAATTTTACTTTGAAATTTATTGGTTCTGTTTTTCAAACTTTGGAACAAGAATATTTCGATATTTTCGCACAATACCGTTTAGGCGAAGTGGATTCTAATATTGGTTCTGAAACTTTTGGAGAAGTTGCTTTCACAAGAGGAATTGGATCGCAGCTGAGTCATGCCAGAAATGATTTGGATGCGCTGATTGTTAATACGGAGATAAAAGGATTTCACGATTGGAAAGAAAGTCAGTTGGAGTGGGGAATTAAATATACACGGGAATCTATCCGTGACAGAATAATAGAGTGGGAGGTTATTGATTCTGCGGGTTTTTCTTTGAATCCACCAATTATTGATTTGCCTAAAAATGACCAGCCGTATTCGCCTTACACTGGACCTCTTCTTCCGTATCAAAATATCCGAGCGACAAATTTTAATTCCATAAATAGATTTTCAGGATATGGGCAATGGAGTTTGAAATCGAATATTGGTTCGAGTGAGGTTTGGTATAATGCCGGAGTACGTTTTCATAACTGGGAGGTTTTAGGTTCTACTGTAGCTGGCAAATCCCAAATTACTTTCAGTCCCAGAGCACAATTTGCCATAAAACCAGATTGGGAGAAAGATATGGTTTTTAGACTTTCGGGAGGATTGTACCATCAACCACCTTTTTACAGGGAGTTGAGAGATGCGGATGGAATGGTACAACCTAATACCAAGGCGCAACAATCGGTGCATGTTGTTATTGGGAATGATTATAGTTTTGAGATGTGGAATCGTCCTTTCAAGTTGGTTTCGGAGTTGTATTATAAATCGTTGACAGATGTGAATACATATACGATTGACAATGTTCGAATTCGTTACGCAGCTAACAATAATGCCACTGCATATGCGCAAGGATTGGATGTTCGCTTGAACGGGGAGTTTGTACCTGGAACAGAATCGTGGTTTAGTTTTGGCTATTTGAAAACAGAAGAAAACAGCAATGATAAGGGATATATTGCCAGACCTACAGACCAGAGATTGAAATTTGGACTTTTATTTCAAGACTATATGCCAAATATTCCAAGTTTAAAATTGTATCTGAATTTAGTTTACAATACCGGATTGCCAGGCGGTTCACCGTCATATGCTGATCCTTATTTGTACCAAAATAGGTTGAATGACTATCGCCGCGTGGATGTAGGTTTTTCTAAAGTTTTTATAGACAATTCTACTGTAAAAAAGAATTCGGGTTTGTTTAAAGACTTTAAAGAGTTGGCGATAGGATTGGAAATTTTTAATCTTTTTGACAATCAAAATGCCATAACTAATACATGGGTTCGCGATGTGTATTCTAAAAATCAATATGCAATTCCTAATTACATGACCACCAGAGTTTTTAATATAAAATTGACTGCGAAGTTGTAATGGGAATGACTTTAAAAATTTAATATACATATCTATACCCATTTAATTAGGCAAATCGGCGGCATAATTTCATTACCATTTTTTAAAAATGATTACATTTGGATTTTAAAGTACAGGATTATGAAAAAACTACATATCACATTAATAGGAATAGCAATTTTGTTTTTGACAAGTTGTAAGGAAGAAGTTGAAATTCCAAAAGTAACGTATGACGGTACTGGTAAATCAAAACAAATTACCAGAGCTGATTCGACTCAGATACAAATTGCAGATTTGCCACTGCAAATGGAGGGAACGGATTATTTAATTCATCCTGTGGCTGATTTAAGCATTCGGGAGCGAGGAGTGAAATCTAGATATGGTTCTTCCAGTGTGAATGATTTGAGTTTTACAATTTCAAATTATGGCGAATTTGAAATTACTGGTTTCTTGCAGAATTTAAAATTCCAAAAAGTAGATTCGGATTCCATCAGAAAATTGACAGACAAACCTGTTTTAATTCAAACAGCTACGTATTTGAAGTCGGTTGCTGATAAAACCAATAACCAGATCATGGTGTACACTATGGTTGATATGGACACGAATAAGGACGGAAAATTAGATACAAGTGATATTAAAGCTTTGTATTTAAGTGAAATCAGCGGTGAGAAATTCACTAAAATATCTTCTGATTTTCAGGAATTAATTGATTGGAAATTGATTAGTTCAAAAAATCGTCTTTACTACAGAACCGTTGAGGATACCAATAAAAACGGAGAGTTTGATAAGAAAGATGTTGTGAATTACTACTATATTGATTTGTCGAAAAAAGAATGGGAAATAATTGGTTACGAGCCAGTTTAATAAGATTGGTTTTAAATCAAAATATCACTTTCTAAGTCTGATTTTTCAATGGTGAAATCAAAACCCAGTTGTTTCACTAATTGAATGACCAGATTTTTATACCAGTTTTCGGATTTGGGATGAATGTATATTTTTTCAATCAACTGATTGATGTCTACATTAATTTTCAATCCCTCATTGATTTTGATTTCGCTTTCGCCAATGTCTGTAATGATTCGTACTTCGCCTTCATACTGAAAACTTTTTCGTTTGAATAAAAAAGGAAAAAACATATCGTCAAACGGAATGTGCTCTTTTTTGTAATCGATGTAATTTACTTCTCCAATGTATTGATTGAAATTAGTTTCCGGATTCAAGGATTCTTGCAAACGCCCAATTGTGGATTGAATTGCCAACCCTTCACTGTTTTGCGTGAAAATCTGCCACATGGCAAATGATTCGTATTCATTGATGTGCCAGCTGCTAATTGCTACTTTTTCCCTGTGTGTTTTATAATAGTTTAAAAAGTCAGGATTGTCTATTGACAGTTTTTTTATTTCCTCAAATGTGGGTTCGCTAAAAGTGCCTTCATATTGATCTTCGAATTTATCGGATCGCGACATGAATAATTTTTCAGACATCAATAAATCCAAAAATTTAGATAAATCAAGATATTTCCAAACAACAGTATTTGGGTCTTCAGGTAGTTTTATGTTTGGATTGTTGATGTACATATTTTAGATTTAAAGATTTAAAAAATGAAATTAGTTGGTTATTTTCTCCCACTGAGAAAAGCATTCATCAAAAAATTAAAAATCTGCACTCTGTCAAAATCATTCAAATGATTGCATGGTAACCAACTTATTATACATACCATTCATTGCAATAAGTTCCTCGTGTTTTCCTTGTTCGACTACTTTTCCTTTTTGCATCACAACAATCAAATCTGCTTTTTGAATGGTAGAAAGACGGTGCGCAATTACAATTGAAGTTCGGTTTTGCATCATGTTTTCCAGTGCTACTTGTACAAATTTTTCACTTTCAGTATCCAATGCTGATGTCGCTTCATCCAAGATCATAATTGGAGGATTTTTCAAAACGGCACGGGCAATAGATAAACGTTGTTTCTGTCCACCGGAAAGTTTGTTTCCGCTGTCGCCAATATTAGTATGAATTCCTAACGGTAAGTCTTTTACAAATTCATAGGCATTGGCAATTTTCAACGCTTCAATAATTTCATCATCCGTTGCGTCTAATTTCCCAAGAGAGATATTAGCTTTAATCGTATCGTTAAACAAAATACTGTCTTGGGTAACTAATCCCATTAAATCACGAAGGGAATGTAGGTTCATATCTTTGATATCAATTCCATCAATTGCAATTGTTCCTTCATTCACATCATAAAAACGAGTCAATAAATTAGCAATGGTACTTTTCCCACTACCGGATTGTCCTACAAGAGCAACAGTTTGTCCTTTTTTAACTTGAAGTGAAAAGTCTTTTAAAACATTCTCTTCTTCGTATCTAAAATTAATATTTTTAATAGTTATACTGTCTTCAAAAGTTGATTTTTTAACCGCATTTTCGCTGTCTGTAATTTCATTTTTTACTTCTAGAACTTCAAAAACACGTTGGGCTGCCGCCAATCCATTTTTTACGGAATAAGAGGCTTTAGAAATAGCTTTTGCCGGAGTTAGAATGTTATAAGCAAGACCCATGTAGGCTAGGAACTTAGCTCCATCAAGGAGTGCTTTTCCATTAGGCAGCGTATCTACAAGTACCATTTTTCCACCAAACCAAAGCAATACACAAATTGTAATAATTCCTAAGAACTCACTTAATGGTGTAGCTAAGTTGTTCTTTTTTCCGATACTATTAGATAACTTTAAGACTCTGGTAACTGAATCATTAAATTTTTCTTTAAAATTTGATTCTGCATTGTAACTCTTAACAACTTTTAGTCCGGATAACGATTCCTCTACAATTGAAATTAGATAACCATTTTCATATTGTACTCTCTCGGATTTGCTGCGCAATGACTTACCAATTTTTGATATTAATAGTCCTGATAGAGGGATGAAAATAAAGACAAACAAGGTCAATTTGAAACTGATTGCAATCATTCCAATTAGGGTGAATATAATTGTCATTGGTTCCTTTACAATTAATTCTAGGATAGAAAAAAAAGAATTTTGAACTTCATTTACATCACCCAACATTCGAGCCATAATATCTCCTTTTCTTTTTTCAGAATAGTAGGAAACAGGTAAGTTGATGATTTTGTGATACATTGAATTTCTTAAATCCTTCAATACGCCGTTTTTAAGATGCATCAAATGATTAGATGCAAGGTAATTAAACAGATTTTTTAACAGGAAAGTGATGCTAACTATACCTATAACTAGCAGTAACGCAAATTCAGGACCATGCTCGTCTGTTAGTTGTGTGATGTTATAGTATAAGTATTCTTTAGAGAATTTGATAATATCAAAAATAGATTCTAAAACAGGTTTTTTGTTGATTTTTTCACTTGTGCCAAAAAGGACATCCATCATAGGGATTAATGCAATAAATGACAAAGTACTAAACAGTGCGTAAAAAATATTGAATATTACGTTCCAAACCATATGAGAACGATATGGTTTTGTGAAAGGAATAATTTTTTTGAAATTTGAGTCCATTTAAGTTGTTTTTTTATCATCAAGACCCGATAAGTTCTCTACTTATCGGGTCTGTCTGAAAAATCAATTTTGTTTTTTAATTAATTCAATTGCATTGAAGTAATAATATTTTTTATTTTATGGTCCAAAATACTTTCTACTTCGTTGAAATCTTCTACTGATTCCAATTCCGTATTTACACTGATATAGAATTTTATTTTTGGTTCCGTTCCACTTGGTCTGGCGCAAATTTTAGAGCCGTCTTCGGTGTAATAAATCAATACGTTCGATTTTGGAATTTCCATTTTGGATTCCTCATCAGTAAGTAAATTTTTAGCGATTGAGGATTGATAATCTTCCAGCATAATTACACGTTGTCCGTTGATTTCTTTCAATGGATTTTCTCTCATGTCAATCATCATCTGATTGATTTCCTGCAAACCATCCATTCCTTTTTTAGTCAATGAAACTAAGTGTTCTTTGTAAAAACCGTTGTCAACATAAAGTTTTAATAATTCTTTGTAAACCGTGCTTCCTTTGGCTTTGGCTTGAGCCGCTAATTCGCAAATCAATAACGTAGCTGCAACAGCATCTTTATCACGTACAGCATCGCCTACCATATAACCGAAACTTTCTTCACCGCCACCAATGAATTCCAACTCAGGAAAATCCTTAATCATTTTGGCAATCCATTTGAAACCAGTCAATCCCACTTTGCATTCCACGCCGTAGTTTGTTGCTAATTCCATCATCATAGGAGTAGAAACAATTGTAGAACCCACAAATTGTTTACCATTGATTTTATCCGCTTTTTTCCATTGTTCCAATAGAAATGCGGTCATCAAAATCATCGTTTGATTTCCGTTCAGCAAGGTCATTTGTCCTTCGTTATTTCGAACCGCAACACCTAATCTATCGCAATCAGGATCCGTTCCAATAACAATATCAGCATGGGTTTTATCTGCCAATGCCAACGCCATTGTCAATGCTTCCGGCTCTTCTGGGTTAGGAGATTTTACAGTTGGGAAATCACCATTTGGCACTCTTTGTTCTTCCACAATATGCACATTTGTGTATCCCGCTTGCGCAAAAGTGTCAGGAACTAATGTGATTGAAGTTCCGTGCAAAGAAGTGAAAACAATGTTCAGGTTTTCTTTAGCTTCAGCCGAAGTTCCAAAACTCGCATTCTCGATAGTTGATTTTATAAAAGCTTCATCAACTTCCTTATCTATATAATGTATCAAATCTTCATTTGCAGTGAACTTGATTTGATTGTAATTTAAATTTTCAATAACATTGATAATTCCCTCATCTTCCGGCGGTACAATTTGTCCACCATCTTGCCAGTACACTTTATATCCGTTATATTCTGGTGGATTATGTGATGCCGTAAGAACGATTCCACACTGACAACCTAAATGTTTTACCGCAAATGACAATTCTGGAGTAGGTCGCAATTCCGAAAATAAATACACTTCAATTCCGTTAGCCGTGAAAACATCCGCCACTAATTTAGCCAAAGTATCGCTATTATGACGACAATCGTAAGCAATAACGGCTTTCAAAGGTTGGTTAGGAAAAGCAGTATGCAAGTAATCCGAAAGTCCTTGAGTACTTTTTCCTAGCGTATATTTATTGATGCGATTGTTTCCCACGCCCATAACACCGCGCATTCCACCGGTTCCAAATTCAAGATTTTTATAAAAACTCTCTTCCAGTTCTTTCGGAGATGTAGTCATCATTTCCTTTATCGCTTCTTGTGTTGCGGTGTCAAATGTTGGTGTAAGCCACTCATTTACTGCATCTAAAATGTTTTGTTTGATTTTCATTGTATATTTTTTTTAGGTTCTAAATTCGTAAATGAAATTTAAATCCAGTTGTTTTGTTTTTAGGAGCTAATCCTGCTATCCGCTGTATCCACGCTAAAAAAAGCGTGGGATGCCGCTACTATCAGGGCTAGGTATTGTGCAAACGAGAACCTTTTCGTTTACATAAATTTATAAAAAATTAACCTCAGTCGATACTTTATAACGCTCTTCATTGTTTTTTGTTCTCAAAATTATTTCGCCAAGAAATCCAGCCAAAAATAATTGTGTTCCCAAAACCATTGTGGTAAGCGCGATATAAAACCAAGGATTATTTGTTACCAGACTATAACGCATGTCATTATACATGTGGTACAATTTTGAAATACCAATATATCCGGCAAGCATAAACCCAATAATAAACATTAATGATCCCATGGCTCCAAATAAGTGCATTGGTCTTTTTCCAAATCTTGATAGAAACCAAATAGTTATTAAATCCAGAAAACCATTGATAAAGCGTTCCATCCCAAATTTAGTTTCACCATATTTTCGGGCTTGATGTTGCACTATTTTTTCGCCAATTTTGCCAAAACCGGCATTTTTTGCCAAAACCGGAATGTATCGGTGCATTTCACCCGAAACTTCAATGTTTTTCACCACAATATTTTTGTAGGCTTTCAATCCGCAATTGAAATCATTCAATTCCACTCCCGATGTTTTTCTAGCCGCCCAATTGAACAATTTAGAAGGCAAGTTTTTTGCCACCACGGAGTCATAGCGTTTCTTTTTCCATCCGGAAACTAAATCATATTTTCCGTTGACAATCATGTCGTACAATCCCGGAATTTCCTCTGGGCTGTCTTGCAAGTCAGCATCCATAGTAATGATGACATCGCCTTGCGCTTTAGCGAAACCAGCATGCAGTGCTTGTGATTTTCCAAAATTTTTCATGAAACGAACGCCTTTTACATGAGGATTTTCATTTGCAAATCCTTCGATGATAGTCCATGAATTATCCGTACTTCCATCATCCAGAAAAATGATTTCGTACGAATAATTATGAGAATGCATCACTTTGATGATCCAATTATATAGTTCATTAAGCGATTCCTCTTCATTAAGAAGCGGTATGAGTATTGATAAATTCATTAATTTTTATTCTTGTGTAGATTTGCTTTTAAAGAATGCTGCCAAAATTAATCCGAAAATAGAACTGAAAATAATGCTAAAAGCAGAACCTTTAAGTAATTCTACCGTTGAATAAGGATTATTTTCTTTCATTTTTGCAATAGCTTCATTAATGGCTGATGCAGGTGTGCCAAGCTTTTGCATCATATTAGCAGTATATTTTATCATTAATTCATTTAAAGTATCTTTAGCTGAAGGATCGATAATATTGAATAAAAGAATATTAAAAACAGTGGAGATTAAGATACCAATTAGTGTAGCAATAAAATAAGTAGTAAAGGCATCTTTAAAAGTGAAAACATTATTGAGTTCTTTTTTTGTTTTTGAAAGCAACACTATTCCTATTATTAGGTAAGTCACAATGCTCAAAGCTCCAATCCACCAGGAAGTGAAGAGATTCAAATCAATAGCATAGATAGTTGCTGTAATTAACGCAGAAACAACTCCAATTATTACTCCAAAAGTAATCCCGTTTCTTTTAATGATTTCATTTACCATTGTTATAGTTTTTAGTATTAATCCACAAATATAACAATTCCCAATATATTCGGAGCTAAAAATCGCTTTTTACGATTATATAAAAAAAGTGATGCAAAGATTTGTTTATTGGAAAAAAATTGTAAATTTGCAAACTCAAAATAATATTGTAAAACAAAAAGTTATAAGGAGTTTATACCTTTTCTGTTAGAAGAAAAGCTTCAAGACAAATTATAATTAACAAATAAAAAAGATTAACAAGATGAAAAAAGGAATTCACCCAGAAAATTACAGATTAGTTGCATTTAAAGACATGTCAAATGACGAAGTTTTTATCACTAAATCTACTGCAGATACAAGAGAAACATTAACAGTTGATGGTGTTGAATACCCAGTTGTGAAAATGGAGATCTCTAGAACTTCTCACCCTTTTTACACAGGTAAATCTAAACTTATCGATACAGCAGGACGTATTGATAAATTCAAAACTAAATACGCTAAACACGTTAAATAATTTTAACTTGTTTTCAAATATATCAAAGCCTTCCTTTTTGGAGGGCTTTTTTATTTTATTTATTTGAAAACTTTGTAACTTTGAAGTCAATATTATAAAATGGGAAGTTGTTTGAACTATTTTTAATCAATAACTAACCGAATCAACAAATAAACAATTTTATGAATTACATACTTTTTGACGGACCTTCCAGAAACGCCTTATTGCCTTTTACTTTTACACGTCCTGTTGCCGATATTCTTATTGGAATTATGACCATTCGTCAAAAATGGGAAATGCATCTGGGTTCTACTACAACTACTTTGACAGAGGAATATTTATCAGAAAAATATCCAATGGTAGAATTAGAGGAGAATGTTATGATTAATGCTTCTTTCCTGCCTAACGCTATTTTGGTCGAAATGGTTAGTAACCTGGAACCAAATCAGGCAATTTTTAGAGGCGATGAAGTAATCGCTTTCTATACTACGGAAGAACAAGAAGCAGTAGATTTTGATTCCTATGAAATTATAGAATATACCGATGATTGTTTAACGGTTCAAAATACTTGGGATATTTTCTCTAAAAATGATGCTGCCATTCGGGAAGATTTCGAAATCTTGACGGAAGACCGAAGATCTCAGCCTATTCCAAAAAGTGTGAATGTAATTGCACCTGAAAATATATTTATCGAAGAAGGAGCAAAGTTAGAGTTTGTGACTTTAAATGCTTCTACTGGTCCTATATATATAGGTAAGGATTCTGAAATTATGGAAGGATCTGTAATCAGAGGCCCTTTTGCCTTGTGCGAAAACGCATCGGTAAAAATGGCGTCTAAAATATATGGAGCCACAACCGTAGGTCCTTTCTCCAGAATTGGGGGTGAAGTCAATAATTCGGTATTGTTTGGGTATTCTAACAAAGGTCATGATGGGTTTTTAGGAAATTCAGTTCTTGGTGAATGGTGTAATATTGGTGCCGACAGTAACAATTCGAATTTGAAAAATAATTACGAAGAAGTGAAATTGTGGAGCTATGAAACGGAAGGTTTTGCTAAAACGGGTCTTCAGTTTTGCGGTTTAATGATGGGCGACCATAGCAAATGCGGCATTAACACGATGTTTAATACAGGAACGGTAGTAGGAGTGAGCGCTAATATTTTTGGCAGTGGTTTTCCTCGCAATTTTGTGCCAAGTTTTTCTTGGGGCGGCGCTTCTGGATTTACCACTTATATTACCAAAAAAGCATTTGAAACTGCAAGACTCGTAATGAGCCGCCGAAATGTGGAATTCGATGAAAGAGAAGCAGCAATTTTAGAACATATTTTTGAGGAAACTAAAAAGTGGAGAAAAGATTAATTTCTTTTTTCTATAAACAACAAAAGCCTCAATTTAGAGGCTTTTGTTGTTTATAGAAAAGAGTAAATGAATGATTTATTGGTAAGCATATACAAGCGAACCGCCTTTTATCAGGTCAATCAGTATATTGGAATTTTTATCGGGAACAGAGAAACAGCCAGAACTGAATTTACTATACATCCGTTTTGAGGAATGAACTACAATGTTTCTTTTTAAGGCATTAGAATTTTTATCGCTTTCTAATCCGTTTAGTTTTAACGAATATCCCCACATTCCTTTGTACGTTTGCAAGGTTACATAACATCCCAGCGAGGTTGCGTTACTTCCTATATTATTACTAAAAGAATGAGGTGTCAATCCTGTTCCAGAGCCAGATCCATGATCAACATTGCTGGTCAGGAGTATTTTACTGTTTTTTAAATCAATAACATAAAGACGAGCTTCTTCTATTGATTTTGAAAAATCAATTAATGTTATGATGTTTTTATTTGTGGCTTTATAACCCCATTTTGTTTGTATCTCGTTTGCCTTTTTTACAATTTCTTCGCTAGTTTGAGCAATAATTAAATTGATAGTGCATAAAAGAAGTAGTGTAAATATCTTTTTCATCAAACTTTTTTTAGAATTTTTCCCCTAATATGAATAATTCAAGAGCGTGTTCTGGTATTATTTTTGTTTTCTCAAACAGTTGAATATCAAATGTAAAACTATGAAAAAAGAATAATATTGCAAGTGCATTAAAATTTATATTTCAAGGTTTTAAATTTTTTATTGTTGTAAATTATTCAATTGTCTTCTTCCTGAATTAATCTATATTTGCACTTTTAAAATCTGATAATCCAATTATCTAAAAATCTTATAATCTAAATGATTACAGTTAACGATATTTCCGTACAATTTGGTGGTACGACACTTTTTAGTGATGTTTCTTTTGCTATAAATGAAAATGATAAAATTGCCCTTATGGGTAAAAATGGAGCAGGAAAATCGACGCTGCTTAAAATTATTGCAGGTCAAAGCAAACCGTCAACTGGGAATATTTCGGCTCCAAAAGATGCAGTTGTGGCTTATTTACCTCAGCATTTGTTAGCTACTGATGGCGCAACGGTTATGGAAGAAACTTCTAAAGCCTTTGGTGAAATCTTTGGTATGAAGGCCGAAATAGATGAAATCAATGAACAATTAACGATTCGTACCGATTATGAAAGTGATGCGTACATGAGATTAATTGAAAGGGTTTCTGACTTAAGCGAGAAATTTTATGCCATTGAAGAAGTAAATTACGAAGCCGAAGTAGAGAAAATTCTAATTGGTTTGGGATTTGTCCGCGAAGATTTTACCCGTCAAACTTCAGAATTCTCTGGTGGATGGAGAATGCGAATAGAACTGGCAAAAATCCTTTTGCAAAAACCAGACTTAATTTTGCTGGATGAGCCTACCAACCACATGGATATCGAAAGTATTCAATGGTTAGAGGATTTCTTGATTAATTCAGCTAAAGCCGTGGTGGTAATTTCTCATGACAGGGCTTTTGTCGATAATATTACAAATCGTACCATCGAAGTTACAATGGGACGTATTTATGATTATAAAGCCAAATATTCTCATTATTTGGAACTTAGAAAAGACAGACGTGTGCATCAGCAAAAAGCGTATGACGAGCAGCAACGCATGATTGCAGATAACAGGACTTTTATTGACCGGTTTAAAGGAACATTTTCTAAAACGGATGCCGTTCAATCTCGTGTTAAAATGTTAGAGAAATTGGTTATTGTTCAGGTGGATGAAGTGGATACTTCGGCATTGAAATTAAAATTTCCACCCGCAGCACGTTCTGGGCAATATCCGGTTATTGTAAAGGATTTATCAAAATCATACGGAGATCATGTTGTTTTTTCGAATGCAAATATGGTCATAGAAAGAGGTGAAAAAGTAGCTTTCGTAGGAAAAAATGGTGAAGGAAAATCGACTATGATCAAAGCCATTATGAAAGAAATTGAAATCAATGGTGGTAGTTTAGAAATTGGTCATAACGCACAAATTGGCTATTTTGCTCAAAATCAAGCTTCATTATTAGATGAAAATGCCACTATTTTTGAAACTATAGATGATATTGCTGTGGGCGATGTAAGAACTAAAATCAAAGATATTCTTGGTGCTTTCATGTTTCAGGGTGATGATGTGACCAAAAAAGTGAAAGTGCTTTCGGGTGGGGAAAAAACCCGTTTGGCAATGATTAAATTATTGTTGGAACCCGTGAATTTATTGATTCTGGATGAACCTTCGAATCACTTGGATATGAAAACCAAAGATATTATCAAAGATGCTTTGCGTGATTTTGACGGAACTTTAATCTTGGTTTCACACGATAGAGATTTCTTAGACGGATTAGCGACTAAAGTTTTTGAATTTGGAAATAAAAGAGTGGTGGAACATTTTGAAGATATTACCGGTTTCTTAGCCAACAAGAAAATGGATAGCATGAGAGAAATAGAGAAATAATATTCTTAAACTCTTTTAAATCAAAATCGGCTGTATCCTAAAATACAGCCGATTTTTTTTTTGTTACAGTCTAATTCCCGGAGGAAGTAACTCTTTGTAAACAGGATTTTTTTTAAAAAATACTACTATTTTTGGAAGAATAGGAACCACTTTGAATTTTCTTTCAATAGCAATCTCCATAATGTTTTTCAGGAAATTTGAAATAAATTCTTCATCTTCAAAAGATTCAGGAACATTTATTTTTGTTAAAAATATTTTCTTCTCCTGAAAAGAATATTCAACAGAAACTAATCCCTCATCTACTATAGTTTCAAATTGTCTAGAAAAAGTGTTGTCTTTGATTTCCATAGTACTTGCTGCATCCATAATAATTAACTCTAATTCATTGGTACCTCTACCAAAAGTATTTTTGATTTGGTATTGATCTTGATATCAAATGCATCAAAATCTGTAATTCCCATGGCATCTCTTGCCTTCAAAACTTGGTTGTTAACTTCTATTTCGCCTTCAATCAAAAATAAATAAACACCATTTTTAGGAATTCGTACTTTATAAGTAGCGCTGGTATTGCTGTCGAATATTCCTAAATGGAAAAAGGTTTTCTGGTAAACCCAAAGTGCATTGCCATCATTTTGATCGTTTGGCGAAACAATATTTACAAAGGTATTGATTTGATTTTCAATATCAAACGATTTCTGGTCGTATCTTGGTGTGACGTTTTCTGTGTCAGGAAAAACCCATAGTTGTAACGTTTTTGCCTCTTCTTTCTGACTCGCATTCATTTCAGAATGTTCTACTCCGGATCCGGCACTCATTACTTGGACTTCGCCAAAACCAATTACGCCTTCATTTCCCATACTGTCCCGGTGTTTTAAACCACCTTCGAGCGGAATGGTAATAATTTCCATATTGGCATGTCCATGCGTGCCAAAGCCTGATCCACCTGCAATGGTGTCGTCATTTAAAACGCGTAACATTCCAAATTGCAAACGCTCCGGATTGAAATAATTTCCGAAAGAAAAAGAGAAATTGGCTTTAAGCCAACCAAAATCTGCGGTTCCTCTTGTATTTGATGTAAATAGTTGTGTAGTCATAAATTATTGATAATATAAGATGGTTAGTTGGACGAATTCCAATAAAAAAATTAATTTTATACAAAATTCGCCATAAAAATTCCGAATTTTGTTATAAAATCGTTAAAACAATTATGAGTAAAATTCCAGTTTATCTAATGCCAGGTTTGGCGTCAAGTGCTGCCATTTTTGAGCGAATTGTACTTCCTGAAGACACGTTCGAAATCCATTTATTAGAATGGGAGATTCCGCTAGATCACGAATCTTTGACGGATTATGCCAAGAGAATTAGTGCAAAAGTAATCCATAAGAATCCGGTTTTGATTGGTGTTTCTTTTGGAGGGATTTTAGTTCAGGAAATGGCGAAATATGTAGAGGTGCGCAAAGTCATTATTATTTCGAGTGTGAGATGCAATTCTGAATTTCCACGAAGATTGAAAATCGCTAAGACAACCAAAGCGTATAAACTGATACCGATGAGTTTATTTGCAAATATCGAAAGTCTGGCTAAATTTTCATTTGGAGAAAAAGTAAATCAGCGCCTTAAGTTATATGAAAAATTTCTTTCTGTTCGGGATATTCGTTATTTGAACTGGGCTGTGGAACAAGTGATTTTATGGGATAGAACGGTTAGTGATGAAAATGTAATTCATATTCATGGTGATGCGGATGATGTTTTTCCAATAAAATATATCAAGAATTGTATTATTGTAAAAGGCGGAACACATATTATGATTTTGAATAAATACAAGTGGTTGAATGAAAATTTGCCTTCCATTATATTGGGAGTAAAAAAACAAGCAAAGACGCTTTTGTAACGAAACAAAAGGGAAAAAAAGAAAAGATGAAACCTATTAATAAAATAATACTACTGGTAACCGTAATTTTTGCAAGTGGAATATTCATTTTTGCAACAACAAATGACGCAAAAGGGAAAGATGTAAAAGCAGAAATCAGTTATAGTTTTCCCGCAAAACTAGATTTTGCAGGCGAAGAAACTCCGTTGAAAATATCGGATGTGAAGGAACGCTTTGATAGGGAATTACTAGTAAATGTCAATTTACATGCTTCTACTATTTTGGCTATTAAGAGAGCCAATCGTGCATTTCCAGTGATTGAGCCTATTTTGAAAAAGAATGGTATTCCAGATGATTTTAAGTATTTGGCCGTTATAGAAAGCGGATTGGTGAATGTAGTTTCGCCAGCAGGAGCAAGAGGAGTATGGCAATTTATGCCGGAAACGGCTAAGGAACGCCGAATGGAAGTGACTGAAAATGTAGATCAACGTTATGATCTTGAAAAATCTACGGAAGCAGCCTGCAGTTATTTTTTGAGTGCCAAAGGAAAATTTGGAAGCTGGACTTTAGCGGCAGCATCATACAACGGTGGAATGTCTGGCGTGAATAAACAAATTGGAATTCAGAAAGTATCAAATTATTATGATTTATTGCTTACCGAAGAAACGTCCCGTTATGTTTTTAGGATTTTAGCATTGAAAGAAATTATGGAAAATCCCGCAAAATATGGTTTCAGTATTGCTGCAGAAGATTTATATGGAGCTTTGCCCACCCGTAAAATAGAAGTTGACAGTTCAATTACTGATTTGGCAGAGTTTGCAAAAGGACAAGGAATCAATTATAAAATTTTGAAGATTCATAATCCTTGGCTTAGAGAAACGAAATTGATAAATGAAACTGGTAAAAAATATCAAATCGAAATTCCTTTGAAAGGATATTAACTGATTTTTTGAACCATATAAGGCATTTAAAGAAAGATTTAAGTTTGACTTATAAGTACAAAAAAAGGGGATTTTGCATCTTGAACTGCCCCCAAAAAGTTAGACACTATTTGGGGGTATTTTTATGGAAAGAAAAGTCAAATACAATTATGAATTTAAACTTCGCTGTGTAGAAGAAGT
>NZ_QNUX01000002.1 GCF_003312425.1 Flavobacterium psychrolimnae | reverse complement strand
ATAAGCGCGAAACCCACCACAAGATGAGATTTCTTTTAAGGGTCGTGGGAGATGACCACGTTGATAGGCTATAGATGTAAAGGCAGTAATGTCATAGTCGAGTAGTACTAATAACCCGTAAGCTTATGTACGCTTTTCTCCCGTCTTTCGGGACGGGAGAAGAAACTTTCTCAAAACTTTTTATTTTCTTTATCTCAGTATGTTAAGATATTATTGCAATTTTTAATTTTTAATTGAAAATTTTTAATTGCAAAATAATTGCCCAAAGCAATTATAACCTCTTAAGGTGGTTATTGCGGCGGGGCTCACCTCTTCCCATCCCGAACAGAGTAGTTAAGCCCGCCTGCGCAGATGGTACTGCAGTTATGTGGGAGAGTATGTCGTCGCCTTTCTTTAATTTGAACTAGTTTCAGATTCTATTAAATCCTCATCATTCATTTGATGAGGATTTTTTGTTTTATAACTTTCCGAAGTGTTCGGAAAACGCCTCGGCTGGTCGCCTTTCTTTAATTTGAACTAGTTTCAGATTCTATTAAATCCTCATCATTTATTTGATGAGGATTTTTTTGTATAATGAAAACGTAGTTTTCATCCTTTTTTCATTAATTGTATTTTTTAAAATTAATAATGATAGATTTGCTGTTGAATATGTAGTATTTTAGCTTAAATTTCCCATTTAATGAAACTAAAAGTAATTATAGTTGACGATGAATCTCATGCACGTAGTTTTTTAAAGAAATTATGTCTGCATTTATACAATGATCTAATAGAAATTGTTGATGAATGTGACTCTGTTAAAAAAGCAGTTACTTCCATTAAAAAATATAATCCAGATATAGTTTTCTTAGATATTCAAATGCCGGAAGAAAATGGGTTTGAACTTTTTAAGTATTTTGAAACGATTACATTTGAAATTATTTTTACAACAGCGCATAAAGAATATGCTGTAAATGCGATTAAAAATAGTGCTTTAGATTATCTCATTAAACCGATAAACATTTCCGATTTTCAATTGGCTATTGCTCGTGTTGTAAAAGCGAAATCTCATAAAACTGATTTTGATCGTTATAAATTATTAGCGGAAAATATAAACAATCAAAATACGGGAAAAGAGAGAATAGTTTTTCCTTCAAAAACTGGTTTTGAAGTAGTTCAAGTCAATACAATTGTTTTTTGTAAATCAGATGGTGCTTACACATCAGTTCATACTTTGGATAAAAAATATTTTACTTCCAAATCTTTTAAAGAAACTTGCGAATTACTTCATTTATCAAATTTTTTGAGAGTTCACAGAAGTTTTCTAATTAATATCAATTTTGTAGTTAGTTTCAAGTCTGATGAGTTTATCTTGGAAATGATCACTGGTGATAAAATTCCCGTTTCAGATAAATCATTTACTAAAAAAGAATTGATTGATGCGATTTCTAAATAAGTTAATCCTTTTTTTCAGCCTTCTGTTTTTCCCAAATCTTATTTTGGGACAATATTTTCCTTCCAAGAATTATTCTACTACAGATGGATTACCTAATAATGCTGTTCGTTCTTTGTTTTTGGATTCAAAAAATATTTTGTGGATTGGAACTGAAAATGGTGTTTCCAGGATGGAGAATGGTTCATTTTCTAATCTAGATGAAACTGATGGTTTGGGACACAACAGCTGTTGGGATATTAATCAAGATAGAAATGGAAGCATGTGGTTTGCCAGTTATGGTGGAGGAATCAGTAAATATGATGGTAAAAAGTTTACTGTTTTCACAACAAAAAATGGTTTATTAGCGGATAAAACCCGAAAAGTATTTCCTTTTAAAAATAAAATGTACGTAGGTACAGAACAAGGAGTTTCGATTATTGATATTAATACTAATAAAGTAGTCACTCCAAAAGTTCCACCTCACAAAGAGGATTTTATTAGTATTTCTTTTTTCGAATATAAAGACGAAGTTTACTTTGCCACTATTTTTGACGGTTTGTTTAAAATTGACGAATCAGGCTCATCTCCAAAAAATATCCCTATTTTTTTGCATAAAAACACTTATGAATTAACACTTTATGGATCAACGCTTTATAGCAGTAATGAAGGGTTTATAGATAAATTTTTTATTAATGATATTTTAAAAGGCAAGTCATCCTCAGTTAAATTTGGTAAATCGATGGTTTGGCAATATGCAAAAGATAAGAGAAACTCAATTTTTGCAGCTGCTTGGGGAGTTTACAAGCCAGATGGCGGACTTTATAAAGTTGAGAATGACAAAATGCTTGATGTTTCGGAATTTTATGGAATAGATTCTAAAGTTTTGCTAAATGTAGTGTATGATAAATCCAAGGATATATTATATGTAGGTTCTAATGATAAAGGAATTTATGAAGTTCGCTTAGACAAAATAATTGATTACAATTTATTTGATTCTAAAGCAGTTATAGATTTTGAAAATTTAGAGAAACAGAAATTAATTTTGCACAATAAAGGTTTGACTATTTTAGATTCAAATAAGAAAATTTCAAAAATAATTTCACTTGTGGATTTTAAGAATTTCGAAGTAAATTTTTTAAATAAAGCGAACAAAGTTGGAACTAAACAAGGAATTGAATCGAGAGATTTTGAATTAGATTTTACTATCCCGGCCAGCGGTATTGAATTTTATGAAATTGTAAAAAAAAATAATTCTTTTTGGATAGGAAGTAATATAGGAATATTTGAAATCAATAGTTTAGGAAATATTATAAATTACTTGCCTAAACACAGTTTGAAAATTGGTTTTACATACAACGGTAAATTCATAGAAACAATAACTTATGCAGGTACTAGACTATATGACAATGTTCATAGTCTGGTAAATAAACATTTTTCAAAGTTTAAAAAAAACACTCCTCAGTATATTGTTAAGATTCTTACTAACAAAGATAAAACGTATTTACTTTCTGTTTTTAATGGATTGTATGTCTATAAAAATAATCAGTTTCATTCTTATTTGGCCGAAGGGATTTGGAAAGAGAAAAAGTTTAAACATATTGCAATTAACAATAAAGGACAACTTATTTTGGCTGCAGAATTTGGAAATGTTTTTATTGTTGATGATTCAAAAGCTTTTAAAATTTTAAAAACTATTTCTAAAAAAGAGATTGTAGGTAACACGATTTTGTTTTTAGAATCGTACAAAAATTTTATTCTCATCGGAACCGAAAAAGGAATTAACCTCTATAAAGATGGAGTCGTCCGATTGATAGACAAGGAACAAGGGCTAAAAGATGCAACGGTTACCACTTCAAGAATTTTTGACAATCAACTGTGGTTAGGGACCAAAAAAGGATATTATACCATTAATTTAAATCGATTAACAGCGCCGCAAATGACCGTGTCGGAGATTGCAGTTTCATCCATTGCAGTCAATAATATACCCATCAGTTCAAGTAATTATAAATGGTTTCGTTTTAATTCCAAAGAATTAATTTGTGACTATAAAGACAATTCTTTTTCTATTGATTTTATCCCAAAAGGACATGCTTTTTCTAATAAATTAAAATTTCGATATCGTCTAAAAAGTACTAATCGATGGAGTCCATATAGTGAAAAAACAAACTTATTTTTACCTTACTTACCTTATGGCACCTACAATTTAGAAGTAGAAGTTTTTGATTCCAATGCAGGAAAAGCCACTATTTTTAAATTATTAAAAATTCAAATTAAATCTCCATTTTGGATGACCTGGTGGTTTATTGCTTTAATTATTCTAGTTGTGTTTAATGTTTTAGTGTATTTGATTTTTAAATCTAAAAAGAAATCCAGAGAAAAGGCTGTGATACAAAAACGTATTGCAGAAACTAAACTGGAAGCGTTGTTAAGTCAGATGAATCCTCATTTTACCTTTAATGCGATGAATGCTATTCAGGATTATATTATCAGTAATGACATTGATAACTCGTTAAAATATATAGGAGAGTTTTCACAGTTAATTCGGAAAACATTGGAAAATTCTTCTAAACAAACGATAACTATTGAAGAAGAAGTGGAGTATTTGAAGTCTTATATCAGTATTGAAAACATGCGTTTTGATAACCGAATTGTAACGGAATTCAATATCGATAATAATGTGGATGTTTATCATTCAAAAATACCAACCATGTTGCTGCAGCCTTTTGTTGAAAATGTTTTTGTTCACGCCTTTAACGCTTTACATCCTGCTCCAAAACTGACAATCTCTTTTGAAATGTTTTCTAAAAACGTTATGGAATGTAAAATTATCGATAACGGAATGAGCTTAAAAGCTTTAGAAAAAAGTAAAATACATCAGTCGAAAGGCATTCAGTTAACAAAAGAAAGACTTTCACTGTTGCAAAATTCTAATGTAAATCCGATAGATATTCAATTTACAGAAAATAATGGAACGACCGTTACCATAAGACTGACGGTATAATACTTATAAATGAATACCCACTAAGACTCTTATCCAATTTTGGATAGGAGTCTTTTGCGTTTACAAACCAATTGAGCGCTTTCATAGCCTTAAAAGCACCTTTAATAAGACGTCTTTATTGTACTTATATTAATCCTATATTTTTGTTTCAAAGTAGATAAATTAAAGTCTAAATAGCATGCAAAAGTATTATTGTGAAAATTGTGGTTCCAAAAGTAATAGTATTTTAAGTCTTACAGAAAAGTCCTGTTATCGACATCCACTTGGAAGCGGTAATGGTAAACATGTAGTTTATCAAGGTTCTGAAAAGGCGCAGTACTCTTGTAAATACTGTGGTGGAACATCTTCTTCGATTTTTAGTTTGACAAGCTTTCCGTGTCCGCAACATCCTAATGGGAATAATGAGGGCAGGCATTTGCCTCTCTTTTAAAAAATTACTCCATTGTAAATTGAAATATAACAATTGTAATTATGGATTCTATTTTTTTGCATCTGCAAAATTTCACTCTTGTTTCTTATATCACTTTTGGACTGGTTGTGGCAAGTTTTTTTGTTGAAACAAAATCTAATTCACCCTACAAATCGCTATTACTTTCTAATATTGGATTTGTAATATACAATTTTACCTTAGCGAATGGAGCTGATATAGATTTTCCAATTTATTTTATATTGCTCAGTTTTTTGATTTGTTCTTGGTTTTTTGTTTTAAAAAATATCGAAGAGGAAGAAGATGAAGATAGAGGCTATTTGAGTATAGATTATAGCATTTATAGAGATAGTTTTGCTACTCTTCAAGATGAAAATAAAGATGAAATTTCATCAATGAAAAAAGGTTTCTTTTATATTTTTCCAAATATCTTACGTACTTTATTTGCAAAAATGTTTGAAAACAAAACGATGTTGTTTGTTAGAGATCTTCTAAAAAATGACACTGTTCACTACGAACATCCCCAACGAAAGTTTGTATATGTTTCTACGTATCTAATTTTGATTTCCATTTTAGTTTCGTTTTTCTATGTTTAGGAATTTTAATTTTTATTACCACTCAGCGCACAAACTAAACTTTAACATTTGTTCCAATTAACAGCGTGTTGTATTTAGCGAAAAAAAACTAATTTAGGACATTATTATGCGAATTTTTAGCCAAATAAATGATTTAACCTATGAAAAGAAGATCTTTTTTAACCACTGCAACACTTGCCTCAGCAGGTTTAACCACACTTTTGATTACAGGTTGTACTTCAAATACAAAGAAAAAGGATGAAGAAACAGTATCAGTCGAAGAGACTAATGAAGCCTTTGAACTGGATGAAGAAACAATCGGGAGTTTAAGAGAGAAATTAACTTCTGGAAAATATACTTCGGAACAATTAGTTCAGTTGTACTTGAAACGCATCGAAGCTATTGATGCTTCTAGACCACAATTGAATTCGGTAATCGAAATCAATCCTGATGCAGTTGCTATTGCAGTGGCAATGGATAATGAGTTGAAGGCAGGCAAGAGTAGAGGACCTTTACATGGAATTCCTGTTTTAATAAAAGACAATATAGACACAGCCGATAAAATGCAAACAACAGCTGGTTCTCTTGCAATGGAAGGGAATATTGCGTCAAAAGATGCCTTTGTGGTAAAAAAGCTCAGAGAAGCTGGAGCTATAATCATTGGGAAAACAAATTTGAGCGAATGGGCTAATTTTCGTTCTACACAGTCATGTTCCGGATGGAGCAGCAGAGGTGGCCAAACTAAAAATCCTTATATTTTAGATCACAATCCTTGTGGTTCTAGTGCTGGATCAGGAACTGCAGTTTCAGCGAATCTTTGTGTAGCTGCTGTTGGAACCGAAACCGACGGTTCTATTGTGTGTCCAGCATCGGTAAACGGAATTGTGGGTATTAAACCAACAGTAGGTTTGGTTAGTCGCTCTGGAATTATTCCAATATCAAAAACGCAAGATACGGCAGGTCCAATGGCGAGAACGGTAACTGATGCAGCTATTTTACTAGCAGCAATAACGGCGATTGACGAAGATGATTCAGTAACTCTCGAAAGTAAAGGAAAATCACAGACGGATTACACAAGGTTTTTAGATGCAAATGCTTTGAAAGGCAAACGCATTGGTATTGAGAAAAAACCACAAGGAAATAATAAATATATTAACGCACTTTTAACTGATGCCATAAAGCTTCTTAAAAAGCAAGGTGCAACAATTGTTGAAATCGATTATTTAGATAAAATTAATGCTGCAGGTCAGGCTGAATTTGAAGTTTTGCAATATGAATTTAAAGATGGTTTGAATAGCTACTTGGCTACAGCCAATGCAAAAGTGAAAAATTTAAAAGAAGTTATTGATTTTAATATTACTAATGAAGATAAAGCAATGCCATATTTTAAACAAGAAACATTGGAGAGTTCTAATGCAAAAAAAGGACTTAATGATAAAAAATATACAGAAGCATTGACTGCGAGTTTTGAAGGAAGTAAAGCTATTTTAAATGCTGTTTTTAAAACAAATAAATTAGATGCTATTTGCGGAATAACTATGGGGCCTTCTTGTAGTATTGATATGATTTACGGCGATCGTTGGGGCAGTTACTCATTGACTTCGCCAGCTGCGGCAAGTGGTTATCCGCATATTACAGTTCCTTGCGGAATGGCTTATGATTTGCCTGTTGGGTTGTCATTTTTTGGAACCCCATATACAGAAGGGGAATTAATAGGATTAGGATTTGCTTATGAACAAGCTTCTAAAAAGCGTTTAAAACCTAACTTTAAGCCTTCTTTTTTATAATAAAACATTTTAAAAGGGTAATAAGTGATTCACTTTTTACCCTTTTATTTTTTTATAATACTCACAAATCGAGTTAATAGGACATTCAGGACATTTAGGTTGTGGGCGGCAAATTTCTCTTCCCAAAAATGAAATAGCCATCCCAATTTCGCTCCAAATTTCTTTTGGGAGCAATTGCATCAACTGTTTTTCGGCTTTAATTCCGTCTTTGGTTTCTGAGATTAATCCAATTCTGGGTGCAACTCTGATAACATGTAAATCGGCTATAATTCCTTCTGCTGGAATTTGTGCTTCTCGCATAATTACGTTGGCTGATTTTCTTCCAATTCCTTTTAATGCAACTAAACCTTCGATTGTGAGTGGAATATTTACATCATTTTGGATGGTTTTCGCTATTTCCAAAAGCCATTTTGCTTTGGTTCCAAAATTCCTCACTTTAGAAATATACGGAAATAATGCTTCCTCATTAGCAACGGCTAAACTTTCCATATTTGGATATGCATCAAATAAAGCAGGAGTAATTTTATTGATATTAGCATCAGAATCCTGAGCAGAAAGTACCACCATTACCATAAGTTGGTATAAATTATGGTAGTCCAGCGGATGTTTTCGTCCTTTATATTTCTTTACAATAGGTTTTAGTTTTTCAGCCCAATCAGTAGAATTCCCAAATAAATCCATCATATTATTCTTTAAAATCTACGGATAAAGAGTTTACGCAATAGCGTTGTCCGGTTTTAGTAGGTCCGTCATCAAATACATGTCCTAAATGGCTGCCGCAATTAGCGCACAAAATTTCAGTACGTTTCATCCCATGAGAAACATCTGAAATGTATTTTACTTTTCCAGGAATGGATTCATCAAATGAAGGCCAACCGCAATGTGCATCAAATTTTGAATTACTTTCAAATAAAGGTTCTCCGCACGCACCACAACAATAAGTTCCTTTTTCGTAATGCAAATTATAAGTTCCCGTATGAGGATATTCTGTACCCTTTTGTCTAAGAATTCGGTAACGTTCTTCTCCCAATTGTTCTTTCCATTCTTGTTCTGTTTTTTCTAAAGGATATTTCATGATCTATTTTTTTAACTAATTATAAAATGTTAAGTTCTATTTATTTTGAATGAATTGAACCGTTTTTTCAATTACTTTAGAATTGCCAAGAATTTTGCGATGCCCTAAACCATCGGTTAATAGTAGCTCCCCATTTTTTAGATACTTATGAATATGAATTCCCGCTTTTACAGGAACTTCAGGGTCATTATTATCATGAATTACTAAAATTGGAATCGCTGTTTCTTTTGCCGCTAAAAAAGCAGAATAACTGTTCATTTTCTCTCCATATTTTTTTTCGAAATGCAAACGCAAAAGAGTGCTCACAGTTGGTTTGAGACCTAATTTTGTTACAAAATCATCTATGATATCTTCAACGATATCACCACTGCCGATAACTACGGCATGATTCACTTTTAAACCTTTTTTTATTGCATTTAAAACTGACATTCCACCTAATGAATGACCAATTGCAGCTTCGAAGGGACCAAATTGTTTCTCTATTTCTAAAATTGTAGCGATAAAATCGACCATGATAGTATCTTTTCCCGGTGATTTCCCGTGGGCTGGAGCATCAAAACTAACGGTTGAATAACCTGCTTTAAGCAATTCATCGGCTATTTTGAATAATTGTGTTCCGCGACCTGACCATCCGTGTACTAATAAAACTTTCTTCTCGCTTTTGCCATATTCGTATACAACAACTTCTTTGCCAATTGCAGGAATCAAAACTAATTTTTGGAGACTGTTTCTATCCATTTCTAATTCTCGTTTTGGAATTTTATGTTTTATAGGTGTCGTAAACAGTTTAGCAGCAAATAATGTAATTAATTTTGGCGAAATAAAAGAGATTAATTTACTGGTTAATAAAATAATCTTAGGAATTTTCAATGATTGGGTATGATTAGCAGATTTTTTTGTCATTTCAATAAATTTTCAAGCGGGTTATTATATTATAATTTTTTTAGTAAATTTAGAAAAACATAAAAGTAGTATTTTTTATAAAGTTTTTATGGGTATTAACATAAAAGACGGAAATATTAAAAATTAATCGAGTAGTATTACAATACTCAAAAACATCAAAATTTCATACATGGAAATATTTCATATCAGTGCAGAGTGTTATCCCGTTGCAAAAGTAGGAGGTTTAGCAGATGTAGTTGGCGCGTTACCAAAATATCAAAATAATGCAGGACACCTTGTAAGAGTCGTAATGCCGTGTTATGACACCAAATTCAAAAAAGACAATGATTTTGAATGTGTTCATTGGGGTCATGTAAAATTGGGTAATTTTAATTTTCCTTTCAATATTTTAAAAGAAAAAACGGACCACCTTGGATTTGAATTGTATTTGGTCGAAATTCCAGAATTGTTTGATAGAAAAGATGTTTATGGATATAAAGATGATATTGAACGATTTTTGTCTTTCCAAATTGCCGCTTTGGATTGGATAATTGGTAGAAAAGACATTCCAGATGTTATCAATTGTCACGATCATCACACAGGTTTGATTCCATTTATGATGTTGTACTGCCATAAATATGAAAAACTGCGCAATACACCGTCTATGATTACAATTCATAATGGTTTGTACCAAGGTCAGTTTGGATTTGATAAATTGTATTATTTGCCCGAATTTGATTTAGCGCACGTAAAAGTTTTAGAATGGGATAATTGTATTAATTCATTGGCAGTAGCCGTAAAATGCGCTTGGGCTGTAACTACTGTTTCGCCAAGTTATCTAAACGAAATTAATTATTCTTCAAATGGATTGGAATCCTTATTTAATTTGGTACGCTATAAATCCAAAGGAATTCTAAACGGAATCGATATTGAGGTTTGGGATCCGGCCAAGGATATGATGTTAGAAAAAAATTATTCGATTACAAATTTTGAAAAAGGAAAACAAGAAAATAAAGATAAATTGTGCAACCTTTTTAATTTAGATCCAACAAAACCACTTTTTAGTTTCATTGGAAGATTATTAGAAGAAAAAGGAGGAGATTTATTGCCACACGCAGCAGCTCTAGCCTTATCAGAGAATTATCAGCAAATAAATATTTTGATTTTAGGCTCAGGAAATACTGCCATAGAAAATCAATTGAATAGTTTGTTACAAGATTACAAAGGGAATTACAACACATTTATAGGTTATAATGAAGAACTAGCGCACTTAATTTATGCTGGTTCTGATTTTTTACTAATGCCTTCCAGAGTGGAACCTTGTGGTTTGAACCAAATGTATTCCTTTCGTTACGGGACCATTCCCATTGTCCGTAGAACGGGCGGATTACGAGATACGGTAATTGATTTTGGCGATGATGGAAATGGTATTTGTCATGATCAAGCCACAGTTGGTGATATTTGTTATTCGATTCAGAGAGCAGTCGATTTATACGATGATAAAAAACATCTGAATAAAATTAGAAAAATAGGAATGAACACGGACCATTCTTGGGAGCGTGTTTGTCAAGAATATATAGAAATGTACAAACTAATAATTAACAAGAAATGAAAGCCAAAAAGAAAAATGTAATTGCAATTATTTTAGGTGGAGGACAAGGTTCCAGATTATATCCTTTGACAGAATCAAGATCAAAACCGGCTGTACCAATAGGAGGAAAATACAGATTGGTGGACATTCCGATATCAAATTGTATGAATTCAGATATTTACAGAATGTTTGTATTGACACAATTTAATTCGGCTTCCCTAAATGCGCATATAAAAAACACCTATAACTTTAGTATTTTTAGCCATGCTTTTGTTGATATTCTTGCTGCTGAACAAACTCCTGATAACCCAACTTGGTTTCAAGGAACTGCTGATGCGGTAAGACAATGTATGCCTCATTTCTTGAATCATGATTTTGATTATGCTTTGATACTTTCAGGAGATCAGTTGTACCAAATGGATTTTAACGATATGGTAGAAGAACATATCAAGAGAGAAGCTGATATTACCATTGCGACATTACCCGTAAATGCAAAAGATGCACCTGAATTTGGAATTTTGAAAACAAACTCCGAAAGTTGTATTGAATCTTTCATTGAAAAACCAGCGAAGGAATTATTGCCAGACTGGGAATCAGATGTAAGTGAACAAATGAAAAGCGAAGGCAAACATTATTTGGCTTCAATGGGAATCTATATTTTCAATAGAAAATTGTTAGTGGATATCATGTCTAACAAAGAAACCAAAGATTTTGGTAAAGAAATTATTCCGCAGGCTGTAGGAAACAAAAAGATTTTAAGTTATCAATATGAAGGATATTGGACAGATATTGGTAATATTGATTCCTTTTTTGAAGCTAATATTGGGTTAACTGATGACTTACCTAAATTTAATTTATTCGACAACGATAATAAAATTTTCACCAGACCTAGATTGCTTCCACCATCTAAATTCCAAAAAACAATGATTGATAAATCATTGATTTCAGAAGGTTGTATTTTGAACGCAAAAGAAATAAATCGCTCCGTTATTGGGATCCGATCCAGAATAGGCGAGGGAACCATTATTCAGAATTGTTATGTCATGGGGAATGATTTCTATCAGAATATTGATGACATGAATGAAGATCTTAAAACCGGGAGACAACTAGTGGGAATTGGAGAAAGATGTTTTATAAGCAATGCTCTCGTGGATAAAAACTGTCGAATTGGGAATGATGTTTACATTAACGGAGGCAGTCATTTAGAAGATTTCTCGAATGAGTTGTATGCCATAAAAGATGGAATTGTTGTCATTAAAAAAGGAGCAACTATACCGGATAATTACATCATAAAATAAATTTTTAAACTGTTTTTTCTTAAAAATAATATTCTATTCTGTTTCTAAAAAGTAGAATTATACAATTGTTATATGAGTAAAGTTATTACGCATTCTCTTTTTACCGATTTCGATATCGATTTATTTAAAGCTGGGAAACATTTCCGACTGTACGAAAAACTTGGGGCACATCTTATTTCAGTTGATGGAGTAGACGGCGTTTATTTTGCAGTTTGGGCTCCTACGGCACATTCGGTATCAGTGGTTGGGGATTTCAACTTTTGGACACAAGGCGAACATTTGTTAGAAGTTCGTTGGGATTCATCCGGAATTTGGGAAGGTTTTATTCCAAATGTCAAAAAAGGTACAACCTACAAATATAAAATACAATCTAATAATGGTGGAATTGTAACTGAGAAAGCAGATCCTTTTGCTTTTTACTGTGAAAAACCTCCTCATACGGCGTCAGTTGTTTGGGATTTAGATTATAAGTGGAAAGACAAAAAGTGGATGGAAACACGTCAAAATCATAATGGTTTAGACAAACCTTATTCCGTTTATGAAGTCCATTTAGGGTCATGGAAACGGCATACAAATGAAAATCGTTTTTTGACGTATCTGGAATTCGCAGAAGATTTAGTAAACTATATAAAAGAAACCGGATTTACGCATGTTGAGTTTATGCCTATTATGGAATATCCTTACGATCCGTCTTGGGGATATCAATTAGTGGGATATTTTGCGCCAACCTCCCGTTTTGGGAATCCGCAAGAATTTATGCATTTAGTAGACAAATTACACGAAGCCGGAATTGGAGTAATTCTCGACTGGGTTCCTTCTCATTTTCCTGACGATGCTCATGGTTTAGGATTTTTTGACGGATCGAATCTTTTTGAACATCCGGATCGCAGAAAAGGATATCATCCCGATTGGAAAAGTTTAGTTTTTAATTATGGTCGAAATGAAGTACGTTCCTTTTTAATAAGTAATGCTTTGTTTTGGTTACATCATTATCACGCCGATGCATTACGCGTAGATGCTGTTGCTTCGATGTTGTATTTGGATTATTCCAGAAATGATGGTGAATGGGAACCTAATATTTACGGTGGAAGAGAAAATTTGGACACGATAAGTTTTCTGAAAGAATTTAATGAAGCTGTTTATTCTAATTATGAAGGCGTACAAACCATCGCCGAAGAAAGTACATCTTTCCCAATGGTCTCCAGACCTACATCCATTGGTGGTTTGGGTTTTGGAATGAAGTGGATGATGGGTTGGATGCACGATACGTTAGAATATTTTCAGAAAGATACCGTATATAGAAAATACCATCAAAATGATTTGACTTTCTCGATGACATACACTTTTTCTGAAAATTTTATGTTACCGCTTTCTCACGATGAAGTGGTTTACGGAAAAAAATCCATTGCGGGAAGAATGCCCGGAGATGAATGGCAAAAATTCGCGAATCTACGATTACTCTATGGCTATATGTTTATGCATCCCGGAACAAAATTGTTGTTTATGGGAAGTGAATTTGGACAAAGTAGCGAGTGGAATTTTGAAGGAAGTTTAGATTGGCATCTTTTGCAATATCCGTTTCATGCTGGAGTCAAAAAATTAATTACTGATTTGAACAAATTATATAAAACCCAGCCTGCCTTGCATGAAAAACAATTCAGTGCAGATGGTTTTGAATGGATTAATTATTCAGATCATCAAAACGCTGTAATGTCCTTTATCCGAAAAGGAAATGATCCAAAAAATGATGTCATTATTGTGTGCAATTTTACACAAATAGTACGATCTAATTATCGTATTGGTTTACCCAAAAAAGGAAAATTGACAGAAATTTTTAATAGTGACGCTTCAAATTATGGAGGAAGCGGAGTTTCAAACGCAAAAAAAATTGCAATTGAAGCCATGCCTTATGATGGAAGAGATTATTCAACAGAATTACTTTTGCCACCTTTAAGTGTTACTGTTTTTAAAATCGGATAATTTTTACAAAGAGATTTAGAGGTCAAGAGAAGTTATGACTACAAAAAATTAGAGATATTTGGTAAGGAATTTAATTATTCGGACTCATTACTCCTAATCTCTAATTCTCTTTGTTTTAAAAAAGATTATAACTTAGTTTGAAAAAGTTGAATTTAACAAATATTCTTTTGAAGAGAACAGAAAAACAATAATCATATGGTTACAAAACAATTTGTAGATGATTTGAGTTATGAAATTTTTTCTTCAATTATTGAAGTTCATAAAAATTTAGGGCCAGGTATGATAGAAAGTATTTACCATAAATGCTTGGCTCATGAATTAAAATTGAGAAATATTAAGTTTACTTCAGAAGCTTTATTTGATTTCAGCTACAAAGATTTAAATTTAACCACAGATTTTAGATGTGATCTATTTGTAGAAGATTGTGTTATGCTAGAATTAAAAGCAGTTCAGGAGGTTATTCCATATTTTAAAGCAAAATTAATCAGCCAAATGAAAATCGCAAAAGTACCAAAAGGAATTCTTATAAATTTTAATGTTAAAAATATAATGTCAGAAGGAAAATTTGTATTTCTAAATGAGCATTACAACCAATTGCCCTGAATGAATTGATTATTATTAACTGTTAAACAATACTGTTTAAAAAGTTACATATAAAATTTTTCCATTTTACAATAAGTAAATCAATAACTCTTAATCTCTAAATCTCATTGTAAAATTACTACAACGTTATCGTGAATAAAACTCACATATTTAACGGTTTACAAAGTAATTTTGTAAGTTTGAATTTTAGATAAAGATTAAAGTAAATACCATAAAATATGATTACAAATACAGAATTAGAATATAAAGGAGATTTATACCCTACCAAAATAGTCTCTTTTGAGCATGAAGTTGATTCCATAAGTTTCCATACTGATAATAGTGTCATATTAAAAGTAACCGTATTGAGAGATAGTTTAATTCGGTTTAGATTTACTACAAAAGGATATTTCAGTAACGATTTTTCTTATGCTGTAGATAAAAATCATTCCCATGGATATAACCACCTAGAAGTTTCAGAAGTTGAGGATTATTATCAGATAAAAACCAGTAAAGTAAAGTGCAGGATCCAAAAAAATGACATGCGGTTGTCAATTTATGATTTAGAGGACACTATTATTTTAGAAGATGAGTTGGGATTTCATTGGGAAGAAAGCTATGAATACGGTGGAAATATCGTAAAAATGAGTAAATCTTCTAAGGATGGAGAATGTTTTTACGGACTTGGCGATAAAGCAACCCAAATGAATCTTAAAGGTAAGAGATTAGAAAATTTTGCCACAGATCAATATGCTTTTCAAAAAGACCAAGAACCTTTGTACAAAGTAGTTCCGTTTTATATTGGATTACAAAACAAACAATCTTACGGTATTTTCTTTGATAATACTTTTAGAACCTATTTTGATTTTTGTCACGAACGAAGAAATGTAACCAGTTTTTGGGCTGAAGGAGGAGAAATGAATTATTACTTCATTTACGGTCCTGAAATGCAGGATGTCGTTACAACCTATACACATTTGACGGGTAAACCGGAGCTACCGCCGCTTTGGGCACTTGGATATCACCAATGTAAATGGAGCTATTATCCGGAAAGTAATCTAAAAGAAGTTGCTGCAAAATTCAGAGAATTGAAAATCCCTTGTGATGCTTTGTATTTGGATATTGATTACATGGAAGGTTTTCGATGTTTCACTTGGAACAAAGAATATTTCCCCGATCCTAAAAGAATGGTGGCTGAATTAGCCGAGGACGGTTTTAAAACTGTGGTAATTATTGATCCGGGAATCAAGATTGATAAAGAATATTCAATTTATAAAGAAGCTTTAGAGAAAGATTATTTCTGTAAAAGAGCTGATGGTCCTTACATGAAAGGGAAAGTTTGGCCGGGAGAATGTAACTTCCCGGATTATACAAATCCTGCTGTAAGAGAGTGGTGGGCAGGATTATTCAAGGAATTAATATCAGATATTGGGGTAAAAGGAGTGTGGAACGATATGAACGAACCAGCTGTTATGGAGGTTCCTAATAAAACGTTTCCTATGGATGTACGTCACGATTACGATGGAAATCCTTGCAGTCATAGAAAAGCGCACAATATTTACGGAACACAAATGGCCAGAGCAACGTATCACGGTGTGAAACGTTTTGCGTATCCAAAAAGACCTTTTGTAATAACGAGGTCAGCGTATGCAGGCGCGCAACGCTACACATCATCTTGGACTGGAGATAATGTCGCCACTTGGGAACATTTGTGGATAGCAAATATTCAGGTTCAACGCATGTCTATTTCAGGAATGGGTTTCACAGGATCTGATATTGGTGGATTTGCAGAGCAACCTTCAGGCGAGTTATATGCACGCTGGATTCAATTGGGCGTTTTTCATCCATTTTGCAGAACACACTCATCCGGAGATCACGGAGATCAGGAGCCATGGGCTTTTGACGAAGAAGTTATCGATATCACTAGAAAATTTGTCAATTTGAGATATCAATTATTACCTTACTTATATACCATGTTTTGGCAGTATATTGAGGAAGGAATTCCTATGCTCAAACCATTGGTTTATTATGATCAAGAAGATATTCAAACGCATTACAGAAATGATGAATTTGTTTTTGGAAATCAAATATTAGTTTGTCCTATTTTAGAACCAAATTCTTTGGGACGACGAATGTATATTCCTCGTGGACAATGGTATAATTATTGGACGAATGAAGAAGTAAAAGGCGGTAAAGAAATTTGGGTGGACACTAAATTTGATCAGATTCCAATTTTTGTAAAAGCGGGAGCAATTATTCCTAAATATCCAGTGCAACAATATGTAGGTGAGTTGGAATTTGATGAACTGACTTTAGATATTTATTATAAAGAAGGTAAAGAAAAATCAGTAGTGTATGAGGATGCTCAAGATGGTTATGACTATAAAAAAGGACGTTATAGCTTTTTATCATTTCAAGCAACCGGTAGAGAAAACGAACTAATCATTCAATTGCATAAAGAAGGAAAATACGATACGAATTATTCTAAGTACAAAATAAATCTTATTGGATTACCATTTAAGGTAAAAACAATCGAAATCGATAATGTAGAAGTCCCGTTTGACAGCATTACTTTAGAAAATGACAACTATTTAATTGTTGATAAGGAGTTTACAGCATTGCATATCATTGGAGAATAACAATAAAGTTGAAACTTTTATATTTAATTATGTAAATATTAAACTTTAGAATACGTGTATTTTTGTTAAATATTTAATATTTAAAATTATGAAAAAGCATTTATTAATAGGGATTTTTGCGGCAGGATTGGTTTATTCTTGTGCTACTAATCCAATAACAGGGAAAAAAAGTTTAAATTTTGTTTCTAACAGTGAACTGTTTCCAACATCTTTTCAACAATACGGTACTTTTTTAAAGGAAAATAAAGTAATTACCGGAACTGCAGATGCTAGAAAAGTGGAAGCAGTTGGGATGCGAATTAAGGCTGCTGCAGAAAAATATTTAATTTATTTAGGGCAATCACAATATTTAGCGGACTACCGTTGGGAATATAAATTAATTGATAATAAAGAAGTGAATGCTTGGTGTATGCCAGGAGGGAAAATTGTTGTTTATTCAGGAATTTTGCCAATTACTAAAGATGATGCAGGTTTAGCTACTGTAATGGGACATGAAGTTTCTCACGCCTTAGCAAATCACGGTGCGCAACGTATGAGTGCATCTCAATTGCAACAATTAGGTGCTGTAGGAGTAGCAGTAGCCACTGGAGGTAAAAGTGAACAAACACAACAAATATGGAGTCAAGCATATGGCATTGGTTCTCAAGGCTTAGGTATACTTCCTTTTAGTAGAGGTCATGAAACGGAAGCGGATAAAATTGGTCTTACTCTAATGGCAATTGCAGGATATAATCCAGAACAATCAATTACCTTCTGGCAAAGAATGTCTGCGCAATCTTCAGGTCAAGCACCGCCAGAATTTATGAGTACACACCCTTCTGATGCAACAAGAATTGCAAATTTGAAAGCATTAATTCCAGAAGCTAAAGCTTTAGCTGCTAAAGTTGGAGTTATTTACAAATAACAATTTGAAATTATAATGTTCTTTTTCGAACATTTAGAAAGGCTATTCTCATGTGAGAGTAGCCTTTTTTGTTATACTATTTTGCGACTTTTAAATACATTGCAATTATGACGCAATTTGTTAATATGAAATAAAGCTGTTTTTTGGATTTTATCAATAAAAATTAAATAAATTCGCAACATAAATAAAATAAACATGGCTGATTTACCTAAAGGAAGTAAAAAATTATTGAATGCTTGGGCTTTTTATGATTGGGCAAATTCCGTTTATACACTTACTATTGCATCTGCAGTATTTCCAATTTTTTATGAAGCTTTGTTTTCTGAACGAGATCATTACATTGATGTTTTTGGCTTACATCTCAAAAATTCAGCTTTAATTAGTTTTGTTACCGCTTTTGCATTTTTATTGGTGGCTTTTATTTCTCCATTATTGTCTGGTATTGCTGATTATGTGGGAGATAAAAAATCATTTATGAAATTCTTTTGTTATTTGGGAGCTTTGTCCTGCATGGGATTGTATTGGTTCAATCTTGACAATATATACGTTGGTTTAGCATTTTATTTTCTAGGATTGATTGGATATTGGGGCAGTTTAGTTTTTTATAATTCTTATCTACCAGATATTGCTTTTGTAGAGCAACAAGATAAAATTAGTGCCAAAGGATATTCCTTAGGATATATAGGAAGTGTAATTTTATTAATTATCAATTTAGCGATGATTATGAAACCAAAGCTTTTTGGGATTTCTGGGACTGATGGTGAAGCAGCTATGAAAGCCATGCGATATTCCTTTGTAATGGTAGGTGTTTGGTGGGTTTTATTCAGTCAGTACACGTATTATTTTTTACCAAAAGGAAATAAAAACGCAAACAGTAAAGTAACGCACCATGTTGTATTGAATGGTTTTAAAGAGTTAAAAAAAGTATGGTTTTTATTAAAAAAAAATATTGCATTGAAACGATATTTAGGAGGTTTTTTTGTTTCTAGTATGGCAGTGCAAACTGTAATGCTTGTCGCCACTTACTTTGGTGCACAAGAAATTGCTTGGTCTTCTAAAGCAGAGAGTACAACGGGTTTAATTATTTGTATTTTAATCATTCAATTAGTTGCCGTTCTTGGTGCAGTTCTAACTTCCAGAGCCTCAGAAAAATTTGGTAATATTCCAACTTTGATTTTTATTAATTGTATTTGGGCAGTTTTTTGTGCACTTGCATTTTTTATCGCTTTACCAATACATTTTTATGCTATGGCAGGAATTGCAGGACTTGTAATGGGAGGGATTCAAGCTTTATCACGTTCAACTTATTCTAAATTATTGCCAGAAACGCAGGATACAGCTTCTTTTTTTAGTTTTTATGATGTTGCAGAAAAAATTGGAATCGTAATAGGAATGTTAGTGTACGGAATTATTGATCAGATTACTGGCAGTCCTAGACTTGCCATTGTATTTCTGGGAGTATTTTTTGTGATAGCTGTTATTTTGTTGAAACGAGTACCAAAAAAAGGCGTTTTAAATTAATAAAACACCTTATTATATAATGTTAAATTCGAAGTTAAGACTTTGAAATATTACCTGAACCAGTAACCTTGGTATCTTTTTTCTTAGGATCGCCTTTATATTCAATATCTCCTGAACCTGAAACTCTGGCATGAAGGCTCTCACTGCAGAAAACTGTATTATCTCCTGATCCAGAAACGGTCGCTGTTACGTTTTTAGCTTTTAAATTTGCTGCATCTATATCGCCTGATCCGTTTAAATTACTGTTTAAATTTACTGTTGTTCCGGTTAATTTTAAGTCTCCGGAACCGCTTAAATTAGCGTCAAGATCATCTGTTTCTACTTCTAAATTCATGTCGCCGGAGCCAATTAGTTTAGCTGAAAATGATTTTGATTGGATACGATTTTTAGTCAATACATCTCCGGAACCGGTCAAAGAAACTTGATTAATACTTTCGAAAGGAACAGTTATAATAATTTGTTTTCCTTTACTGCTGCTAAAGTATTTGTTCTTTTCTGAATAAATTTTCAAAACTTGATTCACAACTTCAATTTTGATGTAAGGCAGTAAATTTTCTTCTCCTTTTACAGTTATGTTTCCTTCATTTCCCGAAACTAATTCCACATCAAAAAAGCCTATTACAGCAATTTCATTATAAGAAGATGTTGTTCTTTTTTCAGACACAACAGTTCCATTACCAGTTATTTTAGCTTTATTGGACCATTGTGCTTGAGCCAACGACGTGATTAATACTGCGCAACTGACAAATAATTGAATTGATTTTTTCATAAGTTTTGTTTTTAGGTTATTGGTTTTTAGTTAATGTTACGTTTCCATAATCTGAAATTATATTCAAATTATTAAGTCCTTTTTTCTTGTGAAAACCGCTGTATTTTTTAGAATTTGATACTTCTTCTTTAGAATCAATTTCTAAATCAGAGTCATATTTAAAGGTAGCGTATTTTAAAAGAACATTAAAATCAAAAGCAAAATTAGTCTGGTAACCAATATTGATTCCGGTATATCCGGCAACTACAGTAACCGAATTTGCCTTTGCATTAATCGATTGAACGGCTAAAGAACTGTATTTTGTGTTCAGTTTTAAATAATCAAACACTTCTCCGATTTTTATCGTCAAATAATTTCCTGATGCGTCTAAGGTTTTTACATTTTGAATTCTGATTTTCCCATATTTACTGTTGTATTTAATGGCATCACTTTGCTCAATTTCGATATCCGTGTAATCCGAAATTAAATCTAACTTAGTTGTTTCGCCAATTTTTAGATTCGAATATTTGGCTGTTACCATTCCATTTTTTAGAAATACAATACTCGAGTTGGAGCAATATTCCATTTGAATACTGCTGTTTCCAGACAATCTCCCCAAGGTTATTTTTCCATATTTACATTTGATATCCGCTTCTGCAAATAAATCAGAGGTGCTGATATTGCCGTATTTGTTATTGAGTTTTACACTTCCATTCTTTGGAATTTTGAGCGTATAATTTATCTCAAAACTATTGTTTTTACCTTGACCTTTATAACTGGAATTTCCCAGAATTGTTTTGGCAGAAATCATTCCTTTCAAAGCGACTATATCAACAGCAATGGTTTCAATGCGCTGGTTGACCCAATTCTCATTATCACCGCTAACTTTGATACTTATGTCAAGTTCAATTTTGTCTTCGTTCCAAGTTGTTACTGAAATAGTACCGTACGAATTGTCAATCGAAAGCGTTGCGTCAGGATTTACATAATATGCTTTTTTAATATTTTTTTCTTTGGAATGCAGGAAATCATTGTCAATTGCATGTCCAAAAAATGGAATTAAAATAAATAAAATCAGTATTTTACATTGTTTTTTCATCAGTTATGTTTATTTTTTGTTCCTTATTTTCAATATGTTGCAGTACACTTTGCAAAAAAGAAATCCGCGTCTGAAGATTGCTGATCATTGCATAAATAATCTGTTTACTTTCTCCATTGATTTCGAGTTCCTTAATTATTTTGTCGTAGTCATTGTCCAATATTCGCATTTGTTTGAGTGCATCAGCGATGATTTTTTCGTTTTCAGGTGATTTTTTTTCTTTTATTTTTTCTAATTCCTTTTCGATTAAAATAGTAAAAATCGAATCTGTTTGTTTCGTTTCTTTTGATGCAAATTGTAATTCCTCAGTTTTTTTAGGAGTAGTATTGAAAATTGAAAGTCCTAATATAAGTACTATAGAAGCAGCGATTCCAATAGAAACAAAACGTTTCCAATTCGATTTCTTAGATTTTAATTTTTGTACAAATCGTTGCTCATGATTACTTTCTAGTAACTCGACATCCCATTGATTTTCAAATTTTTCAAATAATTGGTCTAGTTTTTTATTTTCCTTTTTCATATTTCCTCTAGTTTTTTTCGCAAACAATCTTTGGCTCTGCTCAGTGTAGTTCTGCAATTGGCATAACTGATATTCAAAATTTCGCTAATTTCTTCCTGGTCGTATCCTTCAATGAAAAATAGTGTTAAAACCATTCTGTAATTGTATTTCAATGAAGTGATGGTGTCTAAAATTTGTTTTACTTTTAAATCTTTGAAAGAAGTGCTTTCTAAAATGCCATTTTCTGTTTCTTCGATTTTATAAAGTGTCGCATCAAAATCTTCTGGTTTGAATTGGTTGTTCTTTTTATAAAAATCAATACTGCAATTCACCACAATTCTTTTTAGCCAAGCGCCAAAAGCAACTTCTTGCTTGTAATCATCTATTCGCGTGAATGCTTTTAAGAAACTTTCCTGCATTACATCCTCTGCAAAATGGCTGTCTTTTACGATTCGTTGCGAGACATTATACATGGCTTTTGCATAGCGATTGTAAATTTCGCATTGTGCTTTTTGATTTTTTTGCTTGCAGAGCAAAATCAATTCTTCGATATTATGTTGATTTACATTCAAACAGCTGCTAGTAATTTAATAGTAAGGACTTGTTAATTTTTTCTTTGTTACACTTTTATAAAAATAAAACTAAAATTTTCATTTGATTGCTCCTGCAGTGATTAATTTGTTGCTGTTTTCATGGTCTGTATTTTTACTTTCTGATGAAAAATAGGATAAAGATAGTTTCTTTTGGCACAAAGATTGACTCTTTTACCGTTATGCAAATTTTGAGGATTAAACATCGCTTTTATATAAAAAGACTATTTTGAAACCTTATATTTGCTTAAAGAATGAATTTTTTAATGACAAAAAGACTTAAATAATATATGTCAAATCATAAAATACTTACTATTGACAATCTGTCACTTCAGGAATTTGATTCGGAAGCAGATTTAATTCCACTTTTGACTCCCGAGGACGAGGAGGAAATGAATAATGAGGCTTTACCGGAATTATTGGCGATTTTACCTTTGCGAAATATGGTTTTATTTCCAGGAGTTGTAATACCAATTACTGCGGGACGTGATAAATCAATTAAATTGATTAATGACGCCAATGCCGCTGGAAAAACGATTGGAGTTGTTGCTCAAATCAATGAAGAGGATGAAGATCCAACCAAAGATGATATTCATAAAATAGGTACTGTTGCTCGTATTTTGCGCGTGCTAAAAATGCCTGATGGGAATGTAACGGTAATTCTTCAAGGTAAAAAGCGTTTCGAAATTGATGCTGTTATTGATGAAACGCCCTATATCACTGCGAAAATCAAGGAAGTTCCTGAAAAAAGACCAAAGAAAAATGATACTGAATTTGTAGCGATTCTGGATTCAATCAAAGAATTAGCGATTCAAATTATTAAAGAAAGTCCAAACATTCCCAGTGAAGCTACTTTTGCCATTAAGAATATTGAAAGCCAATCATTTTTAGTCAATTTTGTGACTTCTAATATGAATCTTTCTGTTAAAGAGAAACAAGACTTGTTGGCTATTAATGAATTGAAAGAAAGAGCTTTAGAGACGCTTCGTTATATGAATATTGAGTTGCAAAAACTCGAATTGAAAAATGATATTCAGTCCAAAGTTCGTTTCGATTTAGACCAACAACAACGTGAATATTTCTTGCACCAACAAATGAAAACCATTCAAGAAGAATTGGGTGGTGTTTCTCAGGAAGAGGAAATGGACGAAATGTTGCAAAAGTCTTTGACCAAAAAATGGGATGAGAAAACCAAAAAACATTTCGAAAAAGAATTGTCTAAAATGCGCCGCATGAATCCACAAGCGCCTGATTTTGGAATTCAAAGAAATTACTTAGAGTTGTTCTTGGAATTGCCTTGGAACGAATATTCTAAAGATAATTTCGATTTAAAAAGAGCTCAGAAAATATTGGACAGAGATCATTTTGGTCTTGAAGATGTGAAGAAAAGAATGATAGAACATTTGGCAGTTTTAAAATTGCGAAATGATATGAAGTCGCCAATTATTTGTTTGACAGGTCCTCCTGGAGTTGGTAAAACTTCAATTGGACGCTCCATTGCAGAAGCATTAGGTAGAAAATATGTTAGAATTTCTCTTGGTGGATTGCGTGATGAAGCGGAAATTCGCGGACACAGAAAAACCTATATTGGTGCCATGCCGGGAAGAATTATTCAAAGTTTGAAAAAAGCGGGAACTTCGAATCCAGTTTTTGTTTTGGATGAAATCGATAAACTATCTAACAGTAATCAAGGTGATCCTTCATCTGCATTATTGGAGGTTTTAGATCCGGAACAAAACAATTCGTTTTATGATAACTTCCTTGAAATGGGATATGATTTATCTAAAGTGATGTTTATTGCCACTTCTAATAATATGGCTGCCATCCAACCTGCGTTGAAAGACAGAATGGAAATCATCAAAATGTCAGGCTATACGATTGAAGAAAAGGTAGAGATTGCGCGTCAGCATTTGTTTCCAAGACAATTGAAAGAGCATGGTTTGACAACTAAAGATTTGACCATTGGAAAAAAACAATTGGAGAAAATTGTTGAAGGATATACACGTGAATCTGGAGTTCGTGGTTTAGAAGCTAAAATTGCTCAAGTTATCCGTAACGCAGCCAAATCAGTTGCGATGGAAGAGGAGTATAACAAAAAAGTAACGGACGAAGATATCATAAAAACTCTTGGTGTTCCCAGATTAGAAAGAGATAAATACGAGAACAACGATGTTGCCGGAGTGGTAACTGGTTTGGCTTGGACCTCTGTTGGTGGTGATATTCTGTTTATAGAATCGTTGCTTTCTCCTGGAAAGGGAACCATGACTATTACTGGAAATTTAGGTACGGTCATGAAAGAATCTGCAACAATTGCTTTAGAATATATCAAGGCCAATGCAAAACTTTTAGGATTGGATTCTGAGATTCTTTCTAAATACAATATTCACTTGCACGTTCCGGAGGGAGCTACTCCAAAAGACGGTCCAAGTGCAGGGATTGCAATGCTAACTTCGTTGGTTTCTTTGTTTACACAAAAACGAGTGAAGAAAAATTTGGCGATGACAGGAGAAATCACGTTGCGTGGAAAAGTGTTGCCAGTAGGTGGAATCAAAGAAAAAATTCTGGCTGCAAAGAGAGCGAATATCAAAGAAATTATTCTGTGTCATGAAAATAAGAGTGATATTGATGAAATAAAACCGGAATATTTGGAAGGACTTTCTTTTCACTATGTAAAAGAAATGAGCGAAGTATTAAAATATGCTTTGACTGATCAGAAAGTAAAAAATGCCAAGGATTTGTAGTAAATAACAAATTATAAATATCAAAAATCCAAATTTCAAAACTTGATTTTCAAGAGATGAAATTTGGATTTTTTATTTGCAATTACGAGTTTTAAAGTTGCAATTTATTGTATTTATAATTTTATCTTCGCAGTTGCGTTTTTATTTTACACCAACTGCAATTTAAAGCATGTTAAAAAAACTTCTACTATACTGTTTCCTTATTATTTGTGCTGTTTCTTACAGTCAAATAGGAGGGAAGTATACCTATCAGTTTTTGAATTTGGTGACTTCGCCAAGACAGGCAGCTTTGGGAGGAAAAGTAATCACGATTTATGATGATGACGTCAATCAGGTTCATTTTAATCCGGCAACAATAAATGCTGAAATGGACAACCATTTGGCTTTAAATTATGGCAGTTATTATAAAGAAGTAACTTATGGAACGGCTTCCTACGCCTATACTTACGACCGGCATTTGCAAACTTTTCAGGCCGGAGTAAATTATGTTAACTATGGTAATTTTGAAGGTTTTGACGAAAACGGCCAACCTACATCTGAATTTACAGGAAGCGAAATAGCCCTTTCTTTTGGGTATGCTTATAATATTCCCTACACTGATATTCATATAGGAGCGAGTGCAAAACTGATTTCTTCCACTTTGGAAACCTATCATTCTTTTGGCGGAGCGCTTGATATTGGGGCTTTATTTATTGATGAAAGAAACGATGTAAATTGGGCGTTGGCTATTCGAAATATTGGAACTCAGTTTTCAACTTATAATGGTACAAATGAGAAACTGCCGCTTGAAATCATTGCGGGAGTTTCACAGGAATTGGAAAACGTTCCTATTCGGTGGCATCTTACATTAGAAAATTTACAACAATGGAATATTGCCTTTTCAAATCCAGCCAGAGCAGAATCTTCTTTTGATGGTGAATCCACCGAAGAAAAAGTGTCCTTTGTGAATAATGCTTTGCGGCACGTAATTGTGGGTGTAGAACTTTTTCCGAAAAAAGCATTTAATCTGCGAGTAGGATATAACTTTAGAAGAGCAGAGGAATTACGCCTTGAAGAACAAAGGAATTTTTCCGGAGTTTCATTAGGTTTCGGACTCAAATTAAATAAACTGAAATTCAATTATTCGTATTCCAGATACACATTAGCCGGAAATACCAGTCTATTTGGACTGACAGTTAATTTCCAGTAATAATTTTGATATAACATAGAACTTTAAATTTTACATTTTGAATAAAAAAATTACTATCGCCATTGACGGTTTCTCTTCTACAGGAAAAAGTACTTTAGCAAAACAACTCGCCAATCATTTGGGATATGTTTATGTAGATACGGGAGCGATGTATCGTGCCGTGACGTTTTTTGCCATGCAAAACGGTTACATAAATGCGGAATCTTTTGATAAACAAACCTTGATTAATAGTTTGCCAAATATAAAATTGCAATTCAAATTCAACGCGGATTTGGGCTTTGGCGAAATGTATTTAAATGATGTGAATGTTGAAACCGAAATCAGAACGATTGAAGTTTCCAGTTTTGTGAGTAAAGTTGCCGAAGTTTCTGAGGTTCGTGCCAAATTAGTTGAACAGCAAAAAGAAATGGGAAAAGACAAAGGAATTGTAATGGATGGCAGAGATATTGGTACTGTTGTTTTTCCGAATGCGGAACTTAAAATATTTATGACTGCAAGTGCAACCACTAGAGCACAAAGACGTTATGACGAATTGGTCGCAAAAGGTAACACTGTAACATTTGAAGAAGTTTTGGCAAATGTAGAAGAGCGCGATTACATTGATACGCACCGTGAAGATTCTCCTTTAGTCATGGCTGAAGATGCTATAGAAATAGATAATTCACATTTGAATCGTGAGGAACAATTCAAGCTTGTTTTAGAATTGGTAAATGAAATTACTAAAACGATATAATTATTTGCAGATCTCATTTTTAATAGTAGATTTACGCCCTGTTAATTTTTAAAAAATAAATAACAATTCATCTCATGGGAATTAAAAATAGATTGGTAATAATGAGCTTTCTTCAGTTTTTTGTTTGGGGAGCTTGGTTGATTACCATTGCGAATTACTGGTTTGGCACCAAGAATTGGGAGGGAACTCAGTTTGGGTTGGTTTTTGGAACAATGGGAATTGCTTCTTTATTTATGCCAACACTGACCGGAATTATCGCTGACAGATGGGTAAATGCTGAAAAACTATACGGAATTCTTCATATTTTATATGCTGGGGTTCTATTCTATATTCCACAAGTTTCCACGCCGGAAACCTTTATTTACATTATGCTTTTGGCAATGTGTTTTTACATGCCAACGATTGCCTTGAGTAATTCAATATCCTATACAGCTTTAAAATTAAACAATAAAGATGTGATCAAGAATTTCCCGCCTATTAGGGTTTGGGGAACAATCGGTTTTATTGTTGCAATGTGGATTACCAATTTAACTGGAAATAAAGCAACTGAATATCAGTTTTATATTGCCGGTTTAGCGGCAATTGTTCTGGGAATTTATTCTTTTACTTTACCAAAATGTAAACCGCAACGTTTATCTAAAGAGAATGCATCTGTAATGGAAACGTTAGGATTAGAGTCTTTCAAGTTATTTGCCGATTACAAAATGGCTTTGTTTTTTGTTTTTTCTATGTTTTTGGGAGGCGCTTTACAACTGACAAATGCTTACGGAGATGTTTTCTTGGATGAATTTAAACATTTTCCAAAATATGCGGATTCGTTCGTGGTTGAATATTCAACGATTATCATGTCAATTTCTCAAATATCGGAGACTTTATTTATTCTTGCAATTCCTTTCTTTTTAAGACGTTTTGGAATCAAACAGGTTATGTTGATTAGTATGTTGGCTTGGGTATTGCGTTTTGGATTATTTGCTTACGGAAATCCAACAAGCGGATTATGGATGATTATTATGTCTTGCGTGGTATACGGAATGGCATTTGATTTCTTTAATATATCAGGATCATTATTTGTGGAAACGAATACAGATCCAAAAAATCGTTCTTCAGCACAAGGTTTGTTTATGATGATGACCAATGGTTTTGGAGCGGTTTTGGGAAGTTTTACTTCCGGATGGGCAATTGATAAATATTTTACAAAATCATTTAACAATACCACTGAGTTAGCTGGTTTTTTGGAAACAGAAACGACAAATTCAAAAATGTTAGAATTTGTTACTGGTCAAGGGAATTCAATAGGAGCTGATGGATTGTTCAGCAAAGTGGTTTTAATGAAAGACTGGCATACGATTTGGCTGGCTTTTGCAATATATGCGTTGATAATTGCGGTTGCATTTGCGGTACTTTTCAAACACAAACACAACCCTTTGGATGTTGAAAATATAAGTCATTAAAAAGCAACAGAAAAATAAATAGAACCCGATAACTGAAAAATAGCTATCGGGTTTTTTTATGTTGAAAAACCAATTGAAGTTAATTAGCCCCGATTGAAGCGGCATCCCACGCTTTTGGGCGTGGATACAGCGGAAAGCGGGAGCAGAGTTTATAAAAACCCCAAAATGTTCTGCTCCTAATAATCAATCGATTATGGCAACATAAATATTTTGTTATTTAATATAAAAGTGTTACTTTTGCAGTCCTTTTGGTGAATAAGAGTTTCCTTTGGGGTTCAATTAATTATACAAACAACTTCTGCTGTTTTCTGGCACATTAAGAAACTCGAGAGAATACAGAATACAAATTTTTAATCAGCATGTCTGAACAAGTAAAATCACAAGAAGAGTTTTTAGCAAATTTTAACTGGCACAATTTCGAAGAAGGTATTGATGCTGTTGATGAGAAAAACTTATTAGAATTCGAAGAACTAGTTTCGAAAACATTTATCGCTACTGATCAAGAAGAAGTGGTTGATGGTACAGTTGTTAGAATTACAGATAGAGACGTTATTGTTGATATCAACGCAAAATCGGAAGGTGTTATTTCATTGAACGAATTCCGTTACAACCCAAACTTAAAAGTAGGTGATACTGTTGAAGTATTAATTGACATCCGTGAGGACAAAACTGGTCAATTAGTTTTATCTCACAGAAAAGCACGTACTATCAAATCATGGGATAGAGTTATTTCGGCTAACGAAACAGGAGAAATCGTTAATGGTTTTGTAAAATGCAGAACTAAAGGTGGTATGATCGTTGACGTTTTCGGAATTGAAGCTTTCTTACCAGGATCTCAAATTGATGTTAAACCAATTAGAGACTACGATGTATATGTAAACAAAATGATGGAATTCAAAGTGGTAAAAATTAACCACGAATTCAAAAATGTTGTTGTTTCTCATAAAGCGCTTATTGAAGCGGATATCGAAATCCAGAAAAAAGAAATCATCGGTCAATTACAAAAAGGACAAGTATTAGAAGGTGTTGTTAAAAACATTACTTCTTATGGTGTCTTTATTGACTTAGGTGGAGTTGATGGATTGATTCACATTACTGACCTTTCTTGGTCAAGAATCAACCACCCATCTGAAGTTCTTGAATTAGATCAAAAATTAAATGTTGTAATCCTTGATTTCGATGACGAAAAAACAAGAATACAATTAGGATTGAAACAATTAAACGCTCACCCTTGGGATGCTCTAGATGCTAAATTAGCTATTGGAGACAAAGTAAAAGGCAAAGTAGTTGTAATCGCTGACTACGGTGCTTTCATCGAAGTTGCTGAAGGTGTTGAAGGTTTGATCCACGTTTCTGAAATGTCTTGGTCTACTCATTTACGTTCTGCTCAAGATTTCGTAAAAGTAGGTGATGTTGTTGAAGCAGTTATCTTAACTTTAGACAGAGATGACCGTAAAATGTCATTAGGTATCAAACAATTGTCTCAAGATCCTTGGACTGATATCACTTCTAAATATCCTGTAGGTTCTAAACATTCAGGTATCGTTAGAAACTTTACAAACTTTGGTATTTTCGTAGAATTAGAAGAAGGAATTGATGGATTAATTTACATCTCTGACTTATCTTGGACTAAGAAAATCAAACACCCATCTGAATTTGTAAATGTTGGTGAAAAATTAGACGTAGTAGTATTAGAATTAGATGTTGATGGACGTAAATTATCTTTAGGTCACAAACAAACTACTGCTAATCCTTGGGATCAATATGAAGATTCTTTCGCAGTTGGAACTATCCACACAGGTGAAATTTCTGAAATCGTTGACAAAGGAGCTACTGTAGAATTTGGAGATGATATCGTTGCTTTCATTCCTACTCGTCACCTTGAAAAAGAAGACGGAAAGAAATTGAAAAAAGGTGATTCAGCTGATTTCAAAGTAATCGAATTCAACAAAGAATTCAAAAGAGTAGTTGCATCTCACACTGCTATCTTCCGTGAAGAAGAAGAGAAAAATGTGAAAACAGCTACTGAAAATACTTCATCTAACTCATCTACAAATGCACCAGCTGCAACTTTAGGTGACAACAATGATATGTTAGCTGCATTGAAAGCTAAAATGGAAAAATCAGAGAAAAAATAATTTCTTGAAATTTTTTGAATATAGAAAGCCTCGCAATTTGCGAGGCTTTTTTTGTTTAAAAGTTTTAGCAGCAGAACATTTTTACTTCATCTCATTTTCACAATAGTAAAAAAAATAGCTTTCAAATAGTTTAAAATCAGTATTTTAAAAAATATTTTAATTTTTTTAAAACCAAAAGTTCTTATTGTGCGTAAATGCTTTTATATAACTTAAAAAAACAGATTTTATGAAAACTAGAAAATTTTTATCAATTGCATTTATGGCATTAGTATTCGGAGCAACTTCTTTCGCTCAAAAAACAGTAATGGTTGGAGGAGCTGCTATGTATCCGTCTAAAAACATTGTTGAGAACGCAGTAAATTCTAAAGATCATACTACTTTAGTTGCAGCAGTAAAAGCAGCTGGATTAGTTGAAACATTACAAAGTAAAGGACCATTCACCGTTTTTGCCCCAACAAATGCCGCGTTCGATAAATTACCTGCAGGAACTGTAACTACATTGCTAAAACCAGAAAACTTAAAAATGTTACAAACTATACTTACGTATCATGTTGTTGCAGGAAAAATGAATGCTTCGGATATTGCAAAAGCAATTAAAATGGGCAACGGAAAAGCTACAATGAAAACAGTTAGCGGTGGAACTTTGACAGCTTGGATGAAAGGTAAAGATTTATATATTACTGATGAAAATGGTGGGAAATCTAAAGTAACAATTGCTGATGTGAACCAATCGAATGGTGTGATTCATGTTGTTGATACAGTTGTTTTACCTAAACAATAATTTTTGATAAGAGGTTGATATTTTGTTAGTCTTAAGAGCCCTGCTATTTGCAGGGTTCTTTTGTTATAAAAAAATCCCGATACTAAATTTTTTTAGTATCGGGATTATATTTTAGATAAAATTGCACTTATCTCAAAGTAGCTCCGAGTTCAGTTACAAAATTATTTTGCAGTTTGCCCATAATTTTATCAATTTGTGCATCCGTCAGTGTTTTAGAACTGTCTTGAATTGTAAAACTTAAAGCGTACGATTTTTTACCTTCAGGAAGATTTTCTCCTTCATAAACATCGAATAAATTAATATCTTTCAAAAGTGCTTTCTCAGTTTGACGAGCAATGTTGTAAATACTGTCATACGTTATACTTTTATCAATTAACAACGCTAAATCCCTGCGAACTTCAGGATATTTAGGAATTTCAATATATTTGATTTTTGTGGAGATTTTCTTTAGAATCGTATCCCAATCAAAATCAGCATAAAAAACTTCTTGTTTGATTCCAAAATGTTTTAGAATAGATTTTTTTACAACTCCAAATTCTAAAATAGTTTCATTTCCAATCGAAATAGCTATTCCTTCAGAAAAAACATCTGAAGTTACCGGAGTGTTTTGTGTTTTTTCTAAACCTAATCTTGAAAGTATTCCTAAAATATATCCTTTGAACAGAAAGAAATCAGATGGCTTATGCGTAGCGGTCCAGTTTTCTTGATTTCTATTACCGGTAAGGAATAAACTCAAATGTTTTTTCTCTTCGTAACCGGCAAGGTAATTATGATAGGTTTTGCCAAATTCAAATAATTTTAAATCTGCATTCTTACGATTGATGTTATACGATACAGCTTCCAGTCCTGAAAATAATAAAGATTGACGCATTGTGGATAAATCAGCACTCAAAGGATTAAGCATCGTCACATTGTGTGCAACATTCAATTCATCTGAAAGCGCAGCATAAGCAGCAGTAGTCAATGAATTTGCCATCATTTCATGAAAACCTTGAGAATTCAATTGTGTAGCAATCGTATTTTGAATTTTATAATCTTCGTTTCTAGGTGAATTCGAAACCGTAGCATTTAATTTTTTTGAAAAATTAATGTTGTTGTATCCGTATACTCTCAATATTTCCTCAATTACATCAATTTCTCTTTGTACATCCACACGATAAGAAGGAATAGTTAATCCTAATCCTGCATCTGAAACACTATTCACTTTAATATCTAATGAAACTAATATTTTCTTAATCGTATCTTTTGGAATTTCCTGACCAATAATTTTTGCGACTTTACTAAAGTTTAAAAAAACAGAAAAATCTTCAATTTTCTTAGGATACATATTCATAACATCAGATGTTATTTCGCCTCCAGCAACTTCTTGAATTAATAAAGCAGCACGTTTCAATGCATATTCTGTAATAGTTGGGTCAATTCCTCTTTCAAAACGGAAAGAAGCATCCGTATTTAGTTGATGTCTTTTGGCTGTTTTGCGAATACTTATCGGATTGAAATAAGCGCTTTCTAAAAATATAGAATTGGTGCTTTCTGAAACTCCTGATTTTTTCCCGCCAAAAACTCCTGCAATACACAAAGGTCCTTTTTCGTCACAAATCATTAAATCTTCTTCATGTAATGTTCTTTCCACATCATCCAGAGTAGTAAATTTGGTTCCAGCAGGAAGAGTTTGAACTATTATTTTACCGTTAATTTTTGAAGCATCAAAGGCGTGAAGTGGTTGACCTAATTCATGTAAAACATAATTAGTCACATCAACAATATTATTTTTTGGATTTAATCCAATCGCTTTTAATCTATTTTGTAACCAAGCTGGAGATGGTTTTACTTCAATTCCAGAAATAGTCACACCACAATATCTAGGAGCAAGTTTCGATTCTTTTACATCGATGTCAATTTTTAGAGTTCTTTTGTCGACTCTAAAATTACTTACAGATGGCGTGATCAACTCTACGTTGACACCACTTTGCAGCATTCCGGCTCTTAAATCACGAGCAGTTCCTAAATGGCTCATTGCATCAGCACGATTGGGTGTTAGTCCAATTTCGAAAACCTCGTCATTTTCAATTTTGAAAACCGTTGCCGCTGGAGTTCCAGGTAATAAGGCATCATCCAATATCATAATTCCGTCATGACTTTCACCAAGACCTAATTCGTCTTCGGCACAAATCATTCCGTGACTTTCCTGTCCGCGAATTTTTCCTTTTTTTATTGAAAAAGCGGCTCCTTCTTTGTCATATAATGTTGTTCCAATGGTAGCTACGGGAACTTTTTGTCCTGCAGCAACATTACTGGCACCACATACAATTTGAACAGGAACACCATTTCCTAAATCAACGGTAGTTATTTTTAGTCGGTCAGCATCCGGATGTTGAATACAAGTAAGTACATGTCCCACAACAATGCCTTCTAATCCGCCTTTTACCGATTGGTATTTGTCAACAATCTCTACTTCCAGACCTAAATCAGTCAGTAATGCTGCAGTTTCCTCGGATTTCCAGTCTATTTTAATGAATTGTTTTAACCAGTTGTAAGATATTTTCATCTGTTAATTTTAATGAGACTGCAAATATAAGGATTGCAGGTTGGAGTAAGAAACAATTTTTTTGGTTTTTTTGCGTCAGATTTGGTCTAAACTACATCGGAATAAAATGTTAATATTATAGTAGAAAACATAATTAAATGTGAATTAAACAATAAAATTAGGTTAAAAAAAAATATATGAAAATTTAATGCTATTAGTTGAATGAATTGTGCTATAAAAAGAAGAATTAGGAAACTAACTTTGAGAAAATATAAAAATTTAACAATATGGATAACGTAGTAAAAAGACCTGAATTTAAGGCTAAATATGATAATTATATAGGTGGAAAATTTGTTGCACCAGTAAATGGTAACTATTTTGATGTAGTTTCTCCTATTGATGGAAAAGTATTTACACAAGCGGCGCATTCTAGTAAAGAAGATTTAGAGCTGGCTGTTGATAAAGCACACGAAGCTTTTCAAACTTGGGGAAAAACATCTGTAACGGAACGTAGTAACTTATTGAATAAAATTGCTCAGGTTATTGAAGATAACTTGGAATACCTTGCAACTGTTGAGACGATTGATAACGGAAAAGCAATTCGGGAGACATTAGCAGCAGATATGCCTTTAGCAATTGATCACTTCCGCTACTTTGCTGGAGTTATTCGTGCGGAGGAAAGTTCGATTACCGAATTGGATTCACAAACTGTTTCTATCGCTTTGAGCGAGCCTTTAGGTGTAATTGCTCAAATTATTCCTTGGAATTTCCCAATTTTAATGGCTGTTTGGAAACTTGCTCCGGCATTAGCAGCTGGAAATACTGTAGTTTTAAAACCAGCAGAAAGTACCCCAATTTCTATTTTAGTTTTAATGGAATTAATTGGCGATATCCTTCCTCCTGGAGTTATAAATATTGTTAATGGTTTTGGATCTGAACTTGGAAGAGCTTTGGTAACGAACAAAAAAGTGTCGAAAGCAGCTTTTACCGGTTCTACGCCAACAGGTCGTTTAGTAATGCAATATGCTACCGAAAATATTATTCCAGTAACCTTAGAATTAGGTGGAAAATCTCCAAATATTTTCATGAAATCAGTATGTGATGCTGATGATGATTTCTTCGATAAAGCAATTGAAGGAGCGGTAATGTTTGCTTTAAACCAAGGTGAAATTTGTACTTGTCCTTCACGTTTATTAGTTCACGAGGATATTTATGATAAATTTATTGCCCGAGTAATTGAAAGAACCGAAGCGATAAAAATGGGAAATCCTTTGGACAGAACAACAATGATGGGTGCGCAAACTTCTTTGGTTCAAAAAGAGAAAATTCTATCGTATATAAAATTAGGAAAAGAAGAGGGTGCAGAAGTTCTAACGGGTGGTGAAGAAAATCATCTAGAAGGGAATTTAGCGGAAGGATATTATATCAAACCGACACTTTTCAAAGGGCATAACAAAATGCGTATTTTTCAGGAAGAAATTTTTGGACCCGTTTTAGCTGTTACTACTTTCAAAACAACTGAAGAAGCGATTGCTATTGCAAATGATACGATGTATGGTTTAGGAGCTGGACTTTGGACACGTGATGCACATGAAATTTATCAGGTTCCAAGAGCGATTCAGTCAGGTCGTGTTTGGATTAATCAATACCATTCTTATCCTGCAGGAGCACCTTTTGGTGGATACAAACAATCTGGAATTGGTCGTGAAAATCATAAAATGATGTTAGGTCATTACCGCCAAACAAAAAATATGCTGATTTCTTATGATAAAAAGAGATTAGGTTTCTTTTAGAGATGAAATAAAAATTAAAAAAAGGTAAGTTATAAAGCTTACCTTTTTTTTATAAATCAAAATACTATGTCACCAAAAACAATGAAAGCTGCCCGCTGGCATGCTGCAAAAGATATTAGAGTAGAAGAAACAGAAATCCCAACAACAGGTTCAAACCAAGTTAAAATTGAAGTTCAATTTGCAGGAATTTGTGGTTCAGATCTTCACGAATACACACATGGTCCCATGCTGATTCCAGTTGAAAAACCGTATCCTTTAAACGGTCATCAAGGCACAACTACTTTAGGACACGAATTTGCAGGAATAATTTGTGAACTTGGGGAAGATGTAAAACATTTAAAAATAGGAGACAGAGTGGTGGTAGAACCGCTTTTCAAAAACCCCGATAGTCCATTCATTACTAATGGAGAATATAATCTGTCTGAACCACTTGGTTTTATTGGGTTGACTTCTAATGGTGGTTTTGCAAAATATACGGTTGTAGAGGATTATATGGTCCACAAAATACCGGATTCAATGAGTTTTGAACAAGGTGCTTTGGTAGAACCTGCTGCAGTTGCCGTGTATGCTGTTTTGCAAAGTGGTTTAAAAATGGGACAATCTTGTTTGATTTATGGTGCTGGACCAATTGGACTTTTATGTGTTCAGGCTGCTATTGCTGCCGGAGCAGCAGAAATTATTGTTGTTGATATCGCTGAAAAACGTTTGGAAAAAGCCAAAGAAATTGGCGCAACAACTATCATCAACGGTAAAAGTGAAAATATTCCGCAACAAATTAAAGACTTGATTGCTGGTGGTGTTGATATTTTTCTTGATGCTGCAGGTGTTCAAGCCTCATATGATGGAGGAATTGCCAGTTTAAAAAATGGTGGAACTGCTGTTTTAGTTGCTTTATTTGGAAAACCGGTAACTCACGATGCTTTTGATCAGGTAGTTCGCGAAATTACAATCAAAGGGATTATTGCCTACAGAAATATATTTCCTCAAGTTATAAAATTAATTGACCTTGGACGTATGCCGGTTGAAAAATTAGTAACTAAAAGAATTACATTAGATGAAATTGTTACGGAAGGATTTGAAGTATTGGTTTCGAATCCTTCTCAAGTTAAAATTTTGATTGATATTAACGGATAGAATGAATCCGTTATTAATTTAATAAAATTATACAGCCATAATTTTCAATAATTATGGTTGTATTTTTAAATCACAAACTATGATAAAAAGAATTGATGCCACAGATAAAGCAATAGAATTAATCAAAATTTTAAAGGAAAAGCATGGAGATTTGATGTTTTACCAGGCTGGAGGTTGTTGTGAAGGAACGCAACCGCAATGTTTTGAAAAAGGAGGTTTCTATCAAAGATTGGGTGATGTTTGTATTGGTACAATCGAAAATACGGAGTTCTGGGTAGACAAGGATTTATTCGAATACTGGAAACACGCTCATTTTACTTTGGATGTGATTGATGCATTTGGGGTTGGAGGATTTTCATTGGAAACACCTTTGAAAAAAACATTCCGAATCGAATATAGAATTTTCACTCCTGAAGAAGAATTATCGCTTGAACCCGTAACGTATATTGAATAAATCTAATTGATTACGTACAATAATTGGTATTGTTTGGGAGTAATTCCTTCGTGTTTTTTAAACAAACGAATAAAGTAATTGGAATCTTCAAATCCGGATAAGTAGCAAACTTCATTAATTTGTATTGTAGGATTTTTAAGTAACTGTTTGGCGCATCTTATTTTCTCGCCAATGACAAATTCGATAGGACTCATACCTAATTCTCTTTTGAAAAGTCTATAGAACGAAGTAGAGCTCATACATGCTTTTTCGCTCAGATTTTTCATGCTGATATTTTCCTTTAAATTCAAGCGGATAAATTCTACCACTTGTGTAATGGGATTTTTTGGGTCGGCAAATAAACCATCATCTATTGCTTTTGCAGTTTGAGTTTGAATAATCCGAATCAGTAATTCCTGCAAAGTCAAATCGGCCAAGGCATCTTTTGTAATCGAAGTACTCATGCATTCTTTGATTAACTTATTTATCGTCGTGGCTAATTCCACATTATTATAAAAGAAATAATTTTGGTAATCCAATTGCCAGAATTGGTTTTTCCCTTCTTTTGGATAACGTTCATTCAAAAACTGTAATGTATCGGTAATTTTAGTTTGGTCTATCGCCAAAGCCAAACACTGCGTAGGATTATTTTTTGAAGCTTCCGGAAAATCTATTTTCATTTCCACATTTGAAGGAATCACAACGGTTTCTCCCGGTAAATAAACAAAACCAGGATCGTCAAAAAGATGCATTACTTTTTTGCCTCGTAACATGCTGGTGACCACAAAGTCATTAAATTTCAAAGGAACTAATGCCGTAGATTCATAAGTTTCAAAAAGATTCAGCTCGCAATGATTCAACGAGTAAACTGTTCTATTTTCAACTAATGTTTTTAATGATTTCTCGTTAGATAAAAGAGGTGGATTTATAAACGCGCGGTTACTATTCATATATTTTAAACTTTAAAAAAGGCAAAGCTTAAATTTAATAAAAAATAATTAGAATCAGAGCACGGTTTAACAAAATTTAAAGTAACTCTTCGACATGTTTTTTGATGTTCTCCGCAATTTTATGTGTAGGTAAATCATTTTCGTCAGCTCCAAAAGGATCTTCAATTTCCTCAGCAATTAACTCTAAACTCGCTAAAACATAAAAAATGAATACTACAACAGGAACTACATAATACCCAAGGCTAAAAGCATATCCAAAAGGTAAAGTCATCACATAAAAGAAAATAAATTTCTTCAAAAAAGCGCTGTAAGAGTAGGGAATAGGAGTGTTTTTTATTCTTTCACAAGCTCCGCAAATATCGGTAAAGGATTTTACTTCTTCGTTTAAAATAATCAGTTGATCACCCGTTATTTTTTTGGAATCGTATAAATCATTGATCTTTTGAAACAACATTTTTGCAACCTGATTCGGCTTGTGTTTGTGATGATCAATTTCTAAATCAACATCGTCAAATAGCTGTTTACTGGTTTCCTCATCTTTTAAATGTTTGTTTAAAATAGAAGCATAGCTGGGAATTAATTTTCTGAAATAAGCTAAGTCTTTTTCATCTGTTAAAATCACAGAAAGTTTAATGGCAAAATTTCGGCTGTTATTCACTAAAGCGCCCCACATTTTTCGTCCTTCCCACCAACGGTCGTAAGCAGTATTAGTTCTGAAAACCAGCAATAATGAAATCACAAAACCAAGCATTCCATGCATGATTGTAATATTCTTTACATAACTGTTATCCGCTAATTTCCAATATTCAACTTCTAAATAACCTATAATTCCGGAATATAGCCCAATAGCCAACATTATTGGCAATAATGTTCTAAAAGTGTCCGCTTTGTGAAAGCGAAATATGAAAGTGAACCAGTCTTTTGTATTGTATGAAACCATTTAAGATGCTTTTTTTAACAAAAGTAAATTAAAAAATAAGATTTCCAGCCAATTCTCGTAATGCGATTTCAGATAATTTTCCTTGAAATTGTGCATTGCTATAACGAACTTTGGCATTCACATAATTCAATTGTGCAGTTCTGAATTCTAAAGTAGTTATGGTTCCAATGCGGAATTTGTCTAAAGTTATGTTCAAATTTTGCTTGGCAATTGATTCATTTTTTTCTTCCAAAGCAATCAATTCTAAATTCGTCAAATAGGTTTGATAAGAAGTTGCCAATTGTGAGTTTAAAGCTAAATTTTGCTGATCAATATTTAATTTGGAATTTTCAATTTGAATCTTGGCGATTTTCTCATTTCGGTTTTGTGCAAAACCATCAAATAAATTTAATGAAGCACTAAAACCATAATTAAAACCTCTCGATTGTGATTGTGCGACAAAACCAAGGCTAGATTGACTTTCTGAAAAATTGTAGGCAGTATTTACGCGAAGAGTAGGATAACGTGCCGCTTTTATTTGCTTTAATTCTAATTCGGCCACTCTTTTATTAATAATTTGAGTTTCTAATTGCGGATTTTGTTTTTCGGCTAAAGCTTTAAGTTCCGGCAATAATAGTAAGGAATCTACTTCAAGCTGATCAATTACTTTGAAATCTGTAGAAACATCTCTGGCCATCAATTGATTTAATAAAATTTTACTGTTAGCGTACAATTCCTTTTGTCTTAATAATGCAACCTGATCCGTATTCAAATCCACTTGGGCATTCAAAACTTCTAATTTTGAAGCTTTTCCAATCGTAAATCTGTTTTGTGCCAAAGTCAATCGCTGGTTTGAAATAACGATTGTCGTATCCAATGCCGCTAATTGTTGTTGTTGCTGAACCAAATCATAATACGCAGCATTCACGTCACTGATTCTTGTAATTACGGTCAACTTTAATTGTGCTTCACCCAGTTTTTGCAATTCTTTCAACTGATTCATTCGTGCAAACATGCGCATACCATCAAAAATGGTCCAATCCAGTCCAACGCCATAGGTCAAACTATTGTTTTTGGCATTGTCTAATTCAGTTTCTGTCCCGTCCTGACGCGTTTGTGAACTATTTTGAATACTGTTATTATCAACTACATTAGCAGTAACAGTAGGCAACATTCCAGCGTTTCCGATAGCAACATTTGTTTTTTGAATGGTCAAATTATTGGTAGCAATCTTTATTTCGTAATTGTTCTCCAAAGCTATTTTAACAGCGCTTTCTAAAGTTAGCACTTCCTGAGCACTAGCTGTTTCAACGCAGAACAAGATTAGTATAAAGCTTTGAAAAAGTATTTTAGTATGTGTCATAGTTGTATTTTTTTGATTCGGATTAAAGAATCTCTTTAATCTCAATCATCAACGTTCCTTTAAAATTAGTTGAAATCTTTTTCATATTCTTCGATATGATCAAATTCAGGATAGTGTTTTCTGGCTTTGGACCACATCAAGTACATTGCTGGAATAACGAATAATGTTAATACCAATGAGAAAATAGTTCCTCCTACAATTACAACTCCCATCCCAATTCTACTCGTTGATGCCGCTCCAAGAGACATTGCAATTGGCAAAGCTCCTAGTGAAATCGCCAAACTCGTCATTAAAATTGGGCGTAATCGTGCTTCCGAAGCTTCTAATATGGCTTCTAATTTTGGTTTGCCTTGTTCCCGCAGCTGGTTCGCAAACTCAACAATCAGAATTCCGTTTTTGGTTACCAAACCAATAAGCATTACAGTCCCAATTTGGCTGAAAATATTCCACGTTTGGTCAAACAACCACAAGGAGAACAAAGCTCCTGCAACAGCCATTGGCACTGTCAGAATAATAATGAAAGGATCGATGAAACTTTCAAATTGTGCCGCCAAAATTAAAAATATCAACAGTAAAGCCAAACCAAATGCAAAAGCAGTATTCGAACTACTTTCAACAAAATCCCTGGATTCTCCACCTAAATCAGTGGTAAACGTATCGTCAAGAACTTTGGCTTTTATTTCGTTCATTGCATCAATTCCATCGCTGATACTTTTGCCCGGAGCAAGACCAGCAGAAACAGTTGCCGCCATATAGCGATTGTTGTGGTACAATTGTGGCGGATTACTTTTTTCTTCAATCGTTACAACATTATCCATTTGGATTAATTGTCCCATATTATTTTTAACAAACATAGAGGTTAAATCCAGTGGTTTTGAACGGTCTTTTTGGTCAAATTGTCCAATAACCTGATACTGTTTTCCATTTCTCATGAAATAACCAAAACGTTGTCCGCTTAATGAAAGTTGTAACGTTTGTGCAATATCAATCACTGAAATTCCTAGACTTTCCGCTTTTTCTCGGTCAATGGTTACATTAACTTCTGGTTTATTGAATTTTAAATTCACATCACTAACCGCAAAAGTGGGGTTTTTAGCAACTTCATCCATGAAAACAGGAATTTTTTCTTCCAGTTTTTTAAAGTTTGGAGCTTGAATAATGTATTGAATCGGCAATCCACCGCGTCGGTTTACGGCGATAGTTGGTTGCTCAATTACGGATGTTTTTGCGTCGGGATATTGCTTCGTCCATTTGGTCAGTTTCTCTGCAATTTCTTTTTGGGAATCGGTTCTTTCATTTGGTTGTACCAATGAAACCCGAATAAAACCACTGTTTACTGATGAAGATCCAAAACCAGGAGATGTAATTACCAAGGCTACTTTTTTGCCCGGAATCGAATCATCAACTAATTTTGACACTTCCTGCATGAAGCGATCCGTATATTCATAGGAGGAACCTTCAGGTGTTGTCATTCTTAAAACAAAACCACTTCGGTCATCATAAGGTGCTGTTTCTTTTTGCAAAAGGTTGAAAAACAAATAAATTAATCCAAAACAAGCAATTAAGATAGGGAAACTCAACCATTTTTTCTTCATAAAACGACTTAATGCACTAGCATAGCCACTATTTAATTGTTGAAAGTAAGGTTCCGTTCGAATGTAGAATTTTGATTTTTTTTGTTCGCCGCCTTTCATTAAATAAGCGTTCAACATTGGGGTTAATGTCAACGATACAAATGCCGAAATCAGTACAGCTGCGCCAATGACGACGCCAAATTCCCTAAACAGTCGCCCGACAAATCCTTCGAGGAAAATTACAGGAAGAAATACCGCTGCTAAGGTGATCGAAATCGAAATTACAGCAAAGAATATTTCGTTAGATCCTTTGATGGCTGCCTCGATAGGCGTCATGCCTTCTTCTACTTTTTTGAAAATATTCTCGGTGACCACAATTCCATCATCGACCACTAGTCCCGTTGCCAAAACGATTGCCAATAAAGTCAATACGTTTATAGAAAAACCAAAAAGCCACATGATAAAGAAAGTAGCGATTAACGAAACAGGAATATCAATCAACGGTCTAAAAGCAATCGCCCAATCCCGGAAGAATAAATAGATAATCAAGATTACCAGAACAATTGAAATTCCTAATGTTTCCGCTACTTCAATAACCGATTTTTTTACAAAAATAGTATTGTCAATGGCGATATTCAGTTTAATATCTTTAGGTAAATCCTTTTTTAATTTTTCGAATTCCTTATAAAAAGCTGTAGAAATATCTAAATAATTAGCTCCTGGAAGTGGCACAATGGCGACACCAACTAATGGCGTTCCAGATTGTGTCATTTTGGTTTCTGTGTTTTCTGGTCCAAGGCTCGCTAATCCTACATCGCTGAAACGTACTACTTTTTCACCTTCAGTACGGATAATGATATTGTTAAATTCTTCAGCAGTAGAAAGGTTTCCAACTGTTTTTACCGTCAATTCGGTATTGTCACCAGTTAGTTTTCCTGAAGGTAACTCTACATTTTGCTTATTCAACGCATCTCTCACTTCCGATACGGTACATCCATAAGAAGCCAGTTTAACCGGATCAATCCACAAACGCATCGCGTATCTTTTTTGTCCCCAAATTTGGACACCACTTACGCCAGGAATAGTCTCCAAACGTTGTGAAATTACATTTTCGGCATAATCACTCAGTTCTAATGCATTTCTCGTATCACTTTGTACGGTCATCGAAATGATGGCATCGCCATTCGCATCCGCTTTAGAAACTACTGGCGGAGAATCGATATCCTGAGGCAGGTTTCTTACCGCTTGCGATACTTTATCACGGACATCATTTGCTGCATCTTCCAGATTTTTATCCAGATTAAATTCGATAGTTATATTACTGCTTCCTTGCGCACTGGAAGAAGTTACATTTCTAATTCCGTCAATGGAATTGATTGCTTTTTCAAGCGGTTCTGTAATTTGAGATTCGATGATATCAGCATTTGCACCGGCATAATTCGTACGAATAGACACTTGAGCGGGATCAATCGATGGAAATTCTCGAACTCCCAGAAAAGTGTAACCAATTAAGCCAAACAAAACGATGGCTAAATTGATTACTATGGTAAATACGGGTCTTCTAATACTTGTTGTGGATAAACTCATTTAGATTTTAGATTTTTGATTGCTAATTTTAGATTTTTGATTGCTAGGAACGAATCTAATATCTCAATCTATTTTATTAGAACTTTTACAGGAGTTTCGTTTTTTAATGACATAACACCACTTGTAATCACTGTATCACCTGCTTTCAAACCAGAAAGTACAAGTATAGAAGCATCAGTTCTTGTAGCAGTTTCTATCATCACTTCTTTAGCTTGACCATTACTGGAAACGAAAACTTTTTTACCGTTTTGAACTGGAATAATGGCTTCAGTAGGAACAATAATAGCATCTTTTATGATATCCAAAGGCAATTCGACATCAGCAAAAGTTCCTGGTAATAATTTTCCGTTTTTGTTTTCCGCAATCGCTCGAACTTGTAATGTTCTGGTAGCAACAGCCACTTCCGGTTCAATTGCATATACTTTAGCAGTGTATTTTTCATCAGAACCAGCGACTTTAAATGTTAAGGTTGTATTTGTTTTTACCTGACTGGCGTATTTTTCAGGAATAGAAAAAGTAATTTTTAATTTTCCGGTGTTCACTAATTTTGCCACTAAAATGGCTGGTGTGATGTAGGTTCCCGGTGAAATAGAACGCAATCCTATTCTTCCTGAGAATGGCGCTCTAACAGATGTTTTTGCGATTTGCGCTTTTATCAATTGACTTTGGGCTTGTGCTGATTTTAAATCGGCTCTGGCCAAATCATATTCTTCCTGGCTTATAGCTTCTTTTTGCAGTAATAATTTGGCTCTTCTTTCGTTTTCCGAAGCCAATCCTTCTCTGGTTGAAGTTTGTCTCAATTGGGCTCTTAACTCTAAATCATTGACTTTAAAAAGCACTTGACCTTTACTCACATTACTACCTTCCTGAAAATAAATACCTTCTACAATTCCGGAAACTTCACTGCGAATTTCTACTTGTTCATTCGCTTCAATAGAACCGGAAAGAGACAAGTTATTATCAAAAGTTTGATATTCAACTACGATTCCGTTTACGCTCATCGATTTGCCTTTTCCTTTTGGGTCTTTTGAATCTTCATTTTTACTTTTGTTTTCTGAGATTCTGTAACCGATAAATCCAATGATTCCAATTGTTAGCACGGCATAAACTAGGTATTTAATTTTCATGGGTTTAATATAAAGTAGGATTAGTTTTCAATAATTTTAGTTAAAACAAATTTAGGTTTTAGAAACGGAAATTGTGATGTTGTTAATTTTTATTTAACGTTTGTACATACAAATATTAACATAAAAAAATGTATATGTTATAAATAGATGCATTCCATTACAAATAATAAAAATTAGGACTCCTAAAAATGCAAATGGTTTAATCAAGAATTGAAAAAAAAGAGCTTTTTTTAAGAAAATAAATTTGGTAGCGTAATTTTAAACAGATAAAAAAACATTTATAATGACACTTAACTAATGTAATTCCAGATGTTTTTCTTTTTGGTCATTTCGATAAAAACAGCTCTCAAAGCTGCGTGTTCAGGTTTTTGCATTCCTGCATCTTCTTTAAGAAGTTTTAAAGCATAATTTCTGGCTAATGCCAAAGTATCTCTGTCCCGAACTAAATCGGCAATTTGTAGATTAAGTACGCCGCTTTGTTGCGTTCCCATTAAATCTCCCGGACCACGAAGCTTCAAGTCGACTTCGGCAATTTCGAAACCATCATTCGTTTGTACCATCGTTTCCATTCGGGTTTTACTGTCGGAACTCAATTTATGGCTCGTCATCAGGATACAATAACTTTGTTCTGCACCACGACCCACGCGACCGCGTAGTTGATGGAGTTGCGATAATCCAAAACGTTCCGCACTTTCGATAATCATTACACTGGCGTTAGGAACATTCACTCCAACTTCAATTACGGTTGTGGCCACCATAATATTGGTTTTTCCTTCCGAAAAACGTTTCATTTCGGCATCTTTTTCCGCTGGTTTCATCTTTCCGTGAAGTATGGAAATTGAATACTGTGGCAACGGAAAATCTCTGGAAACACTTTCGTAACCATCCATTAAATCCTTGAAATCCATTTTTTCCGATTCTTGAATCAACGGATACACAATATATATTTGGCGACCCAAAGCGATTTCATCCCGAAGGAATTTCCAAACTTTCAATCGGTTGCTGTCAAAACGATGTACGGTCTGAATTGGTTTTCGTCCCGGAGGCAGTTCATCAATCACCGAAATGTCTAAATCGCCATACAAACTCATCGCCAAAGTTCGCGGAATAGGCGTGGCGGTCATTACCAAAACGTGTGGCGGAATCACATTTTTCTTCCACAATTTAGAGCGTTGTTCTACGCCAAAACGATGTTGTTCATCAATTACAGCGAGTCCTAAATTCTTGAATTTTACTTTGTCTTCGAGTAAAGCATGCGTTCCGATGAGGATGTGTAACGTTCCGTTTTCCAGTTCTTCATGGATAATTCTGCGCTGTGCTATTTTGGTGGAACCCGATAGGATTCTGATATTTATATTTAAGGTTTCGGCTAATTCAGATAAACCGATAAAATGCTGGTTTGCCAAGATTTCCGTAGGCGCCATCAAACACGCTTGGAAACCATTATCAAGTGCCAAAAGCATGCTCATAAAAGCTACAATAGTTTTCCCGGAACCCACATCACCTTGCAGTAATCGGTTCATTTGGGCGTTGCTGCCCATGTCGGTTCGGATTTCTTTGATGACTCTTTTTTGGGCATTGGTCAGTTGAAAAGGCAAATGATGCTGATAAAAATCATTGAAATTTTCGCCTACCGTTGCAAACGGATGTCCTTTTATTTTATGTTTCCGAATAAGATTCTTCGTGATTAATTGCAATTGAATAAAGAACAATTCTTCGAAGATTAATCGGAATTTGGCTTTCGCCAAAACTTCGGTGCTTTTTGGAAAATGGATGTTGAATAAAGCCGCTTTTTTAGGAATCAGTTTCAATTCGTTGATTAAATAATCTGGCAAAGTTTCCGTAAACAACGCTTGCGTTTCCAGGAACAATTGTTGCATCAGTTTATTAATCACCCGGTTTGAAATCCCACGATTTGTCAAGGTTTCTGTCGAAGGATACACGGGTTGCATGGCTGAACGCAGACTTTTTTCATGCTCGCTCAGCAATTCAATTTCCGGATGCGCCATATTGAATGTACTTCCAAAAGACGTGCATTTCCCAAAAATCACACACATTTCATTCAGTTTTAAACTCTCCCGAATCCATTTGTGACCTTGAAACCAAACGAGTTCCATTTGGCCCGTATCATCTACAAAAGTCGCGACCAATCGTTTTTGGTTTCTGCCAAATTCCACAGTTTTGATGTTGATGATTTTACCGATAATCTGAACCTCGGCAATGTTGTTTTGCAGTTCATTAATCTTGTAATAGCGTGTTCTATCAATGTATCTGTTTGGAAAAAAATTAACTAAATCCACATACTTATGAATTCCCAATTCCTTTCGAAGCAATTCGCCCCGATTGGGACCAACGCCTTTGAGGTATTCAATGGGAGTGAGTAGTAGGTTGCTCATTTAGTTTTTTTTGGACACGGATGAAACGGATTTGTTTCTCTCGACTTCGCTCGAGATGGCAAAAACGCAGATTAAAACGGATTTTAATTTGATGGAGCGAAGATAGTTTTTTGTTTGGAAATTTGGAAATGAGATTGTTTGGAAATGGAGTAGGAAAATATGTATATTTGAAAAACAACTATTTCTATTCGGAGATTATAGTAAAAAAAATTATCTATCACTTAAAAAGAAAAAAATGCCAATATTAGAGTTTAATCAATATTCAGCTCCAGTGATATATCCAAAAGAGAATATAAAGTTTATAAGTATTTTGATATCATAAAATTCATTTCGTTATTACAGCGTAAATCGCTTTTCTTTTGTCGTTTAGATAAGCTCGAGGATAAATTTGAAGGTTCTTCACCAAAACTTAATATTGAGTACAGAAAAAAATATTATGAGCAAATTCACAACGAATTACTTTCAATAAATTCAAAAATAGAAGTTTCTTTAGAAAAAGATTTGAAAGTTCGTCAAGGTTTCGAAGAAGAATTTAAAAAACTAAATTGTGTATGTTGTTGGAATAAAAGTAAATCTGAATCTTATGCTCTTTGGAAAATATATTCTGAAATGAATAAAGGTATCATGGTGACATCACAAATTGACAAATTAATCAATTCATTAAAAAATAATTTGACGGATGATATTCAAATTAGTGAAATTAAATATATTGATTTTGAAACTGAAATGATTCCTGATGGAAATTTAAATTATCAAATAATACATAAACATAAGGCATACTCTTATGAAGATGAATTAAGATTAATCTACAAAGTTCCTGAAGTGAAGCGTATAGATTTTGATTGGGAAAAAGAAGATAATAATTCAGGAATAAACATAAAATTAGATTTGAATATATTGATTGATGATATAGTTTTGAGCCCATATTCTCCTGAATGGTTCACGGAATTAGTTCAAGACTTAATGTTCAAATATGGTTTAAATAAACAAATAAGAAAATCAATTATTAAATAAATTGGTTTAGTAGCGTTTCTTATGTAAATTATTTTTTAATTACTAAATCTTAAAAAAATCTATAATAATATCCAAAACATACACATATATCTTAATAAAAATGAATGAATTAGAACATCCACTTGAAAGGACTCAAATCTCTGAGAAAGATATTTTTATAAAATTATTGACATCTCCAAGAGAAGCTTTTAAATTTATAAATGATTACAAATATGAGAAACATTTGTACATTTTATTATTTCTTGCCGGTATGGATAGAACTTTTGATAGAGCTTCCACGAAAAATATGGGTGACAACTATTCCATTTGGACGATAATAGCAATTTGTGTGATTTTCGGAGGATTTTTTGGATGGATTACTTATTATATCTATTCTGCTTTGATAAGTTGGACTGGTAGTTGGATGAATGGAAAGGGAAATACGCAATCCGTATTAAGAGTTTTTGCTTATGCTTTTTTTCCTTCGATTTTTATTTTAATATTACTGATACCTCAAATAGCAATTTATGGCAATGAACTATTTAAATCAGATAATGACTTGTACAGTTTAGCTTCGATGGAAAGTATTGTATTATATGTTATACTTTTTGTTGAGTTTGCACTTGGAATTTGGTCGCTTATATTGTGCGTAATTGGAATATCAGAAGTACAGAAATTATCTATCGGTAAATCAATTTTAAACTTATTATTACCTGCAATTTTATTTGTTTTTATGATTTTGGTTTTAGTTTTACTATTTCAAGTTATAGATTAGGTAACTCAGTTTTATTTAAAACCAGAAATTTTTAGACAAAGTATTTATATTAAGTAAGAATTCCAAAAAAGTTCCTCCAAACACAATACCTTCGCAAAATAAAAAGCTTAAAAAATGACAACTCATCTCGCATTGCTTCGTGGCATCAATGTTTCCGGTCACAGTATGATAAAAATGGAAGCACTAAAAACGACTTTGGAAGCTATTGGTTTTCAAAATGTGCAAACCTATATTCAATCCGGGAATGTTTTTGTGGATACCGAGGAGGAAAATCCTGCGGCTGTTGGTTTCAAAATAAAGCAGGAGATTTTCAAGGCTTTTGGTCATGAAGTGCCTGTTGTGGTGATTTGTTCTGCAGATTTAGAAGCGTGTTTCAAGAACAATCCTTTCTTGAAGGAAAAAGATATTGATACTAAGAAGTTATATGTGGCTTTTATTTCTACCACGTTGCAAAGTACCAGTATGAATGATTTGAAAATTAGCCAATTCAAACCGGATGAAGCGAGTATTGATGGCAACAGAATTTTTATAAAATATGCTGTTGGCGTCGGAAAGACCAGATTCGACCAAAAATACATTGAGAAAAAACTGAATGTTATTGCAACAATCCGCAATTGGAATACAGTTACGCAACTGCTTAAAATGTACGAGGAAAGATAAGTTTAACTCTTCACAATTGAAAATTTTAGCCACGGATTCACAGATTTTTAAATCAGTGAATCCGTGGCTATTTAATTATTTATAATTGTAAAACGTTTGAGATTATCGGTTTAACAATGTTTATTCTTTAGAAAAAAAAACATTTATAACTTGACGCAACCTTTTTAAAGAAGTAGCATCTTAAGGATGTATGCATAAAAAATGATATACTATTTTTAGTTTTTAGTAATTAAGTTAATTATAAGTGCTTATTGAACATTTTCATAAGGTTTAGTTTTGGTTAATTTTAGGATTATGAAGCACTTTAGCTAAAGAGTACTCAGAAGTTGAAAAACTTTTGATGCTCTTTTTCTATTTTCAAACCCTAATTAAAAAAATTAAGACAATCCTAAAGTGTAGAGCTTATTAACTATTAAATTAATTATTTCCCAACCAAATCACAATACCAAAATCCATAATCAAAAGCATCAGAAGCGCTCGTATCGCAGGCGGTATCTGAGGAATCTTCTTTTTCTGGTTTTTCATATTTTCGATACACAACTTCACCAATTTCAAAATTAATTGGTTTCGAAAAAATAGGACCGTCAAAAGTGAAGGTGTGAAATTCACCGTTTTCGCCACAAACATCTACATTTTCAGGTAAATCATTGATGAAATTTTGGTCAATCACACGACCAACAAAGCTTTTATCCAAGAATCGTTCGTTTACGCAAACTACAATTGTTTTAAAACCTAAAGCTAGGAATTCTTGAATGATTTCGTGAGTTGGGATTTTCCAAAGCGGAAAAATCCCTTCAAAACCCATTTCGGCTAATTTATCTTCACGGTATTTACGTAAATCTTCCAGAAAAATATCACCAAAAATAGAATGGGTTACACCTTTGTTTTTTAGTTTGGCCAATGTTTCTCGCATAACGTTTTCATAGGCTTCCATGGTTGGCATTTCAGGAATTTGCATGATTTCAAGTGGTAATCCAATGCTTTCGGCTTGTTGTTGCAATAATTCAACTCTTACACCATGCATAGAAATACGCTGATGTTGTTGGTTTACACTGGTTAATAAACAGACAATTTCAATTTCGGGATTTTGGAGGCTTTTATATAAGGCCAGCGCAGAATCTTTTCCGCTGCTCCAATTAAATAAGGCTTTCTTTTTCAAAGTAATTATCTTCTGATTTTCTGGAGGTAAACTTACAAAATTAGTCTGATTAGTTAGGGAAACCTTTGTAACTTTGGAAATTACAGCATTAAATGCCTTCCTAATGAAATACCTATTCTTTTTTATTTCCACGTTCACATTTGCCCAACAAACCCAATTTGTAGATTTTAAATCGGTTTTAGGAAAAATTGTAGTAAATCCAAGTGAAAAAACAGTTTATGGAGATGTCGATTATGATTTTGACGTTTTTAAATCAATTGATACCATTAAAATTGATGCACAAAATATGGAATTTTCAGATTTGAAATTGAACGGGAAATCCATTAAATTTCTCAATACACAAAAACAACTACAAATTGTATTTCCGTTTAAAAAAGGAAAAAATAATCTGACTTTTCAGTATTTAGCTAAGCCAAAACAAACGATGTATTTCGTTGGTTCAGAAGCAAATGACAATGTACAAATTTGGACACAGGGACAAGGAAAATATACCAGTCATTGGTTTCCAAGTTTTGATGATGTGAATGAAAAAGTGGTTTTCAATTTGAATATTGTATGCAATAAAGAGTATCAGGTAATTTCAAATGGAATATTGAAATTTAAATCAACACTTGATGGACTTTCGGTTTGGCAATACCAAATGCAAAAACCGATGAGTTCTTATTTATTGATGCTTACCATTGGTAAATTCGAAAAAAACATACAAAAATCAAATTCGGGAATTCCTTTAGAAATGTATTTGGAACCAAAAGACGTTTCCAAGTTTGCACCTACCTATCGCCATTCTAAAATGATGTTTGATTTCTTAGAAAAGGAAATAGGAGTAAAGTATCCTTGGGAAATTTATAAACAAGCGCCTGTTCGAGATTTCTTGTACGCCGGAATGGAAAATACATCAGCAACGCTTTTCAACACGCGTTATGTGGTCGATTCTACAGGTTTTGAGGACAGAAGTTACACAAATGTCAATGCACATGAATTAGCGCATCAGTGGTTTGGGAATTTAATCACTGCCGAAAGTGGAAAACATCATTGGTTGCAGGAAGGTTTTGCAACGTATTATGCATTACTGGCCGAAAAGGAAATATATGGAGAAGATTATTTTTATTCCAAATTATATGAGTCGGCATCACAGTTAAAATACGCTTCCCGAACGGATACCATTCCTGTTTTGAATGCCAAAGCCAGTTCGTTGACTTTCTATCAAAAAGGCGCTTGGTCACTTTTTGTTTTACATGAAGAAATAGGGGATAAGGCGTTTAAAAAAGCGGTAAAAAACTATTTGAAAAAACATGCGTTTCAGAGTGTGAATACACAAGATTTCTTTGCTGAAATCAAAAAAGTATCAAGTTATGATTTAGATAGTTTTAGTAAAGTATGGCTTGAAACTACGGTTTTCAATGCACAACAAGCCAATAATTTATTGCTTAAAAATAAAGCAATTCAGACGCTGTTTGAAGTTGATAAATTAAAAAATAAACCGTTGTCAGAGAAAAGAGATTTTTTGGAAAAAACAATGCAATCTGAGGTTTATTTTTCGGTAAAAGAAGCGGTTCTGAATCAATTGAAAAATGAAAAATGGGAAGATAAAAAGAGTCTTTTTATTTTAGCTTTAGAAACTAAAAATGTACAATTACACCAAACAGTTGCTGCAGCATTGAATGAAATTCCGGAGAGTTTCAGAACGCAATATGAAACTTTATTAGAGGATAAATCATATCAAACACAAGAACTTGCGCTCTATAATTTATGGAATAATTTTCCAGAGCAACGCATTCAATATTTGAATAAATCAAAATCGTGGATGGGTTTCAATGATTACAATTTGAGGACTTTGTGGCTGACTTTAGCACTTTCAACACCAAATTATCCTATTGACAAACAAGCTTTGGAAACCGAATTAATGCAATATTCATCAATTGATTATGAAGCGAATACCAGACAAAATGCTTTAGAAAAATTACTTGCTTTCAAAATAATTAATGATATTGTTTTGAAAAATCTCGTAAATGCTACCACGCATCACATGTGGCAATTCTCAAAGTTTGGTAGAGACAATATAAGAAAATTATTGAAAGCTCCTGAGATGAGAGCCTCATTGGAACGAATAGTTCCAAATTTAAATGAAGCCGAACAATTTCAGCTGAACCGATTATTGAAAGAATAAGTTTTGAATCAAAAGGGATTTAACAACCTTATATGTTTACCACATTTGGCTCACTTCGTTTTTGATGTAAGCTAAAGCTGCATTACTAGGAGATTGCTTTTCCATTAAATCACTTAAAAGCACTTCTCGCAATTTATCGGCATTGTCAACACGATCACTCATATTCGCTTTTCGAATCATTTGAATAGTACTATTTTTTGCTGTGACAATGATCGTCCAGCATTCGTCTGACATGTATATTTGCTGCGTCAAATTATGCTCATATTCCTGTTCGATTTGTGCAATTATCAAATTTTCATAATCGTTTTTATCATTAGAAATAGGAGCAATCCGAATCAATAATTTAGTGGGATTGATGCGTTCCATAAATAAAACCATACGCTCGTAGGCCTGTAAACGCAGTGGTAAAGCTTCTTTTTGAGCATCTTTTTGTAATAACCAGCGTCTTGTATTTTGTTGGTCTTTAAAATAAGAGTTGAACAAATGATAAGCTACTCCTCCGGTAATTAGTGAAGGTATAGTATAAGCCAGAATTTCTATGATTTTTGTTGAGTCCATTTTGTTGTAAAAATTTAAAAAGCAAAAATATACTTTTTTGAGTACAAATCAATTTCTATTTAATAGCAATAAATGAAACCGAATAGTATTTTTGCTCCTTGTAACAGCACTATTTAAAATTGAATATCATAATGGAGACCTATGTTCTGGTTTTACTTTGTTTAGCGGCCTTTGCTGCCGGATTTATTGACGCAATTGTGGGCGGTGGCGGATTGATTCAAACACCAATGGGATTGATTTTGTTACCTAATCTTCCTGTTTCAACCGTAATTGGAACTTTGAAAGTTCCTGCTTTTAGTGGTACTTCCTTTGCAGCATATCAATATCTGAAAAAGGTAGATATGAACTGGAAACTATTGTCGATTATGATGCTTTTGGCCTTTCCATCGGCATTTTTAGGTTCTACTTTATTGACGTATGTCAGTAACGATTTCATGAAACCGTTATTGTTGGTCGTTCTTTCATTTTTAGTGGTTTACACCTACGCAAAGAAAAATTTTGGACAACACATTGAAAAAACACATTCTCCAAGAACTCAAATCCTTAATGCGATTGCAATCAGTTTTGTAGTTGGTTTGTACGATGGATTTATTGGTCCGGGAACAGGCAGCTTTTTGGTGGTTGCATTTATTGCCATTATGGGATTTGATTTTTTGCACGCTTCCGCAAATGCTAAAATGGTGAATCTTTCGACAAATTTTGGTTCTATATGTTTGTTTATTTTAAAAGGAAAAATCATTTGGGCAATAGCACTTCCTATGGCTGCCAGTAATGCTTTGGGCGGTTGGATTGGTGCAAAACTGGCTATTAACAAAGGAAACAGCTTCATTCGGGTTTTCTTTTTGGTTGTAGTTGTGGGGACTTTAATCCGTTTTGCGTATGATGTGTTTTTTAAATGAGTACAGTTGTTAAACATATAAGTCAGATAAGTTTTTAATTTGAATGTAGATTAGAAATTCTAGTAGTTTATTGTGACAAAACAACCCTTTACAAAGAGCGATTTAGCTTACATTACCAATAAAATCAATTATTTAAAAATTAGTTTCTCTAACTTACATGACTTATATGTTGAAAATCAAATTTGGTTTTTTATAAAATATAGTCCTAAAACGTATTGCTATTTCTTATCTGGTTCAAGAAATAAAGAATGGTTTTTTAGCTTCATATAAAATTACACTTTTACATCTTTAATGCTTATTTTTGCATACAATACTATAAAAATTTCCATGCACAAATATATCGATCAACTTAATGAAGCCCAACGCGAACCCGTTCTCCAAAAAGACGGACCCATGATAATTATTGCGGGTGCAGGTTCCGGTAAAACGCGGGTGTTGACTATTAGAATTGCTTATTTGATGAGTCAGGGTATCGATGCGTTCAGTATCCTATCGCTTACATTTACCAACAAGGCGGCCCGAGAAATGAAAAAACGTATCTCGGATATTGTAGGTGCTGGTGAGGCAAAAAATCTTTGGATGGGAACATTTCATTCCGTTTTTGCTCGAATTTTACGCTCGGAAGCGGAACATCTTGGCTATCCTTCTAACTTTACCATATATGATTCTCAGGATTCATTGCGTGCCATTTCCGGTATCATCAAAGAAATGCAATTGGATCGCGATGTGTACAAACCAAAACAGGTTTTAGGGCGTATTTCGAATTTTAAGAATAGTTTGATTACCGTAAAAGCGTATTTCAACAATCCAGATCTACAAGAAGCGGATGCGATGTCCAAAAAGCCTCGAATGGGTGAAATATATCAAAATTATGTGGACCGCTGTTTCAAAGCAGGCGCCATGGATTTTGATGATTTACTTTTAAAAACTAACGAATTACTGACTCGTTTTCCAGAAGTTTTGGCCAAATATCAAAACCGTTTTCGTTATATTTTGGTGGATGAGTACCAAGATACGAATCACTCACAGTATTTAATCGTGCGGGCTTTGTCTGATAAATTTCAGAATATTTGTGTGGTAGGCGATGATGCGCAAAGTATCTATGCCTTTCGTGGTGCAAACATCAATAATATCCTAAATTTCCAGAAAGATTATGAAGGAGTGAAAACCTTTAGATTGGAACAAAACTATCGCTCCACAAAAAATATTGTCGAAGCAGCAAATACCATTATTGACAAAAATAAAGTAAAACTGGATAAAATCGTGTGGACCGCGAATGATTTTGGTCCAAAGATAAAAGTACACCGCAGTTTAACGGATAATGAAGAAGGCCGTTTTGTGGCAAGTACTATTTGGGAACAAAAAATGCAAAATCAGTTGCCTAATGGCGCTTTTGCTATTTTGTACCGTACCAATGCACAATCCCGCGCAATGGAAGACGCACTTAGGAAAAGAGATATTCCGTACCGAATTTATGGCGGACTTTCTTTTTACCAAAGAAAAGAGGTGAAGGATGTTTTGTGCTATTTGCGATTGGTTATCAATCCAAAAGATGAAGAAGCGTTGGTTCGTGTGATTAATTATCCGGCACGTGGAATTGGTAATACAACGATCGAAAAACTGACTATTGCAGCCAATCACTACAAGCGATCGATTTTTGAAGTGATGCAAAACATAGAACGAATCGACTTGAAACTGAATTCGGGAACCAAGCAAAAACTACTCGATTTTGTTACGATGATTCAGAGTTTTCAGGCTATAAATGAAAACCAGGATGCGTTCTATCTTGCTGATCATGTTGCCAAAAAAACAGGATTGATTCAGGAATTAAAAAAAGATGCTACTCCGGAAGGAATGGCTAAAATTCAGAATATTGAGGAATTATTAAACGGAATCAAAGATTTCACCGATGGCCAAAAAGAAGTGGATGGAGCTCGTGGCGCTTTGTCTGAATTTATGGAAGATGTAGCTCTGGCAACTGATTTAGATAAAGATACCAGTGATGAAGATCGTGTGGCGTTGATGACCATTCACTTGGCAAAAGGATTAGAGTTTCCTCATGTTTTTGTGGTAGGAATGGAAGAAGATTTGTTCCCAAGCGCCATGAGTATGAGTACAAGAAGCGAACTCGAGGAAGAACGTCGTTTGTTTTATGTAGCTTTGACCCGAGCAGAGCACCAAGCGTATTTGACTTACGCACAATCACGATACCGTTGGGGGAAATTGACCGACAGTGAACCTTCCCGTTTTATTGAAGAAATCGACAGTCAATATCTGGAATATATGACACCTCCTGAAAATAATTACAGGTACAAACCGATGATTGACAGTGATATTTTTGGAGATGTGGATAAGTCTAAATTGCGTCTGGCAAAACCTGCGAATGGAACTCCGCCAACCAAATATAGTTCAGATAATGAACCCAAATTAGAGATAAATATTCGTAAATTGAAGCCTGTCAGCAATAATGCTGCTTCAGGAAGTGCTAATTTATTTGACAACAAACTCGTTGCCGGGAATATTGTAATGCACGAACGTTTTGGAAAAGGCGAAGTTTTAAACCTTGAAGGAGTGGGAGCAGATAAAAAAGCCGAAATCAAATTTGAAGTTGGCGGAATCAAAAAATTACTGTTGCGTTTTGCGAAACTGGATATTATAGGGTAAAAATTTGTTTCAAGTTTAAGGTTTAAAGTTGTCAGTTAAAAGAACTTTAAGCCTTAAACATTTTAAACTTTAAACTAAAAAAAATGGCTCAATTTATAAAAATATACGAAGACAAACCCAATGAAGCGGCAATTGCCAAAGTGGTTAAGGTTTTAAAAGAAGGTGGTTTGGTAATTTATCCAACTGATACAGTGTACGGTTTGGGTTGTGATATTACCAATACCAAAGCTTTGGAACGCATTGCAAAGATCAAAGGAGTGAAGCTCGACAAAGCTAATTTTTCCTTCGTTTGCCATGATTTGAGCAATATCTCTGATTATGTGAGACAAATTGACACAACGACTTTTAAAATCTTAAAAAGAGCATTACCGGGACCATATACCTTTATTTTACCGGGAAATAATAACTTACCTAAGGAATTCAAAAAGAAAACGACTGTCGGAATCAGGGTTCCTGATAATGCGATTGCTTTAGAAATTGTAAAGTTGCTAGGGAATCCTATTGTTTCTACCTCAATTCATGATGATGATGATGTGATCGAATACACCACTGATCCGGAACTTATTTTTGAGAAATGGCAAAACTTGGTTGATTTGGTAATTGACGGTGGTTATGGTGATAATGTTGGATCTACTATTATAGATTTATCGGGTGATGAACCAATTGTAGTAAGAGAAGGAAAAGGAAGTTTAGATATTTTGTAAAATTTAAATTTTTGGCAAAATATTTGCTTATATTTTATAAATTTTTATATTTACCTAGAATTTACATTATATCGCTTACATAATATTAGCATGTTATTCTTAATTATATTTAATTGGTTGTTAAAGAAAAATTGAGGATACATAAAGGCAGGTCTTTGGACCTGCTTTTTTCGTTTATATATTGGTCGAATTTAAACAATTGGTTAATTTAAATAAACTTAAGCATAAAAAAAACGCCTCAATTTTGAGGCGTTTGCATTTAAATATAAAGACAAAATTACGGTCTTTGTTTTTTCATTTCTTTTTCAATCATTTCGTAGAATTGATCAATTTTAGGTAAAACTACGATACGAGTTCTTCTGTTGCGAGATCTGTTTTCAGCAGAATCATTTGCTACTAAAGGAATGTAAGAACTTCTTCCTGCAGCGATTAATTGCTCTGGTTTAACACCTAATTGATTCGTTAATACACGAATGATAGAAGTAGAACGTTTCACACTTAAATCCCAGTTGTCTAATAAAACACCTGTACCATTGTAAGGAACGTTATCTGTATGTCCTTCAACCATACATTCAAAATCAGGTTTATCATTCACTACTTTTGCAACTTTCGCCAAAACCATTTTAGCTCTGTCTGTTACCTCGTAGCTTCCGCTTTTGAATAATAATTTATCAGCAATAGAGATAAAAACAACTCCTTTTTCAACATTTATTTCGATATCCGGATCAGAAATTCCTACTGAACTTTTTAAACTAGTTACTAATGCAAGTGTTACACTGTCTTTTTTAGTTAAAGCATCCTGCATTCTGCTTATTTTTAAATCTTTCTCTTTGATAGACTCTAAAGCTTTTTCAATGTTTTGAGCACCCTTAGTTGACAATACAGTCATGTCTTTCGAAACGCTGATTAAACCTTGATTTTGCTCTTTTAAAGTAGCCGCTGTTGCTGCAAGACCTGCTTTTTCTTCTAAGCAAGTATTTAATTTTACAGTTGCTGTATTTAGTAAATCTTGAGTTTCTTTGTTTCTAGCTTCTAATTCAGTGTATTTCTTTTTAGAAACACATGAAGTTAAAAGGGCCATTACTGATAAGGCAATTACGATTTTTTTCATAAATTTTTTAAATTTAGATTAAAGGTTAAGGACAAATTTAGCTTTTTAAAATTTATTTGATTCTAAATAAATCGTTAAAAACTTTTAATTTTCTAATGAAGTATAAGTAAACGATACTTTTAACGGTATAGTATGCTGATTCTTGAAATTCATCTCTTTTTTTATAATTATCAGAAAAATGGCTATAAAAAGACCCATGTGCTTTCAATATTGCCCAAAAATGTTTGAACTTTCCTTGGGTTAAAAACTGAATTCCTGCAATTCCGTCCAAAATCATTCTGCTTAAAAGTATCTTGTATAGTTGCTCTTTCGGAAGATTTTTGGTCAGCATCAATAAAGAGTTTCTAAAATTCAAAAACGTTTTCATTGGATGGCCTTGCTGCAAAGTCGCACCACCTACATGATAAACCACTGATTCCGATGTGTATTTTATTTTGTAACCCTTATTAATGGCGCGCCAACATAAGTCAATTTCTTCCTGATGCGCAAAAAAATCATCATCAAAACCGTTTAGAGTCTTAAAAACAGAACTTCGGATAAAAAAACAAGCTCCTGATGCCCAAAATATTTCACGAGTATCATCATATTGACCGTTATCTTTTTCTAAAGTATCAAAAATACGGCCCCGACAAAAAGGATAACCATATTCGTCAATAAATCCACCAGCAGCACCAGCATATTCAAAGTATTCTTTACGTTTATAATCTAATATTTTGGGTTGAATAATAGCAGTTTTTGGTTCGTTCTCGAAAGTATCAAGAATAGGTTGCAGCCAATTCTCGGTCACTTCGATATCCGAGTTTACTAATGCATATATTTCAGCATCAATATGTTTTAAAGCTTCATTGTAGCCACTTGCAAAACCAAGGTTACTTTCGTTTTTTATAATTTGTACTGATGGAAAAAAAGCCTTGATGTAGGAAATAGAATCATCTGTAGAAGCATTATCAGCAACATAAATTGAAGCTTGTGGAGAATAATTAACTACAGATGGAAGAAACTTTTCAAGCAATAAAATTCCATTCCAATTTAGTATGACAACAGCTATATTCATTTTTGTTTTTATATTTTCAGATTTTAGACTTTATAGATTTTAAAATTTCAAGAAGTCTAAAGTAAGCTAATTATTATAATTTGGCAGATTCTCTAGAAATGCATATTTCTCGTTTTCAAAATCCATTTGGCAAAAGTAATGATTCAATCCATTGGTTACCATTAGGAATTGGGCTTTCATCGTCATGTTATAACGGGCAATTTGGTCGAAAGTAGCTTGTGCAATTTTGATTTCTGGAGCTTTGCATTCAATTAAGATGAAAATAGAACCATCGGGATTGAAAACCACGACATCGTATCTTTTGCGCAAGCCATTGACTTTTAAAACTTTCTCGACATTAATCAATGATTTTGGATATTTTTTTTCTTCCAATAAAAACTGAACTACATGTTGACGAACCCATTCTTCGGGAGTAAGAATGATAAATTTTTTCCTGATTTCATCAAAAATGGATACTTTATTTTCGCTATTTTTGAACCGAAAGTTATAAAGTTGAAAATTTAGTTTTTGCATAAAGCAAAAGTATTAAATAAGTTTAAAATTTAAAGTTTAAAGTTTCATCCGAAGCAACAATCTTTAAACTTCAAACTTAAAACAAAAAGGAATGGACGAGGTTTTAAAAATTGTAAATGATATAAAAAGCGGCAACATCAAACCAATCTATTTTTTGATGGGCGAAGAACCGTATTATATTGATAAACTATCAGATTATATTGAAGAAAAAGTCTTATCCGAAGAGGAAAAAGGTTTCAATCAAACGGTTTTATACGGAAGAGACGTCACTATCGAAGATATTATTTCGACAGCCAAACGCTATCCAATGATGGCAGAACGTCAAGTAGTCATCGTAAAAGAAGCTCAGGATTTAATCCGGACCATCGATAAACTGGAAAGTTATGCAGACAATCCGATGCTTACCACCGTTTTGGTTTTTTGCTATAAATACAAAACGTTGGATAAACGCAAAAAAGTAACCAAGTTATTAGCGAAAAACGGTGTCGTTTATGAAAGTAAAAAACTATATGAGAACCAAGTAGGAGATTGGATCAAACGTGTTTTGTCAGGCAAAAAATATTTAATTGAGCCTAAAGCAAATGCGATGCTGGTGGAATTTCTTGGGACAGATTTGAGTAAAATAAACAATGAACTGGAAAAATTACAAATTATTTTGCCAGTTGGAAGTACGATAACTCCCAAACACATTGAGGAAAATATAGGGTTTAGCAAAGATTTTAATGTGTTTGAATTGCGAAAAGCACTTGGCGAACGCAATCAATTAAAAGCCTATACTATTGCTGAAAATTTTGCGCAAAATCCAAAAGATAATCCAATGGTAGTAACGACGAGTCTAGTTTTTAGTTTCTTTATTCAATTATTGAAATACCATGGTTTGAAAGACAAAAATCCCAAGAATGTAGCAGCAGTTATTGGTGTAAATCCATTCTTTTTGAAAGAGTATGATGTGGCTTTGAAAAATTATCCAATGAAAAAAGTCAGTCAAATTGTAGGTGCTTTAAGAGACATTGATGTCAAAAGTAAAGGAGTTGGCGCAAATGCGATGTCCCAATCTGATTTATTAAGAGAAATCCTTTATAAAATATTTAATTAAAAGGACAAAAAATCCGATATTTGCACTCCCGTTCCGAGGCTTCGGAATTGGATCATTAAAATAAATTCCACAATTATGTCAATGAATAAAAATACGATTCTGGGTTGGGCCACTCTGATAATGATAACCATGGGCTTATTGCTTATTGCATTAGGTGCTTTTAGATATGATGATGTAGCAGGATGGGGCTTTGCAGCAGTAGGTGTTGGCTTTTTAGCTAATGCGTGGGTGTTTAGTTCACTCAAGGGAAGACTTTAGTTAATCAAAAATTACGAATTTAAAATTGAAAAAATTAGATAAGAACTAATTATCTAAAAGTATAATAATCAGAAAATCTATAAAAAATGGCAGACGATAAAAAAGTGATATTCTCAATGTCAAAATTGAGCAAGACCTATCAAGGAGCAGATAAACCAGTACTTAAAAACATCTATTTGAGTTTCTTTTACGGGGCTAAGATTGGTATTTTGGGATTAAATGGTTCTGGAAAATCTTCCTTATTAAAAATTATTGCAGGTGTTGATAAAAACTACCAAGGTGATGTAGTATTTGCACCAGGTTATACAGTAGGTTATTTAGAACAAGAACCTATTTTAGATGATAGTAAAACGGTTATTGAAATTGTAAGAGAAGGTGTCGCTGAAACGATGGCAGTTCTTGATGAATTCAATAAAATCAACGATAGTTTTGGTTTACCTGAAGTCTATGAAAATGCTGATAAAATGGAGCAATTGATGGATCGTCAAGCGCTTTTGCAAGATAAAATTGATGCATTGGGAGCTTGGGAAATTGATACCAAACTCGAAATCGCCATGGATGCGTTGCGTACTCCGGAAGGTGACACGCCAATCAAAAATTTATCTGGTGGAGAACGTCGTCGTGTAGCTTTATGTCGTTTGTTGTTGCAACAACCTGATGTATTGCTTTTGGATGAGCCTACGAATCACTTGGATGCCGAAAGTGTACTTTGGTTAGAACAACATTTAGCACAATATGCCGGAACTGTAATTGCAGTAACGCACGATAGATATTTCTTGGATAATGTTGCCGGTTGGATTTTAGAATTGGACAGAGGTGAAGGTATTCCTTGGAAAGGGAATTATTCTTCTTGGTTGGACCAAAAATCAAGCCGTATGGCATTAGAAGAAAAAGTAGCTTCTAAACGTAGAAAAAACTTAGAACGTGAGTTGGACTGGGTTCGTCAAGGTGCCAAAGGACGTCAAACGAAACAAAAAGCGCGTTTGCAGAACTACGATAAATTATTGAATGAAGACCAAAAACAATTGGATGAAAATCTGGAAATTTATATTCCAAATGGTCCACGTTTAGGAACGAATGTAATTGAAGCTAAAAATGTTGCTAAAGCATTTGGGGATAAATTACTGTATGATAATTTAAATTTCACGTTGCCACAAGCAGGAATTGTTGGGATTATTGGACCAAACGGTGCTGGTAAATCAACTATTTTCAAAATGATAATGGGTGAAGAAAAGCCAGATTCAGGTGAGTTCTCAATAGGAGATACTGTAAAAATCGCTTATGTAGATCAAGCACACTCAAACATAGATCCTAATAAATCAATTTGGGAAAACTTCGCTGACGGTCAGGAATTGATTATGATGGGTGGAAAGCAAGTAAATTCAAGAGCTTATTTGTCACGATTTAATTTTGGTGGCGGAGAACAAAACAAGAAAGTTTCTATGCTTTCCGGTGGAGAACGTAACCGTTTGCACCTTGCGATGACTTTGAAAGAAGAAGGAAACGTACTTTTGCTTGATGAGCCTACGAATGATTTGGATATCAATACACTTCGTGCATTAGAAGAAGGTTTGGAGAGTTTTGCAGGTTGTGCTGTAGTTATTTCTCACGACAGATGGTTCTTAGACAGAATTTGTACGCACATTCTAGCTTTTGAAGGTAACTCTGAGGTGTATTGTTTTGAAGGTGGTTTTTCTGAATATGAAGAAAATAAAAAGAAACGTTTGGGTGGTGATTTAACACCAAAACGATTGAAATACAGAAAATTAATCAGAAGTTAGTTTTTCTAATTATAGATAATAGCAGCAAGAGGATGTCCATAAAGGCATCCTCTTTTTTATGCTGTTATTTTTTTCTGTCGGAATTCATCATAATGAAAACTGCTGAAATAATTCCTACGATGACTAATCCGAATACGACAACCATTATAAAGGTTCCGTTATCCCAAGAAAAAAGTGTGGTGTCTTTCATGATCCATTTATTTTTTAAGATTGTTCAAATATATTATTCCTGCAAAATAAAAGGTATGATAATTATCATGATTGGGTGTTTAATCTAAAAATTTGGCTTGTAGCTCCTTTGTGGGAATCAGGCAAGTTTCCTTTTTTCCATACCATTTGTACCTATTCTTAGCGATATAATCATAAATATAGTTACTGAAAGAAGTGGGTAATATTGAAAATAGTGAAGCAAAATAAAATATACCTCCTAAATTTTTAGCAATTTCTAAGGCAGCTTCGGATTTATAATAGTATGCAAAACCCGGCTGATACAAAATAATACTATCTGTTTTTTGTGTGTCAATACCCAAGTGTTTGATTATTTTTTGACCTAAATCAGATTGCAAAGCTACAAATCGGAAAACATCTTTAGTATCATGCTTAATAATCGTTTGCACCGCGGAATCACACAGATTGCAAACGCCATCAAAGAGGATAATTTTTTTGTCTTTAGGAATATTGAGCATTTTTTTGTTTTGTTATGTCATTTTGAGGAACGAAGCAATCGCATTTAGTTGCTCAACTTATATCTTGTTAGTGCGATTGCTTCGTTACTCGTAATGACTTTAGTTTACTTCTTCCCGGCTTCCACAAATTCCAGTGCTTCCAGACTCACTTTTGAAGTGAATACACCATAGTTTACGGTTGCTTTATTTTTTTCAATAGAATCAATCGTTCCCACCGCTTTTCCATCAAACATTCGCACGCGATCGCCCACTTTTAGAACTGGTTTTGGTTTTTCAACCACGACTTTCAATTTCTTCTCTTTCTTTTCTTTTCTTATTTCCTCCACCTGAACAGTCACTTCTTGAATGACTTCTTTCTTCTTTTCAATCAGCGCTTTCGACTCTTTGGTTGTAGCTTTCTTGCGCTTTGAATTTTCGATTTCAATTATTTTCAAAAATTCACCAAGTAGCTCTTTCTTATTCTTATTGTTGAAATATTTCTCCGAAATGTCTTCAATTTTTTGTCCAATGTAAATCGTTTTTTGGTTGCTGTCGTACAATTCTTGATAGCTTTCCAGTTTTTGTTTGATTTTTACATTAATAGTTTCCATTTTCTTGCCTTCTTCACGCGCTTTTGTTTCCTCTTCTTTAAGCGTTTGCGAAGTTTTCTCCATTTTAGAACGTTCTTTCTGAAGGGTAGCAATAGTTTTATCAAAACGTACTTTTCCGACTTCAATTTTCTTTTTGGCTCGATTTATTAAGCTGAAAGGAATTCCGTTTTTCAAAGCCACTTCAAACGTAAAGGAACTTCCGGCTTGACCTAGAGCTAATTTGTACATTGGTTCCAATGATTTTTCATCAAAGAGCATGTTGGCATTAGTGGCAAAAGGTAATTCGTTAGCCAAAATTTTTAGATTTGAATAATGCGTTGTAATAATCCCGAAAGCTTCCCGATGGTAGAATTCTTCCAAGAAAATTTCGGCTAAAGCGCCTCCTAATTCTGGATCAGAACCGGTACCAAATTCATCAATAAGGAACATGGTTTTTCTATTGCACTTCTTTAGAAAGTAGTTCATGTTCTTTAATCGGTAACTGTATGTACTTAGATGATTTTCAATAGATTGATTATCACCAATATCTGTTAAAATTCTATCGAATAAAAACGTTTCACTGCGTTCGTGCACCGGAATCAACATTCCGGATTGCAACATTAATTGCAGTAGTCCTACGGTTTTTAATGAAATAGTTTTCCCTCCGGCATTAGGTCCTGAAATCACTATGATTCTACTTTCCTGGCTTAATTCAATAGTTTGCGGATGCGTAATTTCGTTTTTCTGTTTGTTGTTCAAATACAGAATAGGATGGAAGGCATCTCTAAAATAAAGACGGCGTTCTTCTGTAATTGTTGGTAAAATTCCATTGATTTTATTGGCATATTTTGCTTTCGCAGCAATTACATCAATATCACTAAGAAAATCCTGGTATTTGATTAAAAGCGGTAAATATGGGCGAATATAATTGGATAACTGTTTTAAAATTCGGGTAATTTCTTCTTTCTCTTCGTATTCAAGATTACTCAATTCACGGGAATATTGTAAAGTAGCTTCGGGTTCAATATAAGCAATACTTCCTGTTTTGGAACTGCCTAAAATAGATCCTTTTACTTTACGACGATACATCGCTAAAACTGCTAAGACGCGTCGATTTTGAACAAAACTTTCTTTAATATCGTCTAGATATCCCAATGAATTGTATTGCGTTAGTGCAGTACCAAAACTTTGATTGACTTTTCCGCGAACAGCGTTCATACTGCGACGAATGTTCAATAAATCCGGGGAGGCATTGTCTTTAATTTCGCCATATTTATCGACTACTTCGTCCACCATTGTGATGATTTCTTTGGTCAGTTCGACTTGGTTTGCTCTTGCATTTATATTTGGATAATAATCCTCGAATTTTCTCAAAAAACTCAACAAGAAATTTACCGTTGAAGAAATTGTAGCAATTTTTCTAAAACTGCCCACTTCTAAGAAACTGTCTTCGATGGCCAGGAATTTTATCTCATGCGTGATAGCATCAAAACCATGATTGGGAATGGCATTATTATTTTGGAAAGACGAAACATATTCCGAGGTTTGCATTAATGCTTGCATCAATGTTTCCTTGTCTTTAAAAGGGGTTATTTCTAATGCTTTTTGTTTTCCAATGTCAGTATTACAAATGGTCGAAATGGTTTCGAGAACCGTTGGAAATTGTAAATCTTGTAATGTTTTTTCAGTGATGGATATCATTTATAGTATAATTCTTTTCAACACAAAAATAGCTAATAGTTAAGACTATTTAACAGACTTTCACAAAGAATTAATGAATGTTTATTATCCTTTTTATGTTTCAAAAAAAATATTCTCTCTGTATCTTTGCGTTCTAATATTTAATTATGCAGATCAATCTCAATACCACTTGGCAATCCATTTTATCAGATGAAATCCAGAAACCCTATTTTCAGGAATTAATGGAAACGGTTGAGGAGGAGTACAAAAATCATACCTGTTATCCTCCAAAAGAATTGATTTTTGCTGCATTTAACTATTGCAGTTTCAAAGATGTAAAAGTGGTTATCATTGGTCAAGACCCGTATCATGGGAAAGGCGAAGCGAATGGTTTGTGTTTCTCTGTGAATGATGGAGTGCGAATTCCGCCCTCGTTACGCAATATTTTCCGCGAAATGAGTGAGGATTTGGAAACTATTTTCATGCCCACTTCCGGTAATTTAGAAGCTTGGGCAAAGCAGGGCGTTTTGTTGTTGAATGCCTCGCTGACCGTGAGAGAAGACAATGCGAATAGTCATAAACACTTAAAATGGAATGTTTTCACTGATGCTGTAATCCAGAAAATTTCGGAAGAAAAAGAGCATGTTGTTTTCTTGCTTTGGGGAAATTTTGCTCATAAAAAAGGACTCAAAATTGACCGAAACAAACATTTGGTTTTAGAATCCGGGCATCCTTCGCCTATGAGCGCCAATCAAGGAAAATGGTTCGGGAATAAACATTTTAGTAAGACGAATGCGTATTTAAAACAAAACGGATTGGAATTAATTAATTGGATTTCAGTAGATTAATTGTGTTTTTTGAAAACGTAAATAGGTATTTTACCTGCTTTGCGTGAGTGATGGAAGTGGAGCTCTTTTTTGAGAGGCGTTTCAGCCTCCAAAAAATGCGGGAACGTACAGCACGACCCGAAGTTGCGAGGAGGAACGACTAAGCAATCTGCAGGGTCACGCCCAAATTAAAATAGTGTTATTGAAAAAATTCAACCACAAATAAGACTAATTAAAGCGCCTATTTTTTTATTATATCTTCTAAAACAGCTTTATCAGCGTAATTAATGACTTTCAAAGTTACCTCTTGGTTTTTGATTGTTTTTCCTTCGATGATATATAGCTTTCCTTTTTTAAGTTCGATATTACTGTTGTCAAAATCTACGTCACCAAATTGCAATGTGTTTTTAATATCGGCAGTGTCAATCCATTTTTCAGCCAAAATCATTGAAGCTTTATCCGAATAATAAAACGGTTTGTTTCTCAAATCATTTAAAACTCTTGCATTTGGAAAATAGTTACAACGGGTATCTTTACCACTAAAAACTAAGGCTACAAAAAATAATCCGATAACTAAACCTACTAGATAATAAGCAAAACGATGTATAAACTTCATGAATTAAATTTTTGGCAAAGGTAGAAGAAAGTTTTCTTAAAAAACAATTAAATTGATGTCGTTATAAGGCAAATCAAACCATTCGCCTATGGATGTATTAGTGAGGATTCCGTGGTACATATAAACGCCATTTTTCAACCCTTTATCGCAACGAATAGCACTTTCAATGCCGCCATCTTCAGCAATTTTCATCAGGTAAGGGGAAATTATGTTGCTTATAGAAAGTGATGCCGTTTTAGAATATCGGGAAGGTATATTCGGCACGCAATAATGCAAAACATTGTTTTTTATAAACGTTGGTTTCTCATGTGACGTCACTTCTGAAGTCTCAAAACAACCGCCGGTATCAATACTTACATCCACAATTACGGCTCCATTTTTCATGTGCTCCACCATCGTTTCTGTAACTATAACAGGACAACGTTCTTTGCCTCGCATGGCGCCAATGGCTACATCACAACGTCTTAACGCTTTTAGTAACGCTTTTGGTTGTATCGTGGAAGTGAAAATACGTTGGTTTAAATTATTTTGTAAACGCCGCAATTTGGTAATAGAATTATCAAAAACTTTCACACTGGCGCCTAAACCAATTGCGGTTTTAGCAGCAAATTCCCCAACGGTTCCTGCGCCCAAAATAACCACATCAGTAGGAGGGACGCCGGTAATGTTCCCGAATAATAATCCTTTTCCAAATTCGTTGGTAATCATCAACTCAGCAGCGATAAGAATGGATGCTGTTCCGGCAATTTCGCTCAAGGATTTCACCGCAGGATACGTTCCGTCTTCGTCCTTGATGTATTCAAAAGCTAAAGCAGTAATTTTCTTTTTCGTTAACGCCTCAAAATATGTTTTCTTTCGGGTTTTCAATTGAATGGCGGACAGCAGAATTGTCTGCGGGTTCATCATTTCAATTTCGGCAAGTGTAGCTGGTTCCACTTTCAAAATCATGGGGCAACTGAATACTTTTTTGGTGTCATTAGTAATTTCGGCACCTGCATCAGAATATTCTTTGTCGGTATAACTCGAACTCAATCCCGCTCCCGCTTCAATCATCACGCGATGGCCATGATAGGTAAGCGAGTTAACAGCATCTGGGGTAAGACAAATTCGGCGTTCCTGATAACTCGTTTCTTTTGGAATCCCAATAAAAAGTTCGCTTTTTTGTCTTGCAATTTCCAGTTTTTCCTCCTGTGGTAAAAGCTGTTGTTTTGTGAATGGCGTTATAGTTATTGACATTGATGTTGTTAAATTAAGGGTACAATTTACGTAAAAAGTTTTATAAACAGTACAAATTCAATCTTCTTAAATTCATTTGTAATGCTGCTAAATCTCAGCGAATAATTCTTTCCATTTTTATATCGGCTCGTTCATAAACGCCATCTTCCAACGGTACTTCTACGAAACCAAATTTTTCATACAAATGAATAGCCGACAGTAATTTCCGGTTCGAATATAAAATCACTTTCTCCATTCCTTTTGCTTCAGCAACAGCAAGACAATGCAACATTAGTTTCTTGCCAATTCCTAATCCTTGTACACCATCTGTAACTGCCATTTTACTCAGTTCGAAAGTCGTATCGTCAATTTTTATTAAGGAAACCGTTCCTACGATTTCATCTTTGTATTTCGCGTAAAAAATCATTCCTCCTTTGTCTATTATCTGACCTTGCGGATCCGAAAGCACAAGTTCATCTTTGGGTTCAACCTTAAAATGTTTTTGCAACCATTCCAGATTTAAAGTTTTTATAGCTTCTTTATATGTCGGAGAAAAAGGTATAATTTCAATAGTATTGTCTACACTCATGTTTACTTTCAGCTTAAAGTTAAAGAACGTTTCCCATCAGCGAGCAGCGAAATATTGATAACCGAATGTACCTCGGGAATCAAATTTGGAATCTTCTCCGCCCATTCTATAAAGCACCAATTACCGGAATATAAATAATCATCAATACCCATATCCATAGCTTCTTCCTCTTTGTTTAATCGATAAAAATCAAAATGATAAACCAGCTGATTATCATCGGCTTCATATTCGTTAACTAAAGAAAAAGTTGGACTGCTCGTTGCTCCGGTTACGCCAAGTGTTTTACACAATTGCTTTATTAATGTCGTTTTTCCAACGCCCATTTCACCGTGAAAAAGAATCACTTTTTTAGGTTTATTGGCAATAATTTGCTGCGCCACTTCTTCGAGCTGGTCTATAGAAAAAATGATATTCATTCTTATAAAATTGTTTAAAGTTTAAAGTTTAAGGTTCTTGCCGTAAGCTGAAAACTGAGACTGACTACTTTTTTATTTCGGGTTAAAAACTAAAAACGGAATAATCATTTCTTCCAATGAAATTCCACCGTGCTGATACGTGTTTTTGTAATAACTCACATAATGATTGTAATTGTTGACATAGGCCAAGAACAAATCATTTTTTGCAAAAATATAAGAACTACTCATATTTATGGTAGGCAAACCAATATTTTTCGGTTCTTTAACCGCATAAACATCTTTGTGTTCGTACGTCAAACTGCGTCCGGTTTTATAACGTAAATTCAAACTCGTGTTTTTGTCACCTACCACTTTCGATGGATTTTTTACATTTATTGTACCGTGATCAGTGGTTAAAATCAATTTGAAACCCATTTTTTGGGCCTGTTGAATAATTTCTAAAAGTGGGGAATTCTTAAACCAACTCAACGTCAGCGAGCGATACGCTTTATCATCTGAGGCCAGTTCTTTTACCACATCCATCTCCGTTTTGGCATGCGAAAGCATATCTACAAAGTTGTATACCACGGTCACTAAATCATTATCTTTTAAGGCTTTGAAGCTTTCGGCTAATTTTTTTCCGCCGGCAAGACTGGTAATTTTAAAATAATCTTCCTTTATATTCAAGCCCAATCGTTTCAATTGCGCCGTCAAAAATTCTGCTTCAAAAAGGTTTTTTCCGCCTTCTTCCGGGTCATTTTTCCAGTATTGCGGAAACTGTTTCTCCATTTCCAGTGGCGTTAAACCAGAGAAAATGGCGTTTCTTGCATATTGCGTCGCCGTAGGAAGAATAGAGTAGTATGGCACCTCTTTTTCCAGTTTATAATAATTTCCCACTACACTTTCAAAGGTTTTCCATTGGTCGTAACGAAGGTTGTCAATCACGACAAACAAAATGGGCTTGTCTTTTTTCTTTAGTTCAGGAAGTACTAATTCTTTGAATAATGTGTGCGATTGAACCGGTTTATCGGCTTTTGGTGCAAACCAATCCTCGTAATTGCGCTCAATGAATTTTCCAAATTGGGAATTGGCTTCTGTTTTTTGAGATTCCAAAATTTCAATCATGCTCTGGTCATCGATATTTTCCAATTCCAGTTCCCAAAAAATCAATTTCTTGTACAACTCAATCCAGTCTTCATAGGAATTCACCATCGCCATTTCCATGGTAATTTTTCTAAATTCCTTCTGATAATCCAGCGTAGTTTTTTGCGAAATCAATCGGGAATGATCCAGATTTTTCTTCAAACTCAACAAAATCTGGTTCGGATTCACGGGTTTAATCAAATAATCGGCAATTTTAGAACCTATGGCTTCCTCCATAATGTATTCTTCCTCACTTTTCGTAATCATAATCATAGGAACCGAAGATTTTTTCTCCTTCATTTCTGACAGCGTTTCCAAGCCGCTCATTCCGGGCATATTTTCATCCAAAAAAACAATATCAAAATTATTTTCCTCAAAAATTCCAATGGCGTCAAGTCCGTTGTTACAGGTTGTTACTTCGTAATTTTTCTTTTCCAGAAATAATATATGTGGTTTCAAAAGGTCGATTTCATCATCTACCCAAAGTATTTTTATTTTATCCATAATTGTATCAACAAGAGTTCTAACGTACTAAATTAAAGTGCCAAATTACATTTTTTTGTAACGGCTACCTGCTAATATTATGATAATTTTTTAACACACTTTCGCTGCATTTTACAAAATTAGGATTCGCTTTCGGTTTGTTTTAGATTTGTTTCTGGGCGTGCCCCATCCTAGGAAAACTCCGTCCGGGTCGGGCTGTACGCTGTATCTTTCCTTTTTAAAGAAAAAAGGAAAGGATGCCGCTTCCATCCCTCACGCACTTGAAAGAATTGTTGGGTTTTACAAGAACTTTTGAGAAGATGAGTTTTTGGTAATATAAAATACATTTGATTATTTGTAGTTTTTATTTTATATTTTCGTTTAAAAATAATGATAGATGTTTAATAGACAAAGCCGCACATATAAATAAGTTAGCAGACATTTAATGAAACCCAATTGGCAACAAAAATTTAAAGATTTTCCTGAAATTCCTCCAAAAAAAAGATGGCAGGAGAACTTGCATATGTCACCTGAACAAGAAATTGCGATGAAATTCATAAATCAGCAACCTGTTTCTAAAAAGGAAGAGGAAACTTTTAAAGAATTTCTCGAATTTTATAAAGTTCTAAACGAGAGATTAGAAAGTTTAGATTATTCATCTTTATCGGATGTTGAAAGAGAATTATTTAAAGAATATATTTTATATGCATTTAATTATCTACCAATTGTTTCAAACAATCTAACGATTTTTTCAACTTATCGCATGGTAATAAATGAGTCAGTTTTAGGTGAAAATGAAAGAATTACTAACGCAAAATATTTAAAACACCCTACATTAGAAATTGTCCAAAAGATAGGACGTTATAATAGAGCAAATTCAATAAATACAACTGTTTTTTATTCATCTGAGTCAATTGATACAAACCTTAAGGAGTTAAGACCTCCTCTTAATAAACCTATAACAATAGGAGTTTGGCGTCCAAAAATTAATCGTAAATTCCTATCATATGCGATTTCGCATGGAAAAGAAGCGATTAAAAATAATGTGGGTGTTGCTAAAGCAACTAAAGCATTTGAAGAACTTAAATCATATAATTCTCCTCTATTTATCGAATACATTGAAAATTATTTTAATTTACTTGGTAGAGAATTTTCGAAAACCGTTTCTCACCATTCAGAATATTTAATGAGTTCAATTATGTCAGAACTAATACTTCATGGGAAGGGAAGTGATACTAATTTTGAATGCATAATCTATCCTAGTGTCGGCAATAATTTCAAAACTGATAATATTGCTATGCGTACAGATGTATTTGAGAACGACTTTTATTTGGAGAAAGTAATTGAATTCGAGGTAACAGAAGCATTTTATGATGATCCATCCATTGCTGACGAAGCTGATGAGATTACAATAGCAGATGTCACAAAAGTTTCTATTTCAACTGAAATTGATAAAGATGGCAATATTAAATGGTAGGAGAACGTAGTGGCAAGCAACCTGAAATTGAGAGAAAATTTAATAATTAAAATATACGTGAAGAAAATAATAAAATATTTGCTCAATTTTACTGCATTAAGTTTTATGATTTTTTATTCTTATTTCTCTTATGCAATAATAGTTAGAGTTCCAAATATTGATAGGCTTATGAATTTAATTTATAGTCAAGTAGAAAAGCTCACACTAGTTTCAATTGCATTTATTATAATTATAACTTTTATAAATTATGTTTTTGAAAGAAAAATTGAGAAAAGAAAAACTTCATATGAATTTACTTGGCTATTGCTCATTCACATTATCATTTTAATTTTAGCTATTGCTTATTATTCAAATGATTTTTATAAACAATTTATAAAACATCCAGAATATTTTTAAAACTGAAGCCAGCCACTAAAAGCGACACAACTCAAAACAGTAATATATAAAGGCTAGTGCAAGCGTCCCGCTCCAGACCACAAACGAAATTGATTAGAATAATAAAAAAATGAACCATATAGAAGAATGTCAAACACATTCGAATAAAAAAAAAGAAGAAAAATAAAATGATGAAACCAATATTGATTTTAATACTGCTCTTTTTTACAACAGTTTCTAATTCGCAAAATAGTAAGTCAAAAGAGAATAGTAAACCTTTTGTTCTGGGAAGCATCGAAGAAATACATTCAAAAGTATTATCCGAAAAAAAGAATACTAAACATTTGTTTACCAGAAGGATATCAACAAAATGATACCATCACTTATCCGGTAATCTATTTACTAGATGGTTCTGCAGACGAAGATTTTATTCACGTTGTTGGGCTTTTTCAATTCAACAGCTTTTCTTGGATAAATAGAGTTCCAAAATCAATTGTTGTGGGAATTGCAAATGTGGATCGTAAAAGAGATTTTACATATCAAAGCACTATCGAAGCGGACCAAAAAAGATATGCAACTGCGGGGAAATCGGCAAATTTCATTTCATTTTTAGAAAAAGAATTACAGCCGTATATTGAAAAGAAATACAAAACAAACGATTCAAAAACCATTATTGGACAATCATTAGGCGGACTTTTGGCTACTGAAATTTTACTTCAGAAACCCAATTTATTCAATAAATACATCATCATAAGTCCAAGTTTGTGGTGGGATAATGGCTCTTTATTGCGTCAAAATTCAGTTATTTATCAAGAAAATTTTAATAAAAAAATTGATATTTACATAGGAGTTGGCAAAGAAGGACTTGCACCAAGTGAGATTCCGCATGTTATGGAAGTAGATGCAAATCTCTTAACAGAAAAATTAAAATCTACAAAGTCTAAAACAATACAAGTCAATTTTGACTATTTGCCGCATGAAGACCACGCCACGATAACGCATCAAGCTATTTTTAACGCTTTGAGAATTTTGTATCCGATGAGCACGGAAAAGTAAAAGATACTTTTATAATTGGACTGACTGTATTAATTTAAAAAAACAAAAAATGAACATCGTAATTCTCAAAACAGAACGATTGATTTTACGACCAATTACTGTAATGGATTTGGATTATATTCACGAATTGCATTCTTTGAAAGAAACAGATGAATTCAATACGTTAGGAATTCCGGCAAATATCGAAGAAACAAAACTTCTGTTAGAAAAGTGGATTTCTGAAAACAATAAAGAACCTACGACCCATTTTACTTTTGCGGTCGAATTAAAAACCGGAAACCAAATTATAGGATTAATTGGAATCAATTTGGGGAAAGTGAAATATAAAAATGCTGAAGTTTGGTTCAAATTTCACAAAGACCATTGGAACAAAGGCTACGCTACAGAATCTTTAAAAGAAATTCTCCGTTTTGGTTTCAATGAACTGAATTTGCATCGGATTGAAGCAGGTTGTGCCGCAGGAAATATAGGTTCTATTAGTGTTTTGGAGAAATCTGAAATGACAAGAGAAGCCCACACGCGAAAATTATTACCATTGTCATCCGGTTGGTCTGATAATTACGGCTATGCTATTTTAGCAACCGATTAGTCATTTGTTCAATCTAAAGAAGCAACGTTGTATGAATCCCAGAATTGAAATATTACCAGAGAAACAATTAATTGGCAAAAGAATTACACTTTCATTATCCAATAATAAAACGGCTGAACTGTGGAAAAGTTTTATGCCCAGACGAAAGGAATTTCAAAATAGTATTGGAACCGATTTGTATTCTATGCAAAAATATGATATGTCCTATTTTAAAACTTTTAATCCCAATACTGAATTCGAAAAATGGGCCGCCATTGCTGTAACGGATTTTGATGAAATCCCAGAAGGAATGGAACCAATTATTTTGGCTGGAGGATTGTATGCAGTTTTTATTCATAAAGGAGATGTGACGATTGCTTCAAAAACATTTGAGTATATTTTCGGAACTTGGTTGCCCAACTCTGAATACGTTCTTGATGATAGAATGCATTTTGAATTATTAGGAGAAAAGTACAAGAACAATGATCCAGATTCCGAAGAGGAAATTTGGATTCCAATCCAACTGAAATAAAAATTTTGATTAATTATCAAAAGAACAATTGCTATAAAAGACAAAACCACTGCCGGTACAAAGAGCAGTGGTTTTGAAGAAACAGGAATCAATAATAATTAGTCAAGCAACCTCATTATTGCCAGCCACCACCGAGGGCTCTGTACAATTGAATTATCGCTTTGTATTGTTGAAATTTATTGTCTATCAAGCTTAGTTCAGCATTCAAAGCATTGTCTTTTACCGTCAAAACTTCTAAATAATTGGCTAAACCGTACGTCAATAATTCATCCGAATAATCGGTGGCTTTATTCAACGCATCGACTTGTTTTTCTCTAACTGTAAGTTTATACGTCTCATTATTGTATTGTGCCAAAGCATCCGAAACTTCTTTTCCAGCAGTCAATAATGACTGTTCAAATTGAAGATAGGCTTTTTCCTGATTGGCTTTTGCAATTTCAAACCTCGTTTTAATTTGGCGTTGATTGAAAATAGGTTGTGTCAATCCCGTAATTACATTGGCGAAAATTGAATTGGCACTAAACCATTCTTTCAAATCGATACTCTGAAGTCCGCCAGTTGCAGTAACTTTCAATGTTGGATAAAAATTACTTTTGGCAACATTAGTCTGTTCAAAGTTTGAAATTAAATTGTATTCAGCTGCAATTACGTCAGGTCTGTTTCGTAGTAAAGTTGCAGGAACCCCAAGTGTAATTGTAGGTTGCATGGATTGAGACTCGAATGTGCTTCTTTCAATTTTTGCAGGACCTTCACCCATAAGAATACTGATGGTGTTTTCAAGAATAATGATGCTATTTTTTAAATCGGCAATGATGATTTGAGTAGCATATTTCTGTGCTTCGGTTTGTTTAACGCCAACTTCGGTTACATTTCCCGCTTTTTTCAATGCTACAATAGTTTCAACACTTTTGTCTCTGTTTACCAAGGTTTTCTCCGCTAATTTTATTTGCGCATCAACCGAAAGCAATTGATAATAAGTAGCGGCAATGTTAGCAATCAACTGAGTTTTTACGGCTTGATTGGCAGTAGTTGTTTGCAAATATGCAGCGTTTGCAGCGCGCTTGTTGCTTCTTATTTTTCCCCAAATATCAGCTTCCCAAGAAAGATTTCCTGTTAGCTGATATTGATTGGTACTTCTGTCTTGCAACAATGCACCAAACTGACTATTCCTAGAAAGTTCCTGATGCGTCCAATCGGCACCGGCAGAAAGAGTAGGGAAGTACCCTGCTTTTCCTTGCTTCATCGATGCTTCTGCCGCTGCAATATTTTGCATGGCAATTTTGATATCCAAATTATTTTCTAATCCTTTCTTGATATATTCCTGCAAAAGCGGATCCGTGAAAACGTTCTCCCAGGCAACATTTGCAAGTGAAATGGTATCGGTTGAAACAATTTCGTTTCGGTATAAATTTTCCGTTTTTAATTCCGGTCGTTCGTATTCTTTGGCAACAAAGCACGATTGCATTACAGTTGCGGTTACAACAAGTACTGCTATTTTGGCTAACTTATTCTTCATTTTCTTTGTTTAAAAGTGCGACATCTGAATCCTGATTTTCTACAGGAAGTGGTTTTGTAGAAATTTTTTCCTGTAAGGTTTGGAAAACAATAAACAATACCGGTATAACAAAAACTCCAAAAATAGTTCCTATTAACATTCCACCAATAGCCCCAGTTCCAATAGCATTGTTTCCAATAGCTCCAGCACCTTTAGCTAACATTAAAGGCAATAATCCAAAGATAAATGCAAATGATGTCATTAATATTGGACGCAAACGCGCAACTGCTCCATGAATAGCAGCTTGTGTAATACTCATTCCTTTTTTTCTGGAATCTACAGAAAACTCGACAATCAAAATGGCGTTCTTAGCGAGTAATCCAATAAGCATAATAAGTGTTATTTGTAAGTAAATATTATTACTCACATCGAATAAATAAGCAAATAAGTACGCTCCTGCTAAACCAATTGGTAATGAAATTAATACGGCAAAAGGCAACATATAACTCTCGTATTGAGCGGCTAATAAGAAATATACAAATACCAAACACAATAGGAAAATATACAAGGTTTGACCACCTGCACTTATTTCCTCTCGGGTCATTCCTGAAAACTCATAACCATAACCAATAGGTAAGTTTTGACTTGCCACTTCCTCGACTGCTTTGATGGCATCACCAGAACTGAAACCTTCGTTTGGTGCACCAGTGATTTTTACAGAAGTAAACAAATTGAAACGCTCTATAGCTTGAGGACCAAATACTTTTACTAACGTCACAAATTGTGAAATAGGAGCCATCTGACCGTTTTTATTTCTGACCAATACTTGATTTAGTGATTCGGGATTACTTCTAAATTCGGGTTCAGATTGGTAAACTACACGAAATTGTTTTCCAAATTTGTTAAAATTAGATGCATAAACCCCACCATAATATCCTTGCATCGTTCCTAAAACATCGGTAACTGTTAAACCTGATTTTTTTATGGAAGCAACATTCAAATCAATTCGGTACTGCGGATAATTTGGAGAAAAAGAAGTAGTCGCATATTTGATTTCAGGACGACTGTTTAAAGCTGCTAAGAATTTATTATTTACTTCACTTAATTCCGAAATTGTTCCTCCTTTTTGATCTTGTAATTGAAATTCAAAACCATTGGTAAAACCAAAACCAACAAGTGTAGGACGAGCAAAATAAAGTACTTTTGCATCTTTTACGGAAGCGGTTCGCTTAAATAATTCCTGTACAACTGCATTTATTTCTTGATTTGATTCTTTACGTTCTTCCCAAGTTTTTAATTTCACGATTACCATTCCGTAGTTACTACCGGTACCACTTAGTAAACTTCGACCTGATATACGAAGCACTTCTTTTATTTCAGGAATGTCTTTAACTTTATTTTCAATTTGTAATAAAACCTCTTCTGTTCTTTCCAATGACGTTCCTGGCGGAAGGGAAACATCCGAAAGAATCGCACCTGTATCTTCACCTGGAACAAAAGCCTTTGGAGTAATATTTAACAATAAAATAAAAATCCCTGCAAAGATGGCAATTCCTAAAAATGCCAACCATTTTCGTTTTATAAAAAACTCAACAGACCTTTTGTATTTAGCGGTTGTAGTTTCAAATCCAACATTAAATGCGGTATAAAAACGTTCTGCAAAACCTTTTTTCTTGGCACTTTTATCGTGTTCTTTTAAGAAAATGGCACATAAAGCTGGGGAAAGCGTCAAGGCATTAATAGCTGATAATACAATTGAAACAGCTAAAGTTATTCCAAACTGCTTGTAGAAAACTCCCGCAGATCCACTGATAAACGAAACTGGAATAAATACCGCCGACATAACTAGCGTAATGGAAATAATTGCACTACTAATATCTTGCATGGCACTGTGAGCCGCTTTTTTGGGATCATGTTCCCCAGCTTCCATTTTGGCATGGACGGCCTCAACGACGACAATGGCATCATCGACAACAATTCCGACAGCGAGTACTAAGGCAAAAAGCGTTAGTAAATTTATGGTAAAGCCAAATAAACTTAGGAAAAAGAACGTTCCCACAATTGCAACAGGAACTGATATTGCAGGTATAAGAGTTGATCTCCAGTCTTGTAAGAAGATAAAAACTACGATGAATACTAATATAAAGGCCTCAATTAAGGTATGAATTACTTTAGTAATAGATTCGTCCAGGAAGTCGTTTGCATTAATTAAAGTGGCATATTTTACTCCTTTCGGGAAATTTACTTCCGCTTCATCCAATACTTTTAAGGAACCTTCAATTACTTCTTGTGCATTAGATCCTGCAGTTTGAGCAATTGCAATCGCAATGGATTTGTTTCCATTTGTGTAAGCATTACTGGCATAGTTTACAGCTCCCAATTCAATTTTTGCAACATCGCCTAACTTAAGGATTTCTCCATTTTCCGTTGAACGAACAATAATTTCTTCGAACTCTTTTACATTTTGTAAACGCCCTTTATATTTTAAAGCATATTGAAAAGATTGGTCTCCACTTTCACCTAATTGCCCTGGAGCGGCCTCAATATTCTGCTCAGCCAATAAAGCTGTAATGTCTGAAGGAACAAGTCCATAAGCTCCCATTACATCTGGCTTAAGCCAAATACGCATGGAGTAGTCTTTTTGTCCAAAAATCATTGCTTCTCCAACTCCAGCTACACGTTTTATTTTTGGTAAAATATTAATGTTAGCATAATTTTGAAGAAAAGTATCATCATAATCGGGGTTGTCACTATATAATGATAAAATCAAGATATTATCGCTCTGTCTCTTTGAAGTTGTTACACCAGCTCTTGTAACTTCTTGCGGTAACAAAGGTGTAGCACGTGAAACACGATTTTGCACATTTACAGCTGCTAAATCTGGATTTGTGCCTAATTTAAAGTAAATATTAATGGCTGCCGAACCATCATTATTTGATGTAGAAGTCATGTAAGTCATGTCTTCAACACCGTTAATTTGTTCTTCTAATGGAATTACCACCGAGCTCATTACCACTTCGGCACTGGCACCTTGATAATTTGCTGATACAGTTACCGTAGGTGGCGCTATTTCTGGATATTGTGAAACTGGAAGTGAGATTAACCCTAAAACTCCCAAAATTACGATGATAATAGAAATCACCGTTGACAATACCGGTCTGTCAATGAATTTTGAAAACATATTTTATTATTTATTCAATAGTTAGTGTGTGAATTATTTTTTTGTAGGATTGATTATGGTATTAAAATCAACTACTTCAGGTTTAATAAGGGTTCCTTCAGTTACAATTCCAACACCTTCAACAAGTATTTTATCATTTAAATTTAATCCGCTATCCACAACAAAAAATTTACCTCCAGGAATTGCGCGAACCACAATAGGAACTGCTTGCACTTTGTTATTTTTATCCACAACAAGTGCAATTCGCTTATCTTGTAATTCTAATGTCGCATTTTGTGGGACAATAATAACATCTTCTAAATTTGTTGGGATTTGTATCGTTCCACTTCCTCCAGAACGCAACAATTTGTTCCCATTTGCAAATCGTGCTCTTACATTAAACGACCCTGTTTGAGAATTAGCTTGTCCGCTAAAAGTTTCAATTTTTCCCTTTTGTTCATAAGACATACCATTGCTCAAAACCAAATTCACCGCTTCCATTTTGTTGATTTTTTCCTGAAATGACTTTCCTTCAGCATTCATCATGATATCCAATTGTTCTTTTTCATTCACTGAAAAATAAGCATAAATGGTACTCACATCTGAAATTCGGGTTAATGGTTCAACAGTTTGGCTACTGACATAACTTCCAAGTCTTAAGGGTAAATTCCCTACGATTCCGTTCACGGGACTTTTTATAGTAGCATAATTAATTCTGGCAACTATACTTTGATAGGTACTTCTAGCACTAGCTAAATTTGCTTTTGCAGTTTCTAATTGCACATCACTGATAATGTTACGTTCTACCAAAGGGATTAAACGATTAACCTCCACTTGAGCAGCAGCAACTTTTGCTTTTGCAGCACCAGCTTCTTGGGTTGCTGTTTGTGTCTCTAATTTAAAAAGTAATTGCCCTTTTTTAACCTCTTGACCTTCTTGTACATATATTTTTTCAATATAGCCATCTACTTTTGCACGAATGTCAATATCTGTAATACCTTCTAAACTTGCAGGATATTCCGCTAATAAAGTGGTATTAGAGGTTCCTATTTCGACCACTTTGTAGGACATAACTGGAGGAGCCGTTTGAGCAGTTTCTTTTTTGCAGGAGAGTAAGCTTATTGATAACAAAATTACACTTATAAAATATTTCTTTTTCATACGGACTATTTACTAAAATTGATTAATTATTTTTACTGTTATTGATTTCTATTTCTTTGAATTTTTCGATGGTTTTAATCAAAAGTTCCTCTACTTCGCAAACATGCGCTTTATAGGCTTTTACATTTTCCATATTGCATTGTTCCTCTTTACAAGAAATAGTCTGCTCTCTGTACGTGATTAATTTGTCTATTATTTTTTTTTCAAAATCAAGGATTTTGATATAATTAGAAAGTCTTTCGCTGAATGGAGACGGTTTAAAATATTTTTTACGATCACCACTTATTGTGTAGTAATTTATTTTATCCATCTTAAGAAGTAGATTTAAGTTTGTTGAAATAGAGCTTTTACTGGCACCCATTTTTTCTACTATCTCTTCAAATGTTAATCCGGTCTTGCAACCATCTACTATTAATAATCCAAGAATTCTGGAACCTAGTGGCGGTAAATTGTATAATAACTCAAAATGAATTCCGAACATTTCAATGAGTTCTTCTCTCTCTTTTTGGATTGTTGACATAATTTTTTTTGCAAAAGTAAAGTTAGTTCATAATTTACCGAACTAAACGAACTTAAAATTATGTTAATTTTTAAGAAAACGATTTCTTTAGAATTTACTTTCTTTCGAATAAAAATCTAAAGTTTAATCCTCAATTAGTTATATTTAAATTAAAAGTTAGTTCGTGAAAAAAAAATGCTTAATATTGAAAAGAGAACTATTACACACTATTTATATTTTTTTAAACCAAATGAATTTAACTATGAAATCTAAAAACTTTAAGAACTCTTTTCTAATGCTTGCCTTATTTTCTGCAACGGCAGCTATGGCGCAACACAAATATGTGAATACACCGCCGGAAGTTTCACCAATGCAAATGAAACCTGAAATGACTGAAATTTGGGAACCGGAAGTAAAAGTAATTACTCCCGCAAAAACCATTGGAAATGCTCCTTCGGATGCAATTATTTTATTTGACGGTAAAAATCTGGATCAATGGGTAAGTCAAAAAGATGTTAGTAAACCTGCAGCGTGGAAAATTGTTGACAAAGATTACATGGAAGTTGTTCCGGGTTCTGGAGCCATTCAAACCAAAATGGCTTTTGGTGATTGTCAGTTGCACTTGGAGTGGAGTGCGCCGGATGTTGTTTTAGATGGCGGACAGGCAAGAGGAAACAGCGGTGTCTTTTTTCAAAACAGATATGAATTGCAAATATTAGATTCCCACAATAACAGAACTTACAGCAATGGACAGGCGGGAAGCATCTATAAAGATCGTCCACCATTAGTTAACGCTGTGAAAACACCATTAGAGTGGAATGCTTATGATGTAATTTATACGGCACCTCGATTCAAAGCGGATGGCAGAATTGATGCTCCGGCTAGAATCACCGTATTTTTGAATGGGGTTTTAGTACAAAATAACACTACAATCAACGGATTGACACTTTATATTGGTTTACACAATTATCCATCGTCTCATGGTGAAGATGTTATTTCGCTTCAAGATCATGATTCTAAAAATCAATTCAGAAATATTTGGATTAGAAAACTTTAAAAAGTAAACTAACGGAGCGTAACAAACGCTCCGTTTTTTTTGCTCTAAATCAGAAGCAGGAACGTTTCTATTTTGAAATCTAAATTACTTATATTTGTTGACCTTAAAAACAAACTTATAGTGAGTCAAATCAATAAGCTGAAAATATTCAATGATCCCATTTATGGGTTTATTACCATTCCAAATGCCTTAATCTACGATTTAGTTCAGCATCCCTATTTTCAAAGATTGCGTCGAATTTCCCAAATGGGATTGTCATATTTAGTATATCCTGGTGCCAATCATACCCGTTTTCATCATGCTTTAGGTTGTATGCATTTAATGCAAAAAGCAGTCGATGTATTGCGTTTCAAAGGAGTTTCTATTTCTCCCGAAGAAGAAAATGCGTTGTATATTGCTATTTTATTGCATGATATCGGACATGGACCGTTTTCGCACGCTATGGAAAAAAGTATCGTTGAAGATGTGCATCATGAAGAAATATCGCTACTATTCATGAACCAATTGAATGTCGAATTTAACGGTCAGCTAAGTTTGGCTATTCAGGTTTTTAAAGGGGAATACAATAGAAAATTCATGTTGCAGTTGATTTCGAGTCAGTTGGATATGGATCGAATGGATTATTTGAAACGCGATAGTTTTTACTCGGGCGTGGCAGAAGGAAATGTCAACTCAGAACGACTGATTCAAATGATGAATGTGGTGGACGATTATTTGGTGATTGAAGAAAAAGGAATTTATTCTGTTGAGAAATTCTTAATGTCCAGACGCTTGATGTATTGGCAGGCATATTTGCACAAAACCAGTTTAGTGGCAGAGTTAATTTTGATGAAAATCTTAAAGCGCGCCAAAGAATTAACGTTAAAAGGAGTACAATTGCCATGCAGTGAACCGCTGCTGTTTTTCATGCAAAACAAGGTCACTATTGATACTTTTGATGCTGAAACCTTGGATTTATTTGCTCAATTAGATGATTTTGATATTATTGGAGCTTTGAAATCTTGGCAAAAACAGGATGATTTTATTCTGTCGTCTTTGAGTAAAATGATAGTAAACCGAGATTTATTAAAAATAAAATTAACGAGCGAAAAAGTAGCGATTGAAGAATTGCAGCCGCTGAAAGAACGTTTTGCAATAGAAAACAATATTTCATTATTAGAAACTAATTATTTTATTTTTAAAGGGAAAATAAAAAATCAAGCCTACAGCAAAGAAGCGGAACCGATACGGATTTTGAAAAAAGACAGCACAATTGAGGACGTCATAGAATCTTCTGACCAGCTGAATTTAAAATCGTTATCTAAATTAGTGACTAAGTATTATATCTGTTTCCCAAAACAACTGTTATAAAAACGTCATTTAAAATCTATTTTTTTATATTTTTGTCGGGATGAAATTTACAGCAGAACAAATAGCGGGGATTTTAGAAGGAGAAGTTGTTGGGAATCCCATGGCTGAAGTTTTTAGATTGTCAAAAATCGAAGAAGGGGCTGAGGGATCACTTACTTTTCTCTCAAATCCTAAATATCTTAATTATATATATTCTACAAAAGCCTCTGTAACAATTGTTAATGAAACTTTTGTTCCGGAATCACCTTTGACAACCACATTGATAAAAGTGCAAGATGCTTATGCGGCATTTTCTAAATTATTAGAATTTTACAATCAGGTGAAATTAAATAAAAGTGGTATAGAGCAGCCTTCTTTTCTTTCGCAGAGCGTAAAATACGGAGATAATTTATATCTTGGTAGTTTTAGTTATGTGGGACAAAATGTAGTTTTAGGTGAAAATGTAAAAATTTATCCTAATTGTTTTATTGGCGATAATGTGGTAATTGGCGATAATGTATTGTTATTCGCTGGTGCAAAAATATATTCGGAAACCGTAATAGGGAATAATTGTACGATACATTCCGGAGCAATTATCGGTGCTGATGGTTTTGGTTTTGCACCAAATCCAGACGGAACGTACACTAAAATCCCACAAATAGGCAATGTAATTATTGAAGACAATGTAGATATAGGTTCATGTACCACAATAGATAGAGCTACAATGGGTTCTACAATTATTAGAAAAGGAGTAAAGCTTGACAATCAAATTCAGATTGCCCATAATGTAGAAATTGGCGAAAATACCGTAATTGCCGCTCAAACAGGAGTTGCAGGTTCTACAAAAATTGGAAAAAATGGAATGATTGGAGGCCAAGTTGGAATATCAGGACATTTAAATATTGGGAATAATGTTAGAATCCAAGCTCAATCGGGTGTAGGTCGAAATATAAAAGATAATGAAATCTTGCAAGGAAGCCCTACATTTGGATACAATGATTTTAGTAAATCGTATGTTCATTTCAAGAATTTACCAAAAATTGTTGCAGAAATAGAAGAATTAAAAAAACAAATATTAAACCAAAAAAATGGAAACAATGGTTAAACAGAAGACCATCAAAACAGAAATTTCGCTAACTGGAGTTGGATTACACACAGGAAAAGAAGTAAAAATGACTTTTAAACCTGCTCCAGTGAATAATGGTTTTACTTTTGTTCGAGTAGATCTGGAAGGACAACCTATTATTGAAGCAGATGCAAATTATGTTGTAAACACGCAAAGAGGAACTAATTTAGAAAAATTAGGAGTAAAAATTCAGACACCTGAACATGTTTTAGCAGCATTAATTGGTTGTGATTTAGATAATGTCATTATCGAATTGAACGCCTCTGAACTTCCTATAATGGACGGTTCATCTAAATATTTTGTAGAAGCTCTTGAAAAAGCAGGTTTTGAAGAGCAAAATGCAAAAAGAAATGTATATGTGGTGAAAGAAGTGATTTCTTTTACTGACGAAGCATCAGGAAGTGAAATTCTAGTAATGCCAAGCGATCATTATTGTGTAACAGCGATGGTTGATTTCGGGACTAAAATTTTAGGAACCCAAAATGCAAACATGAAAAGCATTGCTGATTTCAAAACTGAAATTTCAGAGTCCAGAACTTTTAGTTTCTTGCATGAATTAGAATCTCTTTTAGAAAATGGATTGATAAAAGGTGGTGATTTAAATAATGCTATTGTTTATGTTGATAAAGAAATTTCAGCTTCTACAATGGAAAATTTAAAAGTTGCTTTTGGAAAAGACGAAATTACCGTTAAGCCAAATGGTATTTTAGATAATCTTACATTACATTATCCAAACGAAGCAGCAAGACACAAATTACTTGATGTAGTAGGTGATTTAGCTTTAATTGGAACAAGAATTCAAGGAAAGGTAATTGCGAATAAACCAGGACATTTTGTAAACACACAGTTTGCGAAAAAAATGGCGAAAATCATAAAAATTGAACAAAGAAATTATGTTCCTGTTTATGATTTGCACCAAGAACCATTGATGGATATTCATAAAATTATGGCGGTACTTCCTCACAGACCACCGTTTTTATTGATTGACCGAATCATTGAAATGTCTGAAACCCATGTTGTAGGGATGAAAAATGTAACGATGAATGAAAATTTCTTCGTTGGTCATTTTCCTGAAGCTCCGGTAATGCCGGGTGTTTTGATTGTTGAAGCAATGGCACAAACGGGTGGAATCCTTGTATTAAGCACTGTTCCTGATCCTGAAAATTATTTGACTTATTTTATGAAAATTGATAATGTTAAATTCAAACACAAAGTATTACCAGGTGACACTTTGATTTTTAAATGTGATTTAATTACGCCAATCAGAAGAGGAATTTGCCACATGCAAGCGAACGCTTATGCAAATGGAAAACTGGTTGCTGAAGCGGAATTAATGGCGCAAATTGCAAAAAAACAATAGATTTAGATTGAAAACGTTACAATTGAATCTCAACAAGAATCAATTAGATTTTTTTTCTAATAAATATAAAAATAAATAATAGCTGATGAATCAACCACTAGCCTATGTTCATCCAGGCGCCAAAATAGCCAAAAATGTTGTCATCGAGCCATTTACAACCATACACAATAATGTAATTATTGGAGATGGAACATGGATTGGTTCAAATGTCACCATCATGGAAGGGGCAAGAATTGGAAAAAATTGCAATATATTTCCGGGTGCTGTAATTTCAGCAGTGCCTCAGGATTTAAAATTTGGTGGAGAAGAATCTTTGGCAATAATTGGAGACAATTGTACTATTAGGGAGTGTGTCACCATCAACAGAGGAACGATTGCATCAGGTCAAACTACGTTAGGTAACAATTGTTTGGTAATGGCAACGGCACATATTGCGCACGATTGCCATATAGGAGATAACGCTATTATTGTCAACGGAGTCGCTTTGGCTGGTCATGTTACCGTTGGTAAATACGCCGTTATTGGTGGTTTGGCAGCAATTCATCAATTTATTCACATTGGCGATCACGCGATGATTTCTGGTGGATCTTTGGTACGAAAAGATGTTCCGCCTTTTACAAAAGCAGCAAAAGAGCCTTTATCTTATGTTGGAATTAATTCCGTAGGATTGAGAAGACGCGGTTTTACAACTGAAAAAATCAGAGAAATACAAGATATTTACAGAATTCTGTATCAAAAAAATTACAATACCACTCAGGCTTTAGGAATTATTGAGGCAGAGATGGAGGCTACGCCTGAAAGAGATGAAATCATTGATTTTATTCGAAATTCATCAAGAGGAGTAATGAAAGGATATTCTGGGAACTATTAATCCCCTCCCCAGCCCTCCCCGAAGGGGAGGGAGTCAAAAATTGAATTATATTGACAAAAAATGTATGGCGGTAAAAATTAAATAACAGAAAAAAAATAATTAAGTAACTAATTTCCATCCAGTCTCCCTCCCCTTCGGGGAGGGTCGGGGTGGGGAAAACAAAAAAAAATATAATGGCATCTACATCAGATATTAAAAACGGATTGTGTATCAAATACAACAACGATATTTACAAAATCATTGAATTTCTTCACGTAAAACCAGGAAAAGGTCCAGCTTTCGTTAGAACTAAATTAAGAAGTTTGACTAACGGAAAAGTTTTGGACAATACGTTTTCAGCGGGTCATAAAATCGAAGAAGTTCGAGTTGAAAATCATAAATTTCAGTTTTTATATCCAGAAGGTGATCAATTTCATTTTATGAATACAGAGACTTTCGAACAAATTACTTTGAACAAAAACATTCTTGATTCCCCGGATTTATTGAAAGAAGGAGAAAATGTAATGGTAAGTATCAATACAGAGACTGATTTACCTCTTTCTGTAGATATGCCGGCATCTGTAATTCTTGAAGTTACTTATGCGGAGCCAGGAATCAAAGGAAATACAGCTACAAATGCAACAAAATCAGCAACTGTTGAAACTGGGGCAACTGTAAATGTTCCTTTGTTTATTAATGAAGGAGATAAAATTAAAATTGATACTGCATCAGGTTCTTACATGGAACGTGTAAAAGAGTAGATTACAGTGTTCAGTATTCAGTTTGAAAATGAGCTGAATACTGAATATTGAAACCGAACATTAAATTTATGAAATTCCAAAAAGTTTACACTTTAGAAGAAATTGCTACTATCATCGACTGTGAATACGTTGGTGATAAAGATTTTCCAGTGACTGGAATGAATGAAATTCACGTTGTTGAATCTGGAGATATTGTTTTTGTGGATCATCCCAAGTATTATGACAAAGCATTAAATTCAGCAGCAACAATAGTTTTAATCAATAAAAACGTAGCTTGTCCGGATGGAAAAGCATTGTTGATTTCTGAAGATCCTTTTAGGGATTTTAATAAATTGACAAACTATTTCAAGCCATTTCAGTTTTCTAATGTTTCAATAGCTACTTCAGCTTCTATCGGTGAAGGAACTGTAATACAACCTAATACATTTATTGGAAATCATGTTGTTATTGGGGAAAATTGTTTAATTCATTCAAATGTTTCCATTTATGATTATACCGTTATTGGGGATAATGTAATCATTCATGCAGGAACTATTCTGGGTGCTGATGCATTTTATTACAAAAAACGTCCTGAAGGATATGATCAATTACTTTCTGGTGGTAGAGTGGTCATCAAAGATAATGTGGGAATAGGGGCGCTTTGTACTATTGACAAAGGAGTTACAGGCGATACCACTATTGGTGAAGGTACAAAAATTGACAATCAGGTACATGTTGGACACGACACTGTTATTGGGAAAAAATGTTTAATTGCTTCCCAAACCGGAATTGCAGGCTGCGTGATTATTGAAGACGAAGTTACTATTTGGGGACAAGTAGGAACAACCAGCGGAATAACAATAGGCGCTAAGGCAGTTATTATGGGACAAACTGGTGTCACAAAATCTGTCGAAGGTGGGAAATCCTATTTTGGTACACCAATAGAAGAATCAAGAGAAAAATTGAAACAACTGGCTAATATCAAGAAGATACCAGAAATTCTTAATAAACTAAAGTAATATGTCTGCTAAAGAAATCGTTCAGCAATTTTACAAATCAGATGCTCTCATTGATAGCGAGGTCATAAAAGATTTTTTGCATCCTGAAGTTATCGTTGAATGGAACAGTAGCAAAGGATTAGTTCAATTGAATTATGATTCTTTGGTAAGTTTATCCAATGATTTGAGCAAGGCGTATGTACGTTCTAAAGTTCGTATTAGTCATATTATTTCTGAAAATGATTTAATTTCAGTTCGGTATTCTCATTTTGTAAAAACGATTGAGAATCCAAGAGAAGAGATGTTATTAGCACATTTTATTGTTATTTGGCAAATAAAAGACAAGAAATTATTTCGAGGGTATCAAATGAGCCAATTATCCTAATTTAGTGTCAAAAAACTGAATGACGAAGATTGATTAGTGCTTACTATTTTATACTTTTGCATAACCATTTTAAAAACTACATAAAAAATATATCATGAGTGTTTTAGTTAATAAAGATTCCAAAATAATTGTTCAAGGTTTTACAGGAAGCGAAGGAACTTTCCATGCTTCTCAAATGATTGAGTACGGTACTAACGTTGTTGGTGGTGTAACTCCAGGAAAAGGTGGGACTACTCACTTAGATAGACCAGTTTTTAATACTGTAAAAGATGCTGTTGAACAAGCGGGTGCTGATACAACTATCATTTTTGTACCGCCGGCTTTTGCTGCAGATGCAATTATGGAAGCTGCAGATGCTGGTATAAAAGTAATTATTGCAATTACTGAAGGAATTCCTGTTGCTGACATGATAAAAGCAAATAGTTATGTTAAAGAAAGAAACGCAAGATTAATCGGTCCAAACTGTCCTGGAATTATTACTCCGGGTGAAGCTAAAGTTGGTATTATGCCAGGTTTTGTTTTTAAGAAAGGAACCGTTGGTATTGTTTCTAAATCTGGAACATTAACGTATGAAGCTGCTGACCAAGTTGTAAAACAAGGATTAGGAATCACTACTGCAATTGGTATTGGTGGAGATCCAATCATTGGAACTACTACAAAGGAAGCGGTTGAATTATTGATGAATGACCCAGAAACAGAATGTATCGTAATGATCGGTGAAATTGGTGGACAATTAGAAGCTGATGCTGCTCATTGGATTAAAGCTGATGGTAACCGTAAACCAGTTGTAGGTTTCATCGCAGGAGTTACGGCTCCTCCAGGACGTACAATGGGACATGCTGGTGCAATCGTTGGTGGATCTGATGATACTGCTGAAGCTAAGAAACAAATCATGAGAGAATGTGGAATTCACGTAGTAGATTCTCCAGCTGAAATTGGTAAAAAAGTAAAAGAAGTTTTAGGTTAATCTAAACTCCAATTAAATATTTTTAAAAGCCTCACAATTTGTGGGGCTTTTTTATTATTAATTGAATTAAAGAAATATCTTTGCACTTTATTAAATATTTCTGTTTTTGCAGATTCAATTGTAATAAGAACAAACATAAACGAATGGTTTCTTATGGACCTCACGATTTTGTGGGGTATTTTTTTGTCGAAACCAGTTCAAATAAAAATAAAATAATATGTACAAAGAGTTAAAAAATTTCAAAGTTACCAATCAGTTTTCATTTACTACAGAGGATAGTTTAGCAGAAGTTTGCAACGCATCAGAAGGTTCTGGAGTTTTTTTAGTGTATTCAGTAGGTGATGAAAAAGAACTAATTATGGTTGGTTCTACTGGAACTGTTCAAAATAATGGAACTTTGAAAATTAAAAATGGTGGTTTGAACGATAAAATCGTTGAAGGACACCAATTTGCAAAAACAGGAAGAAAATATTCTTGGCCAGCACAAATGAAAATTGAAGATATCAGCATGCTAGAAGTAGTTTGGTATGAGACATTCAACGATAAAACTAAAGTGATTCCAACATTCGTAGAAGGGCAAATTTTACAAAATTTCCTTGACGAAAATGGAAGATTACCAAAATGGAATGTAGCTTTCTAAAAGTTAACAACTGTTTTTCAGTATTTTATATTTAAGCGCTGCATTTTTATGTGGCGCTTTTTTTGTTTTATTATTTTTTTGAATGAAATTTAAAATATTTTATAATTAATTAATTACTTTTGCACCCGTTATCACGAATCCTGCAATAGGATAGCAACCTGCAACAACAAGCAAGGTGCTAAAACGATAAGCCAAATCCTTTGGAAAAAATGTTGTTTACATTCCCATATTTAGCTTTGTTTTTCGTCATAATTTTTAATTTAAAATTATTTTTATGACTTTATTTTCCAAAGACAAAGGAAATGCCTTTGCATTAATCCCTTTATTTGTTTTTATTTTTACTTTTTTGGGAGCGGGAATCATTTTGAATGATTTTTATGCTTTTCCATCACCGGTGGCTGTTTTAGTTGGTATAATCGCCGCTTTTTTATTATTCAAATCCTCAACTGAGGATAAAGTTGCTACACTAATCGCAGGTTGTGGCGAAAGTAAAATCATGACCATGTGTTTAATTTACTTGCTAGCGGGAGCGTTCGCAGTGGTAAGTAAAGCGATGGGCGGAGTTGATGCGGTTGTGAATCTTGGAATAAATACTATCGACGTTGCTTATTTTCCGTTAGGGATTTTCTTGATTGCTTCTTTTTTATCAACTGCTACAGGAACTTCAGTAGGTGCAATTGTAGCGATTGGTCCAATAGCTGTCGCATTAGCTGATAAAAGTGGCGCTTCATTACCGCTTATATCTGGCGCTTTATTAGGTGGTTCTATGCTTGGTGATAATCTTTCCATGATTTCTGACACTACTATTGCAGCAACTCAATCATTAGGATGTGATTTAAAAGATAAGTTTAAAATCAACTTGTTCATTGCCTTTCCTGCTGCAGTTTTTACTATTCTGGTTTTCTTTTATCTTGGTTTAAACTCGGATATTGTGACTGTTGCTATTGCAAAAAGTGATTTTTCCTGGATAGCAATTGTACCTTACATTTTAGTAATTGTATTAGCGGTTGTGGGTGTTAATGTATTTTCAACATTGCTTATTGGTACTTTATTAGCAGGTATAATTGGATATTTTAGTGGTTCATTTACGCTAATGGAGTTTACGCAAAAGATATATGAAGGCTTTACTAGTATGACTGATATTTTCTTGTTGTCTATGCTTACCGGAGGTTTAGCTGCCATGGTAGATAAAGCGGGTGGAATAACGTATTTATTAGTTCAGATTAAAAAAAGAATTAAAAGTAAAAAATCAGCTCAAGCGGGAATTGGCGCGATAGTAGGTTTTGCTAATTTAGCTATAGCGAATAATACGGTTTCTATTGTAATTACCGGACCGATTGCTAAAGAAATTAATGATGAGTACGAATTAAATCCTAAAAAAACAGCTGCAATTCTGGATATTTTCTCGTGTATAATTCAAGGGATTTTACCTTATGGTGCTCAAGTATTGCTTATATTGAGCTACGCTAACGGGAAATTAGATTTCTTTGACTTAATTAGTAATGCATGGTATCATCTATTTCTACTAGTTTTTACATTAGTGGCTATTTACAGTTCGTTTTGGGATAAATGGACAAAGCGTTTCTTTAAAATTTAAGAGTTGAATTTTGACTGTTATTGCTTTTGAATTTTTTTTAAAAAGGGAATTATTATATATTTGACGAGTATAAGATAGCCCTGATAGCAGTGAAAATCCTTTTATGTAAGCGATAGCGGTCATAAAAGATTGAAGCGAATAGCAGGAATAGCTCCAAATAAAATTTAAACTAATTTTTGAATATGAAATTACTAGAAGGAAAAGTTGCCATAATTACTGGTGCGAGTCGCGGAATTGGAAAAGGAATTGCGGAAGTTTTTGCAAAACATGGTGCAAACGTTGCCTTTACTTATAGTTCATCTGTAGAATCTGCTTTGGCTCTTGAAAATGAATTGAATGCTCTTGGAATTAAAGCCAAAGGGTACCAATCGAACGCAGCCGATTTTAATGAAGCGCAAACTCTTGTAGACGCAGTTATAGCTGAATTTGGAACGGTTGATATTCTAATAAACAATGCCGGAATTACTAAAGACAACCTATTGATGCGTATGTCTGAAGGCGATTTTGACCAAGTGATTGATGTTAACTTGAAATCGGTTTTTAATATGACTAAAGCCATTCAACGTACGTTTTTGAAGCAACGTTCTGGTTCAATTATCAATATGAGTTCTGTTGTGGGAGTAAAAGGCAATGCTGGACAAACGAATTATGCAGCTTCTAAAGCGGGAGTTATTGGTTTTTCTAAATCAGTAGCATTAGAATTAGGATCACGTAACATTCGTTGTAATGTAATTGCTCCGGGTTTTATAGAAACGGAAATGACGGCTAAATTGAACGAAGATGTTGTAAAAGGATGGAGAGACGGAATTCCATTGAAACGTGGCGGAACAACTGAAGATGTTGCTAATGCATGTCTTTTCTTTGCTTCGGATATGAGCGCTTACGTAACTGGACAGGTTATGAATGTTTGTGGGGGAATGCTTACCTAAAAATTAATTGAAAGATTGTAAAATTCAAAGATTTAAAGATTTTTGAACTATGTAATTAATTTTTTAATCATTAAATCCTTCAATCTTTTAATAAAGAATAAATGACAACAAACACGCTACTATTATTACTGCTTTCTTTACTAATAGCTGGCGGATTGTCGTTTTTTCAATACATCTACAAAGCCAAAAACAAATCGAAAATCGGTTGGTTTTTGGCTTTTTTGCGTTTTTTATCCATTTTTGGAATTTTATTGTTGTTGATTAATCCAATAATAACCAAAGATACGCTTGAAACGGTAAAAACGCCTTTGCCGATTGTTGTTGATAATTCAAGTTCTATTTCTTTTTTGAATGCCAATGAAAAAGCATTAGAATTGTATAAAAAAATACAATCAAACTCTGATTTACAAGAGAAATTTGATGTGCAATCGTATCATTTCTCTGATGACTTTGAACCTATAGAAGCATTTGATTTTAAAGGAGTCCAAACGAATATTGATGTTGTTGCCAAAAATCTAAAAAGCATTTATAAAAATACAACGTATCCAACGGTTTTGATTACGGATGGAAATCAAACTTCGGGTAATGATTATGTGTACAGTTTTGATGCTGTAAATAAAGTATATCCTGTGATTGTAGGCGATACAACCACTTTTTTAGATTTCAAAATCAATCAACTGAACGTTAATAAATACGCTTTTCATAAGAATAAATTTCCTATAGAAGCTTTTTTACAGTATTTAGGAACCAAAAGTGTAACAGCTGATTTTGTAATTTCGCAAGGAAATTCGGTATTTAGTAGACAATCGATTACTTTTTCTCCTTCCAAGAAAACAGCAACTGTAAACATACTTTTACCGGCTGATAAAATAGGATTACAGGTTTTTAAAGCTACAATATCATCAAAAGAAAAAGAAAAAAACACATATAATAACACTAAGAATTTTGCGGTTGAAGTTATTGACCAAAAAACAAATATTGCTATTATTTCAGCTATAAATCATCCTGATTTAGGCGCGATGAAAAGAGCAATTGAATCGAATGTACAGCGTAAAGTAACGATTGTTAAACCAAATGAAATCAAAACATTGCAAGATTATAATGTTTTGATTTTATATCAACCAACGACTGAGTTTAAAACTATTTTTGAGAATAATAAAGCTGCTGGAATTAATACATTTATCATTACTGGAAACAACACTGATTTTAATTTTCTGAATCAGCAGCAGGATAATTTGAACTTTAAAATGAGCGGGCAAAAAGAAGATTATTTGTCGGTTTTTAATGAGCAGTTTAATTTATTTGCAGCTGACAATATCGGCTTTGAAAATTTACCGCCTTTGCAAAATGCTTTTGGAACCGTAACTGCAAAAGGTGCTGTGTCTGTTTTGCTTTCGTCCAAAATCAGAACTATAGATACGAATGCGCCTTTGTTGGCTTTTGCCGAAAATCAGGGGAAACGAGCCGCTTATCTTTTAGGAGAAAACAGTTGGAAATGGCGTTTGCAAACCCATGTCAACAATCAATCCTTTGAAAAATATGATGTTTTCATCGATAAGATTATTCAATTTTTGGCTTCTAATAATTCTAAAAAATCACTGGTGGTTGAACATGAAAGTTTCTATAATTCAGGTGAAGCTATTGAAATAACCGCTCAATTTTTTAATAAAAATTATGAGTTTGATGAAAAAGCCCGTTTGACAATTGCGGTAACAAATACAAAAACCAAGCAAACGAAAAATTACGATTTATTAAAAGGAAATAATTCCTATAAAGTCAATCTTGACGGATTGAAAGCGGGTTCTTATGCGTTTACAGTAAAAGAATTGAATTCTAAAACGACTTATTCCAGTAGTTTTGAAATTCTTGATTTTGATATCGAAAAGCAATTCGTCAATCCCGATGTGGAGAAATTGACACAATTAGCCACGCAAACGCAAGGAAAAGCTTTTTTCCCTAACCAAGTTGATGTGTTGATTAAAACGCTTTTAGAAAATGAGGAATACAAAGCGATAGAGAAGAACATTGTTACTAAAACTCCTTTGATTGATTGGATTTGGTTATTGGTTTTAATTTCAATTTTGCTGGCAACCGAATGGTTTGTTCGAAAATACAACGGATTACTGTAATACAATTAAACAACATGGATTTTAGACTAAAAGTATTTTATACTGTTGCCAATCGTTTGAGTTTTACAAAAGCCGCAACGGAATTGTTCATTACGCAACCTGCGATTTCCAAACATATTCAAGAGTTAGAAGAGCAATATAAAATCAAACTGTTTGACAGGAATGGTTCCAAAATCGCATTGACACCTGCAGGTGAAGTGTTATTAAAACATACCAAAAACATTTTCGAACTTTATAGAGAAATCGATTTTGATATGAGCACTCTTATTAATCAGCGTTCCGGATTGTTGCGATTAGGCGCTAGTACAACGATTTCTCAGTATATAATTCCGCCACTTTTAGCTCGTTTCCACCAAAAATTACAAGATGTAAAAGTGAGTTTACTTAATGGAAACACCGAACAAATAGAAAATGCTTTACTAAACCAGGAAATTGAAATAGGAATTGTTGAAGGGCAATCAAAAAATAAATCTATTAAATATACCGAATTTTTAAAAGACGAATTGGTTTTAGTCTGTAAGAGTTCCAATCCATTAGTCAGTCTTGACGAAGTGAATCAGGAAGATCTTAAAAGGATGCATTTTTTAATGCGGGAACAAGGTTCAGGAACACTTGAAGTTATTGAACATGCGTTAAAACCATTTGAAATTAAACTATCAGAACTACAAATTGAAATGCAATTAGGAAGTACCGAAAGTATAAAATCCTATTTGATAAACTCTGATTGCGTGGCTTTTATATCCATTCATGCGATAAAAAAAGAACTTCAAAACAATGAATTGGCTATATTAGATATTAAAGATTTAGTTATAGAACGTTACTTTTACGTCATTACGTTACAAGGAAAAACGGATTCGCTATCGGATTTGTTTATCCAGAATATTTCCAATCATTATAATTTAAAGTTATAGCAGATTATAATTTGCGATTGGCTTAAATAGATTTATCGTTCCACCTTTGTACTGTAATAATTCAACAACTTTACATTGGAAACGCATCAAAAAACAATTCAAAAGGAATCTTTTATTTTTTTTAAAGTAAATGCCACATTGCAGCAACTTATTTTTGTTGTCTTGCTATTGTTTTGTACCACAATTTTTGTTTCTCCGCCGATTGCTTTAGTATTAGGATTGATTGTCGCCAACCTTTTTGGGCATCCTTTTTTAGAGTTGAATCACAAAGCGACCAATTATCTATTGCAGTTTTCAGTAGTTGGTTTAGGCTTTGGAATGAATGTTCACAGTGCTGTTTCTGCAGGAAAAGAAGGCTTTTTGTTTACCATTATTTCTATTGTGAGTACTTTAATTTTAGGAACTTTTTTAGGAAAATGGTTTAAAACGGATAAGAAAACATCTCATTTAATTTCTTGTGGCACTGCAATTTGTGGAGGAAGTGCCATTGCTGCGATTGCTCCAGTAATTAAATCGAATGAAAAACAAACGTCAGTTGCTTTAGGAGTGATATTCATTTTGAATTCGGTGGCGCTGTTTTTATTTCCTGCCGTGGGTCATTGGTTAGATTTAACACAAAAAGAGTTCGGATTATGGTGCGCCATTGCTATTCATGACACGAGTTCTGTGGTGGGAGCAGCGAGTAAATATGGCCCCGAAGCCTTGCAAATAGCAACGACGGTAAAATTAGCCCGTGCGTTATGGATTATCCCTGTAGCATTAATTACGACATATATTTTTAAAAATAAATCTGGAAAAATAAAAATTCCTTATTTTATCGGATTGTTTATTTTGGCAATGATTGCCAATACTTATTTGCCACAAATGGAGAGTATAGCGCCACATTTAGTTTCAGTTTCCAAAATAGGTTTGACAATAACTTTGTTTCTTATTGGAGCCGGACTAAATAGAAATGTATTGAAGTCAGTGGGATTAAAACCACTGGCGCAGGGTGTTTTGCTTTGGACATTCATTACAATTGCGACTTTGATTTCGATTATTTATTTAAATTAGTCATTGGTTGTAAATAACAAAAATTTCAATTAGTTTTTAAAAAGAAAAATTGAAACACATAGAAACATAGAAAATAAACAGCAAGGCAGCCCAATCCTTGGGTTCACATAGCCTTTAGTTTTCTCGAAATAAGTGAAACGCCTCCCGAAGTTTTAAAATCTATGTTTCTATGTGTTTCAAAATTTAAGTGACTTTTTTTCGATTATTTATCTAAAATAGTTTTGTGACGGAAGGTTTTTCGTTTGATCACATGAAATTGCAATCGGATATAGTCATACAAAAGCGCAAACAACAAAAAGGTTGCAGCAACAAAAAGTGTTTTCATTTCCAGTAAATTATAAAGAAAACCACCCAAAATACAGCCTAAAAAAAAGAAAATAATAATCGATAATCGGAGGTAAATACTAGTTTTTAATTTCTTGTTTTCTTCGGGTTTTTTATAGAAAAATAATTGAGACAATTCGATTCCTAAATCAGTAAAAAGACCTGTTAAATGGGTTGTTCTAACAGTTGATTGAGAAATTTTTGTTACTAAAGAGTTTTGTATTCCCATCGCAAAAAGCATTGCAAAAGCAATCCATTTTCCTTCGGAACTAGATAATTCAGAGGCGATGCCAAAAATTCCAACACTAATCAAAACAATCATTTCTAATGAAATAGGAATGACATGAGATAAATTGGGATGTTTTTTCGAAATCAATTCTGCTAAAAAATTAGAAGTAAAAGCGCCAAACAAAAAGAAAATAGTAAATACAAAAAAGGTGATTGCGGCTGCGTAATCCCGTTTCATGATTTCTTCGGCAAAATAGGCGAAATGTCCCGTAACATTTGTTGTCAATGTTTGTACTGATAAAACTCCGGTAACATTAACGATTCCGGCAACAAAAGATAATAAAGTGGCTAAACGAAGATTATGAATAAAAGTTCTGTTTTTTCCTTGATGTCGAAACATATTTGTAAGTTTTCTTATTTAATTAACAGAATCTTAAACCCAATTTTTTCTAATAACGATTTAAAGAAATACATTTGTACCTCAAAAAAATAAATTTAATGAAAAATTTTAAAATTAGACCTACACTAATCACTTTATCTACTCTTGGAGTTGCACTTTTTCTTTTGTCATGGGGCGTTATTGGTCATGAACGAATCAATAGAGCTGCAGTAATGGCATTGCCAAAACCATTACAAACCTTTTTTTACAATCATATTGATTTTATAACTCAGGAATCTACCGTTCCGGATTTAAGAAGAAATGTTTTGAATGATAAAATGGAACCACCACGTCATTATTTTGATATGGAAAACTTTGGTGATGTGGCAACATTTCCTAAGACTATGGACGAAGCGAAGCTAAAATACGACGAAAAATTCTTGACTAAAAACGGAATTTTACCCTGGCATATTCAAGATTTAATGGTGAAACTTACCAAAGCATTTAAGGAAAAAAGGAAAAATGAAATACTATTTATTGCAGGTGATTTAGGACATTATATTGCTGATGGTCACATGCCATTGCACACATCTGATAATCACGACGGGCAAAATACCAACCAAAAAGGAATTCACTCTTTATGGGAAAGCCGTTTGCCGGAATTGTTTGCAAAGGATTATAAGTTCAACGTACCTCAAGGTGTTTATCTTGAAAATGTAGAAAAAGCAACATGGGACATGATTTTTAATACTCATAGTTTAGTAGAACCTCTATTAGCGATAGATAAAAAATTGAGAACTGCGACACCTGAAAATAAAATATTTGTGACTGATGCTAGTGGGGAAATTGTAAAAAATAAATACGGAGGAACCATGTATTCTGATGAGTATGCCAAACAATTGCATGCTGATATGAACGGAATGGTTCAACAACAAATGAGAAAAGCCATTACAGTTACGGCAAGTTTTTGGTACACTGCATGGGTTAATGCCGGTAAACCCGATTTAAGTGGTCTTGATACTCCAGCGTTAACTAAGAGAAACAGCAAACTTCTAAAAAAAGATATGAAGACGTATGCTAAAGGAGATCTTTTTGGTTTGTCAAACGAAAAAGAGTAACGATATATTTCCAAATAAAAAACGGGTGAGACTTTAATTTCACCCGTTTTTTTTATGCTAATTAATTTTTTGATAATTCTTTTTCTTCAACATATCCGAGGCTGTTTGGTAGTAGGAAATCGTTTCATTTACTAAATCCGTTCTTTCTTTTTTCAACGGTATTTGGTCATAAAATATTTGAGAATCAGAAGCTACTTTTTGATTGGGTTTCAAAGTCAATTGAAATTGTTTTACGGTTTGTTTTGGCGAAATAATCGTTAAAACATTGTCTTTAATCAATCCTAAATCCTGATAAGTAGCAATCAAAGCTCTGGGCTTATAGTCCGATTTTAAAACATCCTGACCATAAAATTTACTTTGGTAATCAAAATTCAATAACCCAAAAACAGTTGGCATCACATCAATTTGCGACATTAGATTGGTGTATTTTCTGGGTTCAACAAAACCAGGACTGTAAATCATCGCCGGAATCCTATATTTATCTGCTGGAAGTTCTGTTTTTCCTGCACTTGAAGCACAATGATCTGCTAGAATGACAAAAACGGTATTATTAAACCAAGGCTGTTTTTTGGCCATTTCAAAGAATTTTTTCATCGCATAATCCGTGTACTTTACACCGCCATCACGAGATTTTGCATCACCTGGAATGTCAATTTTTCCATTTGGATAGGTAAATGGTCTGTGATTGCTTACGGTCATAATATGATTGAAAAACGGCTTATTTGCCGCTGCTTCTTTGTTCATCTCCTTGATGGCTTTGTTGTACATATCCTCATCGCAAACCCCCCAAATATTAGCAAAAGTGATTTCGTTGGGTTCGAATGTTTTTTTATCCACAATTTCATATCCATTTCCTGAAAAGAAATCGCCCATATTATCAAAAAAAGAATCACCGCCATACATGAATTTTACCGCGTAGCCTTTTTGTTTAAAGATACTTCCTGTAGAGAATTTATTTTTATTGTCGTCTCTTTTTACCACACTTTCGCCAGCCGTAGGAGGAAAACACAAAGTGACTGCTTCAAGACCGCGAACCGTTCTGTTTCCCACGGCATAAAGGTTGGTGAAAACTAAACTTTTGTTTGCTAAACTATCAAGAAACGGAGTGATATTCCCCTCGTTTCCATACATTTTCATAAATTCTGCGCTGTAACTTTCGATAGTTATCAGAACGACATTTTTATGATTTTCGGCTGCTTCATTTTTTATTTGTCTTAAAGTCGTTTCGCCTGAGATGGTAGGAATTTGTTGTTTTAATTGAGCAAAAGCTTCATTATTGGGAACTGTTTTATAGAATTTAAAATAATCCAATTCGCTTTTCATAAATGCCAAGTAAAACTTATAAAGTCCGTTTGCTTGTAATTCATTGGCAAATATATTTTGGGAATTTTCTTTAGCAGATAAAGCAGGTATTGCCAATAATGACGATCCGAAAAGAAGCAGGTAAACTCCTGAAATTTGAGCTTTTTGCACAAAAGAAGGAATACTTTCAATATAATTTTTTGATTTTTTTACAATGAAATAAGTAACAAGTCCTGCAATAATAAACAGCGCTGAAAACAACGGAATAACAGGATAGGATTCCATAATATTTCCGATAACTTCATTGGTGTAAACTAAGTAATTTACTGCAATAAAATTGTATCTCACCCCAAATTCGTTCCAAAAGAAATATTCGCTGATTGCGTTTTGCAGAATTAAAACGACGTAAAGGAAAATGACGAAGGAAAATAACCAAAACCTAATTTGGTTTCTATATTTTGGTAAAAAAAGTAATAACCCGAATAAAATCGTTTTTATGGACAGGAAAGCGATTACAATTTTAGGTAAAGCACTTCCATATTCGTTGAGTATAGTGTTTCCAAATGCAACGTAAAGCAATAAGGCAATCAACAATCCAAAAATTAGATATCCGTAGGGTTTGTAATATTTTGCATTTGATATAAAAAGTAGATACAACCACAAAAATCCACTGACTAAAATAAAAATAAAAATATCAGAAATTAGTCCTAAAACAAATACGGACAGTGTATCAACCCAAGTAAATGATGTTTGAGTAATGGGATGAACGAAAAGTAGAACTCTTACAACAAAGCCGATACTAATGTAAAATAATAATAAGTAATAAAATGGTGAAATTTTATATAATGTATTCATAATGAGATATTTACATGCAAATGTAGTGTAAATTTCTGAATATAATTTTTAAGATTTGCTTAATATTTTCTAAAAATTAATATTAGCTTAAAATCAGGAAACTAGAGGTTTGATTTGGTATAAAATGAATAATTTTACTTCATAATGTAAAATGTCATTACGATGAAAAAAAATATTATAATTTTGTTCCTTTTCATAGGAACTTTAGGCTATTCTCAAAACTGGAAAACGAATTTTGAAGAAGCAAAAATGCAAGCCAATAAAGAAAACAAAAATATTCTTCTCGTGTATTCAGGATCAGATTGGTGCGCACCTTGTATTAAACTAGAAAATACAATCTGGAAATCGGAAGATTTTAAAAAGGAGGCTGAGCAAAAATGGGTAATCTATAAAGCTGATTTTCCTAAAAAGAAATCAAATTTATTATCAGCTGAACTAACTGCCAGCAATAAAAAATTAGCAGAGCAATATAACAAATCAGGAAATTTTCCTTTAGTGTTGCTTTTGGATAAATCAGGAAGTGTATTAGGAATTACTGGTTACAAAAACGTAACTCCGCAAGAATACATACAAATCATTCATTCCTTTGAGAAATAATGAAAAAAATACTCTTCATAATTTTGCTGTTCGTAAGTGTAATCGCTACTTCTCAAATTACGCACAAGAGAAAGTTGTTTATGTTAGGAAGTCCTTTTGAGGTTACTGCTGTTGCAAAAGACACTATAAAAGCCAACGAATATATTGATTTGGCTGTAGCCGAAGTAAAACGAATTGAAAATTTAATTTCAGATTGGATTCCAACGACACAAATTTCAGAAATCAATCGCAATGCAGGAATAAAACCAATAAAAGTAGACGCTGAAGTTTTTGAATTGGTCGAAAGAGCGATAAAAATCTCCCAAATTACCAATGGAGCCTTTGATATTTCGTATGCTTCGATGGATAAAATATGGAAGTTTGATGGTTCGATGAAAGTAATGCCAACTGAAGAAGCTATAAAGAAATCAGTTGCAAAAATTGGGTATAAAAACATTATTTTAAATCCAAAAGAACACACCATTTTTCTAAAATTAGAAGGAATGAAATTAGGATTGGGTGGTATTGGACAAGGATATATTGCAGATAAAGTGAAAGATTTATTGTTTTCAAAAGGCTGTGTTTCTGGAATTATAAATGTTTCTGGCGATATTAATGCTTGGGGAAAACAGCCGGATGGAAAACCTTGGACTGTAGGAATTGTAAACCCTTTGAATAAGAATAAAATTTTCGCCACTTTCCCAATAGAAGACAGCGCGGTGGAAACTTCTGGCAGTTATGAAAAATATGTGATTTTTGATGGAATCCGTTATTCACATATTATTGATCCTAGAACGGGTTATCCGGCAAAAGGTGTGGTCAGTGTCTCTGTTTTTGCCAAACAAACAGAAATCGCTGATGCCATGGCAACAGGAATTTTTGTCCTTGGAGTAGAAGTAGGCTTGGATTTAGTAAATCAAATTAAAGGACTTGAATGCATTATTGTTGATGATAAAGGCAAAATTCATTCATCGAAAGGAATTGACATAAAAAAATATAATTAATTAAAAAATACAATTATGAAAGAAAAAATAGCCTTTGTGTTTTTTACACTTTTGATTTTGCAATCGTGCAGTTCCGTAAAAGAATATGAAAAAGAGAAAATAAATGATCCTGATATGAAGCTTTCCGCACGAACAGCTGAGCGTTATGAAACGTCTTTTCAAGTATATCGTGAAGCTGCTGCAGGTGCCAATGGTGGAAAATCAGGTGGCGGTTGCGGTTGCAATTAATTTAAAATATCAATTCAGATTGTAAATTTCAATCAATTAGAAAATGAAAATAAAAATTTTATCTCTTTTTATCCTAATTACGGCAACTGCTTTCTCTCAAGAAAACAGCAAAGAACCGGTTTTCAAAAAAAGAGTGTTAGAAAGTACGGAAGTTGACTTTTTAGCCAGTTATTACAATCAAGACGGATCAAAATCAGCCGTTTCAGGTGGAATTGGTTCGGAGAAACTGACTGATGTTGCCTCCAATATTGTCGTGGCAATGCCCTTGAATGATGATGATGTTTTGACTATTGATTTAGGAATATCAGCCTATTCATCAGCATCTTCCAGTAATATAAATCCATTTAATTCCACGGGAGCTTCTGGTGGTGGCGAAGACGGTGACGATGATAGAGTAGCAGGAAGTAAAGCGGCGGCTACCGGACCTTACGGAACGCCTTGGCAAGCTTCTTCGGGTGCTTCAAAAAGTGATCAGCTGGTTTCTGTTGTTGCCAATTATAGTCACAGCAGTGATTCCAGGAATTTTATTTGGAACACAGATGTTTCTTTTTCAAATGAATACGATTATACTTCTGTTGGTTTTGGCGGAGGAATCGCAAGTCTTTTTAATGAAAAAAATACGGAATTGAGCTTGAAAGTAAATGCGTATTTGGACCAATGGAGACCTATTTATCCTACTGAACTGCACGAATATTCAAAATATGGTTCTAATTTTTTAAATCAAGGCTACTTTAGCGGAGTTTCGGTTTTGGATCAAAACGGAGTTTCGACAACCAATTATTTGCCGTCTGCGTTTCAAACAGTAAATGCGGTTAATCGAAATTCGTTCTCAGCTTCTGTAGGTTTTTCTCAGGTTTTAAACAAGAAATTACAAGTTTCTGTTTTCTTTGATGTATTGCAGCAACAAGGATTATTGTCGTCTCCTTATCACCGTATTTATTTTGCTGATAAAGCGAATTTTTACATTGGACAACCGGAATATATCAGCAATTATGAAAGTACAAGTAATGCTGGAGTCTACAAATTAGCGGATGATATCGAAAGATTACCGGATTCTCGTTTTAAACTTCCTGTTGGAGCACGTTTGAATTATTACATCAATGAGCGATTTATATTGCGAACCTATTATCGTTTTTATTCTGATAACTGGGACATTCAATCGCATACCGCCAGTATAGAACTTCCTGTGAAATTATCGGATAAATTTACTGTTTTTCCAATGTATCGTTATTATACACAAACTGCTTCTAAATATTATGCCCCTTACGAAACCCATTTGTCAACGGAAAAATTCTACACTTCAGATGCTGATTTAGCTACATTTGATGCAAATCAATACGGTTTTGGTGTAAATTACACCGATATTTTTACTGCGGGAAAAATTTGGAAATTTGGTCTGAAAAATATTGATTTTAGATTCAATCATTACAAACGAAGTGATAATCTGAATGCTAATATTGCTACCATTGCTTTCAAATTTGTAATGCAATAAAACCTAAATTTACAAAAAGATAAAAATGCACATATTAATTGTAGAAGACGAAGCCGGAATTGTTCAATTTCTGCAACAAGGATTAGAGGAGGAAGGCTATACAATTACCAGTGCTTCTGATGGTTTGAAAGGATTTGAGTTGTCACAAAAGGAAAATTTTGATCTGATTTTATTGGATTGGATGTTGCCAAAAATGACTGGATTAGAACTTTGTAAATCCATTCGATTAAAAAACACTACGACTCCAATCATTTTTCTGACAGCAAAAGATACCGTTCAAGAAACAATTGAAGGATTGAAAGCTGGTGCCAATGATTATATCAAGAAGCCTTTTAGTTTTGATGAATTGGTAGAACGCATCAAAATTCATTTCAGAAACCAAAATGAAGATGAAATTCTGACTCTTGGCAGCATCAAAATTGATATTCCACAACACCGTGTTTTAGTAAATGAAATTGAAGTGGCATTGACGCAGCGTGAATTTGAACTATTGACGTATTTGGTGAAAAATAAAGGAAAAGTATGTACTAGAACTCAGATCATTGAAGACGTTTGGGACATTCATTTTGAATATGACACCGGCGTAATTGATGTTTTTATGAATGCGATTCGCAAAAAATTAAATTTAAAAATTGAACAAGACTACATAAAAACAGTTCGTGGTGTAGGTTATATTGCTAACGATTAAATAAAAATGCAACAACTTTCCTTTAAAAATAGAATTGCTTCTAACTATATTGTTACCACAGCTTTATTGATTTTTGTGGTTTTCTTTATCATTTATTCTATTGTTAAATTCAGTGTGTACAGTCATGTTAATAACGATATTACGAGTGAAGTTGACAAACACCTTACTGAAATTGTAATTGTTGGCGATAGTTTTCATTTGATTCATGAGGAAGAATGGAAGGAACGGGAACACAACACGCTAGACGTAAATCCGGTATTTATTCAGTTTGTAGATCAAAATAGAAATGTGATTGAAAAATCACCTAATCTTAAAAAATCTACTTTAATTTTTGATAAAGAAAATGCAGAAAACAAACTTTTTGATACCAAATTAGCGGATAACGCAATCCGTCAAATTCAGGTTCCTATTTATCAAAAAACAAAAATTATTGGCTACATCATAATTGCCATGTCACTCGAAGATGCTACGATGGTACTCAACAATTTATCCGAAGTATTGATAATTGCCTATCCTGTAATTCTGATATTGTTGTTTTTTATTGCTCGATTTTTCGCTGGAAGGAGCATAAAACCGATTAGTTCCATTATCACAACTTCTAATATTATTACCAAAGATAATTTGACATCCCGAATTCCGTTACCGCAAAACCGTGACGAATTGTTTGTTTTATCTCAAACCATTAATAATTTATTAGACCGAATAGAAACTGCCGTTGAAAGGGAAAAGCAATTTACTTCTGATGCATCGCATGAATTAAGAACGCCACTAACTGTAATCAAAGGAACTTTGGAAGTTTTAATTCGGAAACCTAGAGATCACTCAGAATATCAAGAAAAAATAAACTTTTGTGTTACAGAAGTCAATCGGTTGAATCATTTGGTAGATCAGTTGCTCTTATTGGCTCGATTTGAAAACCAAAAGCAAACCTTAAAAACGGAGAAAGTATATTTAAATGCTTTATTTTTAGATACTATTGCTCGATATTCTACTGTAATTCAATCCAAAAAAATCACTGTTTCGACTGAATTTGATCAGGATTATTACTTAGAAACTGATAATTATTTATTTTCGATAGTGATTAATAATTTGATATCGAATGCATTAAAATATTCGAATCAAAACGGGAATCTGGAAGTTACCATAAAAACTATGGATTCTAAAATTGAATGTCAGATCACTGATTCTGGAATTGGAATACCCGCTGAGGACTTAGAAAAAATATTCAATCAGTTTTACCGCTCAAAATCCACTAATCATCCAGAAATAAAAGGAACAGGTTTAGGATTGTCTATCGTAAAAAGATTGTGTTCTTTACTCAATATTGAAATTGCAATTAGCAGTAAAGAAAATAATGGAACCACTGTAATTTTAAGTTTATTTGAAGCAGACCTTAAGTAGTTCTTAAGGAAATCCTTATCTTTAAACTTTACTTTTGAAGTATAAATAAGATAAAAATGCTCGAAAAAATTATTGCTTTTAGCTTAAAAAATAAACTGATTGTCTTACTCTTTACTTTAGGGGTTTTCGGATTTGGTTTGTTTTCTGTTTTCCAAATATCCATTGGAGCAGTTCCTGATGTGACGAACAACCAAGTTCAGGTAATTACCACTTCTCGTAACCTTTCTACACAAGATATTGAACAGTTTATCACGTATCCTGTTGAGATTGAAATGGCGAATTTGCCAGGTGTCAAAGAAATTCGTTCTATTTCAAAATTTGGTTTATCAGTTGTAACGATTGTTTTTGATGAAAATTTGGGTACCTATCTTCCAAGGCAACTTATTGCGGAGAAAATAAAAACTGCTTCTGAGAAAATTCCGCAAGGTTTTGGAACACCAGAAATGGGACCAATCACTACGGGACTTGGAGAAATTTATCAATATACTTTAGAAGTAAAACCAGAATTTAAGAATAATTATTCCGTTACTGATTTACGAACCATACAGGATTGGGTGGTAAAACGTCAATTATCGGGAATAAAAGGTGTTGTAGAAATTAATACTTGGGGTGGTTTTTTAAAACAATACGAAATCGCGATTAGTCCCTCACGTTTGAAAGCGATGAATATTACAACAGCTGATGTTTTTACAGCGCTGGAAAAAAACAATAGTATTGCCGGTGGCGCTTACATCGAAAAAGTGAACCAAAGTTATTTTATCAGAGGCGAAGGAAAAGTAAATTCGCTGGAAGATATTGGGAATATTGTTGTTGCAAATGCTAATGGATTGCCCGTTTATATCAAGAATGTAGCACAAGTTCGTTTTGGTCATGCCAACCGTTTTGGTGCAATTACAGGTAATGGCGAAGGCGAAAAAGTCTTGGGACAAGTGATGATGCTCAAAGGTGGAAATTCTAAACAGGTAATTGATGATGTTAAGAATAGAGTTGCCGAAATCCAAAAAACATTACCTGATGGTGTTTACATTAATGGATTTTTGGAACGAAGCGAATTAGTGGGAAAAACGACTTTTACAGTTGCCGAAAACTTGATTTTAGGATGTTTAATCGTAATTTTTGTTGTCATTCTGTTATTGGGAAACTGGCGTTCCGGATTGGTCGTGGCTTCTGTGATTCCGTTGTGTTTGTTATTCGCCATTTCGTTTATGAATATTTTTGGTATCGATGCCAATTTGATGAGTCTTGGTGCTATTGATTTTGGAATAATTATCGATGGTGCTGTAATTATTGTTGAGTTCATAGCTTTCCAAATCGCCAGTAAATCCGCTCATTTAGTAAATCTCAGCAAGGAAGAACGCCAGTTGGAAATTGACCAAATTACCTATAAAAGTGCTTCCAAAATGATGAATTCGGCTATTTTTGGACAATTGATTATCCTGATTGTTTTTATTCCAATTCTATCCTTATCCGGAATTGAAGGTAAAATGTTCAAACCAATGGCAATGACCTTTAGTTTTGCTTTATTAGGCGCAATGATTTTCTGCTTTACCTATGTTCCGGTCGTTTCTTCTTTATTTCTAAAACCAAAAGCAGAAAATCCAAATTCATTATCCAGTAAATTAATCCATAAACTGAATTCCTGGTATTTGCCTATTATTACTTGGGCGGTAAGCAATACCAAAAAAGTAATGTATGGCGCATTAGGATTATTATTGCTGGCCGTAGGATTATTTGCAACCATGGGAGGAGAATTTATTCCTACGCTTGACGAAGGTGATTTTGTGATTCAGCCGGTTTTAAAAACGGGAACATCTTTAACAAAAACAATAGCCATAACGACCAAAATAGAAAAAATTATCCTCAATAACTTCCCGGAAGTCACACAAGTTGTCAGCAGAATTGGAGCTGCCGAAGTGCCTACAGACCCAATGTCTATGGAAGAAAGTGATATTATTGTAAAATTGAAACCCAAATCAGAATGGACTTCAGCTTCCACCAAAGATGAATTGGCAGATAAAATAAAAGCAGCATTGGAAAAACAAATCCCGAATATGGAAATCGAATTTACGCAACCTATCGAAATGCGTTTTAACGAATTAATTTCTGGAACAAGATCTGATGTGGCGGTTAAAGTTTTTGGCGAAGACTTGAATATTTTGGCACAAAAAGCACACGAAATCAAAAATGCTATTGCAAAAGTAGAAGGCGCTTCGGATATTATTATCGAAAAAACAGAAGGTTTGCCACAAATGTCAGTGGTGTATGACCGTTCAAAAATTGCTCGTTACGGCTTGAATATTGCTGATTTGAACGAAATGATTGCGCTGGGCTTTGCCGGAAAAACCGTTGGAAATGTCTTTGAGGGCGAGAAACGTTTTGATATGGTAATTCGTTTGGATCAAGCAAATCGCCATGATGTTGAAGATTTACGTAACTTATATGTACCAACACCAAACGGAGAACAAATTCCGTTGAGTGAATTGGCTTCTATCGAATATACCGAAGGTCCCGCTAAAATTTCTCGAGACAATACCAATAGAAGAATTGTAGTGGGAATCAACGTTCGGAATCGTGATTTACAAAGTGTAGTGACCGATATTCAGAAAATTGTGGACAATCAAGTTAAATTGCCAGCTGGTTATTACGTGAAATATGGCGGACAATTTGAAAATTTACAAAGCGCCAAAGCCCGATTGATGATTGCAGTTCCTATCGCATTATTTTTGATTTTTATCCTTTTGTATTTTGCGTTTGGCTCCGTAAAAGAAGCGTTAATGGTCTATTCAGCGATTCCTTTATCAGCAGTCGGTGGTGTATTATTTTTATGGATTAGAGATTTGCCATTCAGTATTTCGGCAGGCGTTGGATTCATAGCGCTTTTCGGAATTGCAGTATTAAATGGAATTGTCCTAATCGAACATTTTAAAGAACTCAAACACCAAGGCATGAAAGACATCGATGCATTAATTTTAAAAGGAACTACAGATAGATTACGTCCGGTTTTATTAACCGCTTCGGCTGCCGCATTAGGATTTTTACCCATGGCAATTTCATCTTCGGCTGGAGCAGAAGTGCAACGACCATTAGCAACGGTAGTCATTGGCGGATTGTTTACGGCAACTATTTTGACGATGATTGTGCTGCCTATTTTATATAAGGTTTTTGATAGTCAAACCTTCAAAAAAGCGAAGTTTAAGAAGCATCAAAGTGCTACTTATATCATTTTGTTATTGTTGAGTTCTTCGTGGGCTTTTTCTCAAAATACTAATCCGGAATTGGATAGTTTATTGTCGAAAGCAATTCAAAATAATAAAGGAATTAAAGCGGCTCAATTGCAAGTGGATAAAACAAAAGCCAATATCAAAACGGCAAATACTTTTGATAAAACAAATATTTATTACAGTTACGATCAAAATAATTTGGCACTAAATAATGAGCCTTTACGAGTATTTGGCGTACAGCAACGTTTTTCTTTTCCAACGGTTTACGGAGCGCAGAAAAAAGTATTTTCTTCTGAATATGAAAGGGAAAAAGCCAATTTTGATATTCAAAAAAACAAACTTTCATTGGCTGTTTCTAAATCGTATCAGCATATCGTTTATTTGCAACATCAAGAAAAACTGTATCAGTATTTGGATAGTTTGTACCAAAATTTCTCTAAAGCAAGCGACAGACGTTTTGAATTAGGAGAAACCAATTATCTGGAAAAAATTACGGCTCAAGCTAAATTCAGACAAATTAGAACCAAGCTTTCGCAAATTGAGAATGACAAAAAAGCACAATACGAACTGTTGCAATCCTTGCTTCAAAACGATGAAATAATAACAATAAATAGTAATTCAATTACACCTTTAAATACTTTTACTGATGCAACAAGTGAATTATTTTATACTGCTTATTTAGAAAGTGTTACTGAAAATTATAAAAACCAAATAAAGCTACAAAAACAACATTGGTTGCCGGATATTAACTTGGATTATTTTCAAGGAAAAAATAACGGTTTATCACAGTCGTTGTATGGTTTTCAAGTTGGTTTAGCAGTACCGATTTTATTTTCGGGACAAGTTGCTAAAAGTAAAGTCGCACAGCTAGAATTACAAAGTTGGGAACAACAAAAGCAAAATGAAGAAGTAAAAATAGAGAAGTACATTAATCAAAAAAAGAATGAATTAGCGAAGCATCAGGAAGCGATAAATTACTACAACTTATACGGGAAAAAATTATCGGATGAGATTATAAAAGTAGGAAACAATAGCTACAAACATGGTGAAATTGATTTTTTCCAATACATCCAAAGTTTAGAAAATGCTACAACCATTCAGGTGGACTATTTAGATACCATTTTACAATTCAACCAAACCCAATTAGATTTACAATACCTAAATTTTTAAATAATAACTAATGAAAAAATCTCTATATATAATCGCTTTATCTCTTGTTTTATTTTCTTGTAAAGAATCGAAAACGGAGGAAGTGGAACAAAAAGACAATGGTTTGACAACTATAACTTCTGCTCAATTCAAATCTTCAGGAATGGAGATTGGGACTCCAACAGAACAGGATTTTAATGTTACGGTAAAAGCATCCGGAAAAATTGACGTACCACCACAAAACAGAGCGAAGGTAAATACTTTTATGGGTGGTTATGTGAAATCCACAACGCTTTTGGTTGGAAATAAAGTCACAAAAGGACAAGCTTTATTAACGCTACAAAACACGGAATTTCTTGATATTCAAAAAGATTATATGGAAGTGGCCGAGCAACTAAATTTCTTGAAATCGGAATATGACAGGCAAAAAACGTTGTATGATGAAAAAATCACTTCGCAAAAAAACTACTTAAAAGCCGAAAGTGACTACAGAAGAGCCAAAGCAATGCATCAAAGTTTACGTGCCAAATTAATGCTTTTGAACATTAATCCTAGAAATGTAGAGAAAGGAATTTTGACTTCAACAATCACTATTTTTTCTCCAATAACGGGTGATATCGTAATCATGAATGCCAATGTGGGAATGTATGTAGCACCTTCGGATGTGATTCTTGAAATTGTAGATACGGATCACTTGCATTTAGAATTGGCTGTTTTTGAAAAAGATATTTTGAATGTAAAAATTGGGCAAAAAATACATTTCAAAGTTCCTGAAGCTTCTAAAGATGTTTTTAATGCCGAAGTACATTTGGTTGGAAAATCAATAGAAGGAAATGACAGAACGATTAATATTCATGGGCATTTAGACGATAACATAAAACAAAAACTATTGACGGGAATGTTTGTAGAAGCTGAAATAATTATCGATTCCAAAAAAGGTTTAGCAATTCCTTCTGAAGCATTAGTTACTGAAAACAACAAAAATTTCGTACTTTTATTAGATAATGAAAAAAATGGATATTCGTTCAAGAAAGTAAGCGTTACGGTGGGCGAAAAGTCTGAAAATTTCGTCGAAATACTTCCAAATACTGCAATTAATGATTCTTCAAGAATTTTGACAAAAGGTGTTTTCGATTTGGCTAATTAATTAAAAAGTAAATAAAATGGACTTGAAAAAACTTAAAGATCAGTTGCAAACAGAGGTTGATACTGCCTTTTTGTATGATAGCATTGCTGCCATTCAATCGGATGATAATCTTTCAAGAGTATTATTGAGTTTGGGTGAAATTGAAAAAGGACACGCGAAACACATGTTTGATAAAGTGTTGACTTTGGAACCAAATTATAAAATGCCTTCGCCTTCAGGAAGAGCAAAATTCCAATTGAAGTTGGGTAAAATCTTTGGTTACAGTTCTATTATTAGCAATCTTTCCAGTATTGAAAAGCAGTTTGCCGTAAATTCAATTAAAAATAAACTTAAAAGCGGAGAGAAACCAACAGGTTTTGAGCACAATCATCTTAATATTATTGAAGCGGTAAATAATAATGCTGCCTTGAATGTTTCCGGTGGCTTATTGTCCAAATTTGAAAGTAGGCATAAATCAGTAGGCGGAAATGCATTGCGTGCCGCCGTTTTAGGCTCCAATGATGGATTGGTTTCAAATATGAGTTTGGTAATGGGAGTTGCCGGTGCGGCTGTTTCTAATAATACGATATTGTTAACAGGCATTGCGGGACTGTTGGCAGGAGCAATTTCAATGGCTTTGGGCGAATGGCTTTCGGTACAAAGTTCGAGAGAATTAAACCAGCGCCAAATTGATTTGGAAACCGAAGAATTGGAAGCTTCTCCCGAAGAAGAGAAAAAAGAATTGGTTTTATTGTATCAGGCCAAAGGAATGAATGCTATCGAAGCACAAAAACTGGCTGATAAAGCTTTTGAAAATCCTCAAACAGCAATAGATGCAATTATTACGGAGGAATTGGGAATTGACAAAGAAGAATTAGGAGGATCAGCTTGGGAAGCAGCAACAGCTTCGTTTGTACTTTTTGCCATTGGAGCCATTATTCCATTATATCCATTTATGTTTTTAGACGGAAAAAATGCAATTTTATTAAGTGTAGGAAGCAGTGTTATTGGCCTTTTTGGAATTGGTGCTGCAATAACTTTATTGACAGGAAAAAGCATTTTATTTTCTGGATTTAGACAAGTTTCTTTTGGATTGTTGGCTGCAGCTGTAACTTATGGAATAGGTTCCTTGATTGGAGTTTCATTAGCAGGATAAAAAAATTAGTTTTTTATAAATCAATAGAATATAAACTTTAAATTAAAAATTATGAATGATGCCCATTTACACATGGTTGTAAACCATTTTCCAATTATTGGAACAATTCTTGGACTCGGAATTTTAATCGCAGGATTAGTACTCAAGAACAAGTCCGTACAAAATACAGCTTACATATTATTTGTCATTGCAGCTGTTTTTGGCTTTTTTAGCATGTCTACTGGCGAAGGAGCAGAGGAAATGGTGGAAGATTTCCCTGGAATAGGAAAAGCAATTATTCATGAACACGAAGAAATGGCCGAAAAATTAGCAATTGTTTTATATGCGTTGGCAATTACATCGCTTTTTGGCCTTTATTCTAATTTGAAAAACAAACCAAAAGCAAAGCTTGTTTCTTATATAGCGACAGTAGTTGCAATAATCGCCGTGTTTTTTGCACAACAAACGGGTACAACAGGTGGAGAAGTTCGACATACTGAAATTAGAACCGACAGTACAGCAGTAGGCAGTAATGCAGAGCAAATTAGCCCTACAAAGGAGGAGGAAAAGGAATAAAAAAAGTATTTTAACAAAAAAACTATATTAAGTTAAAGTATTAATTGCTTTTTAATTAAAAAAGCTTTTATATTTGCAGAGAAAAATAAAACACATGTTTACAATACAATTACATCATCATCATTTTCATTATTGCTCTCAAGCGATGTGTTAATGGTATGTGTGTAAATCATCATATTCTAAAAACCCGTTTGAGTACATCAAACGGGTTTTTTATTACCCAATATTTGTACTCAATCAAATTATTTTAAACAAAAACAAAAACAAAAAAGACAAAATGAGTACATTAAAAATTGCAATTCAAAAATCAGGACGTTTAAACGAAGACAGCATTCAAATTTTAAAAGATGCAGGTATTTCAATAGATAACGGAATCGACCAATTAAAAGCCGAAGCATCCAACTTCCCGTTAGAGGTTTTATATTTAAGAAATTCTGATATTCCTCAATATTTGATTGATGGAGTTGTAGATATTGCTATCGTTGGGGATAATCTTTTAGTTGAAAAAGGCGGGGATATTGAAGTAATTCAAAAATTAGGTTTTTCAAAATGTAAAGTATCTGTTGCTGTTCCGAAAGCATTTGATTACAAATCCGTTCAAGATTTAAATGGTATGCGTATTGCTACTTCATACCCTAAAACAGTGCTTGATTTTTTTAATTCAAAAGGCGTAACAGTCGACATTCACCAAATTTCAGGTTCAGTAGAAATTGCTCCAAACATTGGTCTAGCTGATGCTATTGTTGATATTGTTTCCAGCGGAAGTACTTTATTCAAGAATAATCTAAAAGAGGTTGAAGTTATTTTTAAAAGTGAAGCGGTTTTAGCTGTTTCTCCAAAAGTAAGTCCTGAATCTCAAAAAATTATTGATACGTTAAAATTCAGAATCGAATCTGTTTTAAGAGCAAGAAAATCAAAATACATTTTGATGAATGTCCCAAATAACAAAATTGAAGCAGTTGGTAAAATTCTTCCTGTATTACGAAGTTTAACGGTTTTGCCTTTGGCACAAGAGGGATGGAGCAGTGTTCACTCTGTAATCGATAAAGATACTTTCTGGGATGTTATTGATCAATTGAAAGAAGCGGGTGCCGAAGGTATTTTAATTTGCCCAATTGAGAAAATGGTGCTTTAAGATTTTAAATTGTGAGTTATGGATTATGAGTTTAAAAACGAATAATTCTATTATTTAATCTTTGAATAAAATTAAAAATGAATAAAATATACAATCCAAAAGCAGAATCTTGGTCCTCAATTTTAGAGCGTCCTACCAAAACTATTGATGACATTGAAGCCACTGTAAAAGAAATTTTCAATGAAGTTCAAAAGAAAGGTGATGTTGCTGTTGCAAAATATACGTCGCTTTTTGATGGTGTCAAAATCGATACTATTGAAGTTTCTAAAGCTGAAATTGAGCATGCTATTGCTTCCGTTTCTCCAGAGTTGAAAGAAGCTATTGAGTTAGCCAAATCTAATATTTCAAAATTCCATATTGCTCAAAAAACAGATAGAGTTGTCGTAGAAACAATTGAAGGAGTTAACTGTTGGCAGGAAAAGAGACCTATTCAAAAAATAGGATTGTATATTCCTGGCGGAACTGCTCCATTATTTTCTACAGTATTGATGCTTGCTGTTCCTGCAGAAATTGCAGGCTGTAACGAAATTGTTTTATGCTCACCACCGGATAAAAATGGAGTTGTAAATCCTGCGATTTTGTATACTGCAAATTTATGTGGTGTGACAAAAATATTAAAAGTAGGAGGGATTCAAGCTATTGCAGGAATGACTTTTGGAACGGAAACAATTCCGAAAGTATATAAAATCTTTGGTCCCGGAAATCAATTTGTGACTGTAGCAAAACAATTAGCTACACAATTTGGTGTCGCAATCGATATGCCGGCTGGTCCATCGGAATTACTGATTGTTGCTGACGATACTGCAGTTCCGGCTTTTGTAGCTTCGGATTTGTTATCCCAAGCAGAACACGGAGCGGACAGTCAGGTTATTTTAGTTTCTACTTCCAAAAAATTAATTGATGCCGTAGAAACAGAAATCCAAATACAATTGGAAGCGTTGCCAAGAAAAGCCATTGCCGAAAAAGCCATTTCGAATTCTAAATTGATTTTTGTTGAAAATGACAAAATTGCTTTGGATTTAATCAATGAATATGGACCAGAACACTTTATTATTTGCTCTGAATATGATGATTTTTACAGCAATGGCGTTCAAAATGCAGGTTCTGTATTCATAGGGAATTACTCGCCTGAAAGTGCTGGAGATTACGCTTCAGGAACCAATCATACATTGCCAACAAATGGTTATGCCAAGAATTATAGCGGTGTAAATTTGGATAGTTTTACAAAAGCGATGACTTTCCAAAAAATAACGGAAAAAGGAATACAAAACATTGGGAAAGCGATAGAAATCATGGCAGAAGCGGAAGGATTACAAGCACACAAAAATGCAGTTACATTACGATTAAAAGCGATTGAAGATGGAAAATAATTTCGATATAAATAATTTGGTCAGAGAAAACGTCAAGCAAATGAAACCCTATTCTTCGGCTCGTGATGAATTTGAGGATTTTGATACCGCTGATATGATTTTTTTGGATGCCAATGAAAATCCGTTTGAAAATGGTGTAAACCGTTATCCGGATCCACAACAAATAAGTGTGAAAGAGGTTTTGGCAAAACAAAGAAATGTCAAAACGAATCAAATTTTATTGGGGAATGGAAGTGACGAAGTATTAGATTTATTATTCAGAGCTTTTTGTGAACCAAAAACAGATAATGTAATCACTTTGCCACCAACCTACGGAATGTATGGTGTTTTGGCGAATATTAATGCAGTAGAAAACAAAGAAATTTTACTTTCAGAAGACTTTCAACCGCAAATTGAAAAAATCATGGAGGCTGTTGATGAAAACACTAAAATAATCTTTTTGTGTTCTCCAAATAATCCTACCGGAAACTCCTTTTCGGATGAAAGTGTGGCGTATCTTTTGCAAAATTTCAAAGGATTAGTGGTTATTGATGAAGCCTATATTGACTTTTCAAAGAAAGATAGTTGGATCAATGAATTGGATGAATATCCAAATCTTGTCATTACTCAAACACTATCAAAAGCGTATGGTTTGGCAGGTATTAGATTGGGAATTTGTTATGCCTCTGCAGAAGTAATTTTGGTTTTAAACAAAATTAAACCACCGTATAATGTAAATGAATTGACTCAGAAAAAAGCTTTGGAACGATTGGACAATCCGGAAAAAATAAAATTTGAAATCGACTCTATTATAACACAAAGAGAGGAATTACTTAAAGTATTACTTAATGTTAAATTTATCGAAAAAATTTATCCAACAGAAGCTAATTTCATTTTAGTAAAAGTAGATGATGCCAATAAAAGATACGCTGAATTGATTGCAAAAGGAATTGTAATCCGGAACCGCACCACCCAACCATTATGCGATAATTGTTTGCGTTTTACTGTTGGAACTGAACAAGAAAATATGAAATTAATTGAGGTGTTAAAACAACTTTAAACCTTAAACTTTAAACTTTTTTTAATGAAAAAAATACTTTTTATAGACCGTGACGGAACCATGGTTTTAGAACCACATGATTATCAGTTAGACAGCTTTGAAAAATTAGAATTTTATCCAAACGCTTTTCAATATCTTGGTAAAATAGCTAAAGAATTGGATTTTGAATTGGTAATGGTTACGAATCAAGATGGTTTAGGAACGGATTCTCATCCGGAAATTAACTTTTGGCCAGTTCACAATTTGATCATGAAAGCTTTTGAAAATGAAGGTGTTGTTTTCAAAGAAGTTTTAATTGACAAAACATTTCCACACGAAAATGTGCCAACTCGCAAGCCTGGTACTGCTATGTTGACCAAATATCTTAATAATCCAGAATATGATTTAGAGAATTCATTCGTCATTGGAGACCGAATAACAGATGTAGAATTAGCAAAAAACTTAGGTTCAAAAGCGATTTTTATTAACAGAGATGAAGCTTTGGGAGGTGATGAAATATCTTCAAAAAGACATGAATTGGATTCGGTTATTGCCTTGCAAACTACTGATTGGAAAACTATTTATGAGTTTTTGAAATTAGAGGAACGCTCTGCAACCATTTCTAGAAAAACGAATGAAACTGATATTTTCATTAATTTAAACCTTGACGGAACAGGAAAAAGCAAAATCGATACCGGAATTGCTTTCTTTGATCACATGCTGGACCAAATTGCTCGCCATGGACAAATGGACTTGGAAATATTTGTAAAAGGAGATTTAGAAGTTGATGAACACCACACGATTGAAGACACTGCGATTGCGCTTGGAGAAGTTTTTGCGAAAGCTTTAGGAAATAAATTAGGTATTGAACGTTACGGCTTTTGTTTGCCAATGGACGATTGTTTAGCGCAAGTAGCCATTGATTTTGGAGGTAGAAACTGGCTGGTTTGGGAAACCGAATTCAAACGAGAAATGGTAGGTAAAATGCCTACGGAGATGTTTTATCATTTCTTCAAATCATTCTCGGACGGTGCTAAAGCTAACATCAACATCAAAGCCGAAGGAACTAACGAGCATCACAAGATAGAAGCTATTTTTAAAGCTTTTGCAAAAGCTATAAAAGTAGCCGTAAAAAGGGATACGGAGAAGATGATTTTGCCAAGCACGAAAGGAATGTTGTAAAATTGTTTAAAGTTTAAAGTTTCAGGTTAACCCGAGCAACTTTAAATATTAAACTTGAAACAAAACTAAAATGAAAATAGTAATCATAAATTACGGCGCAGGAAATATTCAAAGCATAAAATTCGCTATTGAAAGGTTAGGTTTTGAGGCTGTTTTGAGTAACGATTGGACAGAAATTAAGGCTGCTGACCGGGTGATATTTCCAGGTGTTGGCGAAGCTAGTTTTGCAATGAAAATGCTTATTGACAGCGGTCTTGATGTGTTAATTCCAACCTTGAAACAACCCGTTTTAGGAATCTGTTTGGGTATGCAATTGATGTGCAACAAATCAGAGGAAGGGAATACCATAGGATTAGGAATTTTTGATGTTGATGTGATCAAATTCACGCCAAAAGTAAAAGTGCCACAGATGGGCTGGAACCAAATTTACAATTTGAAATCGGATTTGTTCAAAGGAATTAATGAAAATGAATACATGTATTTAGTGCATAGTTTTTATGCTCCTAATTGCCCTGAAGCAATTGCTACAACTGATTATGAAGTTGAATATGCTTCAGCTTTACAGAAAGACAATTTTTATGGAACACAATTTCACCCAGAAAAAAGTGGTGATGTTGGAGAACAAATTTTGGCAAATTTCTTAAAATTAAAGGATTGAAAAATTCAAAGATTGAAAAATTAGAGAGTCAAAAAATTCTTTAACTAACAATGTCAATCTTTAAATAATTCAATTTTTAAATCTTTAAATTATAAATAAATGAGAATAATACCCGCAATAGATATCATAGAAGGAAAATGTGTTCGCTTGTCAAAAGGCGATTACAATACCAAAATTATATATAATGAAAATCCGCTTGAAGTGGCAAAATCATTTGAAGCGCACGGAATTGAATACTTGCATTTAGTTGATTTGGATGGAGCCAAATCAAGCCAGATTGTGAATTATAAAATATTAGAGCAAATAGCTACACAAACCAAATTGAAAATTGATTTTGGTGGTGGATTAAAATCGGATTCCGATTTAAAGATTGCGTTTGAAAGTGGTGCGTATCAAATTACAGGTGGAAGTATTGCCGTTAAAAACAGAGAACTATTCGAAAAATGGATTGCAGAATATGGTTCTGATAAAATCATTTTGGGAGCAGATGCTAATAATGAAAAAGTAGCTGTTTCAGGTTGGTTGGAAGATTCAAACGAAGATTTGGTTCCTTTTATACAGGATTACCAAAGCAAAGGAATTCAGTACGTAATTTGTACGGATATTGCCAAAGATGGTATGCTTGAAGGACCTTCTTTCGATTTATACGCTAAAATTTTGGCGGAAGCCAAAGGAATAAAATTAATTGCTTCAGGAGGAATTTCTACTTTTGACGAGTTGCCAAAACTAGCTGAATTAGGTTGTGAAGGAACGATAATCGGAAAAGCAATTTACGAAGGACGAATTTCATTGAAACAATTGGAAAATTATATTTTAGAAAAATGTTAACAAAAAGAATTATTCCCTGTCTCGATATAAAAAACGGAAGAACCGTAAAAGGTGTTAATTTTGTAGACTTACGGGATGCGGGAGATCCGGTTGAATTAGCTAAAATCTATTCTGATGAAGGAGCAGACGAATTGGTGTTTTTAGACATTTCAGCAACCGAAGAAAGAAGAAAAACCTTAGTTGATTTAGTTCGTAAAGTCGCTTCAACTATTAATATTCCGTTTACTGTTGGTGGTGGAATTTCATCTGTAAAAGATGTGGAAGTTTTATTGCAAAACGGAGCTGATAAAGTTTCCATTAATTCCTCGGCAGTCAAAAACCCGCAGTTGATTAATGATCTGGCACAAAAATTTGGAAGTCAATGTGTCGTTGTTGCGATTGATGCAAAGCAGATTGATGGTGATTGGATTGTTCATTTAGTGGGCGGAAAAGTACCTACAGAATTGAATTTATTTGATTGGGCAAAGGAAGTCGAAGAACGTGGAGCAGGCGAGATCTTATTCACATCAATGGATAATGACGGAACTAAAAACGGGTTTGCTAATGAAGCTTTGGCTAGACTTTCGGAATTAGTAAATATTCCTATTATTGCTTCTGGTGGTGCGGGAAACATACAACATTTTGTAGATACTTTTTTGGACGGAAAAGCAGATGCAGCATTGGCCGCGAGCGTATTTCATTTTAAAGAAATTGAAATCAAGACATTAAAAACAGCCCTTAAAAATAACAATATCGAAGTACGTATTTAAGTAATAAGTTTTAAGTATGAATTATTAAGGTTAAACTACTTAATATTTTACAACTTAGTACTTACGACTTAATATTTACGACTTAATACTTAAAAATATGAACATAGATTTCTCAAAAAATACAGACGGATTAATTCCAGCCATAATTCAAGACAGCGAAACCAAAACGGTTTTGATGTTGGGTTTCATGAATGCCGAAGCTTATCAAAAAACAGTTGATACTAAAAAAGTAACTTTTTATAGTCGCACCAAACAAAGACTTTGGACAAAAGGCGAGGAAAGCGGCAACTTTTTGAATCTGATTGACATTAAAAACGACTGCGATAATGATACGTTGTTGATTCAGGTTAAACCAGAAGGGCCAACATGTCACAAAGGAACTGATACATGCTGGAATGGTGAAAATAAAGGAAAATATGGTTTTATTTCAGATTTAGAAGATACAATCCAACTTCGAAGAGAAAATGCGGATTCTGAGAAAAGTTATGTGGCTTCCTTATTCAAATTAGGGATGAACAAAATCGCTCAGAAAGTAGGCGAGGAAGCGATAGAAGTCGTAATCGAAGCAAAAGATGAGAATGACGATTTATTCTTAGGCGAAAGTGCCGATTTACTTTTTCATTATCTTATCTTACTGCAAGCTAAAGGTTTTAAATTAGATGATGTTGTTGAAGTTTTGAAAAGCCGCCAAAAGAAAAATTAGTATATTTAAATTTCATTTATAAAAAACCCAATAGCAAAATTGATTCGCTATTGGGTTTCCTTTTTTCTTTTATTTCCAAATACAATCCACTATATTTACTATTATTTAAAAAATTTAAAGTAGTGCATGCAAGTAATGAATTCAGATAATACCACATTTAATGCTGATACAAATAATTCCACAATAAATACTGGACTGCATATAATCTTGACTACTGATGAAGATGATGCACGACCGGTTTATATTTCTGGAAATTTTAATAATTGGCGCACACAGGATAAAGATTTTCTGATGGAGAAAATAGGAAACAGTTCGTATCATTATAAATTTTCGCACGATTTTGATTACCCAAATGAGCTTTTATATAAATTCACAAAAGGGGATTGGAGTGAAGTAGAGATTGACAGCCATGGAAATCGAACCGAAAATCGCTCCACAATAGCGCATACTGGAATTCAAAACGAACACGTTGCGAGATGGAGAAAAAATTGGCTTCCTTTTAAACAATCTTTTTTGCCACAAGTGCAGTTGATATCTGATGAATTTGAGATTCCGCAACTCAACAAAACCAGAAAAATTTGGGCACTTTTACCACATGATTATGACAATTCAAGTGAAAGTTATCCGGTGATGTATTTACAGGATGCTCAAAACTTATTCAATGAAACTGCTGAATTTGGCAATTGGGAAATTGATAAGAAATTGGCAGTTATGTCCGAGTATAAAATTGGAAAAATTATAATAATTGCAATAGAACACGCCGAAGAAGATCGTATAAAAGAATATAATGTTGGGAAAACAGTTTTGGGAAAAGGACAAGGTAAGAAATATATTCGCTTTGTAACGGACACATTAAAACCCTATGTAGACAGTCATTTTAGAACCAAAAAGGAACGGGAATTTACAGGAATTGGAGGAAGCTCGATGGGCGGATTAGTGAGTATTTTTAGTGGATTAAGAAATCCTGAAGTGTATGGAAAATTAATGATTTTTTCCCCGTCATTGTGGGTTGTTCCGGAATTAAAAATTGACCCAAAGAAAGCGAATACTGCTGATACCAAAGTGTATTTATATGCTGGCGGTGATGAAAGTAAAACCATGATTGAGCATGTAAATAAGTTTCAGAATGATTTGATTTCAAGTGAATTTGTGAAAGAAAACTCGAACATTAATTTAAGTATAAACAGGCAAGGAAAACATAGTGAAACCTATTGGAGTGATGAATTTCCTAAAGCCATTGAATGGTTATTTTTTAATACAAAAAATCCGTAGAGAAGTGATTTATTGAATATAAAACAAAAAAGTATCAGGCAATGCTATTGCATTTAATCAGTTAGCTATAAAAAAACAAGAAAATGACAACAACGACAATTACAAATTCAGATAATTTTTCAGGCACAATTTTGATTCCAGTTTTTGAAACCTACTCAAAAAGTATTGTTCCCATTACATTCAATGGTTTGGAAATTTCTTCTAAAGTTTTTTATGGAAAAAAAGATTCTCACTATTTAGCTGAAGAAAATGATAATACGTATCTCTTCATTGGATTAGGAAAAACTATAGATTATAAATCTTTGAAAACTATTTTTCGCCGTATTTCATCGAAACAAAAAGATAATTTCAGTTCGAATGTAGGTTTAGTGATACCGAAAGAATTCGTTGAAAACCAGATTGAAGCTATGGTTTCAGGTTTGCTTTTGGGTACGTATGATTTAGGTCATTTTAAATTAGACAAAAAAACACATCCATTTATAGAACCCGATTTTAATTTGAGTTTGATTTCAGAAAAAGATTATTTGACTGCAGCCAAAAAAGGAATTAAAATTGCCAAAGCACAATTAGCAACATACAGCTTAGTCGATTTGCCGCCTAATACTGTTAATCCAAAATATTTAGCTAAATGGGCAAAAGAAACAGGAGATCAATATGGATTTGAGGTTGAAGTTTTGGGATACGATGCTTCAAAAATAGTTGGATTGGGTGCTTTTTTAGCGGTAGGAAAAGGAAGTGAAAATGAGCCTCAGTTCATTATCATGAATTACACTCCTAAACAAGAAGTCCCACATATAAAACATGTTGGATTAGTAGGAAAAGGAATCACTTTTGACACTGGAGGATTGAATATAAAAACAGCAGGAATGCTTCACATGAAGTGTGATATGGCTGGAGGTGGTGCTGTTTTTGGTGCGATGCAACTAATTGCTGATTTGCAATTACCTGTAAAAGTAACCGCAATTGTACCTTGTGCCGAAAATGCTGTGGACGCAAAATCATTTTTGCCCAGCGATGTAATCCACAGTTACAGCGGACATTCTATAGAAATAATCGATACAGATGCTGAAGGCCGACTAGTTTTAGCTGATGGATTGTCCTATTTGATTAAAAATTTCGAACCGGAATATATTGTTGATATTGCTACATTGACTGGAAGCAGCGTGGCTACACTTGGTTTTGAATGCGGTGCTTTGTTTACCAATAACGAAGAAATGGCTAAGAAGCTACAAGAAAATGGAGATGCAATTGGGGAGCGTTTGTGGCCATTACCGCTTTGGGATGTATATAAATCAGATATTGAAAGTGATATTGCCGATGTCAAGAATTTTAGTGGAAAAGCGGTTGCTGGAGCCATAAGTGCGGCTAAATTTTTAGAATATTTTACGCAAGAACATAAAGCTTGGGCACATTTGGATGTGGCTGGAGTAGCATTTGGCGATGATGAATTTGCTAAAAGTAAGCATGCAACAGCATTTGGTGTCCATTTATTAACTAAATTCATTGAAAATTTATAACCTATGGAAAATTCTAAAACGTTTCTTTGTATTTCAAATTATTTCAAAGGGGCCGATTTTTTAATTAATTTAAAAAAGTCAGGCAACAAAGTCTATTTAGTGACGAGCGAAAAACTGAGGGATAAACCATGGCCACATCAATATATTGATGAGATTTTTTATATGGAAGGGCAGGATGTCGATTGGAATTTAGAACATCTGTTGTTAGGTGTTGGTAATTTTATGAAGTCAACTAAAATTGATGCCATTGTAGCTTTGGACGATTATGATGTTGAAAAAGCTACGTATCTCAGGGAAAATCTTCGCATTGATGGGATGGGACAAACTACGGGACGTTATTTTAGAGATAAATTGGCCATGCGAATGAGAGCTAAAAGTTGTGGAATTCCTATTCCGGCTTTTTGTTCGTTATTTAATGACCATGACATCAACACTTTTGCGGATACAATTCCGGCTCCATGGGTTCTGAAACCACGCTCTGAAGCATCGGCATCAGGAATTATAAAAGTGTTTGATAAAGAGAGTTTGTGGATTCACATCAATGAAATGGGGAATAACAGGTTCAAATATTTAATCGAACAATTTAAACCAGGCGATGTTTATCACTGTGATAGTTTGATTTCGGAAAGTAAAGTAATCTTTAGTTTGACTTCAAAATATTTGGCAACACCAATGGAAATTTCACAAGGAGGCGGTGTTTTCTGCTCTGCTAATATCAAATACAATTCTGATGATGACAAAGCGATAAAAAAACTAAATGAGCAAGTGATGAAAGGCTTTGGCTTGAAACATGGTGCTGCGCATACGGAGTTTATAAAAAGTAATGATGATGGTCAGATTTACTTTTTGGAAACATCCTCAAGAGTAGGAGGAGCGCATTTAGCCGAAATGGTTGCTGAAGCTTCCAATATCAATTTATGGAAAGAATGGGCAGCAATTGAAAATGGATTGGTCAAAGAATCTAAATACATTTTACCAAAAGTAAAAAAAGGATATGCCGGTATTGTTTTGACATTGTCTAAATTCCAACATCCTAATTTAACATCGTTTTCAGATCCGGAAGTTTGTTTTAAAGTTCCACTGGAATATCATGCGGGTCTTATTGTCAAATCAGATAAACAAGAAAGAGTTTTAGAATTGTTAGAGGATTATGGCAATCGTTTAGCAAATGATTTTACTGCTGTAGTTGAACAAAGTAAAGTTACAAACCTTCATTAATTTTTGGTTTAAAATCTATAAGAAAAGCGACTATTTCCATAAGAATAGTCGCTTTTTTATTAAACTTTACTTAAAGTTGAACTGAACTGATTTTTATATCTTCGTAGAAAATTTAGAATTTAAACAGATTTTATAATAATATCACATGAAAAAAATACTTTTTATTTTTGGTTTTTTGGCCTTTATTGGTTGCAAAACGCAGGATACAAAATCCACTATTATAACTGAAAAACCGGTTCAAAATACTTTTTTCACTGTTGCTTTCGGTTCTTGCGACAACCAGAAAATTAAGAATGAACTTTGGTCAGCGATAGATGAAAATCATCCGTCCGTTTGGATTTGGGGAGGTGATAATGTCTATTCGGATACTGAGGATATGCAGGTTCTTAAAAAAAATTATGAAATTCAGAAACAGGATGCTGAATATCTCAAATTTATAAAAAACAAAATCGTTCTTGGAACTTGGGACGATCATGATTTTGGCGCAAATGACGGCGGAGAAGAATATCCTTTTAAAAGAGAAAGTCAACAGCTTTTATTAGATTTTATAGGCATTCCAAAAAGTGATCCTGAGCGAAAAAAAGATGGCGTTTATACTGCCAAAACTATTGTCGTAAATGGAAATAAAGTCAAAATAATTGTATTGGATTCCCGTTTTTTTAGAACTAAACTAACGAAAGCCACCGATTCTAAAAAACGTTTTGAACCCAATAAATACGGTGAAGGAACGGTGTTAGGAAATGCACAGTGGAAATGGTTGGAAAAAGAACTTCAAACATCTGATGCACAATTTAATGTAATTGTCAGCAGTATTCAATTTCTTTCCGATAAACACGGTTTTGAAGCTTGGGGAAATTTCCCTCATGAGATAGAGAAATTGGAGCAATTAATCGTTTCCACCAAAGCTAAAGGTACTTTTATAATCTCCGGCGACCGCCATATTGCTACATTTTCTTCTAAAAAGATAAGTGGTTTGTCGTATCCTTTAATTGATTTTACTTCAAGCGGATTAACGCATACCTACGCTTCCTTTTCAGGTGAAGAAAATCCTTATGTGAAAGGAGAAGTTATCAAAGATATTAATTTTGGGTTGTTGAAGTTTGATTTTAAAAACAACAAAGTAATCATGGAAATTAGAGGAAAACAAAATAAGCTGTTGCAAGAACATGTCCAAATCTATCCTGAAAAATAAATTCTACGAATTTTATTTCTAAATTTTAAAGTTTATTTTTGTCCAAAGTACATTCACTATGAAAAAACAATTCTGTCTTATTTTTATCTCTTTCGTTATTTTTAATGGAGCAAAAGCGCAAGGGCTTTTGGAAAAAAAAGAGGAAATATTTACTAAACAAGATACTTTGCGTGGCAGTATCACTAAAGAAAGAGCGTGGTGGGACGTAAAAAGCTACCATCTTGATATAAAAGTTAATCCTGCAGATAGCACTATTTCAGGTTCCAACACTATAAAATATCAAGTTGTTCAGGAATACAAGACTATGCAAATTGATTTGCAAAATCCAATGCAAATTTATAAAGTCATTCAAGATGGTAAGGTTGTAAAATACAGCAGAGAAGGAAATGCCTTTTTTGTCGAATTAATTGCTCCTCAAATCAAAGGTGCTATAAAAGAACTGAAAGTATTTTACGGAGGTAAACCAAAAGTTGCTGTAAATCCGCCTTGGGACGGAGGAATTACTTGGAAAAAAGATGGTAATGGCAATCCTTTTATCGCTTCTTCCTGTCAAGGATTGGGAGCCAGTGTTTGGTGGCCGAACAAAGATCACATGTATGACGAAGTGGAAAATATGTTGATTAGTGTCAATGTTCCTAAAAATTTGACAAACGTATCGAATGGACGTTTGCTTAGCGTCAAGCAATTAAAGGATGGTACCAAAACCTACAATTGGTATGTTTCTAATCCAATCAATAATTATGGCGTAAATATAAATGTTGGCGATTATGTTTCATTTTCAGAAAAGTATAAAGGAGAAAAAGGCGACTTAGATTGTACCTATTACGTTTTACGAGACAATTTGGCGAAAGCCAAAAAACAATTTCAGGATGTCCCAAAGATGTTGAAAGCCTTTGAACATTGGTTTGGTCCTTATCCATTTTATGAAGACAGTTATAAATTAGTTGAAGCTCCGTATTTAGGAATGGAACATCAAAGTTCAGTGACCTATGGAAATAAATTTCAAAACGGATATTTAGGACGCGATTTGAGTGGAACGGGTTGGGGATTAAAATTTGATTTTATCATTATCCATGAATCTGGACATGAATGGTTCGCCAATAATATTACGTATAAAGATATTGCTGATATGTGGATTCACGAAAGTTTCACCAACTATTCTGAAAGTCTTTTTCTAGAATATTATTATGGTAAAGAAGCAGGATTTGAGTACGTAAGAGGAACAAGAAAAAACATTGATAATGACAAACCAATAATCGGAAACTATGATGTGAACAATGAAGGTTCAGGCGATATGTATCCAAAAGGTGCAAATATGCTGCATACTATACGTCAATTAGTAAATGATGATGAAAAATGGAGAGGAATATTGAGAGGCTTGAACAGTACGTTTTATCACCAAACGGTAACTACTAAACAAATTGAAGATTATTTAAGTCAGCAAGTTGGAATCGATTTGTCTACCGTTTTTAATCAGTATTTAAGAGATACCAGAATTCCAACGTTAGAATATTTTTTCAAGGATAACAAACTTGGTTATCGTTGGACAAATTGTGTTTCGGGTTTTAATATGCCTGTGAAAGTAACGCTGAATGGAAAAGAAGAATTACTTCAACCAGAAATTGAGTGGAAGCTTGATCCAGCAAATACTCAAAATTCAATATTGGAAATAGATAAAAACTTTTATGTAGCTGGTTTTAATATTACCGAGTAAGTTTCAGAATAAATTATAAAAAAAGGGATACAATAAGTATCCCTTTTTTTATTCTATTTTTCTAAAAATATTTAGATTAAATTTTTCTTAATGTAATTAAAACTTGTTGCAGCAGATTCTATTGGATTTGGTTTATAGTTGGATTCGTGTTCCAAAAAGAAACGTTTCATTCCAGATAGTTTAGCTTCTGCAAAAATCGATTTGAAATCAATAGTTCCCGTACCTATTTCAGCATTCCAATCCGGATTTCCTTTATCCATATCCTTTACATGCCACATTGTGAAACGTCCCGGATATTTTTTGAATAATTGTAATGGATCATTTCCTGAACGAACTACCCAATATAAATCCAATTCAAAATCAACTAAATTTTTATCCGTTTCATTTAATAAAATCTCATATCCATTGGTTGAACCAAATTTTGTAAATTCAAAATCATGATTGTGATATGCTAATTTTAAGCCGCCAGCTTTGCAAAGTTCACCCACTTTATTGATTTGTAATGCTAATTTTTTATAGGCATCACCTGTAGTTCCTCTCAATTCTGAAACTATATAAGGTACTGTTACGTATTCGCTACCTAATAAATTAGCAGTTTCTATGTAATTTTGAACTAAATCAGTAGAACCATCTTTTATCATCGAATTAAAATCGAAGTGATTACTTGTAGCTTTTAAATCGTTATCATCCAATATCATTTTAAAATCACGAACTGAAGTTCCAAAAAAACCTTTATCAGCTGAGTAACCAAAAGTTTCTACTTCACAAAATCCAGCTTTAGCAACTTGGGACAAAACTCCTTTGACATTTTTTGGTAATGTATCTCGTAATGTCCATAACTGAATTCCGATAGCTCTCTTTTTTGATTCAAATGCAAATGAAGGAGCAATGGCTAATGCGCCTAAAGCTAAACCAGTATTTATTAAAAATTCTCTTCTTTTTATCATGGGTTATTTTTTAGATTAGTTAAATATCACAAATTGCAATGGCCTGTTTCAATGAAGCTAGTTTGTCTGGGTTTTTAGGAATAAATTCTTGTCCTACAAAACCTTTAAAACCAGTTTTTGCAATTGCTTTCATAATTGCAGCATAATTTAATTCTTGTGTATCATCAATTTCATTACGTCCAGGAACTCCGGCCGTATGATAATGAGCAATATATTGATGATTGTCTCTTATATTTCTAATCACATCACCTTCATCAATTTGCATGTGATAAATATCATAAAGTAATTTAAAGTTTTCGGAGTTTAAACGTTTTGCTAATTCTACTCCCCATGATGTTCGGTCACATTGATAATCTTTATGGTCAATTTTGCTGTTTAACAATTCCATTACTAAAACCACATTATGCTTTTCAGCCAGTGAAAGCAGTTTCTGTAAACCGACAACGCAATTATTCCAACCTTCCTCATCTGTTATTCCTCTTCTGCTTCCGCTAAAACAAATTAAATTTTTATAACCGGCTTTTGCCACGAGCGGAATCATTTCAGTATAGTTTTTCAGGAGTGTTTCGTGGAATTTCAAATCATTAAAACCATCCACTAAATTGATCTCAGCACCATTGCACATTGTAGAAACTAAATCATATTTTTTCAATGTGGGCCAAGAAGCTGGACCTACTAAATCAATACCTGTAATTCCAATTTTCTTAGCTTCAATACAAAGTGTATCCAAATCAAGACTATCAAAACACCAGCGAGAAACGGAATGATTAATATTTCCTTTCAGTAAACCTACAGGAATTTCTGAATCATTTTTTGGCAAAGCCAAAGCAGAAAGTCCAGATGGGATTCCCAAAACAGCTGTTCCGGCTAATATTCCTTTTATGGCAGATCTCCTATTTACTTTAGTACTCATTTTTTATTTTTATACAGCAGAAGAAATTTCTTTTGTCTTGTTTTTATCATTGAATAAAAGAGCAAAAAGTAGGAACACAACGATAGCTATTCCAGCAGGAATAATCCATACCATTTGCCAGTTTACAGCACCGTCAGCCATTTTGTAATTATCGGTTATCCAGCCTGCAACAGCAAAACCAATCAACATTCCAACTCCGTAAGTGGCTAAAGTGATTAAACCTTGAGCGGCACTTTTATATTTTTCTCCAGCTTTTGAGTTGGTGTAAATTTGCCCTGAAACAAAGAAGAAATCATAACAAATACCGTGCAGCGCAATACCTATAATCAACATGAAACTTAAATCATCTCCATTTCCATAGGCGAATAAAACATAACGAATTGCCCATGCTAACATCCCGATTAAAATTGTTTTTTTGAAACCAAAACGGGTAAAAAATACGGGAATCAATAGTAAGAATAAGGCTTCGGATATTTGACCAATGGCCATTTTTCCAGTTGGATTTTCAACTCCAACTTCCGTTAAAAAGAGGTTTGCATTTTGATAATAAAAAGCAAGAGGAATACAAATTAGAATAGATGAAACAAAAAAGATAGCGAAGTTCCTGTCTTTTAATAATTTTAAAGCATCTAAACCTATAATATCTCCGATTTTTATTTTTTCATCACTCACTTTTGGTGGTGTTTTTGGTAATGAAAAACTAAACAAACCTAAAATAAATGCAGCAATACCAGCTAATAAAAAGGTGTTTTTAAGTAAACCTGAACTTATTCCTTCAGCAGAATCCCAATGAAAGAAATAACTAATTGATAAACCTGCAATAATCCAACCAATAGTTCCCCAAACTCTAATATTAGCAAACTCTTTCTCCGGATCTTTCATTTGATTAAAAGAAACTGAATTTACTAATGCTAATGTTGGCATATATAAAATCATATAACTTAAAACGTAGGTGTAGAACATTCCAACTTCTACTGATTGATACATTTGGTACATCAAAAATGCACCGATAAGATGAAGTATTCCTAAAATTTTCTCCGCATTAAAATATCGGTCGGCTATTAATCCTATAATGAAAGGAGCAATAATGGCACCCCATGATTGTGTCGAAAAAACGGCAGCAGTTTCTGAACCGGAGGCTTTTAAATTATTTCCCAGAAATGTTCCAAGAGTTACAAACCATGCGCCCCAGATAAAAAATTCAAGGAACATCATTATGGATAATTTAATTCGGGTAGTACTATTCATTGGTTGGTTGGTTTTTTTTTTTGGGTTTTGGTTATTTTTAATTTTCAAATATCAATTACATTCCGGCTTCACATCCAGTTGTAATTTTCATAGTATTCCATTCTTTAATCATAATGTTTCTGAACCAAACATTATCTCCATGATCTTGTAGTGCAATTTTACCTTTTTTGAATGCTGCAAAACCTGGCCAAGTAGCGAATTTACTTCCAGCTACTATAGTTTTAAAATTATCATCCCAAAGTGTTGTTTCAACTACTTTTAAACCATTCAGCAACATCGTCAGTTTTCCGAATTTACAAACAATATCAACAGAATTCCATTCTCCAACCGGTTTTACGGGTTCTGATGTACTTTTGATTAAATCATATAAATCTCCAGCTCTATGTTTTTCAATTTTAGCATCTGGATGACCATTGTTGTCCAATACTTGCATTTCTAAACCAGTTTCATAAGTATTTTTGAATTTTGTCAAATCCTCATTCACATAAAAAATGATACCACTATTGGCATTAGCTGCAACTTTCCATTCTAATTTCAAATGAAAATTCTCGTATTCTATATCAGTTACTAAATCGCCTCCTTGTCCATTTTGTGCAGCAGTTGGATCAAAATGCAAGGTGCCTTCTTCAACTTTCCAACCAGAACCAGCTGTTTTTTTTCCGTAACTGTGCCATCCGGATGTTGATTGTCCATCAAATATTGATTTAAATCCTTTTGGTACTGGCGCTTGTTGCGCATTTGCAGTTTGAATCAATATCATAACAATTAATGAAGTACAAATATTTTTAATCATTTTTAAATTTTTGAATTAATAATTAATCTTGCTTATAAAGTTAAAGCTTTCCAACCTTGACGATAATCACGTTTCACAAATTGATTTACTTCATCAAAATTTGTAATTCTCATGGCGTCATTATCCCATAATAATTTTGCAGAACGTCCTGGATACACTTCTTCTCCAAGTTCTTCTCTCATCACATCGTAACCTCTGATTGCAAGATTTGCCATCAATAAAGCTTCAGTTAAAGGACCGGCAATTTCAAAAGGAGAACTTAATTCTTTTTTCCCGTAACCTGCAATTGCGGCTTCAACCCATTGTCTATAATGACCTTCGGCGCCATCTTTTACTCTGTTATATTTTTGAGCAACTTTGAGATTTTCATTTTTACTAAGAGGAAGCAAACGAGGATTTAAACCATACGTATCGCACATCATTTTTCCTTTAGTTCCAGTGAATAATGTTCCATTTCCACCATCACCAAAAATTTCATTAGGTCCTAGTTCAGAAGGTCTTTCAGGTTGAATTCCTCCATCCATCCAGTGTACTGCAATGTCACCGTTTGTTTTTTCAGTTTTTGGAAAAGTTAAGGTTACGTGACTTGAAGGAGGACAACTCTCAGGGAAATACCCTCTTTGAAATTCATCTACATAAACAGAACCTACGCTACATTGAACATCTTTTGCATATTTTAAGTTCAATACACTAAAAGGAGCTTCTAATAAATGGCAACCCATATCTCCTAGTGCGCCAGTTCCATAATCCCACCAGCCGCGCCAGTTAAACGGTACTAATTTGTTTACATATTCTTTGTAAGGAGCAGTTCCTAACCATAAATCCCAATCTAATTCTTTTGGAATATCGGCTTTATTGGCTGACCAAGGAATACCTTGTGGCCAAACTGGTCTGTCGGTCCAGGCATGAATTGTGTGAACATCTCCAATTAAACCAGCTTCATACCATTCTTTCATTATTCTAGTACCGTCATTTGAGGCACCTTGATTTCCCATTTGGGTTACCACTTTATATTTTTTGGCAGCTTGAGTCAAAATACGAGCTTCGTAAATATCATGTGCCATAGGTTTTTGAACATAAACATGTTTTCCTAATTGCATAGCGGCAAGGGCTTGAATAGCATGATTATGATCAGGAGTAGAAACAGAAACAGCATCGAAATTTTTATGTTCTTTATCTAACATTTCACGCCAATCCTTGTAAAATTTAGCTTTAGGGAAAGCATTTACACTTGCAGCGGCTCTTCTAGTATCAACATCACATAAAAATGAAATATCAGCTTTTCCACTGCTTGCAAACATAGCAATATCAGATTTTCCTTTTCCACCTACACCAATACTTGCAATTGATAAACGATCACTTGGTGCAACAAATCCTCGACCCAAAACATGGCGAGGAACAATCATAAAAGCTGCTGCTGCTATTGCAGTTGTTTTTATAAAATCACGACGGTTATTTATGATTTTATTTTCGTCTTCTTTTTGTTTCATTTATTTTTAATACGGTTAGTTAATAGAAATAAAAAATATTTTGAGAAATGGTTTATTTTGAATAATCTACAGGGATGAAGAATTTACAAACACCTGTACTATTATTTTTTCAGCGATAGAATATACTTTGCCATCGATGTTGCATCATTCTTTTTCAAAGATGCATGCGCTGACATGGGAATTGTTCCCCAAACTCCAGAACCTCCTTTTATGATTTTCCCAGATAAATAAGCTACATTTTTATCATTAGATGGATATTTTTTTGCAATGTCTAAATAGGAGGGACCTATCAGTTTTTTGTCTAATTTATGACATCCAATACAATCCGATTTAGCAATTAGTTTTTCACCTTCTGATGCTTGAAAAACAGTATTTGTTCTTTTACTTGCAGTAGTATATTTTGTGTCTAAATTATCATTAGAAAATGAGGTTAAGCCAATTAAAGCAACCCCAAAAAGCAAATATTTTAATTTCATTTTCATTTCAATTTAAGTTTTATAATCCTAAGTTTTTTCTATTAAAAGCCTTATTCGTTTCCACAGCAGCAAAATCATCAAATTCTTTGTCGGTAACTTTTATAATATGATTTTTTATAAATTCGGCACCTTCTCGTGCACCATCTTCTTGGTTTTTAATACAACATTCCCATTCCATAACTGCCCAACCCTTGAAATCGTATTGTGCCAGTTTGCTGAAAATAGTTTTAAAATCAATTTGGCCATCTCCAGGAGAGCGATAACGTCCCGCACGGTTTACCCAACTTTGATATCCTCCAAAAGTTCCTTGCTTTCCTGTTGGATTAAACTCGGCATCCTTTACGTGAAACGCTTTGATTCTTTCATGATAAAAATCAATGTATTGAATGTAGTCTAACTGTTGTAATACAAAATGTGATGGATCATACAACAAGCAAGCTCTGGAATGGTTATTTACAGCCTTCAAAAACATTTCATAGGTTTCCCCATCAAACAGATCTTCTCCTGGGTGAATTTCATAACAAAGATCGATCCCATTTTGATCAAACTCATTTAAAATGGGTAACCAACGTTTTGCCAATTCAGCAAAACCGTCTTCCACTAAGCCAGGAGGTCGTTGTGGCCAAGGGTGAAAATATTGCCAAAGCAATGAACCACTAAAAGTTGCGTGTGCATTCAATCCTAAATTTTGGGATGCTTTTGCAGCATATTTCAATTGTTGAACGGCCCATTCTTGTCTTGCTTTTGGTTTCCCATGAACATTTTTCGGTGCAAAAGCGTCAAAAAAATCATCGTAAGCAGGATGCACAGCTACTAACTGACCTTGTAAATGGGTTGATAATTCAGTAATTTCTAATCCGTAAGAAGTAATTGTGCCTTTAAGTTCTTCTGCGTAGGTTTTACTTTCTGCAGCCTTTTGCAAATCAATAAATCGAGTATCTAATGTTGGCATTTGGATACCTTTAAAACCTAAATCAGCTGCCCATTTACAAATTCCGTCTAGGGAATTAAAAGGAGCTTCATCACTGATAAACTGCGCTAAAAATACTGCAGGACCTTGTATTGTTGTCATATTATATTTTGTCTAAAACTTTTATGAATTCCTACTTTATTATAAAACGTAAGGAGTCCATTTTTTATCCGATTGAGATGATGCTACTACATTATCTATAAATGCCATTCCTCTTACTCCATCTTCAACGGAAGGGAAGTCTAGCATTTCAGGAGTAGGTTCGATACCATCTAATTTACAGCCAACTGTTAAAGCAAAGTTGCGATAAATATTAGCAAATGCTTCCAAATAACCTTCTGGATGTCCGCCAGGAGTTCGGCAATTATGGGTTGCAAAAGATGATAAATAGCTATAATTAGATCCAGCTCTTAAAATTTGAGCTGGTTCATTTAGCCATCTTACCGTTAAAGTGTTTGGATCATGTTGAAACCATTCGATTCCACCTTTTTCACCATAAACTCTGATTTTTAAGGCATTTTCTTCTCCAGCTGCAACTTGTGATGCGATTAAAACTCCTTTAGCACCATTGTCAAATTTTAATAATACAGCGCCATCATCATCCATCAAGCGACCTTCAACTAAGGTATTTAATTCTGCACAAACATCGGTAATTTTAGCACCGATAATATATTCAGCTAAATGCGAGGCATGAGTTCCAATATCGCCCATTACAGAACTTTTTCCAGATTTTTTAGGATCCGTTCTCCAAGCTGCTTGCGCGTTTCCTTCTCTCTCTGAAAGTGTGCTCAGCCAACCTTGAGGATATTCAACTAAAACTTTTCTAATCTTACCCAGTTTACCTTCTCGAACCATTGCTTTCGCTTGTTTGACCATTGGATAACCAGAGTAGGTATGTGTTAGACAAAGTATTAATCCAGTCTCTTCCACTTTTTCTTTCAATAGTTTTGCTTCTTCCAATGAAAAAGTCATTGGTTTTTCAATTACAACATTAAAACCATGTTCTAAAGCCATCATTGCAGGTGCAAAATGTGCAAAATTTGGAGTAACTATAGTAACAAAATCGATTTTTTCATCAGCTGGCAATGCCGCTTCTGCTTTAATCATTTCTTCATAAGTCAAATATATTCTTGATTCAGGAAGAAATAAAGCCTTTCCGGATGCAAGAGCAGTTTCTGGTTTTATGCTCAATGCTCCACAACTTAATTCTATAAGTCCATCCATATTGGCGGCTAAGCGGTGAATTGCACCTATAAAGGCATCTTGGCCACCGCCGACCATTCCCATTCTTAATTTTCTCATAATGATGAACCTAAATATTTCCTTTTTTTAATTCTTTTACTGCATAATCACATGCACGAGCCGTTAAAGCCATAAATGTTAATGATGGATTTTGACAAGCGATAGAAGGCATGCAAGAACCATCGGTAACAAATACATTACTTACTTCATGCATTTGATTCCATTTATTTAAAACAGAATCCTTAGGATCATTACCCATTCTGGCTGTACCCATTTCGTGTATAGCCATTCCTGGATAACAATCGTTATCGTATGTTTTTACATTTTTGATTCCTGACGCTTCCAGCATTTCAGCAGCATCATTCATCATATCTTCTCGCATTTTAGCTTCATTCTCTTTGTATTCGCAATCAATAGCCAAAACAGGTTGACCCCATTTGTCTTTTTTAGTATGGTCGATGTACACTTTGTTTTCATAATAAGGTAACATTTCTCCAAATCCACCCAATCCCATGCTCCAAGAATCAGCAGGTAATGACATGGTAGCTTTAAAGTTTTCACCAAAAGCTAATTCGGCAACTTCTTTATGCCATAATCCTCTGCTTGCACCACCTTGATATCCAAAACCTCTTAAATAGTCTCTTTTATCATTTCCAACATTTTGATACCTTGGAATATAAATTCCGTTGGCTCTTCTTCCGTAAGTGTATTTATCTTCAAAACCTTCAGCGCTTCCTTCAGCACCACAACGGAAATGATGATCCATTAAATTATGTCCTAATTGACCACTAGCGTTACCCATCCCATTTGGATGTGCCTCTGAAGTAGAATTCAATAAGATGAATGTTGATCCTAAGGTTGAACCATTTACAAAAACAATTTTGGCATAAAACTCCATGGTTTCATTTGTTTCTGCATCAATAACCATTACTCCTTTTGCCTTTTTTGTGTCTTTATCATAAATGATATGATTTACAATAGAGTAGGGTCTAACCGTTAATCTATTAGTAGCCATTGCAGCCGGTAGTGTAGATGATTGTGTACTGAAATAAGCTCCAAACGGACAACCACGACTACATAAATTTCTGTATTGGCAACTACCACGTCCTTTGTGAGGTACAGTCAAGTTTGCTGTACGGCCAATAGTAAGAATACGTGTTCTGTTATAATGTTTTTCTAATCTTTCTTTAACTGATTTTTCTACGCAGTTTAAATCCATTGGAGGTAAAAATTTACCATCTGGTAATAATGGCCAGTTTTCTGCTTGACCACTGATTCCTGCAAATTTCTCTACGTAATCATACCATTTAGTAAGGTCTTTATAACGTATAGGCCAGTCATTACCATGACCATCTTTTGCATTATCCTCAAAATTATGGTCACTAAAACGGTAACTTTGGCGACCCCACATTAACGACTTTCCACCCACATGAAAGCCTCTATACCAGTCAAAACGTTTGTCTTCCGTGTATGGACATTCTAAATCATTCACCCACCATTTTTCGGTAGCTTCATTGTATGGATAATCTCTGGTCTGAACTGGATGTGTTCGTTTTTGTTCTTCGGTAAGTTTACCTGCATGTTCAAATTCCCATGGAGCTTTCATTGCAGATTCGTAATCTGTAATGTGTTCAATATTCATTCCTCGTTCTAACATCAAAACTTTTAAACCTTTTTCGGTAAGTTCTTTTGCAGCCCAACCACCACTAATTCCTGATCCTATTACAATAGCATCATATGTATTTTCCGCTTTTAAATTGGTATTTATATTCACGTGTAGTATTTTTTATTTAATAAAATAGTTTAAGATAATAGCAAACAATTAATTGGTAGCCCAAGCTTTTTGTCCTAGCGTGTAAGTAGCACTTCCATCATAACGTCCGGGAACAGGTAAATATTCGCGCGCTTGTGTACAACCTATTTCAGAAGAGTAATAGCCTAGAAGCGTTAAATCTCTAGCCAATAAAAAGAATGAAGGAGCTCTATTGCTGGCTATTGCCTCATCACGCAATGAAGTCATTAGTTTTTGACGTTCTTCAACTGACATTGACAAGAAATCTTTACCAAAATCTTTAGAACATTGGTATTGCATTGCCTTCAATCCTGAAGCAAAAGTTTCTTGCAGTTTTGCAGGATAACAATCTTTAATCATCATTGGAATAAAAGCACCCAGTCCTGCAGCCTTAGCTCCTGGCGAAGAGGCTGTGGTTGGTATAATGATGTCGGCGAATTCAGCCAAAATTTCTTCATCCGTAGCAGAAAAAGATACATGATTTTTTTCTTGTTCGGGCAAAGTAAAACTTTCAAATAAAACGCCCATAGTAGTTGCTGAGATTGCGCTTCCCATCAAAAACGCAACGCTTTTAAGTGCTTCTCTTCTATTCATTTGCTAATTATTAAAATTATTGATTATTCTTAAATTATTATAACTATACAATAATAAAGAAAAAAAAAACAGCTTAATTTTTTTTATGTTAAAATATTGAATTATTCCATATTTTTCAAATTATTAAGGGAATCACTTTAATAAATTCATAAAACACTATCTGGAATCTATTATTACGATAAAAAATATATTTTTGGCAAGCTGGAAATAAAGTGTAATCCTTTTTTTTTATCGTTTTTATTTAAAATTCATAGGTTTTAACTTATAAAATTTTACTCTATTTTCATTTTAAGGATTTTCAATGCGTTAAAATGACATTATCGCCAAAAATTGTAGATAAAAAAGAACTATAAATAATGTAGTGAAATTCTGTAATGGCAGAATCATTAATATTATTGGTCTAAAACCAAATAAAAGTTCAATTTAGTAAGTACTAGAAGTAATTATTTAAATGAAAATAAAATGTAAAAAATTACAAAAATCAAGATTTAAGGAGGTTATTAAGTTGGCAAAATCCATTTGAAATAATTCATAAAAATTTCAATTTATTTTAGGGAACATAATTAAATTTCAATTACCCTAATGCATAGAATATTTTATCTTTCAAATAATCCAAGTGTTCCGCCAACCCAATCTTTATCTTGGTTAAATTTCACACCTATCATTTCGCCACGGCTCAAGCGCACTAAGTTGCAGACTAGAGTAGGAGCGGCATCCTCTTTTTTCCAAATACAAAGTACACGAACTTCTGCTTTCACTTTTCCTTCAGGAGATTGTATAATAGGAAGGTAGTTCACCTTTTTTTGAAGAATATAAAGCTCTTTTTCAACTACGGCTTCGATTTCTTCTTTTGTAACATGAAAAATAACGCCTGTTCCTGAAAATGAAAATAGTGGTTTTAGAACATAGTTTTCTAAGTCCTTGGGAATTTCCTTTAGTTCGCTTAAAAGAGTAGTTTCAATAAAGTATTTCCCTTTTAAAAGAGGTAAAATAAATTTACTGATTCTGAAAAACCAATTAGGGTGTCCTGCCCATTCCACATCAAGTTCATCAGAAAAATGAAAATTTAACTTTAAATCAGTTCGCAAATCCAATTCATCGAAAATAACTCGATTATAGATTCTTTTTACGAGAATTTCATTTCCAGTCGAATTTTTATAGAATAATTGATTACCCTTTTTTATTAAGTCAGTAACGCATACAATTGGAATCCCGATATCTCTTTTACAATAATAAAAATCAATCTTGGTATTTTGTTTTTCAGGTTCTATTTCAAGCAGAATAACATTTTCTTTTGGATGATGATTGCAAATTGCTTCTTCCAAAATATCCAAATATTCTTGTGGCTGAATATTATTTATAAAAGGAGTCAATTCACTAAGAAAAGGGAAATGGTTCTGGAACTTTTGATATAAATTAAACTGATAATTGTACAATGAAGGAAATCCTTGTACCTCGATTAATTTAGGGATAATTTGACCTTCTTCTTCACAAATGCCAAAATCAATTGCTAAAAAAGTAGTGTGATCATCCTCATTAGGAACTTTATGATTAAGTTCTAATGATTTGTTTGTAAGTGATTTAAAATCTTCTTTCTGAATGAAAGCTATAACATCGTTACAACCTTCAATTAACTGTTCTTTTAATTCTTTAGAAATAAAAAAAGGAGTTTCAGCTAAGCGAAAAGTAGGCAAATAATTAAAATCGGAAGCAATATCATTTTTGAATTCCTGATATTTCTTTTCTGTAAACTGAGCATTAAATAACTCCCGATATTTTGTAATCATTTGGAATGTTTTAAGTTAGTTAGAGAATGTTTTTTTAGTTTTCATCAAATCATTGATTGCTATTCGAAGAAAATTAGGAATCAAAGTTTCATTTGTTCTGTAAATTTTATCATCATCCAATAAATCTTCCAGCATGTTTCTGAATTTCTTTTTCCCTTTCATTTCCTTAATTTTTTCCTTCGCTTCTTTATTTCTCAAATGGGAAACAAAGCTTATCGGATCTGCTTCAGGATGAAATTGTGTACCTACAAAATAATCGGTAAAACGAACCGCCATAATCGCACGTTCATATTGCACATGATCTCTGATTTTTTCTAATGAAATAATCTTGGCGCCTTTTTTTGCAAAAACACTTAACTTAGGTTGTACAACTTGGTAATCTCTGGAATCAATCGCGTAAAAAGGATCTGCTAAACCCTCAAATAAAGGATCTGTTTTCCCTTCATTCGTTTTATGCATCGTCATCACTCCAAAAGAAGTATCATTTCTTTTGGTCACCGTTGCCAGTCCAAAATGCAGACAGGCCATTTGAAAAGAATGACAAATAAACAAAACATGTTTTTTAACCGGATTTTCAGCATTCCATTTGTTTAGCGAATCAATAAATTCATAGTATTTTACATCCCAATTACCATCACCAATTAAAGGGTTTCCGGGACCACCAGTTGAAATATAAATATCAAAGGATTTTATATCAGGTAACTCGCTTTTTAGCCGAACATCAAATATTTTAAAACTCACCACCGGACTAAATCTATTGATAATTTCAATAATACAGCGCATTCCCTGATTAGGTTCTCCGTTGTACATATCTAAAAGGGCGATTTTTATGATTTTATTGGACATAATCTATTTTTAAAAACAATGTGCAAAGGTAACTTATATTTTATGACGGCCGGCAAAACATATTAAGCGTTTTATTTTTATAATCCTTTAGTAAATTCACCAGTTATAAAGTCGACCACGCTGGACAAATCTCCCGTTTCTTGAAAAATTGCGAGTTGCTTATCAGCTCCAGTTCCGTTTTTCAGAATTTCATGAACGTAATTTATATCGGAACGACTTCCTAATTCGTCCACAACATCATCAATGAAATCAAGCAATTCCAGAATTAGCATTTTAGTTTCGACTTCTTTTTGTAAACCAAAATCAATCATGTTATTTTCAATTCCGTAACGTGCCGCACGAAATTTATTTTCTTTTATCAAAGCCAGTCTGTACACATTAAAACTGGTATTATTCATATTCAATTTATAGAGTTTGGCTACAATTGCTTGAATAATTGCGACAATACAAATGGTTTCATCTACTGTCAATGACATATCACAAATCCGGAATTCAATCGTGTTGTAAAAGGGATGTAATCGTAAATCCCACCAAATTTTCTTGGGGTTATCAATACAATTCGTCTTTACCAAAGTCTCCAGATAATTATCATACGAACTAACCGAATCAAAATATTCCGGAAGGCCCGTCCTTGGAAATTTATCAAAAACCTTTGTTCTAAAGGATTTATAGCCTGTTTGTCTTCCTTCCCAAAATGGGGAATTAGTCGAAAGCGCAAATATATGCGGCAGGAAATAAGTGGCCTGATTCATCAATTGTAAACCAATTTCACGATTTTCAATACCTACATGACAATGCATTCCAAAAATCAAATTAGAACGCGCCGCATCCTGCAATTCATTTACAATATCGTGATACCGCGGATCGTCCGTAATGGGCTGATCCTGCCATTTTGAGAATGGATGCGTTCCCGCTCCGCCCACAATAAGATCTTGTTTGTCTGCTAATTCAACGATTTTGGAACGTAAAAACCGAATCTCATTTCTGGCATCGTTTACATTATTGCAAATATTAGTGCCCACTTCAACCACAGATTGATGCATTTCAGCCTTAACCTGCTCATTCAAAATTATCTTTGCACCATCCACAATTTTGGATAAATGCGACCGCAAATCTCTAGTTACAGGATCTATAATTTGATATTCTTCTTCTACACCAAGTGTAAAAACAGGTAATTTCTTTAACATAATTATTTTTTTAGTGTTCAGTCGCAGTCGCAGTTTTCAGTCTGTTTACTGAATACTGCGACTGAAAACTATTTTACTGCATCTTTGATAAAAGTACCCCAAGTCAAGTTCATTTTTTCTGGTTTTTGCTTTTTTGCGGCAGCGATTGCCATTTTCGCAGCTTCTTCCACAACCCATTCAAAATTTTCAGCACCTACTGAAGTCAACTCGGCATCAGGAGCTGGATTTCCAAAATCTATCGCATATGGAATTCCATCTCTCACGGCAAATTCTACTGTGTTAAAATCGTATCCCAAACCTTTACAAAGTTTTAAAGTATAGTCTTTTATGGTGGCCAATAATTTTTTATCTACAGGAGGACCATCAATTACATAACGCAAATGATGAGGGTTTCTTGGTTCGTATTGCATAATCCTAACGGCTTTGCAACCCAAACAGTATACTCTGAAGTATTCAGTAAAAACGATTTCCTCTTGTAACATCATTACCAACTGTCCCGTTTCCTGATGTTTTTCCCAAAATTCTTCAATGTTTTCTAAACGATATACGTTTTTCCATCCACCGCCAGCATACGGTTTCATATAGGCAGGAAAGCCAATATATTCAAATATTCCTTCCCAATCCATTGGATATTTTAAGTTTCGGAATGATTTTCCGGTCGTATCCGTAGGATGTTCCGCCGAAGGAAGAATCACAGTGTTAGGCAGTGGAACTCCGAGTGTATCAGCCAATGCATTATTGAAAAATTTATCATCAGCGCTCCACCAGAAAGGGTTGTTGATTACATTTGTTCCTGTCAAAGCTGCGTTTTTTAAATAGGCGCGATAAAAAGGGACATCTTGTGAAATACGGTCAATAATTACAGCATATTCTCCATCTTTATTTTGAACTACCTTATCTATAGCGACTGCTTCCGCAATGATTCCTTTTTCGTTTTTTGAATTGACACGATCAATAAATGCTTGCGGAAAAGTGTCTTCCATTCCAAATAAAATTCCAATTTTTTTCATCTTGATACGTTTATAAATTACTTAATTTTATTTTGTTTTTCTTCTGGGACTGGAATCTAAAAAAATCTGATTCTTGATAAATAGTGCGGAAACATTTCTTTCCAAACCGGCCAGTCATGTTTGTGTTCCTGACGAATATCCAGCCAGTGATGGATGTTTCTATCGCTTAAAACCTTACTTAATTTTAGATTGGCATCAAAACAAATATCCCAGTTTGAAGTTCCCAGCACAATATCCATATTCCATAATTCTTGGTCATTTAGGCCATATAGATAATCTTCGGGACTGTTATAAAATACGTCGTCATTATGAAAACCATCCAAAAAACTCTTGATATTGAAAGCGCCACTCATAGAAAATAGGTGACTCACATAACCTGGATGTCTAAATGCAAAATTTGCCGCATGGTAACCACCAAAACTGCAACCTGCCATAGCTACTTTGCCTGAGGGCGTATTGTTTTTTACCCTCTCAACAATTTCGTGGCAAATCATTTTGTCATATCTGACGTGATTTTCTATACGGTGAACAGGATGGATATTTTTATTGTAAAAACTGTCTTTGTCAATACTGTCTGGACAAAATATTTGGATTAAACCTTGTTCAAGGTACCATTTTGCGGATTCTATCAATCCCATATCTTTATTTTCATGGTAACTTCCCATAGAAGTTGGAAATAAGATTACAGGATATCCAGCATGTCCAAAAACCAACATTTCAATATCTCTATTTAAATTTGGGGAATGCCATTTGAAATATTCTTCCTTCATAAAATTACTTTTAACAATTATAATGAAAAAAATCATACAAATAGCAGATAAATACGAACTTAACTAATATTTATTATAAAAAAGATTAGAATTATTAAATTAGAAAGAAATAGTAATATTTAGATTAAGAAAAAGCAAATTTTTAAATTATAAACAATAAATGACGCTGTTTTAACATTGTGGAGTTTTGAATTCAAAACGCATTTCATTTCTAAATTGCGGATAAATATTCCTTAAAATCACTATTTATAGTAGATTCATCAATTTTTAATAAAACGAAATATTGCGTTTTACAGCTTTTTTAAATCTAAAAAAGCTGTACTTGGCTTTTTAATCGTTCTACCAACATACTCATCATTCTTTTGTTGATATTTGAAGAGTTTTTTACATAAACAGCATATTCATCAGCGGTGAATAATCCGACAATCATTCCCTTCAAAGCATTTCTGAACTTGATGTCTTTTTGGATCGCTTTTTCTATAATTGTCGACTTTTTATCAGCAGAATGACTGTAAAAATCAACTTTGTTTTTACTGATATAATTAGAAAACGATGCTAAAAATAAATCATTTTGTAGCTTTAAAATAGGACGAAGAACTTCATTTTGAAATGATTCTTCAGTAGTAGATTGTGTGGTTACGGAACCGATTGTCTGTCCTCGAAATTCTTTTAAAAAAGTATCACGTGTGTTCATTTTTTTTCTTTAAAATTAAAACAAAATGAAATAGGAATAGTAAATTTTACTTTAGTAATTAAAAATAATAAAATTTAAACGCGTAAAACATGTTTTTTGGCAAATCTAATTTTCCTGAATATCTTGATTTAAAAATACTTAGGCAGGAAATTCATTCTCAGTGGCTGTTTCGAAAATTTCTAAGTCAAAATATCCCACTGAAGCAATGATATGATCAAATATATCCGACATGATGTACTCGTAATTTTCAAATCGTTTGTCATGGGAAAATGCGTAAACTTCAAGCGGAACACCATGCGACGTAGATTGTAATTGGCGGCAAAGCATCAGCATATCTTGATTTAATCCGGGATATTGGAAAAGATATTCGGTAATATATTTTCGAAACAATCCTAAATTAGTCAGATTTCGTCCATTTATAGCAATGGATTTATCAATTTTATTACTGGAATTATATTCGTCTATTTCTAATTTTCGGGTGTCAATATAATCCGAAATAAGATGAATTTTTTTTAAGTCATTCAATTCGGCTTCTTCTAAAAACCGAATACTACTTGTTTTGATTAGAATGTGTCTTTTGATACGTCGACCATCAGAATTGAGCATTCCTCGCCAGTTTTGAAACGAATCAGAACTTAAACTATAAGTGGGAATTGTGGTTGTGGTATTGTCAAAATTTCGAACTTTTACAGTCGCCAAATTGATTTCAATCACATCTCCATCAGCTCCAAATTTATCCATTGTAATCCAGTCGCCAATTCGAACCATGTCATTAATAGAAACCTGAACACTAGAAACAAAACCTAAAATAGTGTCCCTGAATATCAAGATTATCACCGCCGAAACCGCTCCTAAAATAGTTAAAAGCTCCTTTTTATCAATATCAAATAATTTTGAAATAATTAAGGTTATCCCAATAACCCAAAGCATTATCATGATTACCTGAATAAAACTGTCGATTGGTTTGTCGCTATATCTCGGTTTTAGTTTTAAATAATCGCGCAAAGCATTGAATATCGTACGTATAATCCATAAAACCAGAATGATGATATAGATTCCAACTAGTTTTCCAAAAAATCCTTCCCAGTATTCAAATCGTTCTAAAATAATTGGTACTGATTTGTAAATAAAAAGTAGAGGAATTAAATGTGCAATATATTTCGCCGTTTTGTTCGTTACCAGCAAATCATCAAATTTGGTTTTGGTTTTTTGGGCAATTACAGCCATGATTGTCACTAGAACAAGCCTAAAAATCACGTATATGAGATACGCCATAACGCACAAAACAACAATATTCAGCACTAAGCTAAAATAGGAAGCTAAACTGCTTCCAAATCCCCATTTTCGAAATACAGGATATAGAAAAGTGAATATTTTTTCTATGTATTTATACATTTTTAAGGTATTTTCTTTCTATGTAAAAAGTACCAAATGGAGGAATTGACGCAATACAAATTATAAAATATTTTTTAAAATCCCATTTTTCTTTAAATTTTAAAATTGTTGCAAGGACAATGTATAAAGTAAATAATATTCCGTGCGCCATACCAATATGTTTAACATAAAAAGGGTCATTGTAAATATATTTCATTGGCATAGCAAAGAAAAACAATAGTAAAGCAGATATCCCCTCTATTATTGCAGTAATTTTAAAAATCTTAAGCATTTGAATTTATTTAGTTTTAATGAGCCAAAATTAAGTATTAAGTTTGATTTTTAGCGCATTGATTCCGAAAGTAAATTACTTTTGTATTCTTAAACTTTGATAATGAGTAAACGCGATTTAAAAAAATACTTAGCCGAACTAAATAAGGAGCAACTCGAAGAACAAATTATTGAATTGTACGAGAAATTCAGTCCCGTAAAAGTCTATTATAATTTTGTTTTTAATCCAAAGGAAGAAACACTTTTGCAGGAATGCAAACTCAAAATTTCCAATGAATATTATCCGTTCAAAAAGGCGGGAAGACGCAGCAAACCGAAAATGCGTCGCTCTGTTGCTCAAAAATATATCAAGCATTTCCTTCTTTTGGGAGTAGATCCCTTTGTAATTGCTGATGTGATGCTCTACAATATTGAAATTGCGCAAACATTCTCATCGGAACATGAAATAAAACAAGATTTATTTTTCAAAAGTATGTTCAACTCATTTGAACAAGCAGTAATTTTCTTGATTGCAAATGGAATTCTGAATGACTTTAAACCAAGAATAATAGCGATTCATAACGAAACCGTGAAACAAAAATGGTATAACGAGCCTGAATTCAATGCTATTATAGAGCGATTTGAATATTAATCTCCTGCATAATTCAATTTTATTTAATCAATCCCTTTTTTTTTATTTAAAATTGACAATTAAACTGTTTTTTAGGCGTATTTTTGCAAAAATCCAACAATAAGCAATGTCCCAAAACACTTTAGAAATAGAAATCGAAGACAAAAAAGAACTTTATGCGTACCAAAAAGGCGATATTGATGCCATATTTGAACGCATTGATAATGCACCACCACAGCATCATTTGTTATACCAATTGCCGACAGGCGGTGGAAAAACAGTAGTTTTTTCTGAAATCGTACGACGTTATTTGTCTCAACACGATAAAAAAGTAGTTGTTTTAACACACCGAATTGAGTTGTGTAAGCAAACTTCAAAAATGTTGAAGGGTTTTGATGTGAAAAACAAAATCATCAACAGTAAAGTAAAAGAACTTCCAGACCAAAACGATTATTCTTGTTTTGTAGCCATGGTTGAAACTTTGAAAAACCGTATCAACGATGAAAAACTTCATTTGGATAATGTAGGATTGGTAATCATCGATGAGGCACATTACAATTCATTCCGAAAATTATTAAGCTCTTTCAAAAATGCCTTTATATTAGGAGTAACAGCTACACCTTTAAGTTCCAATATAAAATTGCCAATGCATGAAAGCTACGATGAGTTAATCGTAGGAGACACCATTAGTTCGTTGATTGCAAATGGATTTTTAGCAAAAGCGGTAACCTATAGCTATGATGTGGGTTTAACCTCTCTAAAAGTAGGTATCAACGGGGATTACACTGTTAAATCATCAGATGATTTATATACGAATATGGCCATGCAGGAAAAATTATTGCATGCTTATACGGAGAAATCTTTGGGCAAGAAAACCTTAATTTTCAATAATGGTATCAATACGTCTTTATATGTATATGAAACATTTAGAGAAGCCGGTTATGCCATCCGCCACTTAGATAATACCAGCAATAACGAGGAAAGAAAAGATATTTTGCATTGGTTTAAGCACACGCCGGATGCTATTTTGACTTCAGTTGGAATTCTTACCACCGGATTTGATGAACCAACCGTAGAAACAATTATTTTAAATAGAGCAACAAAATCACTGACATTATACTATCAAATGATTGGTCGTGGTTCTCGAAAATTACCTAATAAAGATACTTTCAACGTTATCGATTTAGGAAATAATGCTGCCCGATTTGGATTGTGGAGCGAGCCTGTAAACTGGCAGCACATTTTTAAATCACCAGAATTTTACCTTGAAAATTTACGTGATGATACAGAAATAGAATTGTATTTTAAATACAGTATGCCTCCTGAAATCCGTGCTAAATTCAGTAAAACCGAAGTCGTAACTTTTGATGTTGATGAAGAGCACAAACTCATTATCAAACAAAATTTGCGCTCTAAAGAAGTTTTGGAAAAATCATTAGAGCAACACGCTGCAATGTGTGTTGATAATTCAGAAACTTTACAAGAAGCAAAAGCATTAGGGAAATTGCTGGATGACGATATCGATTGTCGCATCAAGCGCTATTCAAAATGTTTGAGTCAGTGCAGTAAAAATTACCGTGAATGGCTTGTTGACGATTATAAACTGAAACTAGTATTGTTAACTGGTAAAAAATATCGTGAAAAAATCATGAACGAACCGGACGAAGATTAATATTTCTTTTTCAAGGAGCTAATCCTGCTATTCGTTGTAATCTTTTCCTTTTTAAAGAAAAAAGGAAAAGGATTTCCACTGCTATCAGGGCTAAAAATTACGTTTACAAAACAACAATTTTATAAAATATAAAATCCAAAAATATGCCAAAACAATTCTCTGATTTAGGAATTTCAGCACCAATAATAAAAGCGATTACCGAATTGAAAATTGTTGTCCCAACAGAAATTCAACAAAAAGCAATTCCGTTACTTTTATCAAATACTACGGATTTGGTTGGTCTTGCTAAAACGGGTACAGGAAAAACAGCAGCTTTTGGATTGCCTATTTTACAATTAATTGATACTAATTTACCAGTGATACAAGCTGTTATTTTAGTTCCAACACGTGAATTAGGACATCAGATTTTTTCTAATTTAGAAAGTTTTGCAAAATATTTACCTGAAGTTTCTATTGCCTCAACTTGTGGAGGAATTCCAATAAAACCACAAATAGAACGACTTTCATTGCCAACACATATTGTTGTGGCAACTCCTGGAAGATTGATTGATTTGATTCAGCGCAAAGCAATAAACTTAAAGGAAACCAAATTCATTGTGCTCGACGAAGCTGATGAAATGGTTACAATATTAAAAGAAAGTTTAGACGAAATCATCGCTCAGTTACCTGCTTTACACAAGACTTTTTTATTCTCGGCAACTATGCCTGGAACTATCAAACAATTGATTCAGAATTATTTGAACAAAAATGTGGTGCAAGTTAGTGCCAACATGGAAACAATAGGAAATCAAGGAATTGACCATGAATATATTGTAGTTGATCCTATTGAAAAACTAGATGTTTTGATGCATTTCTTGAATTCTAAAGAAGGAGAACGCGGTATTATCTTTTGTAAAACCAAAGCAGCGGTCAATAAATTAGCTAAAAATTTAGCCATCAACCGCTTTTCTTCAGGCGCATTGCACGGCAGTTTATCACAAGGAATTAGAGATAGAATCATGGAGCAATTCCGTGAAGGACATATCAATATATTAGTTGCGACAGATTTAGCTGCAAGAGGAATTGACGTAAAGGAAATTTCTTATGTGGTGAATTATCATTTGCCAGATGTTTATGAAGCATACGTACATCGTAGTGGTAGGACGGCAAGAGCAGGAGCAAAGGGACTTTCTTTAACGGTTTTACAACCCGAAGAAGTAGTTGAAATCGCTGATTTCGAAAAAGAATTAGGAATAAAATTTACTCAGTTCAAAAAACCAACGGTTGCCAATATCGAAGAAAACAATACTTTGTTATGGGCGAAGCAAATTTTCAAGACAAAACCCAATCATGATGTTGCTCCAGAATTAAAAGAAAAAATAAAAACGGTTTTTCATCATTTGACTAAAGATGAGTTAATTGAAAAATTATTGGCTAATTATATATTGCAAAATAAAAATGAACCAACAGAAAAACCGGTTAAAAGACAAAAAATGAAGTAAAATTTATAAGTTTTTTAATACTTGTATATTTAATCACATCCATAAATAGCTTATATTTATGGATGTTTTTTTTTGATTGAATATTAAATAATACTTTATGGAAATTGTAATAATAGGTGGAGGATTTGCGGGAATTAATCTTGCTAAAGAACTAGTAAACGAAAAAGGTATCAACGTAACGCTCGTAGATAAAAACAATTATAATTTCTTTGCTCCGCTTATATATCAGGTTGCAACGGCTTTTTTAGAACCGTCCAGTATCAGTTATCCATTTCGAAAATTTTTCTCAGGGAAAAAAAATCTACAATTCCGTCTTGGAAATTTATTAAAAGTAAATCCTTCCGAAAATAAAATCATCCTCAACAATGGAGAATTAACATACGATTACCTAGTTTTTGCCACTGGTGCCGAAACAAGTTACTTTGGAATGGAAAACGTAAAGAAAAATGCTATTCCAATGAAAACGCTTAATGATGCCATTGTGATGCGTAATACATTATTGAAAAATTTGGAAAAAGCAGCCATTTGCAAAGACATTCGCGAACGCCGAAAATTATTAACTATTGTTGTGGCTGGCGGCGGTCCAACAGGAGTGGAAGTTTCTGGAATGTTTGCTGAAATGCGTAAAAGTATTTTGTTGAAAGAATATCCGGAATTAAGTACTACCGCAAGCAATATTTATCTGGTTGACGGCGCAAATGCCGTATTATCACCTATGAGTAAAGCATCGCAGGAAGACACACTGGATGCATTGACAAAATTGGGTGTTGTAGTAAAATTAAACACTACTGTGGTAGATTATATTGATGACACCGTGTATTTTGGAAATGGCGAAACCATTCAAACTAAGAATTTAATTTGGGCCGCTGGAGTTTCTGCAAAAATATTTGAAGGAATTCCGGCTGAGAGTTATGGTCGTGGAAAAAGAATGGCTACTGATGCCTTCAATAAAGTGAATGGTACTGAAAATATCTATGCAATAGGCGATACTTGTATTCAACTTACAGATACCGATTTTCCTAATGGTCATCCGCAAGTGGCTCAAGTTGCGATTCAACAAGGAATAAATTTGGCTAATAATTTTAAAAGAATGAGTCAAAAAAAGCCATTTAAACCCTTTAAATATAATGATAAAGGATCTATGGCTATTATTGGAAAAAATAAGGCTGTAGTGGATCTACCAAAACCAAAAATGCATTTCAAAGGCTTTTTTGCCTGGATTATATGGCTGTTTATTCATCTCATATCATTGATTACTTATCGCAACAGAGTGAAAACATTCTTTAACTGGATGATTGCTTATTTCGCTAAAGATCAATCACTTCGAATGATTATAAGACCCGATAAAAAGATAAAGACAGAAGTAAAATAGCACTTAATCGAATTTATATTTAATGAACTATTACAATTTCTTCATCACCGGAAGTTGTAATAGTTTTTTTTATGTTTCGTTTTCCAAAAATTAAAATAATCAGTGCCAGAATTGTAGAAACTGTCATAATCCAAACCATTGGCAACATAGAATTTTTTACAAAAACGCCCACTGCAAAAGATGCTAAAGCACCTAAACCTAACTGAATCGCGCCCATCAATGCGGAGGCACTACCGGCATTTCTTGAAAATGGAGCAAGGGTAAGTCCCGCAGTATTGGGATTTGAGATGCCTAAACACGCCAGAAATAAAAACAACATTGCAATGGTTTCATATAAACCTAAAAGATCATTTATTGCCAAAATCAGAAATAAAACACTAATTCCTGCCTGTGAAATTAATGCACCTAGAATCATTAGTTCACTATTAAATTTTCTTAATAACAATGAATTTAATTGGCTGGCACTTATAAAACTTAAAGACATAAAGGCAAATATCCAGCCATACGTTTTTGCATCAACTTCAAAAACATCCATAAATAAAATAGGAGAAGCCGCAACATAAGTAAACAATCCGGAGAAAGCAATCGCACCAGCAAAAGCATACGTATAAAATTGAGGTTCTTTCAGAATGCTAATAAAGTTGCTGATAATAGGTTTTGGTTTTAAAGAAATAGAAGTATCAGGCAAATAACTGTTTGGTAAAACGATTTGGGCAGCTATAAGAATTACAATTCCCATGCACATCAATATAAAAAATACGGTATGCCAACCATAATCTGCGGTAACGTAACCACCAATAGTCGGCGCCAACATTGGCGAAAGCCCAACAACTAACATTAATAAAGAAAATACTTTTGGAATATCTTTTACTGGAAACAAATCCCGAACCATAGAAACAGAAGCTACTGTAGCAGCACAACTACCAACAGCTTGAATAAATCGTAATCCAATAAAAGTATCAATATCAGTTACAAAAACGCAACCTAATGATGCTAATATGTAAACTAACAATCCTATAAATAAAGGTTTTTTTCGACCAAAACGGTCTAATAAAGGTCCATAAAGCAATTGTCCTGCGGAAATTCCGATAAAATAACTAGATAAAGTCATCGAAACATTAGCAACGGAAGTATTCAAGTCTTTAGCAATCCCAGCAAAACCAGGTAAATACATGTCAATTGAAAACGGACCTAAAGCTGTTAGTGAGCCTAAAATCAGGATCAATTTTATATATCTTGTTTTTGTCATTTCGGAATCGCTCATGAAAATTGTTTTTTTTTAATTTTTTGCAAAGGTAAATAATTATCAAGTGATTTAAATCGAAAGGCTTTTAAATATAAGTTTTTTGCTAAAATACATTCGTATATTTAAATGAACTATAATTTATATTATGTAAAATAGACTTTATGAAAACCACTACATTTAATATGAAAAAAACAGCATCTACTATTGTCGATGCTGTTTATAAAATTATAAAAACCTATGAACTTACTTTACTGAAAATTGTATCGTCCAATTATCCCAATTTAACGAAACCGTATTTTTTTCGATAAGGTAAACTAATTTTTCAGCTTTTGCTTTAGCAACTTTTTGCTTAACCGTAACTCTTAATTGATCTTCTTTTTCTTTGTATTTATAAGCGCCCCATTGTTTTGCTTCTTTATTGAAAATGATTACACATTCTTTTTCATTTGGAATAATAAAAAAAGAATATTTACCAGCAGGTAATTTTGAACCTTCAATAGTTACTTCTTTATCAGTTTCAAAAGTTGTTGCATCATTCGCTCCGGCACGCCAAACTTGATTAAATGGCACTAATTTTCCCCAAATCTCTCTGCCTTTTACCGAAGGACTACCATAATTAATGGTGATTGTGGCTCCATTAATTTTCCCGGTTACAACTTCCTTTGTTGATGTGGGTTTGTCCTGCGCATTAATAAAATTTACAATCAATAATGCGATAAAAGAAAAATGTATTTTTCTAAGTAATTTCATAATTTAAATGTATTAGTTAAGCTATAAAAGTAAAAAAAGTTGCTATAATTCATCATAATGGTCATTTAATTTATGAAAAAATTAAGTAATGTATAATTTAACTGTTTTGCCTCATTATTGGTAGTGTTATAATTTTTAAATTTGTTATTTTTACAGAAATATAGATTATTTATTTGCCAAACTATGAATACAATTGCTGAGCACATTGCTGATTTTTTAAAGGAATATCCACCATTTAATCACTTGACATTTGAAGAGTTATCTGAAATTGCAATCAGCATTCGCGTTGTAAATTTGGAAAAACATAAAATATTATTTCAAATAAATGATCTTTTGCACGATAGCTTTTATGTAGTAGCTTCAGGAGTGATCAATTTATCTGTTATAGCTGATGCTGAGGAAACATTATTAAACAAATGTAATGAAGGAGATATTTTTGGTTTGCGCCCGTTTTTTGCCAAAAATAATTACATGATGACCGCTAAAGCCAGAGAAGAAAGTATTGTTTACGCTATTCCTATAGCTACTTTTCGCCCTTTTGTAGCCAATAATTCTGAAGTTCTAAATTTTTTATTGGAAAGTTTTGCAGTAAACACCCGTAATCCTAAAGATAAAGAAAATCTAATAGGAAAATTGATCTCTGATAATGTGTTCTATTCGGATCAGCAATCGGAAATGCAATATTTTCAATCTTTATCCTATAATACTTCTCCTTTAAAAACAACGGTTACAGCAATTGCAAAGGATGTTGCACAATTAATGACCGAATCATTAAAAAATAATATCGTAGTATGTGATAATAATATTCCTTTAGGTATTATTACAGATACTGATATGCGTTCTAAAATTGCCACTGGCAGATATCCAGTAACTGTTTCAGTGGATAAAATCATGTCATCACCAGTGATCACAGTAGTTGAAAATGTTTCTCTTGCGGAAGCTCAATTATTGATGTTAAAGCACAATGTGACGCATTTGTGTGTAACTCAGGATGGAACTGACAAATCTGATGTGAAAGGAATTATATCAGAACACGATTTAATAGTGGCTCAAGCCAATAATCCGGGGGTTTTAATCAAAGAAATAAAACGTTGCCAATCACCAAAAGAACTAAAACAAATTCGGGAACGACTCACCGATTTGATTCAGACTTCAATTTCTAAAAACATTCCGCTTTCACACATTTTTAATATTGCCAGCGAAATTAATTTGGCTATCATTAAACGCTCCGTTGAATTATCTATTTTGGATTTAGGCTCTCCTCCTGCCCGTTTTGCGTGGTTAAGTATAGGAAGTCAAGGAAGAAAAGAACAGTTATTGTTGACGGATCAGGACAGCATCTTAATTTTTGAAGATGTTGCAGCTGAAAAATATCGTGAAGTGAAAGATTATTTCCTTAGACTTGGAAAAAGAACAACCGCTACATTAGAAAAAATTGGTTATGAATTATGTCCAAACGGACATATGGGAAGCAATATGCTTTGGTGTAAATCACTGACTGATTGGACAAAACAATATGACAGTTGGATGAACACTCCAGGTGAAAACAGTAATGATTTAAGCAGTATTTTCTTTGATTACGAAATTACTTTTGGCGAACAAAAGATTGAAGATGCCATTGGAAATGTTGTTTTTAAAAATGCCAAAAATAATACACTCTTCTTTGATTTCTTGGGTAACGATGCCTTGAGAAAAAATTCACCATTGACTTTTTTCAAAAATTTCATTGTGGAAGAAGAAGGTCCTAACAAAGATAAATTTGATATCAAAACTCGCGCTTTGATGCCTTTGATTGATGGGTCACGTTTATTTATTTTAAATTTTGATATCCGAGGAATCAACAACACTTTTCAAAGGTTCAAGCAGTTAGCCATCACAGACCCAAAACATGCAGAAATTTATCTTAATTGTGGTGAAGCATTTTTGATTTTATCTAAATTTAGAACGCTCGAAGGTTTAAAGAATGATAACTCTGGGCAATTTATAAATTTGAATGAACTTTCAAAAATTGATAGAGAAAAATTAAAAAATGCTCTAGCTCCTATGAGAGAATTAGAGGAATTAATTAAAAGTAAATTTCAACTTACTCAATTTTCATAATTATGTTAGACTGGCTTAAAAATATTAACAAAGAATATCCTGAATTTTGGAAAACCTATGTTTCTAAATTTGATAAGAAATCCACTCGATTTGTTGTTTTATCCACTGAAACTTCTGGATTAAATCCGAATAAAGATGTCATTTTGTCTATTGGATCATTTGCGGTTACAAATGATAGTATCGCTATTGGTGATAGTTTTGAAGCAGTTTTATTGCAATATAAATTTTTTCATGATAACGGACTTTCTAATGAATTTTTAGTAGAAAGTAAAATGAAAAAATTGGGTGAGTCTGATGCCATAAAATCCTTTATTGAATTTATTGGAAATTCTATTTTAGTGGGGCACCATATTGATTTTGATGTGGAAATGATCAATGCTGCATTAGAACGATTAGATTGCGGGCGATTGAAGAATGAAGCTCTTGATGTTGATGTTATGCATCGAAAACTGAATGATATTAATGATAAACAATTTTCATTGGATGAACTATGCACCGCTTACAATATTCCAAAAAGTGACCGAAATTCATCTGCTGAAGATGCCTATAAAACGGCTTTATTATTTTTGAAATTGAAATCTAGACTAGGTATAAAGTAATATTTTCTTTAATCCGTCAGAGTTATTCCTTTCCAAAATCTTCCGTGATGGGTTATGGAAACCAATTTTTTTATTTTTGAATCGAAATCGATTATAAAAGGTATTCCGTTATTTTTAAAGATTTCATCGGAAGAACTAATATTTTCAATCTTGTCGAAATGTTTTTTATTTGCCACGGCAATTGTATAGATTGAATCGTTTTGAATTTTACTTTGAGTGAAATATATTTTCTCTTTTATAGAAACTGTTCCCAAAGTTGCGTTTTCGAAAGAACATTCTAATTTCAGTGGAAAAAAACCACGAATTCCTGTTTCTCGATTGTAGATTTTATAAGCTGCCTCTTTTCTAGACCATAAATTCCAAACTATAATTTCTGGATTCGTATCATTCAAAATCAATTGCTGCTCGTTTTTAGTAAATATTTTATCTAAAAAGCGATTGCGTTGCCAGTTACTTTCTTTTTTGGCTAAAGCCAAATCTACAATGTCGTTTCCAATCATTTATTTACTGAATTTTTACTGCTAATTCACGAATTTTTTTCTGACAACTTATTTTCGATAATTTCCATTGCTGCTTTTACATTAATCATGCGTTCCATAGCCTCATTATCAATTACAATGTCATATTTCTCCTCAATGTCTAAAATCACATCTACTAAATTAGCAGAATTGATTTTCAAATCATTTATAAAATCAGTATCTTCTGTAAGCACATCAAAAGCTTCTTGATTTTGAATATACGGCTTTACTATATTTTTTAATTCTTCAATTGTTTGTTCTTTATTCATAATTTTTACTTTTTGTTAATGTATTGAATTCTAAATTACCTACGAATATGTGACTAAATATATTTCTTAAAAATTACGCATCCATTTACATCGCCAAAACCAAAACTGGCCTTTGCAATTATATTCAATTCCTTTTCAATCAGTTGTTGTGGTATTCTCGATTCATCAATTATTGCTGTAATTTCAGAATGTAAATCGGTACAATTGATATTCGGAAAAATAAATCCATGATGCAATTGCAGTACCGAAGCCACACTTTCAATACTTCCCGCACCTGACAAACAATGACCTACCATTGATTTCAAAGAGTTTATGTATGGGAAATCTTTTCCTTTTCTACCCAAAGCTTCACTCCAATTCTGAATTTCCAAACTGTCTTTGGAAGTGGCTGTCAAATGTCCGTTGATTGCGTCAATTTCATTGGCTGAAATTCCTGCATTTTCAATAGCATTTTGAATACATTTCTGCACAGCAATAGGATTTGGAGCAGTCATCGTTCCTAAACCGCGTTGTCCGCCAGAATTTACATTTCCTCCCAAAACTTCGGCATAGATTGTAGCTCCTCGGGCAATCGCACTTTCTAAATCTTCCAAAACCAAAGCTCCTGCTCCACTTCCGGGAACAAATCCTGAAGCACTTGCTGACATTGGTCTTGAGCCTTGTTCCGGATTTTCATTATGCTTAAAAGTACATACTTTCATCGCGTCAAAGCCACCCCAAATATATGGTCCGGAATCGCTTGTGCTTCCTGCTAAAATGCGTTTGGCCTGACCGGATTTTATACGTTCATACGACATCAAAATACTTTCGGTTCCAGTTGTACAAGCTGAAGAATTAGTTGACACTTGATTTCCCAATCCTAATTTTCCGCCCAGATAAGCACTTACGCCACTATTCATCGTTTGCGCTACGGCAGTACTGCCCAATCTTCGCGTTTGAAAATCATCTATTTTATAAATGCTTTCCCGAAATTTATCAATTCCAGAAGTTCCTGTTCCAAAAATAGTTCCGCTGTCCCAATCCGGTTCTTCATTTATTTCCAAAGATAATCCTGCATCTTTCCAAGCGTCAATTCCGGCAATCACTCCATATAAAATTCCCGTAGAATTGAAGTTTCTCAACTCTAGTTCGGAGAAATATTTTAAAGCTAATTCAGTAGAAATTTCTGGTTTTCCTGCTATTTGACAAGAAAATTGCAATCGTTCCAATTCTGGATCATGCTTTATTCCTGAAATTCCATTTTTGATGGCATGAGTAAACGCATCAAGTCCTACTCCATTTGGAGCAACAACACCAAGACCAGTAACTACGACACGTTTTTTCATTTATTTAGAAATTATCATTCCGGCAATTATTCCTGTACAAACCTCTTCACCTTTTTCATTCTTCATAATGACTTTACATTTTAATTTTCCGAATCTAAAGTATACTTTTTCTGAAATCACGGTCACTTTTTCTTTAGGAAAAACAGGTTTTAAAAATTCTATTTCTGTTGATGTTAAGGCGATTGAAGTAGTTGTACTAAATGAATCATCCAATAAAAAAATCCCAAGACAAACTAATCCAATTTGCGCCATAACTTCCGTTAAAATAACTCCTGGAGTTACTGGATTATCTTTAAAATGTCCTTTGTAAAAATCAAGGTTTCCATCAAAAGTGTAGGTTCCTTCTACCCCATTTTCATTGATTTGAAGAATTTCGTCCACAAACAAAAACGGTTTGGAATACGGTAATTTTGCTATGATTTCTTGGTTAGTCATATTTTTGAACACTGATTTAAAACTGCAATAAAACGCGTTGTGCTGAAAAACCCGGACCAAAACTCAACATTAATCCTTTTTCTCCTTTTTTAGGCTGATTGTCCATTATTCGCTCTAAAACATATAAAACCGTTGCACTTGACATATTTCCATACAAACGCAAAACTTCTTTAGTATCATCTATATTTTTACCTAAACTAGAAAATAAACTTTCTACTGTTTGTACAATTTTCTTTCCTCCGGGATGAAAAATTAAATGATTAATATCTTCTATTCTTAAATTGTTTTTTTCTAAAAATGGATGAATAATATCGGGAAAATGAGAAGCAATCGTTTCTGGAACTTCAATGTCCAATACCATTTGCAATCCAGAATTGGTGAGTTTAAAACCCATCATGTGGATGTTATCATAAAAATGATACATCTCCTCTGATACAATTTCCGGTCCTTTATCATCTTCATGCGAAGAGAGTAAAACGCAAGCAGCTCCATCACCAAAAATAGCAGCACTTACAATATTTGCCATCGAGAAATCATCCAATTGAAAGGTTGCCGTTGGACTTTCAACTGCAATTACAGCAGCGCGTTTTCCGGGATTGGCCTGCAAGAAGTTTTTAGCATAAATAATTCCTGAAATACCAGCGGCACAACCCATTTCAGTAACGGGAAGCCGAACGATATCCTGACGTAATTTTAATGTATTAATCAAATAAGCATCCAGTGAAGGAATCATTATTCCGGTGCAACTAACTGTAATGATGTAATCTAAATCTTCAGGGTTCCAATTCGCTTTTTTCAAGGCTTTTTCTAAAACTTTTTCACCTAAATCGATGACTTCACGAACATAGATATCGTTTCTTTCTTCAAAAGAAGTTTTGGTAAATACTTCAATCGGATCCATAATGGAATAGCGTTTATCAACAGCGGCTCCTTCAAAAATTTTCTTTACTTTTCTAATGAAACGCTCGTCTTGTCCAACGAGCCAAGTATCCAAAAAAGGAATAATTTCATCTGTATTTCTGGAATATTTTGGTAACTGTTTGGTTACGGTTTTGATTTTTACACTCATATTTTAGAAATTATCCATTGGTATCGAAAAGCCCATTTCCAATGAATTTTATAGTTTTTAAAATTTAATTTTTTCGAGAACTCTATCAATTCTTCTTTTTTAAAACCTCTTAAAATCGAAGTCAAGCCGTCTTCTCTAGACATATCATTCAATTGAAACACAAAACATAAAGCTTGAAATAAACGATAGGCAATCGCACTTCGATGTAAATCATTGATTACAATTCCGATGGATGCATTATTATGAAAAACATTCAATAACTGTATGATTTCATCGTCTTTGAAATGATGTAACGTCAAAGTACACAAAACAATATCATACTTTAATTGCTTAAATGATTCATCAAAAATATTCTCACAACGATAACTAATATTAGCGTATTTATCGGACAATTTTCGTGCATGTGAAATTGTAAAATTGTTTGCATCAATGCCTATTAACTTGAAATTCAAATTATTTTTGAGTCCAAAATCAGCTAAAGTCCGCAACATATCTCCATTGCCACAACCTACGTCCACAATTACAATTTCTTTTGATTTGAAATTCTGAATCAATTCTGTTACTCCTTTTAAAGTTAACTGATTTCCTCCCAAAAGTTGATTAATTTTAGCAATTTTATCCAAAGCATCGCGTAAAATCTCTCCTTCCATGGCAAAATCGTCCATGATTTCAGGTTTATCAGTTCTATATTTAGTGTTTAGTGTCATTTAGGATTTTAGAATGATTGGCTTTCCGTGCGTTTTTTTAATGATAATTGGCAATAAAAATGGAAATATAATTAATATACGCATCAATACGGCTGAAAGTTTTGGTTTTTGCAAAATACTAGATAAAAAGCGGCCAGTTTTAAGTCTTTTTTTGAAATTTAAATTCCATTCGTGAATGTATTTTTCTTCCAATTCTTTTCTGGATTTAATTTCATTAGTATAATATTTATGAACTAATTCTGAAGCAATTTTGGCACTATGAATTGCCATTGCCATTCCGTTTCCGCACAAAGGATGAATTAGTCCTGCGGTATCGCCAATCATTAGAATATGATTTTCAACGGCTTGTTTTTTTTCGAAAGATATTTGACTTATGGTTAAAGGTTTTTCAAAAAGTAAACTGCTTTTTTCGAAAATCACTCTTAAATGAGGGTTTTCAGAAACTACACTATTTTGATATTCCTCAATATTTTTATACTTTTTAAAAGTTTCATAATCTGCTAAATAACAGATGTTAATCGCCTGGTTTTCTACTTTAGAAACACCACAATATCCACCTTTGAAATTATGCAAACCAACTACATCGTTTGGAAAATCTCCCGAATAATGTGCTTTGACCGCCAACCAATATGATTTTTTATTAATAAAATCCCGATTCATTTTTTGATCTACATTGGAACGTTTGCCAAAAGCGCCAATAACAATTTCTGATTTTAAAATGCTATTATTATTAGTAGTTGTAACTATAAATTGATTGTTTTCAAATACAATATTTTCAACATTGTCATGAATAATTTTACATCCGTTTTCAAGTGCTTTCTTATACAAATATTCGTCTAAAGAAAAACGACTGATGCCAAAACCTCCAAGTGGCAGGACACTTTTAATTGTTTTTCCGCTTGCTGTTGAAAACTCAAGATTTGTGATGTTTGTAGGATTTAAATCGGCTATGTTTAAATCCAACCAATTGAGATATGGTAAAACCTCATTAGAAATATATTCGCCACAAACTTTATGTTTTGGATAACTATTTTTTTCGATAACTGTAACTTGAAGTCCTAATTTAGATAAATGTATAGCCACAGTCAATCCTGCTAATCCACCACCAATAATTAAAACTTCATTGTTTTTCATATAGAAGTAAATTTATGGATTTGTTTGAGAAAGTAACTATATTATTTCATATAAAACTTACATAATTATTTGATATTGAATAAGTCCTAATTTCATATTTTATATTCAAAAAAAAAAAGCCGTTTTTAAAAACGGCTTTTAATTAATTTATAGTTTTCCTTCTTTTATTTCCTCTACAATTTCAGGATTTAGAAGAGTTGATATATCTCCAAAGTTCGAATAATCCCCTTCAGCAATCTTTCGAAGGATTCGTCTCATGATTTTTCCCGAACGGGTTTTTGGCAAACCAGAAACAAATTGGATTTTGTCTAATTTTGCAATTGGTCCAATATGATCTGATATGTGTTGATTGATTTCTTTTGTAAGGTTTTCTTTATTTCTGGTTTCTCCAGTTTCTTTAAGAATAACAAAACCATATAAAGCATTTCCTTTGATGTCATGTGGGAAACCTACGATTGCTGATTCAGCAACGGCTGGATGCTCATTAATCGCGTCTTCTATTGGTGCTGTTCCCAGATTATGACCTGAAACAATTACCACATCATCTACACGACCCGTAATTCTATAATACCCTACTTCATCACGTAAAGCTCCGTCTCCCGTAAAATATTTACCTGGAAAAGCAGAGAAATAGGTGTCTTTATAACGCTGGTGATCACCCCAAATGGTTCTGGCAATTCCCGGCCAAGGAAATTTAATGCACAAACTTCCAGTGACTTGATTGCCTTCAATTTCGTTGCGCTTTTCGTCCATCAAAACGGGTTGGATTCCCGGTAACGGTAACGAAGCGTATGTTGGTTTTGTTGGGGTTACAAAAGCAATTGGCGAAATCATAATTCCTCCCGTTTCTGTTTGCCACCACGTATCTACAACAGGGCATCTTTTATCTCCCACGTGATCATTATACCAGTGCCAAGCTTCCTCATTGATTGGTTCACCTACTGATCCAATTACCTTAAGCGACTTCAATGGATATTTTTGTACAAATTTTATATTTTCTTTTGCCAAGGCACGAATAGCAGTTGGTGCCGTATAAAACTGTGTCACTTTATGTTTTTCGATTACTTCCCAGAAGCGACTAAAGTCAGGATAAGAAGGAACTCCTTCAAAAATCACTGTCGTTGCACCGTTCAATAATGGTCCATAAAGAATATACGAATGTCCGGTAATCCAACCGATATCGGCAGTACACCAAAAAACATCATTTTCCTCATAATTGAAAACGTTCTTAAAAGTATAAGCGGTGTAGACCATGTAGCCAGCCGTAGTATGCACCATTCCTTTTGGTTTTCCAGTTGAACCAGACGTGTATAAAATAAATAATGGATCTTCGGCATCCATAATTTCGGCAACATTATTATCTGAAGCTTTATCCAAAAGTGGCTGCAACCATTGGTCGCGACCTTCTTCCATATTAATATTAGTATGAATTCTTTTGGTTACTAAAACTTTTTCTACACAAGGACATTTTTCTAATGCTTCATCAATTATTCCTTTTAAGTCAATCGTTTTATTTCCACGAAAACCTCCATCTGAGGTGATAACCATTTTACATTCGCTGTCATTGATACGCGTAGCAACTGCCGATGCAGAAAATCCTGCAAAAACAACAGAATGTATGGCTCCAATTCTGGCACAAGCTAATACTGAAACGGCTAATTCAGGAATCATTGGTAAATAAATACAAACTCTATCTCCTTTTTTTATGCCTTGTTCACGCAATACGTTTGCCATTTTGCAAACACGTTGGTGCAATTCATTATAAGTTATGTGCAATGCTGCTTCTGAAGGGTCATTTGGTTCAAAAATAATTGCTGTTTTTTCTCCTCTTTTAGCAAGATGTCTGTCAATACAATTTTTTACAATATTGACTTTTGCTTCCGTAAACCATTTGATATCGGCATCAGCCATATTAAACTCAACAACTTTGTCCCATTGTTGGTACCAAGTGAAATTTTCTTCTGCTATTTTACCCCAAAATTTTCTAGGTTCACGAACTGATTTATTGTAATGTTTAAAATATTGTTCTAGATTTTCAATTTTGTAGTAGCTCATGTTATAATTTTTTATAAAAGTATTAAATCTCTCGCTATTCTTAAAATTATTTAAATTATAAATAGTTAAAAAAAAAACAGATTTATAAATAAAAAAGTACTTTTAATACTAATTTGTTTAATTTTTATTGTTTTTAACAAAATTTATAAAATACAAAAAGGCGAGATCGATTTAAATCTATCCCACCTTTGTATCAACAAATTTTAACAACAATTATTTTAATACCATAAACGATGATTTTTTGAACAATAATCACCCAAAACTATTTTGTTTCAATCAAGAAATTCTACACAAATTTTCAGCTTGATTTGTTGAAAAATAAACAGGTCTATTTTCACTGCTTCCCAATGTGTTTCATAGGGATTACTTCACTTAACCTTAAACTTGTTTAAAGTTAAGCGAATGTAAAAGCATCCATATCTATTTATCTTTTTTAATATTTTTAACTAATCCAAGATATTATGAAACAAAATGATATAGTGCTAATCCCAACACACCCTCTTGTGTGGTAATTTCTGTTTTATTATCCTATTTTTTTCATAGCAGTCATCGATTCTCTCAACCATTCCCCTACTTCTTCAATTGGATGCTGACGAATGCTTTTGTTTACAGCAATTAAAACAGTATTATCTACTCTATTTGAAGTTGAAAATGGTTTTCCTATTACATTAGTATCTACCGTTTTCATGAAATCAGTCAATAACGGTTTACAAGCATGATCAAATAAATAACAACCATATTCTGCTGTATCTGAAATGATTCGGTTCATTTCATATAATTTTTTTCTTGCTACAGTATTTGCAATCAAAGGCAATTCGTGTAAAGACTCATAATACGCTGATTCTTCGATGATTCCTGTTTGGGTCATGGTTTCAAAAGCTAATTCTACACCAGCTTTCACCATTGCAATCATCAAAACACCATTATCAAAATACTCTTGCTCCGAAATATCGGCTGTTGTAGGCGCTGTTTTTTCGAAGTTAGTTTCTGCAGTTGCAGCTCTCCAAGTCAATAAATTAATATCATCATTAGCCCAGTCAATCATCATGTTTTTTGAAAATTCACCAGAGATAATATCATCCATGTGTTTTTGAAACAACGGACGCATGATGTCTTTTAATTCATCTGCTAATTCATACGCTTCAATTTTTGCAGGATTTGATAAACGATCCATCATATTAGTAATTCCACCATGTTTCAAAGCTTCCGTTACTGTTTCCCAACCGTATTGAATTAATTTTGAAGCATACGCCGGCTCGATTCCTTTTTCAACCATTTTGTCAAAACATAAAATTGAACCAGTTTGTAACATTCCACAAAGAATGGTTTGTTCTCCCATTAAATCCGATTTTACTTCGGCTACAAATGAAGAGTTCAATACTCCAGCTTTGTGACCACCAGTAGCAACTGCATAGGCTTTAGCTTGTTCAAAACCTTCGCCGTTTGGATTGTTTTCTGGGTGAACCGCGATTAAAGTTGGTACACCAAAACCTCTTTTATATTCTTCACGTACTTCAGATCCTGGACATTTTGGCGCACACATAATTACAGTGATGTCTTTACGAATTTGCATTCCTTCCTCTACGATATTAAAACCGTGAGAATACGCTAAAGTTGATCCGTTTTTCATCAAAGGCATGATTGCCGTAACTACAGCAGTATGTTGCTTGTCTGGCGTAAGGTTACAAACCAAATCAGCTGTTGGGATTAATTCTTCATACGTTCCCACTTTGAATCCATTATCAGAAGCATTCTTGAACGAAGCTCTTTGCTCTGAAATTGCATCTGCGCGCAATGCATAAGAAATATCCAATCCAGAATCTCTCATGTTCAATCCTTGGTTCAAACCTTGTGCTCCACAACCTACAATGACTACTTTTTTTCCTTCTAAAGCTTTAATTCCATTTACAAATTCAGATTGGTCCATGAATTCGCAAACGCCTAATTGTTCTAATTGTAATCTAAGTGGTAATGAATTGAAATAATTTGCCATTTTTTATTATTTAATGATTGTAAAATTTAATAATTGATAAGTTTACTAATTGAAAACTAAACAGGTTCTTGTTTAAGTTCTTCTAATAATGTTGAAATCTCCATTTTTGCTTTGGAAACCGATATTCTTCCGGAGCGAACAAATTGCATGATTCCAAAAGGTTTCAATTTTTCGTATAACGATTCTATTTCAGCACGTTGTCCCGATTTTGAAATCACAAAAAAGTCTCTTGCAACCGTAACTATTTGAGAATGGCTTTCCTTAATTATATTCTGAATTTGTTTTTCATCAAAAAGTAAGCTCGATTCAATTTTGAATAATGCATTTTCCAAGAAAATAGTTTCTTCATCAATATGATAAAATGCTTTGATGACTTCGATTTGTTTTTCGATTTGTCCTACGATGTTATGGACCCATTTTTCAGTTGTATTCACAACAATTATAAATCTGGAGACATTTTCGATTTCAGATTCGGATACATTTAAACTCAAAATATTGATGTGGCGTTTCAAGAATATTCCAGATATTCTGTTTAGTAAGCCAACGTTGTTTTCTGAATAAACAGAAATGGTGAATGTTTTATTTTCCATTTTTTTATGTTTAAAGTTTTATCGTTTAAAGTTTAAAGTTGCGCAACATTATTTTCGGGTTCCAACAACTTTAAACCTTAAACTTTAAACTATTTTAGGACAAACGAATGTCCGAAACCGATGCTCCTGTAGGAATCATTGGGAATACGTTATTTTCTTTTTCTACCATAACTTCAAGGAAATAGGATTCTTTTGAAGCCATCATTTCAGCAACGGCAGCATCTAAATCTTCTCTTTTGGTTACTTTTTTCGCTTTGATATAATAGCCTTCAGCAATGGCTATAAAATTAGGATTGATCATTTCCGTAGAAGCGTATCTTTTGTCAAAAAACAATTGTTGCCACTGACGAACCATTCCTAAAAATTCATTGTTTAATACCACAATTTTCACAGGAACTTTGGTTTGGAAAATAGTTCCTAATTCCTGAATAGTCATTTGAAAACCTCCATCACCAATTATGGCTACGACTTCACGATCTGGCATTCCCATTTTGGCGCCAATCGCAGCCGGTAAAGCAAATCCCATAGTTCCTAAACCACCAGATGTCACATTACTTTTTGTCGAATTGAATTTGGCATAACGACACGCAAACATTTGATGTTGTCCAACATCCGAAACCATAATGGCATCTCCTTTAGAATGTTTGTTAATCATTTCAATCGTTTCTCCCATAGAAATTCCTTCTCTCTTTGGTTTTAACTCGTCATTGATTACCGCTTCTAATTCTATTTCATATTTCTCTTTAAATTCATTGTGCCAAGATTCATGAGAGTTACTTTCAATTAAAGGAAGTAAAGCTGTTAAAGACTCTTTTACATCAGCCAAAACCGCTACAGTAGTTTTTACATTCTTATCTACTTCAGCTGGATCAATTTCAAAATGAATTACTTTGGCCTGTTTGGCGTAAGTAGCTAAATTTCCCGTAACACGATCGTCAAAACGCATTCCAAGCGCTATTAAAACATCACATTCATTCGTCAAAACATTAGGTCCGTAATTTCCGTGCATTCCCACCATTCCTACATTCAATGGATGATCTGTTGGCATTGCCGAAAGTCCTAAAATAGTCCAAGCTGCCGGAATTCCTGATTTTTCAACCAAAGCTTTTAACTCTGCTTCTGCTTCACTAAGAATTACTCCTTGACCAAATATGATAAATGGTTTTTTAGCAGTATTAATTAATTCAGCAGCTGCCGCTACTTTTTCAAGATTTAAAACTGGTTTCGGATTGTAACTTCTAATACTGGTGCATTTTTTATAGCTGAATTCAATTTCGTCAAACTGAGCATTTTTTGTAATATCTATTAATACTGGACCCGGACGACCTGATCTGGCAATATAAAATGCTTTTGCAATAATCTCTGGAATCTCAGATGCTTCGGTAATTTGATAATTCCATTTGGTTACCGGAGTCGAAATTCCAATGATATCTGTTTCTTGGAATGCATCAGACCCTAATAAATGCTTTCCTACTTGTCCTGTAATACAAACCATAGGAGTCGAATCGATTTGCGCATCAGCAATTCCTGTGACTAAATTTGTTGCTCCCGGCCCCGAAGTTGCAATCGCCACTCCCACTTTTCCTGTTGCTCTTGCAAAACCTTGTGCAGCATGTGTAGCTCCTTGTTCATGACGCACTAAAACGTGGTGCAATTGATCTTTAAATTTATATAATTCGTCGTAAACTGGCATTATAGCTCCACCTGGATAGCCATAAACCAAATCTACTCCTTCTTCTAATAAGCATCTAATAACGGCTTCGGCGCCGGATATTTTATTTGTTCCCATGGGTACGTTTATTATTTTTCCTCCCCCCTTACCCCCTCCGAAGGAGGGAGAGCCAAAACTGGCATAGGGGAATTTACAGTTATTATTTGTTGGTCAACTCCCACCCCTTTGGGGAGGGCTGGGGTGGGGATTATTTATCGGTTACACATCCTTCAGAGGCACTTGTGACCGAACGAATATATTTAAGTAACACTCCTTGTTTAATTGGTGATTCTGGTTTTTTCCAATTGGCTTTACGTTTTGCGAATTCTTCGTCAGATATTTTCATATTGATAGTATTTTTCACAGCATCAATTGAAATCACATCTCCATTTTCTATTAAAGCAATTCCTCCGCCTTCATAGGCTTCTGGTGTAACGTGTCCTACTACGAAACCGTGAGAACCTCCAGAAAAACGTCCGTCAGTAATTAAAGCAACAGTACTTCCTAAGCCAGCTCCCATAATTGCGGATGTTGGTTTAAGCATTTCAGGCATTCCCGGACCTCCTTTTGGGCCACAATATCTAATAACAACCACATTTCCTGGTTTTACTTCGCCACCTCTAATTCCTTTAATCACATCATGCTCGTTTTCAAAAACTACTGCTGTACCTTCAAAAAACTCACCTTCTTTGCCGCTAATTTTAGCCACACAACCTTCTGAAGCTATGTTTCCGTATAAAATTTGAATATTTCCAGTAGCTTTTAATGCTTTTTGGATTTCATGAATCACTTGTTGTCCATCATTCAAATCAGGAACAGAAGCTAAGTTTTCAGCAATTGTTTTTCCGGTTACTGTTAAACAATCTCCATGTAAGAAACCTTCTTTCAATAAATATTTCATTACTCCTGGAACACCACCAACATTATGCAGGTCTTCCATCAAGTATTTACCGCTTGGCTTCAAGTCAGCAAGTAATGGAGTTTTATCACTAATATCTTGGAAATCTTTTAATGTAAGATCAACACCTACTGAGTGTGCCATTGCAATTAAGTGCATCACTGCATTTGTAGAACCTCCTAAGACAGCCACAATTGTAATCGCATTTTCGAATGCTTTACGAGTCATAATGTCTCGAGGTTTAATATCTTTTTCCAATAGTATTCTGATGGCTTTACCAGCATCAGCACATTCTTGTTTCTTTTCAGGACTCAAAGCAGGATTAGAAGAACTGTAAGGCAAACTCATCCCTAAAGCTTCAATAGCTGATGACATGGTATTTGCTGTGTACATTCCACCACAAGCACCTGCACCTGGACATGCATTTTGTATCACACCTTTGAAATCTTCAGGAGTGATGGTATTGTTGAATTTTTTTCCTAATGCTTCAAAAGCAGAAACAATATTCAAATCTTCACCTTTCCATTTTCCTGGGTGAATAGAACCTCCATAAACCATAATAGAAGGGCGATTTACTCTACCCATAGCCATTAATGCTCCTGGCATATTTTTATCGCAACCCGGAACAGCAATCATTCCATCATACCATTGTGCTCCCATAACTGTTTCAATAGAATCTGCAATTACATCACGAGAAACCAAAGAAAAACGCATTCCATCATTACCATTTGAAATTCCATCACTAACACCAATAGTATTAAAAATCAAACCAACTAAATCTACTGCCCAGACGCCAGTCTTAATATCTTTAGCCAAATCGTTTAAGTGCATATTACAAGGGTTTCCATCATAACCCATACTCACAATTCCTATCTGCGCCTTTTTAAGATCTTCTTCAGTTAATCCAATTCCGTACAACATGGCCTGAGAAGCTGGTTGTGTTTCATCTTGCGTGATTATTTTACTGTATTTATTTAATTCCATTTTATGATTGTTTCTCTATTTTTTAAATTTATTCCAAAAAAAAACCTCCCAAAATAATTGGGAGGTTTTAAATATTTTTTTAATTATATCTATACCATTCCCTCTGCACATGTGATAATCACATTGACATTAATAATTGAAGAAATAATAGATACGATTTGCATTTTTTATTTTTATTTGCTTCAAAAGTATAAAAAACAAATAGTACTAAAAAAATTTAACCTAAATATTATATGCATTTTCAATTATTAAATGCATTTTTGATTATTGCTTTTTAAACAATAGTCGATTGTCCTATGTAGACATTGTCACTTTTAAAATATAAGTCGTCTTTACTTAAAATATAATTTGAGATAAAGTCTCCCACTTCGTTTGTTCCAAATTTTGAATACGGATTTAAATCTGCCGTGACGACATTTAATTCTATTGCTTTATGAACTGCTTCGTATACTTTTTGGGATTCGATATGAAGACCAAAATGTTCCAAAAGCATTGCCGCAGATACTATTGAAGCAATAGGATTAGCTATATTTTTTCTTTTAGCTTCTGGATAAGAACCATGAATAGGCTCAAAAAGTGCATTTGAATTTCCTAAAGATGCTGATGGCAATAATCCTATCGAACCCGTAATTACACTCGCTTCATCTGATAAAATATCACCAAATAAATTTTCAGTCAAAATGACGTCAAACTGTTTTGGATTAATGATTATTTGCATCGCAGCATTATCAACAAAAAGAAAATCTAAGGTTACATCAGGATAACCTTCTGCAATTTCAGTTACTACTTTTCTCCATAATCTTGACGTTTCAAGGATACTGGCTTTATCAACCAAAGTCAATTTCTTTTTTCTTTTCTGAGCTGTTCTAAAGGCCAAATGACTGATTCGAATAATTTCTTCTTCGGAATATTCACATAAATCAGATGCTAAAGTACCTTGTTCGTTGGTCTTTTTTTCACTGAAATAAGAACCTCCAGAAATTTCTCTGAAAATTACAAAATCAGCACCTTCGATTATTTTTCTTTTCAAAGGCGACAAATCTAATAAGTCGTTATATGGTTTGATAGGTCTTATATTAGCATATAATCCTAACGCTTGTCTCAATTTTAATAATCCTTGAATCGGACGCAATTTCGAATCTGAAACAGCATCATATTTTGAGTCATCAACAGCTCCAAACAAGATTGCATCTGTATTCAGACAAAGATTTAATGTTTGCTCTGGCAGTGGAGTTCCTGTCTTTTCAATAGCAACAGCGCCAATAAGCGCATCTTCAAAAATAAACTCATGATCGAAAACCACACCAATTGCATACAAGACTTTTTTTGCTTGTAAGATTACCTCCGGACCTATTCCGTCTCCTGAAAGTACTGCTATTTTTAAGTTCATATTAGTAGGATTTAGATTTTATTAGAAATCAAAATATTTTAGTTAAGGATTAATTCCTTATTCATTTTACAGGCTTCAATTATTTGATGAATATCGTCATCCAGCACTTCTTTTTTAATGTCGGCGAACTTTAAAAATTCAACATAAACAATATCTAATTGCACTTTTGTAAGTTCATATCCAACTTTTTTGGATCTGTAAGCTAATGCTGCTCTACCACTTCTGGCGGTCAAAACAATTAAGGATTCATTGACGCCTACATCTAAAGGATCCATGATTTCATAAGTAGCTCTGTTTTTTATCACACCATCTTGATGAATTCCGGAGCTGTGGGCAAAGGCATTCGCTCCAACAATGGCTTTATTGGGTTGTACCATCATTCCCATACTTTCAGAAACCAAACGACTCATTTCGTTTAACTGTTTTGTATCAATATCAGTATATAAATTCAAATAAGGATGTTGTTTGAAAATCATTACGACTTCTTCAAGAGCAGTATTTCCGGCTCTTTCGCCTATTCCATTTATCGTACATTCTATTTGTCTGGCTCCATTCACGGCTCCTGCAATTGAATTAGCTGTCGCCATTCCTAAATCATTATGACAATGACAAGACAAGATTACGTTTTCAATTCCTTTTACGTTTTCTTTTAAATACTTGATTTTTGCACCATATTCTTCTGGCAAACAATAACCCGTTGTATCTGGAATATTAAGTACAGTTGCACCTGATTTAATGACTTCTTCACAGACTATAGCCAAGAATTCATTGTCCGTTCTGCCTGCATCTTCGGCATAAAATTCAACATCTTCAACATATGATTTAGCATGTGAAACAGCAAATTTTGCTCGGGCAATAATATCTTCTCTGGTTGTATTTAATTTGTGTACAATATGTGATTCCGAAGTTCCTATTCCGGTATGAATACGTGGTCTTTTTGCATATTTTAAAGCTTGTGCCGCAACATCAATATCATTTTTTACCGCTCTTGTCAATCCGCAAACAATAGCATTTTTGACAACTTTACTTATTTCTGAAACAGATAAAAAATCACCTGGACTTGACACAGGAAAACCAGCTTCGATGATGTCAACACCCATTTCGTCAAGTCGATTTGCAATAACGAGTTTTTGATTGGTATCTAATTTACATCCCGGAACTTGTTCGCCATCTCTCAAGGTGGTATCAAAAATTTGAACTTTCTCTCTATTCATTTTCATTTATTTAATGTAATTTCACAACTTGATAACAAAAATATCTTTCATTACTTTAATATAAAACTCAATTTAATGAAATATACTGTTTATAAAGCATTTAAAAACTTTGTAAATACCTGAATAACAAAACATTAAGCTACACTATTCTACAATGGCTAACCATCAAAAAGATTTTCTGTTTGTATTAATTAAATCACTTTCAAAATCTGAAAAAAGACAATTCAAGATTTTTGCAAGCCGATTGGAAACCAGTTCCAATACAAAATTTATCGAATTATTCAATATTTTAGACAAATCTGAAATCTATGATGAGAAACTCATTCTGAAAAGCGGTATCATTAAAAAAGTACAATTATCCAATCTTAAATCGTATTTGTACAAACAAATATTAGTCAGTATCCGATTGAATATTCCAAGCCAGAACATTCGGTATCAGTTGAGAGAGCAAATTGATTTTGCTGCTATTTTATACAACAAAGGTTTGTACAAGCAAAGTTTGAAAATCTTGGATAAAACAAAAATTTTAGCTTTAGAGAATGACGAAAAACTCATGGCGTATGAAATCGTAGAATTCGAAAAACTTATTGAATCACAGTACATAACACGAAGTATTCAAGGACGCGCAGATGAGTTGGTTATTCAGGCCAAAGAATTAAATTATCGCAATACTATTTCCAGCAAATTATCCAATTTATCGCTGCAGTTGTATGGAATTATGCTTAAAACGGGCTATGTAAAAAGTGATGAAGAGTATAAATATATAGACAACTATTTCAATAAACACATTTCTAAATTTGATGAGAAAAAATTTGGATTTCGGGAGAAATATTGGTTTTACAACGCTAATCTTTGGCGCAGTTTTTTAGTTCAGGATTTCTTGGCCAGTTATAAATATGCTTATAAATGGGTTACGCTCTTTTATGATAATCCAAATATGATTCATTTAAATCCTGTTTTTTTCCTAAAAGGAAACCATTATTTATTGGAATCTTTATACATGTTGAAATACAAATCAAAGTTCAAGAAGTATTTAACGCAATTGGAAGAGACGATAAAAGATTCCCATTTTCCCGTGAATGACAATATCGCGTCGTTATCATTCTTGTATGTATATAACAATAAATTGAATTACCATATTCTGGAAGGAACATTTGCAGAAAGCGAATACTTAATTCCCGAAATATTAAATAAATTAAAAATTCACACAGACCATCTTGATGAACATCACGAAATGTTATTCTATTATAAATTTGCTTCTATCTATTTTGGTAACGAAAAATATAATGAATGCATCTTTTATTTAGAGAAAATTATAAATAACAAAAATCTTTCGATGCGAGAAGATTTGATGTGTTTTGCCAGATTATTGAGTTTAATTGCTCATTATGAATTGGGTAATGATTATTATTTAGAAAATCAGTTGAAAAACACTTATAAATTTTTATTGAAAATGAATGATTTGCATGAAGTCCAAAAGGAAATCATGCGATTCATGAAAAACTTAAATTCGATTTATCCTGGAGATATCAAAAAAGAGTTCGTAAAAATGAGAAGACGTTTTATCGAGTTAGAAAAAAACACCTACGAAAAAAGAGCATTTTTATACCTTGACATTATCTCGTGGCTGGAAAGTAAAATCGAAAACCGAAAAATTAGCGATATTATCAAAGAAAAAGCAAAATTGAGTAATCGATAATTTTTTCGATAAACTGAATTGAGAAGAAAGGCTTCCCGAATAACTGTTATTCTGAGGAAGCCTTTGTTATTTAATTATAATTTTGTTGTACGATAAATGATGGGTAATTCTTGCAACATTACTTTTGCATTTTCGAAAAAGGAAATGACATACGATTGCCCGTTATGAAGCTTTAATCCCGCTTCACTTGCCCAAACTTCATGAAAGATAAAGATTTCAGAGTCTTCCAAACTTTGATGTAAATCATATTGTAAGCAAGCGACTTCTTTAGTCGACTTTTGAACTAAATCCAGTAAAAGAGTTTTCAATATCTCTCTATTTTCAGGTTTGCTTTTTAGGATTACTGTTAAATTGATAGCCATAATTAATTTAAAAATAATTGTGTTAAATGGTTTTGATACACTTTGAGATCATTTACAACATCTGCATTTTTTTCGATATCATGAAAATGAATACTTTGCAATGGTTTCATTCCTGTAAAAGCATTCATTCTGTGAAAACCAAATAATGGTCCTTCATCTACACTATGCTGATTGAAAAATTCACCCGGTAAAGTAAAAGCTTCTTTTGGTGCATTCCAAGAGGTGGTTAGCATGTATTTTTTGCCGTTAAGCATTCCTCCCGTTCCGTAATTAATTGTTGGATTTTCAGCGGAACGCCCGTCACTTTTGTAAATCCCTTTGGCATGACCTTCAGTGAAAACAACATCAATGTATTTTTTAAATCCATGTGGCAACTGGAACCACCATATTGGCGTATGATAAATAATTACATCAGCCCAAACAAATTTCTCCACTTCTGCAGCAGGAAAATAATCATCATTGATGTTCGTTGTTTTTACTTCAAAATTACTATTGCTTTTGAAAAAATTCAAAGTTTCATTCGAAATGGTTTCATTAAATCGTCCTCCAGAATGGCCAAATTTTTGTCCGCCATTAATTATAAATATTTTTGTCATGATTTGCATTTTTAATTTGATGGTGCAAAGTTAGAACGAGAATTTCTATTATTAAAATAACATAATTCATACCTTTGTATCATAATTATAATAGTTATGGTAAATTTAGAATGGTATCGAACGTTTAAAGCAGTTTACAAAACAGGAACTTTAACAAGTGCTGCGGAAGAATTATTTATTTCACAGCCTGGTGTGAGTCTGCATTTGAGTTCCTTGGAAACTTATGTAGGCTATAAATTATTTGACCGAACAGGTCGGAAAATGGTTCCCACCGAAAAAGGAAAAGTGCTCTACAATTTTATAATTGAAGCATTAACCAAACTGGAAGAGGCCGAGAAAAATTTTCAAAGAAGCACCGAGAAAAATACGCCAACGATAAGTGTGGGAATGTGTTTTGAGACATTCCAAATCACACTAGAACAGTATATTTCGACGTTACCATTTAATGTGATTATTCAGTTTGGAGAATATCCGGAAATGGTAGAAAATTTAGAAAAAGGAATTCTCGATTTGATTATCACGCCACAAATGGTCGTGAAAAATGCCATTGAATATCAGGCATTTTCATCTGAAACTATTGTACTTGTTGGTGGAAGCGAAATTGATGATTTAGAATTCAATTCTATAGCAAATAAGGGAAATATTCAAGAAATTGAACTTTGGCTAAAGCAACAAAAATGGTACGGAACTACTGGAGATATGGAGCATTTACGTCGTTTCTGGCAATTAAATTTCAATAAACATCCTGATTTCAGACCTAATTATATAGTTCCAAATCTAAATTCAATTATACGTTGTTTGAGCAGTGGTAAAGGATTGGCTGTTCTTCCTGATTTTCTTTGCCGAAAAGAAATTGATAATGGAACAATCAAACTGATTTGGGAAGGGAAAACACCATTAAAAAATACGCTCTATTTTGCAACCAGAAAAAAAACAATTTATGAGGAAGAAATCGCTTTGATTAAGAAAATTTTCATCGATTTGAACTAAAATTTGTTATTCTGGAAATATAGTTTAATTTTATAAATCATTAAATTTTAAACTTATGAATGGATTTTTTAAAACAATATTAGCAGGTTATGGAGCCAAAAAACTAGGCGGTGGCTGTTTTGGTACAATTCTAATTTTTATTATTATCTATTGGATATTAGGTTATTTTTAGAATTAAAACTCTAAAAATAACCCAATTATTAATTTATAAATTAATATGCCAAAAGTTCTTTCAGGTCATTTTCGAATCTGTCTTTTGGCAAATATTGATCTTCTAATGCTTTTGTAAAAGGAATTGGAGAGTCTAAACTTGCCACTCTTTTTACTGGCGCATCAAGGTATTTAAAACAGTTTTCCATTATCATTGCTGAAATATCACTTGCAATTCCACCAAACATGCTGTCTTCTTGATAAATAATCACTCTTCCCGTTCTCTTTACCGAAGCAAAAATAGCTTCAGTGTCTAATGGTTGTAAAGTTCTCAAATCCAACAAATCAGCCGAAATTTCAGGATTTTTTGCTAAAGTTTCCAAAGCCCAATGCACTGCTGCTCCAAACGAAATAATTGTAACATCATTTCCTTCTTTCAACAAAGCCGCTTTTCCCAATGGAATCGTATAATAATCGGTAGGGACATCTTGGTAAACGCTTCTGTATAATTGCTTGTGTTCAAAGAATAATACCGGATTCGGGTCGTTTATGGAAGTATTCAACAAACCTTTCGCATCAAAAGGAAATGCTGGATAAACCACTTTTAAACCTGGTGTTTTGGTAAACCAAGCTTCATTAGTCTGCGAATGAAAAGGCCCTGCTTGTGTTCCGCCACCGCAAGGCATTCTAACTACAACATCTGCTTTTTCCAACCAACGGTAATGTGATTTGGCTAATAAATTGACAATTGGATTAAATCCTGTGGAAACAAAATCGGCAAACTGCATTTCCACAATCGCTTTGTATCCATTGATTGATAATCCCATTCCAGCCGAAACCACGGCACTTTCACAAATTGGCGTATTGATAACACGTTCTTTACCAAACTGCGCTACAAAACCATCAGTAATTTTGAAAGCACCACCATATTCAGCAATATCCTGGCCCATGATTACGGAGTTTTCATGGCGTTCCATTGATTGTCTCAAACTGGTAGAAATCGCATCTATAAAACGAATATTTTCTTTTTCTTCTGAAGGTTTAATGTGTTCAAATACATTCGGTTTGTAAACATCATTTAGCTCTTCACTTAAAGTAGCTTTAATTTCCGGTTCAGCATTGGCAATAGCCAGACTTTCATCAATATCCTTCTTTATTTCAGCATGTAAAGTCGCATCAAAATCAGCTGTAAGAACTCCGTTTTCGGCCAAATACTTTCTATAATTTTCTACGGGATCTTTAATCGCCCACATATCCATCAACTCTTGCGGAACATATTTAGTCCCACTCGCTTCTTCATGCCCGCGCATTCTAAAGGTTTTGAATTCCAATAAAACTGGACGTGGATTTTCTTTCATCGAAGCCTTTAATTCGGATAACAAGTTAAACACTTCAAGAATATTATTTCCATCAACAATATGACTTTCCATTCCGTAGCCTTTCCCTTTATCGGCAAGGTTTTCACAACGGTATTGCTCGTTTGTAGGAGTTGACAATCCATAACCATTATTTTCGATGACAAACATCACGGGCAATTCCCAAACCGAAGCAATATTCAATGCTTCATGAAAATCTCCTTCGCTTGTGGCACCTTCACCAGTAAATACTGCGGTAACTTTTCCATTTTTCATTAGTTTATTGGCTAAAGCGATTCCGTCAGCAACGCCTAATTGCGGACCTAAATGCGAAATCATACCTATAATCTTGTATTGTTGGGTTCCAAAGTGAAAACTGCGATCACGACCTTTAGTAAAACCATTGGCTTTGCCTTGCCATTGTGAAAAAAGACGGTACAACGGAATGTCTCTTCCGGTGAAAACACCAAGATTTCTATGCATTGGCAAAATGTACTCATCGGAATCTAAAACTGCCGTAACACCGACAGAAATAGCCTCTTGACCAATTCCTGAGAACCATTTTGATACTTTCCCCTGACGAATCAGAATTAACATTTTCTCTTCTATCAGCCTTGGTTTCAGTATTCTTTTATATAAATCTAATAATTGATTGTCAGTAAGATTTTTTCTATCGAAGATCATTTTTTCGGTTTTATAGTATGGTTCAAAGATAAAAAAATATAACAGTTTTGTATAAATTTGTTATATTTTTTTATTTTGTTTATAAGTTTTAAAATTCAAATATAAAATTATTCTTTACATTTGTATCTGCAAGGTTTTTGACCTTCAAGTTATTAAAAAATATTTAAAAGTATGCAAAACATTCCTAGTGTTGACTTGCGTGATTTCCTTTCGGACGACCCGAAACGTAAACAAAAATTTGTAAATGAAATCGGAAGTGCATTTGAAGATATTGGCTTCGTAGCACTCAAAGGGCATTTTTTAAACGACCAGTTGGTTGATGAATTGTATGGTGAAATCAGAAATTTTTTCGCTTTACCTTTAGAAACAAAACACAGTTATGAAATCCCTGGAATTGGCGGACAAAGAGGGTATGTTTCTTTTGGAACAGAGCATGCCAAAGGCAGAAAAGAAGGGGATTTGAAGGAGTTTTGGCACTTCGGACAATACGTGTCTGAAGATTCAAAATATGCTTCGGAATACCCAGAAAATGTTGAAGTGAAAGAACTTCCCCGTTTTAATGTTGTAGGTAAAGAAGCGTACCAAATGCTTGAAAAAACAGGAGTTTATGTTTTAAGAGCTTTGGCTTTACACCTTAGTTTGTATGAGTTTTATTTTGACCAGTATGCTAAAGAGGGAAATTCAATTTTAAGACCTATTCATTACCCACCAATCACATCTGAACCAGCAAATGCAATTCGTGCTGCTGCTCACGGTGATATCAATTTGATTACTTTGTTGATGGGTGCTCAAGGAAAAGGATTGCAAGTACAAAATCACAACGGAGAATGGATTGATGCCATTGCTGAACAGGATGAATTAGTAATTAATGTGGGTGATATGTTATCGCGTCATACTAATAACAAATTGAAATCTACGATTCATCAAGTGGTAAACCCACCAAGAGAATTATGGGGAACTTCGCGTTATTCTATTCCGTTTTTTATGCATCCGGTGAGTGATATGAAATTGGATTGTTTGGAAAACTGTATTGATGCCGAAAATCCAAAAAAATTCGAAGATATTACTGCGGGAGCTTATTTATACGAGCGTTTAGTAGATTTAGGTCTTATTAAAAAGTAAACTTAATTTACGTCAAATACTAAAAGACATTAAGTTTATGCTTAATGTCTTTTGTTTTTTACCAATTTAAATCAGCATTATCAGCTTTCAAAATATATAAAGTTATGGACTTACAAGACCAATTAAAAAACCTTTTTCCAGATCACGAACCATCTCCTGAAGAGCAAATTGAGGAAGTGGCTCACGAATTATACGTTCAAAAAGAACCTATGATTTGTAAATTCGAAAAACGAAAAGGAAAAGCAACTACCATAATTGAAGGTTATGAAGGTACTGACGAGGATTTTAAAATCCTTGCCAAAGAAATCAAAACTAAATTGAGTGTTGGCGGAACTTTTAAAGATGATTCCATCATTATTCAAGGGGATTATCGTGATAAAATAATGACTATTTTAAAAGAAAAAGGATTTAAAGTAAAACGTGTTGGAGGGTAATCCCCACCTAACCTCCCCGAAGGGGAGGAACCAAACGAAAATAAAAAAAATACAATCTAAATCAGGAACTAGCTCCCTTTCCTTTGAAGAGGGCTGGGGAGAGGAAAAAATATAAAAACAATGATACAATCATCAGAATTAATATTGAATCCAGACGGTAGCGTATACCATTTGAATTTAAAACCAGAACATATTGCACACGATATCATCTTTGTAGGAGATCAAAATCGCGTGGAGAAAATCACACAATTTTTTGACAGCATTGAATTTTCGACACAAAAAAGAGAATTCAAAACCCAAACCGGGATTTTTAAAGGCAAACGAATTACTGTAATGTCTACAGGAATTGGTCCTGACAATATTGATATAGTCATCAACGAACTGGATGCTTTAGTTAACATTGATTTAGAAACCCGTCAGCCAAAAGAAAAACTGACTTCATTGAACATTATCCGTATTGGAACTTCAGGTTCTTTACAAGCAGATATTCCTGTGGATAGTTTTGTACTATCAAAATTCGGATTAGGATTGGACAACATGCTCCGCTCCTATTTGATCGACGAAGTTTCGAACCTGGAAATGGAAGATGCTTTTGTGAAACATACCAATTGGGATTTACGAAAAGGAAAACCATACGTGATTGCTTGTTCTGAAAAATTGGAAAAAATAATTGAAAGCGACAAAATGCACAAAGGAATTACCGCAACTGCAGGTGGTTTTTACGGTTCACAAGGTCGAGTGTTGCGTTTGAATATTCAAGATGAAGAATTGAATGCTAAAATGGATAATTTTGAATTTGGTGACAATCAAATCACAAACTTAGAGATGGAAACCGCAGCAATTTATGGACTTTCGGCACTTTTAGGACATCAAGCATTGTCATTAAACGCAATAATTGCTAACCGTGCTTTGGGAACTTTTAGCGAAGATCCATACAAAGCAGTTGATGAATTAATTGCGTATACATTAGAAAAAATTGCTTTAGGATAGAGAAATTAATTTTCAAAACCGTACCCATTTGTAGTTTTAAAAAAGTGCTTTTAATTTTTTTAAAACTACATTTGTTTTTAGAACAAAACGATAATGAAAATAATACTTACGGGTGCAACAGGAGTTCTGGGATCTCATATTATGTATGAAATTCTGGAGCTTTTCATCACTACTAAAATTGATGGTAAACTTTTTATAATTGCTCGAAATAAAGGCAAAAAATCTGCTTTAGACCGCATAAACGAACTTTTATCCAGTAGTTATACCCCTAAAATCATAAAAGACAAAGAAATAGTAAAACTGCACGAATACATTGAAATCATTGATACTGATTTGACTGAAATTCAGGACACTTTTTCAAGCCAAATAAAAGGCGCTTATTTCATTCATTCAGCTGGATTCGTAAATTTATCTACTGATGAAGAGCAACGCGAAAAGATTTTTGACGAAAATACCAAAATCACAAAATCCATTTTCAATCTATTTCATCCTTTCATAAAAAAGTTTATTTACATAGGAACTGCTTTTTCATCTGGAAACCGAAATGGATTGATTGACAATAATTTTCATAGTTTAGGATTCAAACCAGAGCATCGCAATGCGTATGAAAATGCAAAATTCCACTCGGAAAATTTTATAGCACAAGAATGTAAAAAAATAGGCTTGCCATTTCAAATTCTGCGTCCAAGTGTGATTGGAGGCAAAATGTTGGGGAACGAAAACCAGTATTTTATTTCGAAATATATGGTTTTTTATCTTTTGGCTAAATTCTTTCACTTCACTTCCCAACGAAAAGGAGATCAAGAAAATGTGCGTTTTATCGTCAATGAAGACACCGTTTTGAACATTATTCCTGTCGATTATGTGGCAAAAGTGATTGTAAATACATTCGAAAGAGAAGATATTGAACAGCTTAATATTGTACATCATAAAAGTTTCAATATGGTAAATGGATTGCAATTAATTATGAAGGAAGTTGGTTATACCAATTTTACCTTAATACAAAATTCGTTAGACTTCAAATACAAAAACACTATCGAAAAATTGTATTATGAAAGTATTGGCAAACATTTAAACCCTTATTTTACAACAGCTGCCAATGAATACGACACTACTTTGTTGAATTCCATTCTTGAAATACCAAAACTGGACCAGGAGGCATTTACCAATATGATTCGGTATGCGAGATTGAATAATTTTAAAGATATTAATGTGTAATTTTAGGAGCTATTTCCCGCTATACGTTGCAATCTTTTCCTTTTCAAAGAAAAAAGGAAAAGGATTTTCACTGCTATCAGGGCTAAATCGGGAACCATCAAATTTTAGTAAAACATGAATCTTATTTTAGAAACCGACCGATTAATTTTAAGAGAAATGCTAGTTTCAGATGCAGAAGCATTATTTAAAATGGACAGCAATCCTAATGTACATCAATATCTTTGGAACAAACCATTGACAGATATAAGCGAAGTACATGCCTATATCAAGCTTGTCAGAGAACAATACATCCAAAATAATACTGGGCGATTTGTGGTTGTTTTGAAAGAAACCCATGAATTAATTGGTTGGGCCGGATTAAAATACAACACCGAAATGGTAAATAATAAAATTCATTTCTACGATATTGGATATCGGTTAAATGAAAAATTCTGGGGCAAAGGATATGCAAGTGAAGCCAGTTTTGCTTGGCTGGATTATGGTTTTAATGAAATGAATATCAAAATTATGGAAGCCGCAGCGCATACTGCCAATATCGCATCAAACAGAATATTACAAAAAATTGGACTAAAAATGACCGCAAAATACTTGGAGGACGGCGTTTCTTGGAATTGGTACGAATTAAAAAATCCTAACTTATAATGAAAACAATAAAAATAGCTGGAGTTCCGGAACATTTCAATCTTCCTTGGCATTTAGCCATAGAAAACGGAGATTTCGAAAAAGAAAATATCAATTTACAATGGACTGATGTTCCCGAAGGAACCGGAAAAATGTGCCAAATGCTTCGTGATGGCGAAACGGATATTGCCGTAATCCTGACCGAAGGAATCGTGAAAGATATCGTTGCCGGAAACCCGAGTAAAATTGTTCAAGTTTATGTAGAAAGTCCATTAATTTGGGGAATTCACGTTGCGGCAAACTCCAATTATAAGACGTTAGCTGATTTAGAAAACAAAAAAGTTGCTATTTCCAGATTGGGTTCCGGTTCGCAATTAATGGCGTATGTCAATGCGGATAATCAGGGATGGAAAACAGATAATCTTCCGTTCGAAATCGTAAATACTATCGATGGCGCTGTTGAAGCTTTGACAAACGGAACCGCAGATTATTTCATGTGGGAACGTTTTATGACCAAACCATTAGTCGATAAAGGAATCTTTAGACGAATTGCTGATTGCCCTACGCCTTGGCCTTGTTTTGTAATTGCGGTTCGAGAGGAAGTTTTGGAAAAAAATCCAGTGCTTATTTCAAAAATTCTAGCGACCATTAATCAAACTACAGAAGACTTTAAAGAAATCCCGAGTATTGATAAAACGTTGGCTTTAAAGTATCATCAAAAAATAGAAGATATTCAAGAATGGTTGTCATTAACGCAATGGTCACAAAAGCCATTATCAGCAGAAATGTTAAACAAAGTTCAAAATCAACTTTTTCAACTTAAAATTATCGATAAAAAAGGTACTTTTGAGGATATTGTAAAAACAGTCTAGATTGCTGTTTTTATTTTTACTATGATAAAAATAAAAGAAATTAATTTTCAGGGTATTAAACAGCGATTCCAGGTCAAAAAACCTTGGGATGACGTTATTATTTTTATTCTGAACATATTAATTGCTATTCCATTATTTATCATTGTTCATCAAAATTTAATTAACCCGAACTGGTTTTTGAATATTGACAGAGTAGTGCTGTTTTTGGTGATGATTGTAATAATTCAAATCATCCTTCGATTCTTACGAACGATTATCCTCTTTTGCATTATTCTGTATTTATTGGTTTTAGTGTACGGTTCTACTATTGGAAACTACGGATTTAACAGTGTTTTTGAAGATTATAATTCAATCATGTACACGATGTCTGATAATCCTTATCCACAAGATATTATTATCGCCAAGTTGCTTCCGTTTCCCAATAAATCAAAAATTATCAATGCCATCGAATATCAAAATCCTAAAATCAGGAATTTTGCAGTTATGGCTACATCTAAGCATTTTAAAGATGTAAAAGGGTATTCTGATTACAGAACCATCATACAATGCTTCGCCGTTTTCAAAGAAATAAACAGCCGATGGAATTACGTAAGCGACCCAAAAGCAAGAGATTATATTGCTACGGCTACGGAATCACTGCTTTATTTTTCTGGAGATTGTGATGATCATTCGATATTAATGGCTGCTGCAATTAAATCTATTGGTGGAACTCCCCGATTAATCCATACTACAGGCCATATTTACCCGGAAATATTGATAGGCTCTCTGACTGATTTAGAAAAAGTCAATTTTCTAATCAAAAATGTACTATTTGTCAATGAAAGCAATGAAAGTAAACTTCATTATCACGTTGATGAACGCGGCCAAATCTGGATGAATCTGGATTATACAGCAAAATATCCTGGTGGACCTTTCATGTCGGAAGAAATTCTTGGTGCTTTGACATTGGATTAATTTTATGCCCTTTTTGGTTAAAAAACCGGATCCTATTCCCTTCCAAATTTTCAAGTATAGCAATATTCCTCACTTTTAGTCAATAAATTTTCCTATCTTAACCAAACTGAAATTATTGTTTTAATTAAGTTTTACTATGGAAAATTCAAAATTAAAGGCTTTTATCCCATTTTTTTATCTCGTTTGGTCGGATGACCTTTTATCTCAAAAAGAATTCGTTACGTTACAAGAATTTATAGGTTCACAGCGCTGGATTTCCGAAAAAGAACAAGAATTTCTTCTTTCAAAAGTAGCGATTTCTGTTCCGCCTTCCCGAGCACAACTTGCTGAATGGAAAAGTGAAATTGATACTGTTATTCATCACCATCCTTTGCTAAAATCTATATTTGAAGTTTCGATGGCGCTTGCTGAAAACAATTCTTATATCAAAGATCACACAGCTGATTTTCTTCAATTGGAGAATGATTTGGGAATTTTAGGAGAAGAAGCAATTGGAAATTTTAAAACAAGGTCAAAAACCTTTACTTCAAATTATCAATCTGCCCCTACATTCGAAATTGAAAAACTAACCCAAATTCTGGATGGAGAACAGTCCACAATTATTAAGAAGGTAAAATCAATAATCAGCAGACCTAAATTTGCTTATGAAACTTCGACTGATACTGCCATATATCGTGAAAAAGTATATGACTGGTGTAAAATCCTTGCAGACGAAAACTTAGGAAACATGGCGTATCCAAAACAATACGGTGGTGGCGAAAACATAGCCGATTATTTTGCGATTATGGAAACATTAAGCTATCACGATTTAAGTTTGGTAATTAAATTTGGTGTACAATTCGGGCTTTGGGGAATGAGCATACAATCGCTTGGAACCGAAAAACACTATAGTAAATATTTAAAGGATATTGGTTCACTCCACTTACCCGGCTGTTTTGCCATGACTGAAACCAATCATGGTTCGAATGTAAAAGGATTAGAAACAACAGCAACATACAATCATAATGACCAAACTTTTACCATTCATACACCGCATGAAAAGGCGCAGAAAGAATACATTGGTAACGCAGCAGTGCACGGTCAGATGGCGACAGTTTTTGCCAAATTAATTATTGATGAAATAGATTACGGTGTGAATGCTTTTATTGTTCCAATACGAGATACAAACAGCAAAATCCTGAAAGGGATCAAAATCGGTGATTGCGGACTTAAAATGGGACTTAATGGCGTTGATAACGGGACCATTCGTTTTGAAAATGTGGTTATTCCAAAAGAAAACATGTTGGATCGATTTGCCTCGGTAAACGAAGAAGGAAAATTTGAAAGTCCGATTCCAAGTGACAATCGACGTTTTTTTACGATGCTGGGTACTTTGGTTGGTGGTCGAATTGGGATTCCGAGATCAGCTTTGGCTGCAGCCAAATCAGGATTGACAATAGCGATACAATATAGTGACAAACGTAGGCAATTTGGACCCGAAGGAGGCTCAGAAGTTCCAATTTTGAATTATCGAATACATCAACGAAGATTAATTCCATTGTTGGCAAAAACGTATGCCATTCATTTTGCTTTGCAATACGTGACGAATCGTTATATTGCCAAAACAGAATCGGAAATGCCAGAAATTGAAGCCTTGGCAGCCGGAATGAAAGCCTATTCAACCTGGAGTACCACGGATGTTTTACAAGAATGTCGTGAAGTCTGCGGTGGTAAAGGATATTTATCCGAAAATAGAATCGATGCGCTGAAAAATGATACCGAAATCTACACTACTTTTGAAGGTGATAATACCGTCTTAATGCAATTAGTTGCTAAAAATCGCTTGTCAGAATTTCGCAAGGCATTTGGTGAAATGGATGCTATGGGAATAATTAACTACGTTTTTGAAAACGCCAAAACTGCGATTTCTGAAAAAAATCCAATTGTAACGCGCAAAACTGAGGAAACCCATTTATTAGATGATGAATTTCACTTGAGCGCTTTCCAATATCGAGAAAAAACAATATTGGCATCGGCAGCAAAGCGATTAAAAAAACTAATTGATGGCGGACTTGAACCTTACGATGCTTTTAATGTGGTGCAACATCAAATGATTGATGTAGCTGAGGCGTATCTCGAACGAATTGTTCTAGAGCAATTTCAAAAAGCCATGGAAGCCATCGAGGACAAGAAAAGTAAGGAAATAATGACTAATTTATGTCAATTGTATGCCCTCTCACAAATGGAAAAAAATAAAGGATGGTATCTCGAAGATGGTTATATGGAAGCTGCAAAAACGAAAGCCATTCGTAAGATGGTAAATCAGCTTTGCTGGGAAATCAGGCCGGATGCCGTTTCATTAGTAAAAGCATTTGACATTCCGGATAGTTGTCTTGCAGCTCCAATTGCTTTAGATTGATGTATGCTTTATTTAAAAAAAGGATTGCATAGTTTAAAAGAAACTATTTTCTAATTATTCTTTTCAATATTTAAAGAAAATTCGAATAATTAGCGCTGACAAATCCTTTTTGTTTTAAGTTGAATAAAGTAATTTTGCAATGCTGTTATTTTGCCTTAAAGTAATGCAACTGCCTAAAGCTATATTTTTGTAAAATGTAAAATTCTTACGTTATACTGCATAGCAGTAATAAGATATTAATAAATGTATCATTATTAAATTCAATTGCAATTGTGTCGGTTTCAATTTTTTTAAGAGAAAACTAATAAAAAGTTTAAATAAAATAGGAAGTAAATAAATTGGAAAATAAAGAAATGAGTTGGACTATGTGCTTGGACTGTCAAGGTAGAGGCAAGAAAAGTCGGGGACTAACCAAAAAAGCGCGACTTCAGTACCAGCTGGCGGTAGACCAATTTAAAATTACGAATGGCGAAGATACCACTCCAGTTCCTCCTAAAGGGCACCTTCACACCTGCTTGAAATGTTCCGGATGCGGGCTGCTTCGTTCTTCCAGTCCTCCTATAGCAGATAAAGAAAACTATCCACACCTTGCCATAATTGGTGGAGGTATTGGAGGCGTAGCTCTTGCTGTGGCCTGTTTGCACCGCGGAATTCCTTTTACCCTTTATGAGCGTGATGATAATTTTGAAGCCAGATCTCAAGGATATGGACTTACATTGCAACAAGCCAGTAAAGCAATTGAAGGATTGGGTATTTTTTCATTAGAAGAAGGGGTAATTTCAACAAGACATTTGGTTCATACTACCGATGGAAAAGTTATTGGAGAATGGGGAATTAGAAAGTGGATACAGTCAGATGCGAAAACTTTTCAGAAACGTACCAATATTCATATTGCACGACAATCTCTACGCTTAGCGTTACTTCAACAACTCGGCGGACAGGATTCGGTGCAGTGGGGACATCAGTTAGTAGATTTTAAAGAATGTGAGGGCAAAGGTGTTGATCTAAGCTTTCAAGTGGATGGGGAAATCAAGAATGCCAAAGCAGATCTCATAGTTGGAGCCGATGGTATTCGCAGTTCAGTTCGGAGATTATTGATAGGTGATGATATTAGCCCTTTACGTTATCTGGGCTGTATAGTGATATTAGGCATCTGTCCTCTTAAAGCACTCGAAGGTCTTAATAGTCCTTTACTGGATTCGGCTACTGTATTTCAAACTGCCAATGGCAATGAGCGGATCTATATTATGCCTTATGCTTCAGACTCTGTAATGTGGCAATTGAGTTTCCCAATGCCAGAAGAAGATGCTAAGGCATTAAGTGCAAAAGGACCTCAAGCATTAAAGGAAGAAGCACAGCGTAGAACTCTATGGCACAATCCTATTCCTCAGATTTTAGCAGCGACTCTGGAAGCTCAGATTTCTGGTTATCCTGTGTATGACCGAGAATTACTTAAATCGGAATTTTTGGCGAAAGCTGGGGTAGTAACCCTAATTGGAGATGCGGCTCACCCTATGAGTCCTTTTAAAGGACAGGGTGCAAATCAAGCGTTGCTAGATGCACTATCATTGGCTCGCGTGATATCAAGAGGGTGTAGACCTTCATCTCAATGGAGAAAAGCTGGAATAAGAGAAAGTGTATTAACAGAGTTTGAATCAGAAATGTTAGAACGCAGTGCTACAAAAGTAAATGACTCTGCAGCTGCAGCTCAGTTTCTACATTCCGAAATTGTGCTTTACGAGGGTGATGAGCCGAGAGGACGAATTCTAAAGAAAAAAGATGCATAGCATAATCCTGCGAATCTACCATTTTTTCGCTCAGAGGTTTTAAAAAAGTATTAACATAAAAAAACTCCATTATTTCTAATGGAGTTTGTCTTGTGGGCTGTCAGGGACTGCAATCGAACACTTGGTGCCTATTTTGACATTTTTCGAAAATATAAAATTAAATATTTAAAATAGGGGAATGTCGTATCGAAATTGTTTTTAACTGCTTGCGCTCATTCCAACCCGAAAAATTTCTTCTTTATTGAGTTCTATAAATTTTAAAAACTTCTTTCAAGGGTTGTAAAGTAGCTTATTGCAGTTGTGGAGTTTACGGAGAAAGCGACAATATGCTACTAGAGGGTTGACTGGGCGGGTGCAAAAAGATTACCGATAGCGATCCTTTTTTATAGTTATTTGATTTTAATTCCTTTTGGTCCAGGGAAATCTTTACCTAAATGGCTGTAAAGTCTTCTTACTTTTGAACGCCAACTTATTTTTGCCTCAATCCAAGTTTTGCTTCCATCGATGATTTGTATTGTATCGTTTGTGTGTGATGGAAACTTTGAATAATCGGAATTATCTTCAAATTTTAATAATAATTCTGGATTGTCAATAGGTGTCTTGTTTTTACTTAAATCAAATATTGTTTTATCTTCTTCTTTATTGAATTTAAGTGTTTTTGCTTTTAAGTCTTCATATAAATCGATTAATGAAATTGTATCGCTTATGAAGTCTAAATCATAAATGTCTTTTTTGGTAGAACGGTTTGAGGTACTGATTAGTTTGAACAAACCAATGTCTTTTTTTGAAAGTAAATTTATTCCTTGATTTACTTCTACCCCGAACAAATTCTTCATGTTTTGAAGCATCTCCACTTTTATGGTTAAACCATCTTCTAAATCAAGAAAGAAACGCAGAAAGCAATATTGGTCGTTTATATCACAAGGATCGTCAAAGCTTTTTGCTTTCGTGCCAAAGTACTTTTTGACTTCATTTTCGATGTTTTTAAATCCTTCTTTGCCAATTATTCCATCGTAAAAGAAATCAATATCATCAGAAACTCTATGATTGAATTGTAATGCTAGATTTGTACCTCCACCTAAAGTAAATTTTGATACTGTTGGTAATGTTTGTAATTCTATGATGGCTTTAATTATTGCTGGAGTAACTGCCTTCATAAATTAGAGCGAAAAACGAAGAAATGGCTTTACATTGTATCTTTTTGCAACACTTATACAAACTTTGTTACTGATATTCTCTGTCGTTAATTTTAAGTATTTAACAATATCTTTAGCAGAATACAATGCTTCTAATTTTAGAATGTCTGTTTCAAATGTTTCTGGAGTTGTTGCATATAAAGCCCTTGGTATAATAATAGACTTATCTTTAGAAAGATTAAGTTTGCTATAATCCATATCCCAAAATAAGTGTTTGGGAAAAATTGTTGCTATGTTTACTGACTGTTTCACTATGCAAAAATACTGAATTTAGATTTATTTGGTGCACTAATGTAAAAAAGTTTAACTTCTTCGATTTTAATGAATTACTGCATATCTAAAAGAAAACCAATAATAGATGTAAAAATAGTCATTAGCGAAATGAAGCAAACAAAGACTTGAGTTTAGGAATACTTGGACTAAATGAATATACCAAGTTAAAGTGGATATGGAGTTAAGGATATAATTTAATGTTTTTGTTTCCTTTATTAAATATATGATGGTCCACTCAAAAGTTCCAGATCTTTTAAAAAAAGGTTCGAAAATTGTCCCGACAGGGTCACAAAACCGACAAATATACTTTCCTATATTTTGTAGTTTTTTTTATTTGGTCAAATTATCGGGTTACTAATATGGTTTTAATTCAAACTTCGATATTCATTAGGAGTGTATCCTACTCGCTGTTTAAACAATCTAGAAAAATGCTGCGGGTATTTGAAGCCTAACTGATAAGCGATTTCGTTTACAGTCAAATGGTCTACCAGAATTTTGTCTTTTGCTACATCAATTATTTTATTTTGAATGTATTCTTGAGCTGATTTACCTGTTTCCTTTTTTATTAAATCACCAAAGTAGTTGGCGGATAAATGCAGTTCGTCAGCACAATATGCAACTGATGGCAAACCAACTGTATTGGGTTTATCAGTTGTGAAATAACTGTTTAACACCTCTTCAAATTTTTCTAAAATTCCTTTATTAACATTTTCTCTTGTTATGAATTGGCGGTCATAAAAACGGTCACAATAGTTTAAAAACAATTCAATATTTGAAGCAATAAGTTTCTTGCTATGCTTGTCAACTCCAAGTTGTAATTCTAAATGGATTTTTGAAAAAGAGTCTAAAACAATTTGTCTTTCGCGTTCCGACAAATGCAATGCTTCATTTACATTGTAACTGAAAAAATTATAATCATTTATACTTTTAAAAAGAGAAGTGCCATGTATTAAATCAGGATGAAAAACTAAGGCATATCCTTTTGGTTGATATACTTTACCGTCAGTCTCTACTTCCATTACCTGCCCTGGTCCAGCAAAAACCAACGTGCCTTCTTGATAATCATAGTAATCACAACCATAGCGCAAATCACCACATTTTATATCTTTCAAAAAGATACAATAAAAGCCATAATAAATTCTAACAGTCTTCTCTCCTTCCCAAGATCTTTCGTCGGCTTTAGAAAAATCAATTACACTTATTAATGGATGTAAAGTTTCGCTATTATTAAATGCATTATATTCACTAACTGTATTAAACTTGACTACTTTGTTCATGATAATTATAATTTTACAATACAAATTTATGCATTTGGAGATATCAATTATCATATAATAATCACAATAAGTAATATTGGTAGAACAATCCGTAATCTATGTACCAATAACATCCCACCTTCGTCGGAAATTTGTTGAGTAGTATAAGTTATCCTATTTTAATAAATTTAATTATGAATCGTAGATCCATTTTAAAAACAGCAGGACTCGCTTTGGCAGGAAGTGCATTTTTGCCTTTTAATTCTTTAGCAAAATCCAATGCGGTAACACCAATTGTTGAAAATAAAGAATTAACACCAGCCACTGTTTCAAGCAAGCGCAAACTTGGCGCTTCACTTGAAGTCTCCAGCATAGGACTTGGTGTTCAAAATATGAGCCGTACGTATCAAACTACTATTCCCTCTCGTCCAGAAATGCACAATATTATTCGAACTGCCTTTGATAAAGGAGTCACCTTATTTGATGCAGCAGAGGCTTACGGTCCTTTTGAAGTAGAACGAATTCTGGGAGAAGGTGTAGCACCTTTCCGTGATAAAATAGTCATCGAAACTAAATTTGGGTGGAATATTAACCAAGAAACGGGTGCTCGATTACCAGGCTTAAACAGTCGTCCTGAACACATCAAAATTGTTGTGGAAGGAATGTTGAAGAGACTTCGTACGGACAGAATTGATTTATTGTATCAACATCGTGTAGACCCGCAGGTTCCCATTGAAGATGTAGTTGGAGCTATTCAGGATTTGATAAAAGAAGGGAAAGTATTGCATTATGGATTGTCTGAGCCGGGATCGCAAACCGTAAGACGAGCACATGCTATTCATCCTGTAACAGCGATTCAAAACGAATATTCGTTATTATGGCGTGGTCCGGAAAAGGAAATCATACCGCTTTGTGAGGAACTCGGTATTGGTTTCGTTCCATGGAGTCCTCTTGGAGTTGGTTTTCTTACTGGAGCCATTGATGCCCAGACACGTTTCGCTCAGGGTGATATCCGAGGAAATGAAACCCGTTTCTCGCCAGAGAATCTACCACACAACTTAAAACTTGGAGATTTATTAAAAAACTGGAGTGAGCAAAAACACGCCACTCCTGGTCAAATTTCACTGGCTTGGCTACTGGCACAAAAGCCATGGATTGTTCCAATACCCGGCACAACACAGATGGCACACATGCTGGAAAATATTGGAGCAGATGAAATAAAATTCACCTCAGCTGAACTAAAGGAATTCAATAATCAATTGGATGCTATTCAAATTCAGGGTGAAAGATTACCTGCCTTTGTTCAAGCTTTTTCTGATGTGGAAGCTCCGTTAAAGAAAAAACCATAATTAGAATATAAATTTAAAATATACGATATGAAAACATTAATTATGAGTCTTATTGCAGTAGCAAGCTTCCAATTTTCTTTTGCACAAGAAAACAAATCAACTACTGTTGCTCCTACTCATTCAGCCATTGAACAAGAAGTTATTCAACTTTCTAAACAAAAATGGGAGTGGATGGCCGATAAAAATATAACCAAATTAGAACCGCTCTTTGACAACAAATCAAAATTTGTCCACATGAGCGGCACTTGGAAAAAAGATGAAGAACTCGATATTATTAAAACGGGAAGAATCTGGTATAAAAATGCCAAAATTCATGATGTAGCAATAGAGACTTTTGGAAAAACGGCAATCCTTTGGAACAGAATTACCCTAGAGGCGATAGTGCGAGGAAGCGAAGTCGTGACTGAATTTACCGTAACAGAAACCTATCAAAAACAAGGTAATGGTTGGAAATTGTTAGCTTTAACATTTAGTAGTGTTCGAGATACGCATCAAATTCAGAAATAACAATAAAAAATAGATAATACTAAAATTTACTACTATGAAAAAATCAATCTTTGGACTAATTCTTCTTGTTTTATTTACAACTAATACTTTTGCTCAACATACAGCTGAGCTAGAAATTATTTCGCTTTCTAAACAAAAATGGGAATGGATGGCCGATAAAAATGTCGATAAACTTACCCCTTTGTTTGATGATAAATCTGTCTTTGTACACATGGGAGGAAGTTGGGGGAAAGCCCAAGAAATCAATGTAATTAAAAGTGGAGGAATTCATTACAAGAAAGCTGATGTTCATGAAGTGTCAGTAAGCATGATAGGTAATACCGCAATCCTTTTAAACAGAATTACACTATTAGCCGTAGTTGGAGGTAATGAAGTTACCAATCCTTTTATTGTAACCGAAGTATATGTTAAGGTAAATGATAATTGGAAACTAGGTTCATTGTCGTTCACCAAGCTGATGACTCCAGGACAATAAAATTATAAAAAATGAAAAAAATAGTAATAGGTTTAGCAATAATTGTCAGTTGTAGTTTATACGCACAACAAAAGATTGTCATTGCAACTCCTGGAGTAACGCCAATAGTCAAAACAGTTTCTGGATTACTGCGTGGTATAACTGAAGGGGATGTTTCAGTTTTCAAAGGGATTCCTTATGCAGCTCCTCCTGTTGGTGTAAATCGTTGGAGACCTCCACAGCCAGTTACTGCTTGGAGCGGAGTTAAAGATTTAAGCAAGTTTTGTGCAGATTGTCCACAGGCGAGTTGGCCCCGTGGTGCGGGCATGGCACAAAATTCATCTGAAGATTGCTTATTTCTTAATATTTGGACACCAGCTACAGCTACAAAAAAATCAAAATTACCTGTTATGGTTTGGATTCACGGTGGCGGATTTGTAGGAGGCAGTGGTGGTGGAAATGAATTTACAGGAGCAGCATTTGCAAAACAGGATGTTGTACTTGTTTCTTTCAATTATCGGTTAGGACGGCTTGGATTTTTTGCATTTCCAGCATTAAGCAAGGAACATCCAGAAGAACCTAAAGGCAATTATGCTTTTATGGATCAGATAGCTGCACTCCAGTGGGTAAAGGAAAACATTAACGCTTTTGGTGGTGATCCAAAAAATGTAACCATTTTTGGCGAATCAGCCGGTGGAGTTTCGGTACATTCACTGCTGACTATACCCGCTGCAAAAGGCCTTTTCCAAAAGGCAATAATCGAGTCAGGCGGTGGTCGTGATGGCGTACTGACAGGAAGACCAATTCAGGAAGAGGAGGCTGATATACACTACCCCATTTCTGCAGAAACGATCGGAAAAAACTTTGCTCGAAAACACGGAATCGAAGGTACGGATGTAGCAGCATTGGCAAAGCTACGGGCTCTTAGTGCTGCTGATATTATAGACGGAGGTCAGGAAACTGATGGCGCCGGAGGTCTACCTATCTATTCCGGTCCTATTCTCGATGGTAAACTGGTTGTTGAAACAGCGGAGAGTGCTTACAAGGGAGCTAGACAGGTTCATGTTCCACTTCTCATAGGATCAAATAGTGCTGAGGTTCCAGCAGGTTTTGTTAATGCAAAATCTAAAGAAGAATTATTAAAATTGTTTGGTAATTTTAGTGAAGAAGCAACTACAGCTTATGATGCTGATGGTACTGTGGATTTTGCTAAGATGCTAACATTAGTCAATACAGATAAAGTATGGGCGGAGCCTGCAAGGTTTACCGCTAGAGCTTTTACTTCAAAATCGATACCAGTATATACTTATCTCTTTTCTTATGTACCTATTTCTATGAAGGATAGAATGAAATATGGAGCCTCACATGCATCAGAAATTCCTTTTGTATTTGACAATCTAATAGAACGCAATGGTTCTAAATTTGATGCGAAAGATCAGGAAATAGCTAAAATGATGAATACCTATTGGGTTAACTTTGCTAAAACGGGCAATCCAAATGGAAATGGATTACCTCTTTGGCCTATATATGATAGCGCTAAAAATGATATTTTTGAATTTAAACCAGATGGATCGGCAAGTAATTTTTTCGATTACAGAAAAGCACGATTAGATGTAGTAGAAAAGGCATTTGAAGACAATAAATAAAAACAATTATGATGAAAAATAAAGTAATAAGATCGTTGAGTATATTTTGTTTATTATTGATGTTCCAATCATCGTCTTATGCACAAAAAAGCACGAAACAAAAACCGTTACTAATTATAGAACAAGGAAGTTTTGCTGTTGGAGGAACTATCATTACCAATCCTGGCACATTCGATCCATACAAACCTACCCCTGAAGGACAAACGTTTCGTGGAGACCACGCCTATATTTTTTATCAAATTCCTGTAAAGGCTCGCAAATATCCATTGGTGATGTGGCACGGTATAGGTCAGTTTTCTAAAACATGGGAAAGCACGCCCGACGGACGAGAAGGCTACCAAAATATTTTTCTCCGCAGAAACTTTCCTGTCTATGTGATTGATCAACCAAGGAGAGGGAATGCTGGTAGAAGTACTGTAGCGGCTTCCATCAATCCAACTCCAGATGAACAGCAATGGTTTGATGTCTTCCGTATTGGTGTTTGGCCCAATTATTTTGATGGTGTCCAATTTGCTCAAGACACGGAAACACTCAATCAATATTTTCGATCTATGGTTCCAAACATTGGTGCTATCGATAGTAATGTTAATTCGGATGCGGTTTCAACATTATTCAACAAAATAGGCCCTGCAATTTTAGTTACACATTCCCATTCTGGCGGTATGGGATGGCTCACTGCTGTAAAAAATAAAAATGTCAAAGCAATAGTGTCTTACGAACCAGGTAGCGGATTCTTATTTCCTGAGGGTGAAGTTCCATCCCCTTTAACGAGTTCGGCAGGTTCACTTGAAGCAAGTTCGATTCCTATGAAAGAATTTATGAAGCTAACTAAAATACCAATTGTCATTTATTATGGTGATAATATACCTGAAAGCCTCTCTAACAATCCTGGGGCAGATGGATGGAGAGTACGACTACAGATGGCCAGATTATGGCGAGATGTAGTAAACAAATACGGTGGAGATGTAACCGTAGTACATCTTCCTGAGGCAGGTCTTAAAGGCAATACACATTTTCCTTTTTCAGATTTAAATAATATAGAAGTGGCTGATTTAATGAGTAAATGGCTAAAAGACAAAAAGTTGAATTAATTAAATACAGCCGACATATAATACTAAATAATAATTCAATTGAAAATAGTAACCACATATTGTTTAATAATGATAATAACAGCTAGTTTATTTTCGAGCTGTTCCAAAGCACAAAGTACTGTTAAGCAAGAAAAAGATGTTTTGAATAAAAATAGTATTCTAATTGTCTATCTGACTCGAACAAAAAACACGAAAACAGTTGCCCAAATCATTCATAAACAAACTGGTGGCAAATTAATTGAACTTGAGCTTCAAAATCCCTACCCTGCAAATTACAAAGCAATTGTTGATCAAGTAGCCAAGGAAAATGAAACAGATTTTTTACCCGCACTTAATACCAAAATTGACAGCATTGAAAAATATGATACTGTCTTTATAGGTTTTCCAACTTGGGGAATGCAATTACCGCCGCCAATGAAAAGTTTTTTAAGTCAATACAATTTAAAAGGTAAAACTATTATTCCGTTTAACACCAATGCTGGTTATGGTATTGGAAGCAGTTTTGATAAGATTAAAGAACTATGCACTGAATGCAAAATATTGGAAGGATATTCCATTAAAGGAGGTAAAGAAAGAGACGGAATTTTATTTGTAATGGAAGGTGAAAAGAAAATTGAAGCCGAAAAAGAAATACAAACATGGTTAAAGAAAATAGGGATTCTGAAGAATTGAAATATTTGAAATAACAGTAAATAAAATAAAGATGAAGGATTTTAAAATTTTCAGTTTAATAGTCATGATTGTATGCATTACATTGTCTCCTAATGACGTTAAAGCAAAACAGTTGACAACTATCGAAAGTAATTTAAGCGCAAAAGAAAAAAGCATTATTACCATTGCATCACTGACAGCCAAAGGCGACTTAGTCACTCTGAAATCAGAGTTAAACAAAGGTCTTGAAGCGGGACTTACCGTGAATGAAATAAAAGAAATATTGATTCATACCTATGCCTATTGCGGTTTTCCGAGAAGTATCAGAGGGTTGCAAACTTTTATGGAAGTGCTTAACGAACGAAAAGCAAAAGGTATTAACGATGAACCTGGCAAAGAAGCTTCTCCTATCAAAGAGGATGGCAATAAATATGAAAGAGGTAAAACCATTTTAGAACAACTTACCAAAACACCACAACCGAATACACTTACAGGATATTCTGCTTTTGCACCAGTAATAGATACTTTTTTAAAAGAACACCTATTTGCAGATATTTTTGAAAGAGACGTTTTAACCTTTACTCAAAGAGAATTGGTTACAATTTCTGTTATAAGTTCAATTGGTGATGCTGAACCCATGCTAAAAAGTCATTTATCAATTGCTATCAATCTAGGTGTATTCCCTGAACAGTTGAAAGAATTTTTAGTCGTGATCAAACCATTTATAGGCGCAAAGAAAACTAAAGCTGCAAAAGAAGTAGTAATCGAAGTGTTGAAAAGTAGATAGAAAAATAATTTAAAAATAAAATAAATGAAAAAAATAGCATTAATAATCACAATAGTAATTTCAATAATAACGGTACAGATGTCAAGTGCTCAAACTACCCAAAAGGAACAAAAGCAAAATCCATATACCTTAGTATATGATGGAGCAATTACCGAAAATGTAAAGGGAAAAGTAAACATTTATCCTGTTACGTATACAACTAAAGAGATTACAATAGTAGCTAATGTCTACACTCCTGCCAACTATGATGCTTCAAAAAAATATCCTGCGGTAGTTATTGCTCATCCTAATGGTGGTGTAAAAGAACAAGTGGCAGGTTTATACGCCCAACGATTAGCTGAACAGGGCTATATCACTATCACGGCAGATGCGGCTTACCAAGGTGGCAGCGGCGGAGAGCCTCGTAATGTGGATAAACCGGCAAACCGAATTGAAGACGTACACGCAATGGCCGATTTTATTTCTCAATACAAAGGAGTTGATACTTCAAGACTTGGATTATTAGGAATTTGTGGTGGCGGCGGTTATTCTTTAAAGGCAGCCCAATCTGACAAACGATTTAAAGCAATAGCCACAGTGAGTATGTTCAATTCAGGTGTAGTAAGGCGTAATGGTTTTATGAATTCGCAATTTTCTACAATCCAGCAACGATTAAAAGAAGCTTCTGATGCCCGCACACAAGAAGCAGCAGGCGGTACAATTATGTATGTAGGCGATACTCAGCTTACGGATAAACAAATAGCTGCATTGCCGTTTGATTTATACCGTGAAGGATTTGAGTATTACGGCAAAACACATGCGCATCCAAATTCTACATTTAAGTATACTAAAAGCAGTCTTATGGATTTAATGACGTTTGATGCTAGTACCAATATGGACTTGATAAATCAACCATTATTAATGATAGCAGGTAGTAAAGCCGATAGTTTTTATATGACTGACGATGCTTTTAACAAAGCGACCAATGCAAAAAACAAAGAATTATTTCTTATTAATGGTGCTACTCATATTGAAACCTATTGGAAACCTGATTATGTATCGCAAGCCGTAAATAAATTGGTGAATTTTTATCAAACTAATCTTTAAAATTTAAAAAGATGAAACTTAAAAATATAGCAGGAATATTGCTTATTGGAATATTTGTATTTTCTTGTAAAGCACAAAATAAACCAACACTTTCAACAAAAACAGAATCACAAAAATCACTTCTTTTCCCTAAAGGAGAAAAAATCACAAATGCTAATTTTACTGGCACAGCTTATTTACAAATGCTGATAGCTGCTGATAGCCTTAATCCAACCTCAGTGGGAAATGTAACCTTTGAACCCGGAGCAAGAACAAAATGGCATCTTCATCCGGGTGGACAAATTTTGTTAGCAACCGATGGAGTTGGATATTATCAGGAAAAAGGGCAACCTAAAAAAACACTTCGTAAAGGGGATGTAATCAAATGTCCACCAAATATTCAACATTGGCACGGTGCGAGTATTGATACCCATTTTGTACAAGTAGCCATTACAAATACCAAAAACGGTGTGCCAGTTTGGTTAGAAGCGGTAACAGATGAAGAGTATATACAGGTTCAAGCAAACTAATAAAAAAGGAACAGAAAAAAATATTGTCAAAAAACTTATTGATGAAACATTTTGGGATAATGGTTTCAGAAAATACTTGAAATTCAAATATTTCTTATTATGGACAGTTTCTGAGCCATTAAAACCGTCCTAGGATTAATTTTTACATTTGTTTAGATCGGTTTTTTACAAATTCATTTATTAAATGCCTTCATTATTTCTGATATTCAAAGATAGTTCTTTGAAAAAAATTCATCTTCAAAAAATTCTATTAGAATAAATATTGTAATTAGAGTTGCAACTAAAATTGAGAAATATTACCATTTAATTTTATGTTTTCAACGTATTTTTTTGAAAAATGACGCCTAACTTCTTGGTACTACAATGGGTTTGGGACTAAATTAAACTCTGTTTTCGGATTTGCCAAATCATTAAATACAAGATCAACTTTCCATTAAGCCAATTGTCCAAATCTGTTGTAGCTGTTGTGTACTGCTTTATTGTTTAGTAGAATTTTAAAAGTTCATTAGTTAGTTTTTCGGCATCTTCTTGTTATTTATCCTAATTTCCGCAATGACGGCTAACTTGTATATATACGCTACTTTAAAGCGTATATATACCTCTTTATTGGTGTATATGTGCTAAATAAGCAAGGGTGTCTTTTTACAATAGTACACAAAACATAATACTACGATTGTTTTTTTTAAATAAACTGATATTTGTTTTTGTGATAATTAGGTTTTGGTTTTGATCCAAAAAATTAAGCGAACTAATTTGTCAAGAATGTTAACTAAAAACAACGCCATTGGAATCCAATGGCGTTGTTTGTCTTTGTGTGGGCTGTCAGGGATTGTAATCGAACACCTTGTTCCAATTTTGACGTTTTTCGAAAATATAAAACAAAGTATTTGATAACGTTTTTCAGCTTTGACGAAGGCAATTAAAACGTGGGATCTTCCCAATCGGTTTTGTTTTCTTCTTTTGATTTATTTAATTTATTTTCAATAGCTTGAATAAATTTTATCATATTTGAAATGTTGTTGAAAACTAACACACTTTCTTCATAATTAAGAATTGGATTATCATGTGCGAAACTTTTATTATTTCTGACGTCATTGAAAGAATCTAAATTACTAATCGAAGTTTTTAGAATTCTCTTCGACATTTCAGTTTCTATGTTCCCATTTGCAATTAGAAATTTTATGTACTTTCCAAAAATGCTATGCAGGGACTCGTCAACTTCATATTCAATCCCATGTTTTTTGCAAAGTTCGCGAATATATTTCATCACAAAAGTGTGTAAACGATCTAGAGCAACTTCGGGTAAATTTTTTTCTATACTTTCTCTTATAGATTCAGCAAGTTTTTTAAAATCGGTATCGTCAGAGTTTGGTTTTAATGCACTAATATTTTCAACAACATTACCTTGTAATCTTTGAGCTATATTGAGACATTCATGATAAAGTTCTTGGCTTTCTTTTAATTTATCATCGTCTTGAGGATACCATGTTTTTGTTTGACCCTCCACTAAAACATCAAAATAATGATAACACATCTCTTGAATTAATTTACCTATAGTTTGGTCATCTTCAACTTTAATAAATTGTCTGAGTCTGTTGGCTTTTGAATTTGAAGCGTAATGATATTTGGGATCGTCAATATCGAGACCTGTAACTACACCAACAAATTCATGAAAAGTTCTGTCCGAGAAATCAGCCACGTAACCGCTACTCATTCCTAAGAATTTTTCAATTTTAGCTTTTTCTCGAATGGTTATTTCTGACATAATATTTTTATTAACAAATTAGAATGTGACATGTTTTAGCTGTTTTGGCCTTTAGGAGAGAGCTTAACATTTTGAAACAACAAATCTTCAAGAGAATTCATTGGCAAGTACAATCCATTTTTAATTTTCTCATAAGTATGACATAATTCAACAATCTTTTCTTTTTCGCCGAATCCAACAAGATTTCGTTCAGTTTTACTTAAACATTCATAGTAGTTTTGAGTATAACCATAAGTAGATAAATACAGACCTTTTTCTCGTTTTTCGTTTATTATTACTTTAGTAAATTCTTGAATTGCTTTTTGTCCAACTTTTTGTTGAGATCTCCAATGTTTGATTTCAACGATGTAAGATTTTGGAGTTCCTTCTATTTCGCATTCAAGAATAACATCTTTACCGCCATCTTTGCTAGGTGGTGTTAATGTTGCCTTGAATCCTATTTCATTAAATATTTGATATATTGTTCTTTCTAAATCTCTCCATTCCAGATTCATTAGATTATTAGGGTCTTTAGCAATTAATGAAATTAGTTGTTTAGTAAAATTACTAATCAATATAAATACTTCATTTTCTTCTTTATTTTCAAGTATTTCATTTAAATCTTTAACCCAAGTTTCTAAATTATCAAGAGTAATAATCTCAATATTTGTTGGTTGTTTTAATTGGTACTGTTTTATTAGTTCTGAGTCTTTGATATTGATTTGACCATTTTTATTTATGACAAGTAATAACTTATCGAAATTGGTTTGAGAATCTACTCTTTCTAAAGTTTCAATCCCGTAATTTATAGCCTGATTTAGGTTTTTGTTAGATTTTATTTCTATAGCAACTCCATAAGATTTATTATCTTCTAAACTTTTGATAGCCATTACATCAGTGCCCCTATTACCTGGTCCACCTTGCATGTCACTTATTTGAAAATCAAGTTCCTCAAAAAGTTTTTCAATTCTCGCAATTATTTTTGATTCTTCTTCCATAAGGTTTTATACGATTTTTGGCAATATTTCTCCCAACGTGTCGCCGGTAAGTGAATTTACCCAAAACACGGGCTGAGTTTTCTCTGCCAAGATAGTATTTCTCAGTGAAATAAAATATTCCGGTTTATTGAATCGGGCAATTTCGCTTACCGGCTTTTGGTAGTAGTTTAATTTAGATATTCTGAGATTTTCTTTTTAATATTTTCAGGTGAATATTTTTCAGCAATTGTAATATCTTCTTCAGTAAAATCAAGTAGAAACTCTTTGACTATTTCTTCTGTCACTCTCATTCCATGAAATTTTTCATAAAGAGTAGTGAAAATTTTCACCAATTGAATAATAAACTCTTCTCCAAGTTTTGAAAAAATCTCTTCTTTGATTGAATGAAAATCTGAACCAGGAATTTCAGTTACAGTAATAGTATTTTCATCAATATTTATTGACTCCTTATAATGGATTATTTTTGATAACCCATATAAATAGTTCGTATTTGATCTTATCTGATTTTGCTTTGTCCCAAATAGAATAATATATTCATTAATCTTGAAGAAATATGTAGAATTAGATTTTTCAATATGAACCAAATTGCTAGTAGTGTCTGAAAAAAAACGTGTAGAAAATAGCATCATTGGATATGATCTAATTTCCTTTTCATAAATTCTCGATTTTACTTCGATTTCTTTTAAATCTAAATCAAGAGATTTATCTAATAAAATTCTTATTTGCTCTTGATCACGATGACCCAAAGTGAAATTATCAAATTTTGTAATTGATGCTCTCCAAATCAACGAAATAATAAACAACCTAATAATGTTGTTGTTTGCATTTTCTAATGAATGTATTATTTGATTATTGTTAATTTTGGTTAGCTTATATTTATTTTCAAAAACTTGTTTGAATACAATATCATTAAAATAAGTTTCTATTCTTTCAAATCTGTCTTCGCAGTCTTTACAGAGTATAAATTTTACTGCATAATGATCAACAAGAGCTTCGATTTCATTGTCCATTATTTCCCTGCCAAGTGCTTCAGTTATTTTTTCAGGATTGAATTTTCTTTCAAAAAAAACATTCAAAAACTTAGTACTTGATATACTGTAACTGGAACCATAGCCTCTTTTGTTTTCATCAAGTGGATTCAGCATTGACTTTATAAAAAAATGAGAAAAAACATGGGAAGCGATTGAACTTGCCGCTTTCTTTTTACAAAGTTTACATATACCTGCTTTCATGAAAATTACCTAAGGGTTTGATAAATTACTGCCAACTTATGTATAACCGCTATTTTATAGCGCATATCTACTTGTTGATGAATTTATATACGCTAATTAATTAAGCGCAAAGTTCTACAATACTACAAAAAAAACAGCGATACGATCGGCTTTTTGGGCAAATTGAAATTTATTTTTTTTATATAAGGAAAAATTAATCTAAGTAATTTTTGAATTAGATTGAGACAAAGGTACTGTCTCCCATTGGCTTAGTTTGTCTTCCTGTGGAGTGTCAGGATTTGTAATCGAACACTTAATACCTATTTTGACATTTTTTGAAAATATAAAATGATGTAATTTTTGTAACTTACTAGCTTTTGGCGAGGTTGGGATTTTGAAGGTGATTATTTTCGGGTAAACGAATATATGATAAAAAACGTTATTTCCACTAAATCCCCAATCTCGCTAAGGCTGTTATTGGCTTTATCAAACTATAAAAATTTTTACGTAATTTACACCCTAATAGATGAATAATTTTTATAGTATGGCTCTTAAAAGAAAAAAGATTGAATTTTTCAAAGTTAACATTATGACAATGGAAAATTTACCGAGTGAAATTTCATTTGCAGAAATTTTGACGATTCCAGAATTGCAGAATATTTCGTTGCCAATTAAAGGAAAAGAAGTAGAATTTAAGATCATGAGAAACACCGATGATTATATAATTTGTCTATTAGAAACAAACCGCGATTCTAGTGTTCCGCCAAAAAAACATAAAGGTAATAGAACATTTTCGCGAATTGGGCTAAATATCGAGGAGGGATTAGCATATGGAAATGTTTTTCTATATGATAAAAACAGAAACATAATAATGTACGAGTCGAATAAGTCGGGTTGTTATTTGGACCATTTCGTGGATTTTATTTATTCGGCACTCCAAGCAGGACAATCAGAACTCTTTAGAACTTTTCGAGTGAAGTTTGAAGTAATTTTAACGCATGATGAATATAACAGGATTTTGAATTTTGGCTTTCATAAGTCTATTGAGGTTGAAATAGCTAGACCAGATCGTATTGTAGAGGATTTTGAACATCAAAATAATGCTTTATTTAGCGCAATCGAAAGTGGCCGGCAATTAAATTCATCAAAGGTCTTTGCTAAATTTGAGGTTGAAGGGAGACCAAATAAAGGAGAGGGTTTAGCGGCAATGAGTATTAGAGATATTTTAAATGACGCTGGGAGATTGATGCAAGGTCGAAATAGCGAAAATGTTAAAAAAGTAGTTGTTTCGGGTTACGAAGCAGGTGCAAGGAAATTGAAGAAGATAGATTTAGTAGCGGATCGCTATATTAAGTTTATTCAGTTAGAAGAGCCTAGAGAACAAGCAAATCTATTGGAAACTCAGCGCACACAACGGATTTTAGAACTTCATAATAATTGTGAAGTAGATTTTGATAGAATGTTTTTATGAATAAAAGTTTAGGATATTGGATAGAAAAGCTACTTGCCTATGTTTGTGGTTTTGTATGCGTTATTATATCGTATAAATATAGTGTGAGTTTTTCGTTTATATTCGATTCAAGTTTTTTAGATAAAGTAATTTCGATATCGTCAACATTGTTTGGCTTTTTATTAGCAATTCTCACGCTGATACTTCAAGGAAATAGTACAACAGTAAGTGCAATGAAACGTCATGGAAGTTACAGTCGATTAATTAAATTTAATAAATCGACTGTAATCTCTGCAATCATTACTTGTACACTATCATTATTTCTATCGTTTTGCTCTACTGGAATTCGTGTTGTTTCTAATGAAATGCTTTTTTTTATTGCTACATTGAATTTCGGGATATTCGTTAGTATCATTGTAAATACCGTCATTTTTACGTTGATTTTTTACAGGATAGTTATTGCTGACCAGTAGCGTTGCGAGATGTAGTTGCTAACTTATATATAATCAGAATTTTATAACACATGTCTGCCTCATTATGGTTGTATATGCACTACGAAATCAAGTAAAAGTTTTTACAATAGTGTACAAAAACTGAATATTACGATTGATACTTTTTAAGATAATAAAGAATTAAGCGAAGTAATTTATTAAGGATGTTAACAAAAAACAGCGCCATTGGCTTCCAATGGCGTTGTTTGTCTTTATGTGGGCTGTCAGGGGCTAGAATGGAACACATTATACCTGTTTTGATCTTTTTAGAAAGTTTAAAATAATCTAAATTTCAGAAGTGACCCATATCAATTATTATAAACATCTAAAAAAGATTTTAATTAAATAAATGACTCTGTAATAAAAGTGTCAAGTGTAAAAAATAATTATCAGGACTTAAAAAAACAACTTTTGGTCAACTTTTAAAATTGTTTTAAATCTGCAGTACAAAATTTAATGTTTTTATGGATCCTTTTTTCTTTAGCAAGTTCTTCTATTTTTTTATAAAATTCAAAAATTAGATTTACTCCTAATTCTGTTTTTATTTTGTCTGTTGAAGTATTCGCTTTTGACTCTGCTTTATAATCAATATAACTTATCAATGATAGCAACGTATTTGGAAAATCAAAATAAATTTGGTTACTATCGTTTTTCTGAATAGTCAAAATATCTCTCGCTCTGGCTTGTTTAAGATTTAGTTTTACCTCTACCAACGAATACTCTTTATTCCTAAGTTCAGCTTTAATAGCATCGATATTACTACCTTCAAGTTCATTGATTTTATAGGGTTTGTAAATACATAAACTAGGTTTTTTTATCCCATCTTCTTTCAGTTGTGTTATGACTGGAACGAGAAAATTATTGACATATCCTAATGCTAAAACATCAGCCGGTGAATACTCCGTTTTCTCAAAAAGCTTTCTATTTAACTGGTTTAAGGTGACTGCTAAAAATGAAACGATAGTAACTAATGCTTCTAAATCTATATGCTCCAAATTTGGGATACTCTTTTTTAACAGCCAGAACAAAATTATTGTTGCTGTTAAAAAGTTTAAAATATAACTGAAATAAGTAAATATTTTGATATGACTTATTGCTAACTCTAAAATGTAATTTTGTAATTTCTTCATTATATAAAATTTTTATTTTTAAGGTCTAAATCTGTTAGTATCTGACTGATTTCGAATTGTAAAAAGCTAATTTCAAGTAGTTTTTTATCACAGTCTTTTTCAAATATTATTTCAGTACCATCTACTGATTTTATATTGTCGCGATATGATTTATTATTCAATATTTGAATTAATTCGTCATTGATTACTGGAAGAAGATCAAGAAAATAAGCGTATTGATACCTTTTCACATCAATATTGTAACAAATTGCATTAATATGAAAACTACGTATTGCTCCTTTATTATCAATAGTATCACAATCGTATTTTACATTTTTCATAAAGCGTATCATGTTTTTCAATCTCCCATTAGTAAGGATACTTCTTTCATTAATTCGTTTTATACTCCAAAATGGATAATCTACGTTTGAAAGGCTATCTAATTTTTTATTGTAGATCTGAATACCTCTTCGATGGTTCAAATTGGTTTTCATGTAATCAATTCCTTTGTAATAGGTTGCGATAACCACATCTACATCACGTTTGGGAGAACTAACCAATACATAAATTGAATTTTCCTTTTGTATATCAACTTCTTTGTATGTTGACTCTAGAATGATTTCCGATTGTGTTCGTATATTCTTTAGATCAGATAATTGATTGCCTGCATATTGACTAAAATCATCTGAATGTTTTTTTAGATTTTTATGTTCTATTGGATTTAATAAACTGGGATTTGCTAAAGTACTTTGAAGTCTTACATGATCAACACCTTTTGATTTGTTTGTAATTTGCACTAAATCAATGTCATTGTCTTTCAAGATGTGCGTATTGGTCATTACAGAACCTTGCCTTTCAAAATGAACCTCCTTACCATGACTCTTTTTTAAATGCGCCTCTACTTGGTTTGCTGCTATTTTGCTATTGGTGGTATAATCTGGTGCAACTCCTTTCATTGCCTTTTGTACGTATATATATACCACAGCATTTGCTAATTTCTTGTTTTCAAAAAGTTTTGAGGTAGCATTTTCCTCTGCATACAAAGCTTTCATTTGAAATAAATCAGGATTACTACGTTGATCTACTCTGTTTATTAATTGGTAATAGTTTTTGGACATCGGTTACAGTTTTAAAGTTTACTACTGCAAAGATGAAATAGGTTTATGCATTGTATGTGCACACTTCTATGTATAATACAAAACAGATTGTTTTGTAAAGATTTAAATGTGTGTTGTAAAATAGTAGCGCTATTGCTTTTCACTATGAAAAGGCTGTCCAAATGGGAAGGAAAATATTTTTGTAAACTAGATCATTACTATGCAAACATGGCATTTTCATTGACCTGATTGATGACTTGAATCACTTTCATGACTTGATCTTCTTCCGGGAATATCCCAAAAACACCCTGATCGTGATGTTCATTAAAAGGGGCTTGTGTCAGTAATTGTTTTTCTATTACCCCTTTTTGGTTGAGATAATTGATTATTTTTTGGATGAACGTAATTTGATTGCCATTCAAATTTCCTTTGGAGATAAAGTCCGCAAATAATTGATTGGCTATTTCAATATCTAAACCAATGATATTTCGAACAAATTTACCTAACGGTTGTTCACCGTATTCTTTAATAAAACGGTCTTTGCTTTCCAAAGCTTCTTTCAACAGAAATTGTTCCAACACTTCCAATTCATTCATAGTAATGGGCAAGTTTTTATATAATTTATCAATTACTAAATGAGATTTGTTTTTTCTTATAAAGGCTTCCACACGGTCTTTATAACTTTGAAGTGAAGTGTAAGTAGCCAAAAGGTCTACTTCTTCCACCATGTCTAAATGAAGTTCATCTGTGAATGAAGTATAAACAGGATCGAGTTTCTTTTCATCTTTTAGGAACTGGATTAAATCACGAAGTTCTTGACGGATTACTTCCAATTGTTGCACATTAACGGTACTCCAAAATTGTTCATTTTGAAGCTGTTTGATAGTTGAAATTTTTGCTTGAACGGCAGGAATATTTCGTTTTGTAAATAGCATGTTCACAATGTCATACACATTGTTAATGTGTCTTACTTGTGCTTTATCACCGGTAATCAATGCCAGTTGCAACTTGTAAACGAGTAAATCAAATCGTTTGGCAAATTCGTCTTTGTCTTGGTTATAATCTATTAAATGAGACAAATTGCTTTGTATATTGAGCACATCACCTTGTAACAAATTGTTCCATCTCGCTCTGTTTTTATATTCTAAAACATAACGCCAGTGTTTGCGGACTTCAAAAAGGGCCTCATTTAAATGATCCACTAATTGGTGTAAATCATCCGTAAATTGAATTTGAATGTGTTCTTGTTCCTCCGTTGGGTCTTGTAACTGACGAACTGCCATCACAATTTCCAGTTTTGTATTGAAGGTTTGTTGTGCTAATGAAAGGGCAGTTTTTTGTGTTTCACCATCTGGATTGTCTCCAAAATATTCAAAATTGCCACAGAAGTCAAAGATTAAGAAATATTCTTTGTCTATTCCCGGTGCAAAAATATCCAGACACAAACGGGTACCTCGACCAATCATTTGCCAGTATTTTGAATATGATTTTACTTCTTTAAAAAACACCAAGTTTAATACTCTGGGCGCATCAACGCCCGTATCCATCATGTCTACGGAAACGGCAATTTGAGGTTCTTTTTCGTCGCCTTTATCAAAACAAAATTTCTCCAATAAGTCTTGCGCTTTATCTTCGTAATTATCAATTACCCGAAGAAAACTGCCACCATACTGAGGATAATTTTTATTGAAGCGTTCTTCTATAAAAGCGGCATGTTTATGGTTTTTCGCAAAAAGAATGGTCTTTCCGAGTTTATCACCTCCAGCAATCTTTTGTCCATTGGTCATCAAATAGTCTAATACTTTATCGATGGTATCGGTATTGTACAACCAGGTATTGATCTTGCTTTTATCCACATTGCAAACTTGGTTTTCATCACCAAATTGAACACCAAATAGTTCCTTAAAACGTATTTGATCTTCTTCTGAAAGGTCATCATATACAATACCTTCCCTTGGAAATTTCAGTGGGATTTTAAAAGCTTTTGGCGGTTTTAAATAATTATCCGCAACCGCTTTGTTTAATTCGTAAGCATATGTTGGATTATCGTCTTCAATTTCGAATAAACCATAGGTGTTTTTATCGATTTCCTTTTTAGGAGTAGCAGTCAAACCAATCAGAATACAATCGAAATAATTAAAAATGGATTGGTATTTTTGATATACGGAGCGGTGAGCTTCATCGATGATAATCAAATCAAAATGCCCCACGCCATAAAAGCGTTCGTCTTCGCTTTTGAGACTGTCAATTTTATTCAAAATGGTTGGGTAGGTAGAGAAAACGACTCTGGTACCATTATCTTCTTTTTCTTTAGTTAAATCAATGGCTGACAAGTGCGGCAAATGTTCCTTAAAAGCATTTTTGGCTTGTGTGACCAAGGCATTTCTATCAGCCAGAAACAATATTCGTTTTGCCCAATTGCATTTGGTAAACATATCTACCATTGCCGCTGCGGTTCTTGTTTTTCCGCTTCCGGTTGCCATCACCAACAAAGCTTTCCTGCTCGTTCCTCTGAGTTTGTTTTGGTTGGTGGTTACCAAGTGTTCCGCTACTCTTTTGATGGCTTCCAGTTGATAATATCTTCCGGCAATATTTGTATTTACACCAAATTCTCTTAAATCTTTACGTGCAAAACGTCTTTCAATAAGAACTTGTAATTCTTCTTTGGTATAAAAACCTTGTATTTTTCTGTCTTGATAAAAAGTATCTTCCCAAATGTGAGTTTCAAAACCATTACTGTAAAAAATAATAGGACGTTGCCCCGTGCTTTTTTCTAGACAATCTGCATATAAAGTGGCTTGGTGCTTTCCTTTGGATGCAGAGTGAATGGTACTTTTGGCTTCTACCACTGCTAATGGCAAACCATTATCGCCCCATAGCACATAATCTACAAAACCTTTTCCTGATGGATTTGTTGTTAATGGCATTCCGGTTACCTCAAATTCTATTTCTCGCCCTTCTCTCAGTTTATCCCAACCTGCTTCTCTTAATAGTAAATCTATTAGTATAAGGCGTGTTTGATGTTCGGATGTTAATTCCGGAATGGCTTGTTCTACCGTTATTTCTTGAAAACGTTCTTCTTTACGTTCCGCAATGAGTTGCAATTGTGCTTCTAATTGTTTGCGCAGTAAATCGTTTTCTGCGGCTAGTTTTTCTTGTTCTTTTAATGCTTTTTGCGCTTCAGCACGCTCTTCTTCCAGCTTTTCGGCAAGAGCCTGGAGCTGTTTTGTGTTTTTATCATTGGTATCTCCATATGGAATTACTTTTTCATCAAATTCTGAAATATCAGGATTATTTTCGCTGTAATATTTGCTTAAAAAAGTCAAAAAGCGAAAGCTGTTTTTCAAAGACTGCAATGCGTCTAAAGCCTTAACGGTTTTTCCATGAGCTGCATTGTTACCATTCAAGCGCACAATGTCCAATTCCATTAGCATACTTGGTTTGAGTATGTTTTTGAAACTTTCGTTGTGGAGTAAGGCACCTAATTTGGTATCATAAGGCAACTCTAAATCTTCATCATTTTTATACAACCAAAATAATGCTTTCTCTAATGTACTTCTGCACAACAGAGCCGCATAACGAGGTGCTGTAAACGTGTGTTTTTCGGCATCTGCAATTTCTCGGTAGATTTCTGGAAATTCTTGTTGAAGAAAGGTAAAGTTGCTTTGCATGGTTTTTTATTGATGCCACTAAAATACTACATTATTTGTAAAATGCCTATTTTGTTTAAAATCATATTGTGAATTAAGTTTTACATAATTCTTTTAACTTACTTTCCAATTCAGGAAGAAAAATATCCAAATTTTGTAAAATTACTTGGATAAACACTTTCAATTCATCCATATTATATTCAAAAAGTTGTTTGTCAAGCTTTTTGGAAACTGACATATATGCTTTAGTCTTAGGCTTGTTGAGTCTAGTAAAACCATTTTTATTTTTGAAAACTGATTCAAAAACAGCAATCATTTCATTAGTTATTTGATTAGCTTTTGATTTCCCATATTCTTCTCCTGCAAAGTTTATTTTTAAAGTATTACCTTGAAATTGAAAGCCTAAAAAGAATGGTTTATTTCCTAAAATAATTTTTTTCCTATTTACTTGTAATAATGCAACACCATGGGTTTCTGATATATGATAATCTTTAAGATTTAAATCAGAAACTACTTTTTTTATAAATGCTTTTTGAAAAATTGTTTCCAATTGATTCTTACGTATGTACTCTTTTTTTGAATAACTTTTATATTTTTCATCTTCTGGATCTTTTTCATGTTTTTTCTTATGACCGTCCATAAATACAGTTTCGTATTCGTGATGATTTTGCATAAAATGATTAAAAGCACCCACCAAATTTTCGAGAGTCTTTATATACTCCTCAATAAAAGTATAAGATCTGTCCTCTTTATTCCATTGTATGCACTGTAAACTTTCTAACAAATTTTCAAATGAAACTGAGATCCATCTAGAGTTTTTTGGAGATTCTGCAGTCAATGATAGAAAAGCAAAGTAGGTATTCTCTTCACAACTTCTTAAATTAACTGGAAGTGCATTTAAATATTTGTCGGACTGAAAACTGTGTTCTGATGACTTAAGTTTATTTTCTATGACCAAAGTAGTGTCATTGGTTCTAATAACAATATCAAGATTGTTTATCTCGGTACCAACAAAATAATTATCCTCAATTATGATATTGTTTGATAAATTAAACAAACTTTTAAAAAAATATTTTTTCTCTTGTTTCGGAAAAATAGTTTCATGCAAATTTAATATCCATGCAAGTGTTTGCGAATGAATTCGCTCCGCATCAGCAAGCATTAATGATTCAAAAAAAGTAGATTGCATTTTCATGGTATTTTTCATATAAATTCGAATTAATACCTACATAAAATAGGATGACCAAATTCCAAACGCCAAAGCTTTTCTATATCAGCAGCATATTCTTGATAAGCATTATCCGTTTGTAATAATTGTACAATCTCATGATTTTCCTGAGCGTCAAAATCAAAAAAACTCACCGCCCAGTCTGCGCTATTAAAATTCCGGTTGCAAATATTTAATGTTCCTGTTCTAAAGTCATTAGAATTCAACTCTTGTAAAATTCGCTCCCTAAGACCAAAACTTCTTGGATTATTGAGATATCCACCTTTGCCATTGTAAACAATTGTGAAATCATCTTTTTTTACTTCGCAGATATGTGCCAGCCCAGAACGCTGTTGCACTAACTTTGTAATCGGGACTTCGCTCTTATGATTTTCCTTTATTTGATTTTGTACCACTAAATCTAAACGAGTCCATAGCCAATATAATCCTCTTCGGTATTTCGGTAATATCAATGTCCCAGAACTCAGAAATATATCTAAAGTACAAAAAGTGTTTGTTTGGCTTTGTTCAATTTGATGGAGAATATCTTTATAATTCATTTTTTTTGTAACTAGAATATAAATCCAAAGTGGCTGTTTGTCTCTTATATTGATATTCGGGATTTATATCCGCTTATCTATTTTTATTTATTTGTGGTCTAATGCGGATTAAATAGTCAATTAAGACTTTCCAATTTTCACCATTCTTTCTGCAACTTCAAGAATCTCTTTTATTGAAAAATTTTCAATTTTATTCTCCACCAGTTTTTGATCTCTTTTTCTCAATGGGTCTTTATGAATTTCTTCCAAAGCTACTTTCATGTAATGGATATATTCACCTTTATCGTCAGAAGGATCTTTTTTAAGTTGTTCTGAAAAACCAACTATTGATTTGGCTAAAACCATTTTATAGGCGTAATCTTCAATAAGATTTTTTTGTTTTACGTATTGATTGGCACAAAATACTGCTGCAATAATTGGAAGTGGAATCAAAGCGATTCTCCCAATAATTAAATGAAGATCATTTGTCTTGTCAAAAGCTACCCAAATGCCTAACAATATTGCTGTTATTATAAAAATGGAAGCACCTAAAATCCATAAAACTGAAAAATACCATTTACGAGCATCTTTTAATTGTGTTTGAAATGATTCACTAATTCCTTCTGCAGTTTTGTAATTTAAAGCTGTCTTAGCACTTTCAATTAATTTTTTTGCATCTTCCAGTATTTTAGCTCTTTCAATATCATAGTCGTTAAGTTTCTGTTTATTTTCTTCGGTTAATTGCTGTAATTCTCCTAAACGATTGTCTCTTTCCTGAACTTTTTGGGCAAAAGAATTTATAACCTTTTCATTGCTTTTTACTTCATTGTAACTTTCAACAATACCTTCAAGGTTTTCGTCAGCTTCGTCTTTAACTTTTAGAAGTCCTGTATTTATGGTTTTTAAATTCTCAGAATTAGTGACTATTTCAATTTTTACCTCATCAACTTCCTCAATTTTTTTTTCAAGATCTTCGAACTTTTTAGTAATGGCTTCTAATTTCTCAGAAACGGAAGTATTTGAATTAGTTGCTTTTTCTTTAATTTCATTGATGAATTTTAAAGCTTGATGAAACTCATCTCTTTGTTCCAAAAGTCCTTTGTTAGCTTCTTGAAATAATTCCCATCTTGCAATATTGGTACGAAGATTATATTTTCGTAGTTTGACTTTTAAACTATCAATGTATTGAAACAGAGATTGAGGTATTTGAATATAGCTCAGGATAGAGTCGAGATCGTTTGCTATCTCATTTCTTTCATCTAAGGTTGAAGCCTGAATGAAAATATTATGCGATTTAACAAAATAGGAAATATCAACCAGTATAGCATCAAGACCTAAATAAATACTTTTTCCGTTGTATTCATTTTCGTTACCAAATTTGGTATTGTAGAATTGAACAGGGTCAAATGAAGTTAACTTTCCTTTGATTTGATCTCGCAAAGTTTTGATTTTAAGTACTGATTGTGTTTCCATATTTATGCCTTTGTTTTTATTACACTAACTCCCCCTTAAACGCCCGTTGCAACAAACTCTGAAACAAATTCTCGCTTTTTGCTAAAGCTTCTTGGGCTTGTTGTTTTTGGGCTTCTATCATTTGTACTCGCTCTGCAAATAAATTTTGGATCTTGAGAGGTGGTAATGGAATGAATATTTTTCTAATAATACCGACATTTATGATATCCATTGTTCCTCCTCGTGAATGATTTTTTAATTGTTTTTCTACGTGAGAACTTTGCAGTAAAAATTTCAAAAAATCGGGTCTAATAATATTTTTATTTGGAGAAATTTTCATTAATCGAGGGTTAATTATGCCTTTTTCAAATACTTCTGGAATTATAGAAACTTTACCATAAGTACCAACTAATGAAATTAATACATCTCCATTTTTTACTTTACAACTCTCTAATTCTTTATACTTTTTTTCATCAATATAATAATTACCAAATGACATATTGTCTTTTATAACCTGTTCTTGACCATATATTTTATATCCATTTTGAACATAAAATTCTTTTTTCAAAGAAGAACCGAATGGACCAGCTTTGATGCTATGTTTTTCTTTTGAAGCGACACTTTCAACTTGTACCGTTTCCCATCCCTTTTCATTCCTCACCGGATCCCCAAACATCTCCATAAACAAACTTTGTATCAAGGCATCATATTTTTCAATAAGTTGCTTGTTGTATTGGCGCAATTGGTCCGCGGTGTCGAGAATTTCGGCTATTTTTTGTTGGGTTAGTAGCGAAGGAAGGGGGATTTCTATGTTTTCAAGTTCTGATTTTGAAATGTGCGGAATTGTTGCTCCAGAACAATTATCTCTTAAGCTTTTGGATTTAGTTTGTAAAAATCTACCTAAAAAATTCGGAAATATTTTGTAATTATCATTAATTACTAATTTGGCTAAAGTACTACCAACAGCACCTTCAAGATTATATCCAATTGTTCCAGCATTTGCGCCGTCCCAAGCAATTAAAACGTCATTTTTTGTGCAAAGAACATTAGATTTGCTATGTTCAGCATATTTAAGATTATTGTCATTCCTTAGATCTCCAATTTGAATATACCTCAAATTGGATGAGTTTACTTCAATGGATTTTTTCCCTTTTGATATTTTTACTATATGTTTTAGTCTAACTTTCTGCATTACTTCAACATTATTTGCAATTCGTTCATTTACTGTTAATTCCATATCTTTATGCTAATTACCCTTTCAAAAGTTTTTTTAAGGATTATGTTTATAGCACCTGCCTTCTAAGCAGGCGTTCAAAGGTTCGTCTCTCGACTGCGCTCGGGATGACAAGCTCCACTTCTGCGATTACAATATAACTGTTAAGGTTATAGGTTTGAATCCAGTCAAGGTCAAGTTGTAACTTTAGGGTTTCTGGTTCGAACCCTGTCGCGGTATTCGAATCCCATCCTCTCTGCTATTTTGTTTTGAGTAGGAATCTAACCAGGAGCTAAAATCCCTCTTTCTCCGCCAATTATTCCAATTGCTTTAGTTCATTTTCAATAAAGGCTTGCAATACTTCTTTGCTAGGCAGTTGCAGTAAATATTTAGACACAAACAGTTTTTCGTCCATTCCGGAAAGGGCATATTCTACCAGTTTTGTTCCTTTTTGGGTACATAACAAAATACCTATTGGCGGGTTGTCATCGGGTTGTTTTACTTCTTCCCTGTAATAGGAAACATACGTATTGAGCTGTGATAAATGCTCGTGCTTAAATTGATCCGCTTTCAGTTCTATTAAAACATGGCATTTTAAAATTCGGTGATAAAAAACTAAATCTACAAAATAGTTTTCCTCGTCTATAAGGATTTTCTTTTGTCGTGCTTCAAAGCAAAAGCCGTTTCCTAGTTCTACAATAAATTCCTGTAAATGGTTTATCAATGCTTGTTCGAGCGTGTTTTCTTCTATTAAATTGTAGTTGCCTAATTTTAGAAAATCAAAAATATAATGGGATTTTATGGAATCTATTGGGCTCGAAGGCTCAATTTTTTGTAACAATTCTTCGAATCCCAAGGCATTATTTTGAGACAAACCGACTCTTTCAAATGCCAGAGAATGAATTTGTTTTTTTAATTGTGCAACTGAGGGTTGCGTTTTTAAAATTAGTAATTCGTAAAACTGTCTTTGTGTTGGGTCTTTTATTTTGATAAGCTCTATAAAGTGGGAGTAAGAAATTCGTTGAATTACTTTTTTATTATACTCTAATAGTTCAATATCATTACTTTGGAATTCTTGGGATGCCATCCCAAGAATGTTTTTACCATCGTTTTGAAATTCTTGGGTTGACAACCCAAGAATTGTTTTTTCTTCTAATTTGAATTTTGCGGATGGCATCCGCAAAATGTTTTCAGTAATCAAATGATTATATTTCTGATAAATTATTGGTGCGTAAAAAGGATAGGTGTTGTAGAATTGCCTACATCTTGATAATTCGGGGGATGTTAATCCTTTAATAGCAATTGTATTGGCTAAGTTAGCCAATAACTTATTTCCATACGTTGCTCTATCCTCTCCATTTTGTTCAAATTCAACAATATAAAAACCAACCAGCCAATTACGAACGGTCATAGAAATATTAACCGCTTTTACAGCTTCTTGTTGCAAAATAGCGTGTGTATGTTGTATGGATTCGGCTAAAGAATTAAAATTTGTCATAGCATTCTTCTTTATAATAGTATTTTAATGTTGTTTTGAATTGGGCAGTTGGCATCTGCCTAATTTTGGGGTTGGCAACCCCAAAATTCGTTACTTCAACAATTGTTCTAACATTTCCAGTGCTCTTGCTCTATCATAATCTAGTTGTTTGATGTCAGCAATGAGTGTTTCGGGTTTATCATAGACCACTTCATCATAGACAATTTCTTTGTAGCGGTTAATGCTCAGGTCGTAATCGTTGGCTACAATATCGGCTTTTGGGATTAGAAAGGATTTTTGAGTACGATCTTGCCCTTCGACTGCGCTCAGGGTGACACCGCTAGTAAACTTTTTCCAGTCTAACAAAATGTTAGGAATGTCGCATTTGCCTTTAAACTCTTCTAAAACACTTTCCGGATCAGCGAAACATTGTTCAAATACCTCTTCCGAGAGTTGAGCGTTGCGTTTGTCGTCCAGACTAAATCCATCAGCTTGCATGTCATAGAACCAAACGGTATCCGTACCACCCGAGTTGGTTTTAGTAAAGAATAAAATAGCAGTGCTTACTCCGGCATAGGGTTTGAAAACGCCGCTTGGCATGGAGATTACGGCTTGCAGTTGTTGGTTTTCTACCAATTCTTTACGAATGCTTTTGTGCGCCCCACTACTACCAAATAACACACCATCGGGCACAATCACGGCAGCACGCCCGCCAAGTTTTAGCATTCTCAAAATCAAAGCTAAGAATAGTAATTCGGTTTTTTTGGTTTTGGTTACGTTTAGTAAACTGCTTTCTACCTCATCATAATCCAGCGCCCCTTTGAACGGTGGATTAGCCAAGATTAACGAGTACTGACTGCTGATGGCGTTGCTTTCGCTCAAGGCAGAATTACCAATAAGCGTTGGGTTTTCCATGCCGTGCAATTGCAAGTTCATGGCGGAAATACGCATCATCGAGGGATCGATTTCTATGCCGTTGAACATATTTTTGTTGTAATGTTCGCGGAATTGTTCTTCTATAAACCAGTCTTCGTGTTTTTCGTGAATAAATTGAGAAGCAGCCACCAAGAAACCTGCTGTTCCACAAGAAGGGTCGCAAATAGTATCGTCTTTTTTGGGTTGGGTCATCTCGACCATCATACGGATAATATGGCGCGGGGTACGGAATTGCCCGTTAGTTCCTGCTTCGGCAATTTTGCCTAACATGTATTCGTATAAATCTCCTTTGGTATCGCGGTTGTCTAAGGGCAGTTTGTCAATTTGTTGTACCACACGGTCTAATAATTTTGCCGTTGGAATCATAAAGGTTGCACCTTTTATGTATTCGGTAAAAGCACCGCCATCTTTACCTAATGTTTTCATAAAATCAAAAACGGTAACATCATTCAAATGACGTTGCGGACGTGTAAAAAGTTCAAACATCACTTCTGAATCCTTGTCTCTGAAGCTGCTCCAGCGTAATTCCCTTTGTTCAGGAGAATAGATGGGCTTATCGGTAGTTACTCCCAGCATATTGGCTCTTTTCTCAATAAGGATTTGTTTGTCGTCCAGTTGTTTCAAGAAAATAAGGTAGGTGAATTGTTCAATTACCGTTAAAGGATTTGATATTCCACCTGTCCAGAAGTCGTTCCAGATTTTATCTATTTGAGATTTTAAGTCGCCTGTGATCATTGGGTATGTTTAATTATTTTGTGATATTGAATTTAATTTTGAAGTGCTCAAATATGGAACTTGCGCCGAAGGTACTACTTTTGAACTTTCTACTAAATTATAATCTTGATCATCGAAGAAAATTTGTTCTCATTGCTTTTAAAATATTATCATTTGCGAAACCTCCTAAAAAGTAAACTTCATCCATATAAACTCCCCATTTTCTTAAGGTTTTAATCATACGTTTATGAGATTGTGCATTTGGAGCTGTAACTATGGTCAATTAGACCCTTTTTTATTCCGTCAATCGTAGCTAATGAGAATTAAGTAGCTAGCCAATCTTCTTTAGCTAATTCCATTACTTGGCCATGAAATTGCATATAACCACTCTATCTTTGCTTTCCTCTTCCACTTTTTTTAATCTTTCTAGTAATTTCTTTTCCAGATACTTTTTATATTGTTCTAAACTATTAGCAAAATTTCGTTTTCTTGTTTCTTTTTTGCTTAAAAATTGGCTTTGACTTTTTACAAAGCTTCCTTTTTAAATATCATTTCTTTTGCTTGTTCGCTCATTTTCTGTTGGTACTTTAGTCATATTTTATCATCTAATTGGTGTTTTAGAATATCATTTACATCAATTTAAGTAACATATTCAGTACATTGGATAGAAATTTTGCCAGCCATAATTTAATTTTTTTATTGGTTTACTTTGTAAAGGAAAAACCAGTATATGGAATGCGTCTACATCAATATAAACTATATTTGTTTAAAACTTATTGCAAAAAATGGATACTTATCTTTTGTTGTACTTGTGTTTTCTATTGATTTGGTAATTTCAAGTTTATCACCAATATCATAATTTCCATGAATTTTGCGATATTGTAAAACATATTTCCCAATATGATAATGTCCTTTTTCATCCTGCTCCAATTGCCCCATTCGATAACTCTCATTTGTTGCTATTTCAATATTTTTATCCTTGATCCATAAATTTGCATTAAGTTCTCTATTAGGATTTTCATCAATAAATTGTTTTAACCATATTAAATAATCTAATAGTTGAAAAACTAAACTTTTGAATAGATAAGGAGATTTAATATTTGAGATATACTCATCCACATTTAGCTTTAAACCTTTTTTATCGTGCTGACTATCTTGAGTAATAAATACAAGATTGTCAAAGAAATACGCCATAGAAGGATGCATAAAATCTTTAACTAAACTATATCCGGAATTATTTTTGTTATTACACAAAAACTTAACTGTTGGATTTAACCCAGTTTTATAGATTTCTTCTGGAATGATACTCAATTCAAATAATCTATCAAAACTGTTTTCTATAATTTTTCTTAATGGCAACAAATTATCTTTTGTTGGTTCAAAATCATTTGTTGTTTTAATTTGTTTCAATAGATTGCTTATTGGTTCATAAATTTTTGAACCTAAATACTTTTCGTTACCAATTTCAAATACTCGTTTGTATTCATTTCTTATTTGAAAATCTAACTGACCTTCAGCCGAAACTTTCAAACTATTAAACAATGCCTCTACATCTTCAGAAATCCCTTTTTTAAACACTTTCTTAAAAGCTTTTTTAAAATCGCTACTATCAAAAGCTTCAGCTTGACCTGTTAGAATATGAATGTCAAATTTCTTTGGAAGTTGTAAAATACGCTCCTTTGCCCTATGAACATAATCTGTATCTTCCGTATCAGCAACATCATCTTCTTTCTCAAAGAATTTTGCATCTAACAGAACACTATCATATAAAACTAAATTCCTTTCCAATTCAGCCATCCCAGCATCTAAAGATTTAAACGGGACCAATTTTAAATCAAAATCTAAAGCTAGCCGTTTAAATGCAGGCATATCTTCATGTTCATCATCTACCCAAAGAATATTATATACTTTATTGCTCATTTACACTATTTTTAATAGGGAATAAAAATTTAAAAACTACTGGATATAGTGGATTAGTATTTAAGTCAAAAGTCCAATCCTCATTTCCAAAATATGCGGCTATTCTATTAATATCGTAACCACCAATGCCTTTTCCTTTATTAACATTATTCGTGCTAAATTTTGAAATAAACTTTTCCTTACTATAATTTTTTGGGAAAGGTTTACCATTATTTTTTATTGAAACTTCTAATTGATTACCAATTAATCCTAATTCAATAACTACTTCATTCGTTTCATCGAAACTATCGAAAGCATATTTATTTGCGTTTGTAAAAATATTATCAAAAAGGATTTTCAATAATGTTAAATTACACTCTAAATATTTTTCAATAGTATCAACATCACTCAAAGGTTTGGGGTTGATTTTGAAATTAAAACCATTATTTGATAGCCCTTTTATAAATTCATTAATTTCAAATAAAGAAATTAGTTCTTTCTTATAATCATTAACTAACAAACCATTTTCTCCTTTTTCAAGAATAGTACTTATTTGATTAATATCATTTTTAAATTGATTAAAAACTTCTTTCAATTCGATACCATAACGCTCAAAAAACTTTGCATTAACAACTTTAAACTCATTGGAATTATTATTCTCAAAAAATCTAATTAAAGTTTTTGCATTTGATAAAATATTTTGTCTTGGCGCTCCTAAAGAATGCTTTAACGAAGCAAATTCGTCAAATTGATGTTTTTTAATACCACTCTTTAGATTGTCTCTTTGTTGCTCTAAATCATAAAGTTTAGAAGTCAATTCAATAAAATAATCTAATTGTTTTTGCTGTTCAAGCAAATTAGGTAAATCAAATTTTATAGATAAAATATCAGAAACTTTTAAAAATGGTATAACAGCCCCTTTTCTAAATGAGTTGGCTTGCTCTATAACATAATCTTTGTAGAATTCCATTACAACAAAAATTGGTAAGGCAATTTTCTTATCTACTCTTAATGCTAAAATATCATCATTAATATATATTGATTCACCACTAAATTCAAAAAAAGTAGGTTTTAATGTTCTACCAATTTTAGAAATCAATAAACAGCTCTCTTCAATTTTACTTACCCGTCTGATAAATGGAATTTCTTCAATTTTATCAATATCTAAATAGAAATTATGGTTATCGTCCTTAAGGTCTTTAATTTTAACCCATTTACCATTTTCACCAGAATTGAATCTTTGTCCTCTTATTCTAGTGACAAATTCATTCAATTTCACACCATCAAAATTTTCTAAAAAGTATCTTTGACAATCTAAAACTCTGTCATGCGATTTAACCTCTTCATTGGAGATTTTTTTTAAAAAACTACTCTCTTTTCCTTTCGAAATAGTTTCAACAAAATCTAAATCTTTAAGTGTTTTAGATTTATTCACACCATTAATTACAAAATCATCAGCAATAATGAAATTTATAAATCCTTTACTTTTTTTAGCTTTATTAATCACTAAAACAGAAGTTTTAATAGCAGTATGATGCAAAATTCCATTTGGAAATGAAATAACCGATTCTATTAAATCTTGTTCAATTAAATGGTATCTCAAATTTGCAATTTGTCCACTAGAAAACAGGAAGCTTTCTGGAACTAAAATAATCATTTTACCATCATTCTTTAAATCATCTAACCCTTTTTCAATCGCAAAATTTTCAAAGTTTCTGATTGTACCCCATTTACCTGATATTCCAAAAGGTAATCTCATTCCAAAAGGTGGTGATGCAATAATTAAATCAAACTTTAGGCTTGTTGGATTCCATTGTTTAATAGAGTCTCCTAAAATTAATGATTTGGAATGAAATGAATTGGTCGCTAATAATCTTAAAACCCCTACAACCCATGTTGTTTGATTAATTTCTTGACCTATGTAATTACTTTGTTCAGGAGCTAAAACTCCGAAAGAAGCTGCTCCTGCAAACGGATTATAAATAATTGCATTGTGTTTAGGATTAGCAATATTTATCATGAACCTACTTAACTCAATAGGTAAAATAAATTCGCCTGAAAATTTACCTAAAGATTGTAAAAACTTATATAAAATGAAATCAAATATTTCTAAGAAATTATCATCTAGTATTTTAGAATCTATAGAGTCTATAACTTCATATAATTGTACGAGTTTTTCCTTTGGTAAACGATAGATTAAAGAATCATAAACGCCATAAATGTCAACAATACTTGAAGCATTAACATTATCAGAATGTCGTAAAAAATCAAGAATAGAAACTTGATTCTCAACAGGATTTGATAAAAACTCATATTTAAAACCAATTCTCTTGATAGTTAATAAAAATAATACTAAATGAAAATCATCAGCACTTATCTCACCTCTTAAAATATTAAAAGAGGACCAAATTTTCTCTGAAATTTCATCCAGCATTTTTTTCTCTACCTTACCAACCATATCAGACATAAATCTTTGTTTTAATAATTACTTCGCAAATGTATTTATTATTTGTGCGGTATATCTGCACAGTTAAATATTTTCAATACTGATCGTATATAAAATAGGGTGATTGTTCATTTTAATAATACCAAATTGAATATTCAAAGTATTGATATCTTCTACTTTTAAATTATTATCATGAAGTCTCCATCCATGTTCTACTCCTGCATCTGGTCGAATTATTATTTTAATTCGATCATTACTAAATTCGAAATATCTATAATGTGGAATTGAATCAGATACGGTATTTACCGTAGATGCATCTAATTCATAACTTAATAATTTTATGTAACTGTCGCGTGATTCATAATCTTTGAATTCGTGGAAAAGCCTTACTGGAGTCCTTTCATTATAGAATTTTTGACCATAAAAAGTAAAATTATCTATTTCAAAATTTAATATTGCTTGCAGTTTATTTAAGAATTGTAGCATTAATAAACAGGCAAATGGTGTTTTTAAATAGCGGTCAGAATAGGATACATCAAACTTTTGCCCTCCCATTTTTGATTTTAAATCTAGTTTATTCGCTAGTTTATTAAGCACTTCATCAGCAATATTTACAGAACTTACAACTGAATTTGTATTAAGATAAGCTTCAAAAATAGTCGCTGTATTTACTAATTTATCTGTTTCTAATGGTTGAAAAATGGCGATATTTGTACTATCTACTCTATAAAGCTCTCCGTTATTAGATTCTCCCCAATTATTATCTAAATCTAGATGTACAGTATCGTTTACAAAATATTGGTAAAGAGTTCCGTCTTGTAGTTGAACAAAAGAAACCGTAGGCAATACTTCGTTTTCAACATTCTTTTGAATCCATAATTTATAACCCCTAGCCACCAATTGAATTAATGTCATTGTATCTTGGTTATTTGCAATTATGGGATCCCCTTTAAGAACTAAATTGACTACCGATTTACTTTTTAAATTCTCTAAAAATAAAATACTATCTAAATCCCAATTTTGTACCAATGGGTTTACGGTTAACCAAACTTGTTTGATTTTTGAAGCGTAGTTTAATTTAGTTAGTTCTTGTTTAATGCTTCCTATCATTCTCTTTGCTGTAGGATAGTTGTTTATTATTTCAGCAGGAATTGTAAAATTATTTATGTTATTCAACCATTCTAGTGCAATATTTCTATCTAATAGATTGATATGCCATTGTGTTTTTCTGTCAATTAAACATTTTGTACACGCATTTTGGCATAAACATTCTAACTTGTTTTTAGATTGTTTAAAAATTTCGTCTGCATATAAAAAGAATTGATTAGCATATCCAGCACCCCCTTTAGTTGTATCAAAGATGAAAATTGTGGAATAATTATCATATCTCTTAATACCAAAATCAAGTTCCCCTAATTCAATAGCTAGATAACTGGCAAGTTCTTTCACAAAAACCGAACCCAATGAATATAATAAAATTTCATTCTTTGAATAGGCATTATTTTCTCTAATTCTAATTTCACAAAAATCCGTTTTGAAGCGACCTCCTAAAATTACATTTGGTCTTATGGTTGATGTTGAAAAATTACCAGAACATGCAGCCCCCCCCTTATCATCTTTACCTCCTCTTAATCTTCTATGATCAATTAGTTCTTCTAATGACAAAGCTGTTTTACCACAATGCAAACACACATGAAAACCACTTCCATTCCCTACATTATAGTATAAAATCTCTCCATTCTCTTCACTTTCTCTAACATCGTAAATAGTATTGCTGTTTTGCTCCCATGGCTTAACATTAATCAACAATGGATCAACATATTGAATTCTTGATGATTCCGATATTTTCCTGTTTGGTGTTTGATAAATATCGACAGCAAAACCAGCAGGTTGAATCATTTCTGTAAAAATACCTTTGTTCCCATCGTTATCAGAAATTAAGCCTCTAAAGTTTTGGTTGTGACAATGTGGACATTCGGTTTCAATATTCTGACCTTCTGATACTTCGACAATTCTTTGATACCCACAAGAATTACATAATTGGATTATTTCTTTGGAAGCTTGATTCCCTCTATTATCATCTAAAATAATCCCAGAAGAATGGTAATTCATACCATCAATAACAATATTATTTCCTGGTGCAAATTCCGTCAATGCTCTTGTTATAAAATATGACGGATTTTCTTTTTTCCTATTATTACTTTTATTTAAAGTTTCAATATTCGTTGTGTCAAATTCAACAATACCAGTTGGCAAGCCTGCAGTTGGCAAAAAACCTTCTTGGGCCAAAAAAGTCAATGCGTTTTTATTAAGAAACTGTAGATATTGAATATTAACAGCTTTAAAAGCGATGGTGGTTTTACCAAATTCATCTTCCATCTCCTTTAGTTTACTTTCGAAACCTTCTTTCTTACTTCTAGCTTTATTAAGTATTTGATTGAAATTTGAAAATACTTTATTCAAAATATAGGTGAAGTTTTTATCTTCATAACTTGTATTTCTTACAATATTAGTTACTTGATTTGAAAAATTTATCACTTCATTGCTCATTAACCAACTTACGAATTTTATGGCAATTGGTTCTACTTCATCAAAAAAGAAGCTTTCGATTTTATCGGTAACTCTAATTCCTTTTACTTCATCAGTTTGTACAAACTTCCCAAGAAAGAAAGCATTTATGTGACGTTCTATCACTTGTGAGCTATTAAAGGAAATAAAAGGAGGTGCAATTTTGTGTGTTAAAGCCCAAGTTGGTGTATTAAAAGCATTCAAACCCACTGGATTTGGAGCACAAACTGTAAAAGCTATTGATTTACTTTCTTTTCTACGCCCCGCTCGTCCTGCTCTTTGTAAATAATTTGCTGGACCCGGTGGAACATTATTCATTACCACTGTCGAGATACCACCAATATCTACACCCATTTCCATAGTTGTAGAACAGTTGAGTATATTTATCTCTGCTTTTTCAAATTTATCTTCTAATTGCTTTAATCTTTTTTCATTTTGTTGTGCCGAATGTTCCCCAGATAAATATAGTGGTCTATTTAAAATTATCTTTTCGTGAATATCATTCCATAAACCGTTTTGCTTCCAATCTACTGAATTACTGCTAATCCAATCTTTTGTAGCTGAAAGATCTAATTCATTTTGCTCATTTCTATTAAATGGTAAATTGAATTTTGGAAATGTGTATGGTTGTGATTGCTTTATCTCAAAATGCCTGATATTATCTTCGGTAAAAGACCCCGTAATCCAAGGAGAAAAACCTTTAAATTGGGTATCTATCAAACGTTTCTTGACTGGACAAAGCCAAAGCTCTTCGGGAATTTGAAGTCTTGTTTTTTGTTCTAAATTTAATTTATATCCTGTATCGTCAATTTCTAAAACATTAGCTCTTATCGATTTCCATATTTCAAGAAGTAGTTCATTGATATCTTCTTCAATCTTATTAGTAATTTCAACTAGACTGAAATAACCCAACCCGGCACATAACAATAATGAAAGTCTATTAGGTCTAGCTTCATTTTTCTTGAATGTAGGCCATTTTTTAGCATTTGTTATAGACGAATCCGCATTGTGAATTTGAAAACTTTTAAGAAATGATGTTGAATAAGGATACATAGAATTATCAATAAAAAAATAAAACTGATTTCTAATTACATAATCAAGTCCAATTTTTAGTAAACTCTTCCATTCTTCAATTGTAATATTATATTGCTCCGCAATTCTTGGCAATTGAACATTGTCTAAATCAGGATAGACTAAACTAACCATTCCTAAATTTTCTAGAGAACGTTCTCTAGGTAATCTTCTGGCAAAATTATCAAATAGTAATGCTCTTGAATATTTTTCAAGATTTATGAAATTATCTTCTCGTGGATTGTTATTTTTAAAAAGTGTCTTTAAGTCGGATTTAGAATTTAAAAAGTCATATAATTGCTTCCATGATAATCTTGCATTTACTGTAGAAGTAGGTTTTAATATATCGATCTGTTCTTGAATCGCTCTTTTTTGAACTGAATTAGTGGCGTGTTCTAAAGATTGTTTTAGAATATTCAATAAAGCATCGTTTGAATTATTTTCAGTTAATCCTAATTGTTCTTGCCACAACTTGTGAAATACTTGAGAACGAATCCAATTGTTTTCATTGTCAATATTTATTAATGCTGATATTTTTGCAGTTCCTTGACGGCTATCAGTAAAGGAAATGTATTTATGTCCTTCCCAAAGCATTTCAGAACGGATTTCATCAGCACCAGGAGTATTCTCTAGAAATATATCTGATAAAATTCTGTTCATAAATGAAGAAGAAATCCTGAAGTGTAAGGGATTTTCAAGATTATTTGAACAATGAGGGCAGACACATTGACCATCACGATCCGCTTCAATAAAAACTTCTTTACTACGATCTATTTTACCATTATTATCAATACCAAATTCCAATGTTTGAGGAACATATCTTTTATTATTATTTCTTTTCGTAAAGAAAAAAGATTGTGTAGTTGCACTTATTTCATCATTATCATCACTATCAATATCATCCACAACAAAATTATCTTGACTGATTGATGTTGAAAGTGTTAAAACTTCATTGCCGTTTCTTTCCAGTTGTTTTTCTGCTTTTAGTAATTCATTACCACAGGAACGACAAGCCACTAGTTCAAACATAGGAAAATTACAATACGAGCAGTTTTTTTCGGCATAAGTGGTCATTGTCCCCATTACACTTTTTGAATCAAAATCTTTATGTTTATCACAATTTGGATTTGAGCAAACATAAACACCACCGATACCACGAGAAAACAAATGAGTCCTTAAGGGTAAAATAGAAACATCATTATTTTTATTTTCAACAATGGTATCTACAATTTCTAGTTTTTCATATATAGAACTTTTCTTTACGTTTAGACTATCTGTTATTTCAGTTAATCTAATAGCATCTGCATTGTATACTTTTATTCTTAAAAGCTCAATTTCCTTTTTATTATCAATTTGAAAAGTATCTGGAAGATTTTTGAATTCTCTTTTACCTGTAATTACTTCTATTTGATGCTTTTCAATCCCACATAGATTAGCCATAAACTCTTTTAAGCTTTTTTCACTTTCTTCACCACTACCAACAGTTGCAGAAGTAATTGCAAATCGTAAGTCTTTAATATCAACCTCAAAAGCATCCACAACTCTTCTTATTAATAAAGCCATTTCTGACGCTGCTGAACCTACTAATGTATGTGCTTCATCTAATAAAATCCAACGTAATTTCCCTTTAGAATTTTCTAAAAGCGGGACATCTTTATCACGGACTAAAATATATTCCAACATTGATGGATTTGTGAAAAGAATTTGAGGAGGCGTTTCTCTAATTTGCTTTCTTGATATTAATTCAGACTTAGCTTCCTTTTTTTTAGCAGCCGTTGAATCTTCATCGGTATTACCATTATAAACTGCATATTTCAAACCATCCAGTGCATTTACCCAGGCACCCATTCTTTTTTTCTGACTCCCAATTAAGGCATTTAACGGATATAAGAAAATTGCTCTGACACCAATTTCGTTTTGACAATTCTCGTACAAATCATGTAATACTGGTAACATAAAACATTCTGTTTTACCAGAACCCGTACCTGTTGTAACTGCAATAGATTTTTTTTCTTTTAAAAGTGTATTCCAACTTGTGATTTGATGGACATAAGGACTTCTATTTTTTGGAAACTCATATTCTCCTTTAATTTTATCAAGTTTTTCAATGAAACTAGTTTGAAACAAATTACTTAAATCACCAAAAGACTCTTTAGCAGGGGTCCATGGAAATGTATTTTGAAAAACTGGCTCAGCGAGCAATTTTTCTTGTTCAAATAAATTTGTTAGATAGTCTTGAAATTGAGCGTCTCCTGTTGCCCAAAGGGATAAAATAGAATCTTTTAATCTTTCTTGAATTTCAGTATATATTTTTTTGAATTTTATTTCTTGGCTCATTCTGCTTTTAGTTTAAATAATAAATTAATGATTCTTCATACCATTTCTTATCAAGGTCTTCTACATACTTAATTCTTCTCCTAAAATTATCGCCATTTACATGCCATAACCCTGTATTAAGACCGTTTATTGAAGATGCTACAGTTAAAGGTGCTATTACAAGAATATTAACTTGGTCGTGCCATTGCTTTTGAGGTATCGGTTTAGTATATTTATTCCTGTCTTTACTAATATCATAAGAAGGAAGTTGACTCATGACACTTTCTCCCAATCGTTGCCTAACGTTATTTAATTCTGCATTAAACACAAAAGTATTGGTGTTCCTTTTTTGAAGTAAACACAGGCTTAGTTTGTTCGATTTAAAATTTAGCATTACAGCAAGTGCTTCAAATATTTCTGGGCAACTTTCACAAATATTTTCCCAATCTGATAGCTTAACCCAATGGAAAGAAAATCCTAAATCATTTTCTAATTCTACAAAATCATTTCCAGAAAATCTGTATTCTTTTACATCAAATTTTATAGCTAAAAAGGCAAATGCTTTTGATGCTAATTCTGATGATGTTGTAATGGCTTTTATAATATCAAATGTTGCAAAAGGCAGGTCATTCTCTTTGCATAAATAATAATAAATCCAAAACCGATTCCATACTTCACTGCTGAAATCTTCGGATAAAAGTAGCTGCGAGTAATTAACAATTCTATTATTTCTATCATCAATTGACGTTAATTCATTATCTGGATTAACACATATAAACTCAGGTTTAATTTTGAATTTTGAATTCTTATCTGAAAAGAGAATAAACTTATTAACGTTAGTAGCATTAATTGAGTAAAAGTCAGAGTCTTTTTTTATTTCAACTTTATCAATATATTGTAAATCACAATCTAATGGTAAAGCATAAACACTGTTTGCAATATCTATACTTTCAATCTCATTAAATCGTATTACATTTTCATCATTTACTTCCCATGTTATTGTTTCTGAAAACTGTTTGATCTTGTAGCTCTTAATTGTTCTACTTCTCCTATTTGGAATTATTTCGCAGATATCCATTTTTAAATAATTATCACAATCGATAATATTAAAAAGCTGAAAAAGAGCTTTAAAAGTATCATAAAACTCAAATAAAGGCTTAATTTTTTTTTCGATCTTTTTTGAAATAATAATTTCTTGATTCTTGTTATTAGAAATTCTGACTTCAAATTCTTTCCCAAAAGAATGTGCAATCAATCGCCAACCTTTTATTTTATCTAGGTATATTTCCTCTTCTTTTATAATATTCTCCTCTTGGTCAACTAATATAACCCCTTGAAAAGGTGAAATTACTTCAGCAATTAGCCCTAAACTTTGATTATTCGCTTTTATTCTAGTTTTAATTGAAGTTGGAAATTTTGAAGGATTTACAATTTTAAAATCAATATTATTTAGATTTATATTGACATCATACAAATCCGATTTATATATTTCTAAAATGAAAGAATTGTTATTTACTCTAATCTGTGGATTATTATTATCTGAACTCGTTGCCAAACATAAATCACCAATATTAAAAACTCTTTCGAACTCATCAATCCCATCATGTGAGATTTTAATATCTAAAACTCCTAACTCTAATGATATGTGTTTTGAATTCCATGACTCTTTATTAACAGACTTCCATTGTAAATCTGGATTATTAATCCTTAAACCCATTTTGTCAAAAACAAGTACTCTCAAGTTGTTTTTTACAATATTTAGGTTGCTTCTAAGTAACCATTTTGGGTTTTCACTTAAAAATGTCCAATCAAATGTATTCTCCGTATTTGTCTTAAACTTAATTGTATTTCCATCAGATTTCTTTAAATTAATTTCATTTTGAAATTTTACTATCGAATACGGTTTATTGCTGATCTCAATATCTGTTTTTTCTTCAATATTTCCTTCAATTGAATACGTATTATCTACTACTATAAATCCAAAATTATTATGGGTATGTCTAGATTTTTCCAAAACAAAATTTTCATTATTATCTGTTGCCCATAATCTTGGGGAATCCAAGTTTAACTTAGAATGAAGTAAATGATTTGAGTCATAAATTTTGTCAAAACTATCAATTAGATAAATTTCTGTCTCAAAATTTTCCTCAAAATTGACAAAAACTTTGAACTGTAAAATTTTGTAAGTATCATTATTTCTTTTAATGAACTTAGCGACTAAATCAGTACCGACAAATAATCTATATTCATTTTGGCAATCAATTTCGTTATCATTTAAAATATATTTAAGTTCATCAATTCCTATTCTTGATGTAATAAGAGTATTAAGGTAAAAAGAGTTACTTTTAGAATTAAAGTTCCATTTGAATTTAATAGCATTATTTGTTTTTCTTCCTTTATCTCTTTCAATAATTAAGTCCTCCGTTAATTGTTTTAAATCTTCGTTCTCTTTAAAACTCAATAACTCAGTTTCATCTTCATCCAATACAGCACGTACAATTTCTAAACAACTACTATATATAATATCATTTTGACTTGATCTAGGCAGCAGATTAATTAAATCCATATTCGTAGAAAAATCACCAATTTCACGTGGATTTAAATGAATAATACTTAAAAGGAAATCCCTATACTTTCCTTTATTATTTTTGATATGATTAAGAGGAAGTCCTCCTTGCAGTAATAAAGTTTTTAGATATAGTGTATTTTGTATTTTTATCCATTTGTATTTTAAAAGGTAGCCTCCTTTTTTCGCTAATTCATATAATTCATCTGCATCAAAACAAAGTGTTGGATATCCAATTGAAGAATATATCTCTTCTTTAGAAGGATATTTTCCGTTGTAACATCTTTTCCACCACTCTGCAAAATATACAGCACATGTACGAGGATCTAATTCAGAGATGCGTTGTACAGTTTTGAAACGCTCTTTTAACTGATTAAATTCAAAATCAGATAGATTATATTTCCAGATAGGTTGACCAGTATGAAAATCTAGATTTCTAGTCTTTAATATTTTGTGAAATCCACTCATACATTTTTTTTTGGTAAAAGTAAAACAGATATGTGCGCTACATGTGCACTAATAATTTTTTGTCATTTTGTTGATTCTATCCTTAACTTTTTGAACTAGAGTAGTTGGCTCTACAACCCGAATTTTTTCACCAAAAGATAAAATCAATGTTTCTAATTCATAATTAGGAATTAACTTTAAATGAACTTCAATATTATTGTTTTTTTCTTTGATTTTTTGAGAACCATGTAATGGTTTTGTTGTTATGTAAGGAATTAGTGTTTTATCCACTTCGAGAATAATGTCTACTACATTTTCATTTGGTATTGTCACCCCAATGATGTCTTCAAAATATTGACTAAAATCAATATCTGTTTCCATATATACTTGGCTACCTGAATCTATTTTTTCTATTCGGTCTAATGCCAAATTTGTAATAGTTTCATAGCCTTGCGATTTTCCAAATAAAAACCAACGCATGTTATATTGCTTTAGATAATATGGATTGATTATAATAGTAGTTAAATTTTCCGTTTTGAAATTCTTATAATCAATATGTAATACTTTTTTATATAGGATTGCATTATAAATTTCTGGAATATATTCTAATCCTTTTAAGTATTCATTTTGTTCAAAACTGATTATAATATCGTTTTGCTGTTTTAAATTAAATGAAGATTCTAACCTTGCATTTATTTCATTAATCCAATTGTATTGTGGTAAACCTTTGAATCTATCTAATGTTAATAAAGCTTCTCTAAGTTGATTAGCTTCTGTTTCATTTAATGGTTGATTTGTAATTGAGAAATTTGAATCTTCATATTTGTAAAAAACTCTTCTACCATCTTTTACTTTTTTTAGTTCTATACTCCAGCCTTGATCGCTTTCCATAAATCTAATATCATCGTAAAGCTGTCTTTTCTTTATACCTTCTTCTTTTCCAGTATATTCACAAATTGATTTGTTGCATTCATTTACAAGATCTTCAATAGAGTAATTTCTTCCGACGTTACGGAAGCACTTGTCTAGAGTTTGGTATCTAATTATAGCGTGTTTATTAGTTGACAAAAGAAATTGATTTTAATAATAATGTTATTCTCACAATAGTACGAAAAAGTAATGGAAATAAAATGAGGAAAACCGTAAACGGACGAAAATAATAAAAAGAGGAAAAAAGATTTATATAGCTTTCTCTCTACAAATTAAAATGGCTACGATAGTGATTTTTTTTAATTTATTTAATGTTTCTAGATTGTTAGAGAACAAAATAAAAAACATTAGTAATTGTTAAGTTAGAATTCAAATCTAGATTTATTAATTCTGAGAAATTTGGGTTATTTTCTTATGTTAGGAATCTGTCTTTCTTCTTATAAATTCACTGCACACGAGTTTCAGATTAAGGAGTAGAAAGATATCCTTTGTGATACGAACGAACACCTTTCTGTTGTAGGAACGTGGTAATCTTTCAGCTTTTTAAAAGTCAGATACTAATTTATGATAGATAAAAGACATATCTAATTATAGATGATTTTATGACTAGAATAGATTGAAACGGCTACAGCATAAATCACTTTTTCAAAGAAAAACGAAAAAAAGAAAACAGATTTGAAATTGGACAATTAGGGAAACGAAGCGCTATAAGTCCCGAAGGGTGACAAAACGAGGAACGAGGCATTTCATTATATATATTCACTGATTTTCAATGCCTTGTTTTGTTCTTTCTCCTTTGGTTGGAGATTTTTACCCTCATAAAAAAACTTTAAAAATAATTTTTAAATATCTTTTGAAAATGTACGCTTCTCAAAATCATATGAAGATAACAGGAAAAAGAAGCGTACTTTTTCAAACAATATTACTTTTGAAATCCACAAAATTCTGACTGCTTTCGGGAAGATTTTTGTGGATATCTTGGGAGGATTATGCAAATCAAAAAATCTTTAATTCTTTGTGCTAACGAGAGTAATAGTATCTTTAAGATTATTATCTGAAATGTAATCCAAAACAAAGTGTTCCGCCTCTTTTTCATTCTCGGAGGAAGTAGAAAATGAGTTAAGATAGAAGTCTTCATTTTCATCAGCAATGTGAATGATTTCAGTGTACTTCTTAGTAATTAAGGCGCCTTTTAATTTCAATACCTTAAGCTCGTCATCTTTGCCAATTTCCTTTTTCACACGGAGTTTAATAGTTTTATCCATCTTGTTAATCTTTTATTATGATTGTAAAATAAAAATATTCTGAAACAAAAGAGAGACCCTGTCTAGAGTCTCTCTTTTGGAATTAATATATCTTCTATAAAAGCCTATTTCGCTTTTAGTAACTTTTCCAAATACTCGACTTTATCTTTTTCAGCCTGAACTAAACGCTCATATAACTCAACTACTTTATCTAGGGGATTAAATGTGCAATTTTGGTTTACTGTAGGACCACTATTAATAACAGATCCTTCATAATTATTCTGAATATTATTTAATACCGTTTCATCGCTATAGTTTTTAATTGCCTCAGCAGAAACGCCTAACACTTCAGCAATTGCTTGTAGTTTTTCTTCATCAATTGTTTCGCTTCCTTCAATGTTAGAAACTGACTGTTGACTTACACCAATAGCAATAGCCAATGCTTCTTGTTTCATACCTCTAAGCTCTCTGATTCGGCTTATATTCCTGCCAATATGTTTTGGTTTTGTTGCTGTTTCCATAGTTCAAAGATATTTAAAATTCTCTAATTTTTTTTAGATCGGTAAAATACAAGTTTGAATTAGTATGATACAATTCCGTTTAGTTCGGTACGGTACAATCTATTGTTTACTTGCATTGTGTTTTGAACAAAAATACAATTTTTCAGATAAGTATTAACTAAAATTTAAAATTATGAATGCAATTGAATTTTCACAGCAAAAAGAGTTGAAGGAAGTAATTACTGAGCACATTAAAACATCTGCGATTTATTGTTTTGGCAGACATGCAACAGCTTATAGTTCGAGCAGGAAAATTTATCCTGATAAAGAACTGCAAAAAGAACATAGTCATTTATACCTCTTAGTTTTTGTACAGGAGACCAAAGATAATGCTGTCAGTGATATAACTGATAAGGTAAAAGCAAAGACTCAGGGTACTTTGACCGCTACTGTTCTTATACACCACGTACAGAGTCTTAAAGACCTCTGCCAAGACCAGCAGTTTTTCTTTTGGCAGATTATGCAGAACGCAGAGCTGTTATTTCAAGATATTAACAAGCCTCCTTATTTAAATATTAGCGAAACTCCCAAAAGAAATTTAAAATCAACATCCCATTACATAGCATGGAGGAGGAATAATATTGTTACAATCTGGGGCTGGGTATATAATGATGATGATGCTTCTAGTTCGGATGAAGTAAAAATGTCCGCTCTTCATCAAATAGTGGAGCAAATCTGTTTGTCTTTGATCCGTGTCTTTGTAGGCTACACTCCTAATCATTTTGCATTAGAGTATTTATTTAATCTCTGTGAATACTTTACTACCATAACTGCAGATTTTTTTCCCCGACAAACACGGGAAGACAAAGCCATATTTAAACTTCTTAAGCAGCAGCCCAACACTTTACGTTTTAGTAAGACTAACGATGTTGATTATTTATATTATCAGGTGGTGGAAGAAAGATGCAAAAATTTTAAAAATCAAGCGGAAATTTTGATTCAAAAGGAAATCAATCGACAAAACCAAGTTGAAAATGAAGCCGAGAAATAAAATAAATAATATGGAAACGGATAAAAATAAAGAACTAGACGCTTTTATTAAAGAAATAACCACATGTGGTTACTTTACTACTTTGAAACCTGATGATAGAAAAAATTATCTCTTCAACGCAAAGATAATTTTTGACAGGTACTCTTCTATGCTTATTGCAGTACAGGATTTATTAAAAACCTGTCTGAATACTATTTATAATGATGAGAATGGAAACGCAACAGAAGTTGAAGATCCTATAAAGCATCTTAAAACCTTGTTAGAAATAGCAGTGCAATTATTGCCAATTAACGAAGGTGAGGTATTTGATGCAGTTCATAAGTTTGTTTTAAAAACTATAGAGTTTGAAAAGACTGATACATTATAACTAGATAAATTATTAATAAAAATATAGATTATGGAAAATGATAAAATCAAATTAAATGAGCTCATAGAAAACCCAGAGCAATATTTTCTACTACTTAAACCATCATTAGAAACAAGAGATGACAATTACATTATTGAATTAAAAGTGGAAGGATATAGAGACCTGTTTTGTATACTATCGGATTTACTTCAAACAACAAGATTAGCTTTAGACGGAATTGAGCTCAGTACTGGGAGTATCGTAAATATTGAAAGATATATTGGAAGTCTTTTGAGAATAATAGAAATGCTAATTCCATTGGAAGAGGCAGAATTACTGGACATCCTACATAGAAAATATTTAAATGAAAACAATAAGAACGCTTCCAATTAACCTGTTTCTATTTAGAATTTTAATAAAACGCCGACTTTGGAGATGTTTTCCAGCTCCCTGCAAGGGCAAGTGGTTTTGAGCTGCGGAAAGTATTTCAAGCAGCTCAAAACACAACTTGCTATTTTCTCTCGAAAATATTATTACCGATGGTTTTAATGGAAAGGGCTTGAGGCCCTTTTTTTGTTTTGCGGATATTTAGGAATTGTTATGTGTTGTGATTGGTTTGAACAAAATCAGTCTTGATAAGGCTGTGTACAAATAGGATAGTGTTGGTATTCCTGGCTTTAATGGGGTCAACTCTATAAATTCCAGAGAAGCTTAACTGCAGTTATCTGCCGAATTAGAAAATATGCATATATGTACCTTCAAACATAAATATTTAAATATATCTTCTCATGCATATTGAGGTATCAATGCAATTCTGTACGGATGCACTCATTTAAAGAAGTATTTAATCCCATAAGTAAATGCGCTTTTATAGCTATATGTATGTACATACGTTTTTACAGTTTTATGCTTTTACATATGTATGCTTTTACGCAAAGACATGAATGCTCCCTTGTGTAAATAAGCAAATAAATAGACTTTTAGATACGCACATATACCCATATCTTGATACATAAATATATTTTCCAAAGAAAACAGAAAATCGGAAAAAAGAAAAAGAAAGCAATTTCAAAGGACGGGATGCAGACAGGACAAAAGGAAACGGAATAAGTCCCGAAGGGTGGTTTGTGAGGAACGAGCAAACCATTATGCCGTAGTCTTTTGGACAGACTGATCCAGCACGTCCTACCTTGTTTTTCTTTTTATCATTTCTTTAGGTAAAATATAAAGTCCAATCCGTACAAAGAGACTGAACAAAGCAAAGATGAGGAATTAAATAAACCAAGAAAAACCCGTTTAGGGATTTAGGTATTCACTAAATCCAGTGATAGGGTTTGTCTTTGCGGTTCAGATAGCAATACATCTCTTCCTTTTTGAGTTCGGGAAAGAATTTAAGAGCATTCTCAATGGCATAGTTGGGAAGAAAGAAAATCTCGTCACGGATAGAAGTAATTATTTTTTCACGACCATAAAAACGGACGATTTCGTCAATTTGATCCTGACCTCCACGCTCAACAATACGGGCAATTACCATTTTATATCCTCCATCCCAGTCAATACTGTCGAATCTAAAATCCCAGAAGAATTTAGGGTGAAGATTAGGTATATGTTTGGTTAATGGCTTCATTGTTTTTTTAATTGGTGTAGTATCAAATATAAGTATTTTTTGCTGAATTACCTGCGAAATCCTCTCTTTTTGTTGGGATTAATCGGTAAATCCTGGCTTTCTGATTTAAATTTATACAAAGGATTTTTTACTGCCAGTTCCAGCCGTTTTTGGATAATTTTCCAGTTTTGCTCTTTTTCTTTCAGCATATCTATACCTTCAAAGGTACTAATCTTGTCATATGTATTCAGACCTATGGAAGCCCAGTAGGGATCCTTATCATATTTTCTCTGATAGGCTTGTAGGTAGAACTTTAATGGTTCTCGTTCAAGCATAAAGTACATGTCAACAAAATCCTTGTACCTGTCTCCGCTCTGATGAATCGCATGGAGTTTCATTGCTCCAATATCTTCATTGGAAATCATGCGGACTCCTTCAGCTGTTTCCACGGAATTCAGAAGAGGGTAATTGTGTGTAACAATATCGACTTTTATATCATCGATGTAGGTAAGAACAGTGTTCGGGAAGAACTGGCTTTCCTTTTCATTTACATCGTAAGTGTCATGCAGATATTTGAGCATCATCTGCGAATTAAAAGTTTTTGTTGTAAAAAGATCTAGATCCACTGATAAGCGATGTCCCAGTCGTAAGGCTAACGCCGTACCGCCGACCAATATATAGTCTTTCAATTTTTCATCTTTCATAAGCCTTTGGAGAAGTTCCCACATCTCCTTGCTAACTGTTTCTTTGTAAAGCATAATTTCACGTTTCTCATGAAATTAATCCCGAAAGCGAGGCACTCTTAGAAAGGGTCCTGTCGTGGCTTTGTTTGACGGAAGTTGTCCTTAAGGCGAAAATCAACATGCGGAAATAGTAAGCCAAATGCTTCCATATTCTCCAATATCCAGAGGCCATTACCAATGATAAAGTATATTGGTTTTTAAATTGTTTAAACGAAACCAGTAATAACGGTAATGGAAAGCAACGGCAAAACTACCTCGCATAAAGGAGGCAGGCATCCCAAGAAAGATCCCGCCGTTCACCGCTATTCTATTAGCCTTAGTGCTGAGGAAAATGCACGATTCCTTTCTCTCTATGAAGCTTCACGAATGGATGTAATGGCCCATTTTATTACGGCATGTGTCTTCCAAAAAGGCATTACAATCGTAACGGTTGACAAGGCAACCATGGATTACTATATGCGCCTGACCACCCTATTCGGACAGTTCAGGGCTGTAGGAACCAATTATAACCAAGTGGTAAAAATACTGTACCGCAATTTTTCTGAAAAGAAAGCCGCAGCCTATCTCTATAAATTGGAAAAACAGACAGCAGAAATGGCGGTATTGTGTCAAAAAATCATTCTACTAACTGAAGATTTTGAAGCAAAATACCTGAAAAAATGATAGCGAAAATCGGAAGAGGGAGCAATCTTTATGGTGCATTGGTGTACAATCAACTCAAAGTGGAAAATGATAATGGGCAGGTTTTGTATACCAATAAGATAATTGAAACTCCTGATGGCAGTTATGCCACCAGTCAACTGTTGCGTTCTTTTGAACCGTACTTGCTTGCCAATCGAAAGACTGAAAAACCAATATTACATATCTCTCTCAATCCTGATCCGAACGATAAAGTAAGTGATGAACAATTTGAAAAGCTGGCTCAGGAGTATATGCAGAAAATGGGTTACACAGAACAGCCTTTTGTGGTATTCAAGCATACAGATATTGACCGTACCCATATTCATATTGTATCGGTTTGCGTGGATGAAAATGGCAGGAAAATATCGGATAAATTTGAAAAAAGACATTCGATGAATGTCTGTCGGGAATTGGAAAAACAATTCTGCTTGATATCGGCTATCGAGAAAAAGCAAAATCCACAAAATCAAATATTCAAACCAGTTGATTATAAGGCTGGTGACATAAAGAGCCAGATGGCTTCGGTAATCCGTCATTTACCAAAGAACTATAAATTTGAGGGTTTCGGCGCCTACAATGCCCTGCTTTCCCTTTTCAATATTACCGCTGAAGAAGTCAAGGGTGAATTTGATGGAATCCCAAAACAAGGACTGGTATATTTTGCATTAAATGAAAAGGGAGAAAAAGCAAGCAATCCTTTTAAAGCTTCGTTGTTCGGTAAACAGGCAGGATATGTTCACCTTCAACAACGCTATGCCCAGTCCAAAGAGTTGTTGAAAAATGAGCCATCCAAAGCTTTGCTTAAGACAACCATTGAGATGTGCTTGCAGACGGCATCGGATGAAAAAGAATTCAAAAAAAGGTTGTTGGAACGAGGTATTAATACCGTTGTAAGACGAAATACCGAAGGCAGAGTTTATGGAATAACGTTTATTGACCATAGTTCAAAATCCGTATGGAATGGTTCGCAATTAGGCAAAAACCTTTCGGCTAACGTATTCAATGACTGGTGGAATAATGGCACTAAAATAGAGCAGCCTGTACAGGGAAATGGTGTTTCAAAGAACAATGCGACTATAAATGAAGATGTCAAACAATCACACAAGCTGTTTGACTTTTTGGTTAAGGAAAATATGTCCTATAGCCACGAAGAAAACAACCTTATTGAAGTCTTTGGAGGGTTATTATCCAATGGAAAAGCAGAAGACTATGATGAAGAATTATTTGCCAACCAAACGAAAAAGAAAGCCAGACGCAAAAAAAGATAGTACATACTATCAATTTTAATCGCTAGCCTTTTTGTTGATTCACGACAAAGGAGTGATTCATCAAATTGGCTGTACCAACTCTTTTTAAAAACAAAGACTGTCCCGACTATAAGAAGGGATTGTCTTTATTTTTTTTATAACTGTTACTAATATTGCTTTGAGACTAATGCAGCCAAAGAGTTCCTAGGTGAGACTGTAATTACTCCTAAGCTGTCAGATGGTTTAAATTCATAAAACTTAAAAACAAACATCGTTTTAACAAAAGGCAAAGGAGGTGAAAAATGAAACAGGAATTTATCAATCAGACTGATGTAGAAGAATATATCTCAAAAAATTATGAAGATATAGAACGGGAAAAAGAACAAAAATTCGTAGATTTAATGATTGAAATTATTGTGTCATTAACATTGAAAGAATTATATGAAGAGGGCGATTAGATATTTAAGATTTAGTCAATTAGGGCAAAGTAATGGCTCGATTGAAAGGCAGGAATTGTATACCGATCAATACCTGCAATATAATAATATACAGTTGGTGGATTCGTTCATTGACAGAGGTAAAAGTGCCAAGACTTTTGACCGTCCAGATTTTATAAAATTACAGGCATTCATTGCCAAGCATTATAAATCGGTGGACTACCTTCTTGTAGACCAGCTTGACCGCTTTAGCAGGGATGCTGGTGAAGCTATGAGTTTGGTCAAACAATTCCAAAAAAAATACAGTATTCAGATTATCAGCGTGACCGAAGGGATCGTTTTTGATTATGATACACCGGGAAGCTTTTTCCGAGCAGGCCTACAATTGTTGCTAGCTGAAGAAGACAATATCAACAGGAGTATAAAAGTGCGTGGCGGACTCTATACAGCCCGTGCAAAAGAAGGTCGTTTCCTTACTAGAGAAAAACCTTTCGGCTACAGCAAGGTTGGAGAAGGAAAACAGCGCCACCTTGAAGTAAATGAGATAGAAGCTAAAATTGTCAAAACAATTTATGATATGTATCTGCGTGATGTGCCGTTATATAAAATCAAAGAAATAGCTTATCAATCAGGTTTTGACAGGAAAGGCAACATGGCTATTGATCGTGTGCTTGCAAATCCTGTTTATGCAGGGCTTGTAAGGGTTGAGCCGTTCAAAGATCTGCCGGGAGGTCTTTTTCCAGCCATTCATGAGCCAATAGTTGATAAGACAACATGGACAATGGTACAGTCCAAAATGAAGAAAGTTGATAAAGTAAAGGTAGTTATCGATGATGAAATACCGCTACGGGGCGTTGTAAAATGCCATTGTGGAACTCCGCTTACTGGTGCGCCTTCTCGTGGTAAATCTGGAAAATACTTCTACTATTATAAATGCAAGCATTCAAAACATAACAATATAAGTGCAATCAAAGCACATGAGCAATTCTTAAACGTCTGCGATCTCATGAGCGTTCCCGAAAGACAAATTAAAGAGATAAGAGATGGCAGTTACGCCTCAATTGAACAGGAAGTAAAGGCAAACAAGAAAAAAGTAGCAGACAAAAAACATGAGCTGGAGGAAGTACAGCGGCTATTAAATGCAGTAGAAGAAAAATGGTTTAGGAACGAGATAAACAAGGATACCTACGAAAGATGGTATTCAACCTACAGTGACCATATATTGACCATTACAGCAGCAATAGAAAGACTTAGCCCAAATCAAGGGAAGGCCTTCGAGATTTTAGACCGTAATCTGGATTTATTGGGTGATATCAAACATGTCTACACAAAGTCAGATACTTTGCAAAAGCGTGAGTTTGTAAAGATGGTGTTCAATGGCAACTTATACTACCAAGAGGGTATATATCGAACACCTACAATTTTAGATATATTTTCTCATAATGCCAGTAAAATGGAGGAAAAGGGATGTCTTATATACAAAAAAAAGAGGGAAAACCTTTCGGTAATCCCTCACAGTGGGCGATGAGGGGTTCGAACCCCCGACCCCCTCGGTGTAAACGAGGTGCTCTGAACCAGCTGAGCTAATCGCCCTAATGCAATTTAGTAATTTTCATTTCCGTATTGCGAGTGCAAATATACAGCTAGAAATCGTATCTGCAAGCAAAAAAGCAAAAAAAATAAAAAAAATATTGCACCTATTTGCTTTCATACTCTATAATAGCACTTTATGTTTCTCATGAATAGCTCCTATTTTTTTGTATTGATTCGTTATAGTCTTACATTTGTAACATAAACAATAGATAATGGCCAGGTTCAAAGAAAATGATTTACCAAAATCAAAAATTACTGCAACTTCACTCCAAAAAGCAACTGTAATATTTCAATATGCAGGAAATCACCGCTGGAAATTTTATGTAGGTTTAATTTTTTTATTATTTACCGGAGCAACTGCTCTTGCCTTTCCTAAATTGATGGGAATGCTAATTGATTGTGTGAAAAACAAAGACAATTCTCAAGCTAATACTATCGCTTTAGGATTGATTGTAATCTTATTTCTTCAATCGATTTTTTCGTTTTTTAGATTGTATCTATTTGTCAATTTCACTGAAAATACCTTAGCCAATCTTAGAGTATCGCTTTACAGTAATTTGGTAAAACTACCGATGTCTTTCTTTTCTCAAAAACGTGTTGGAGAATTAAATAGCCGAATCAGTTCTGACATAACCCAAATACAAGATACTTTAACATCAACCATAGCCGAATTCCTAAGACAATTTATTCTAATTATTGGTGGCGTCCTTTTATTGGCAAACGAAAGTATAAAATTAACGTTGTTGATGTTATCAGTAGTTCCGCTTGTGGCAGTTGCTGCAGTTATTTTTGGAAGGTTCATCAGGAAATATTCAAAAAATGTTCAGGATAAAGTTGCCGAAAGTCAAGTAGTTGTTGAAGAAACCATGCAAGGCATCAGTATTGTTAAGGCTTTCGCCAATGAATGGTACGAAATTGCCCGTTACAACGGAAAAATAAAGGAAGTCGTTAAGATTGCTATCAAAGGTGGAAAGTACCGAGGTTACTTTGCTTCATTTATTATATTCTGTCTTTTTGGAGCTATTGTTGCCGTAGTTTGGTACGGCGTTCGATTAAGTATCAGCGGCGAAATGAGTGTGGGACAATTGATTTCGTTTGTGTTGTATTCTACATTTGTAGGTGCTTCTTTTGGTGGAATCGCTGAACTTTATGCCCAAATCCAAAAAGCAATTGGCGCAACCGAACGTGTTTTTGAATTATTGGACGAAACTCCTGAAAAAATTAATTCGGTTCGTGATCTTGCTACAATTGAAAAAATAAAAGGAAACGTTGCCTTCAAGAATGTAGCGTTCAGTTACCATTCGAGAAAAGAAATTAAAGTATTGAAAGACGTTAGTTTTACGGCTAATTTTGGTCAAAAAATAGCCATTGTAGGTCCTAGTGGAACCGGAAAATCAACTATTGCTTCCCTATTATTACGTTTTTATAATATTGATGAAGGAGAAATATTGGTTGATGGAAAAAATATTTATGATTTTGATTTAGAAAGTCTTCGTGGAAACATGAGTATTGTACCGCAAGATGTGATATTATTTGGAGGAACCATCAGAGAAAATATTGCTTATGGAAAACCAAATGCTACCGAAGAAGAAATTCTTACCGCTTCAAAACAAGCTAATGCTTATAATTTTATCGAAAGTTTCCCAGAAAAATTTGAAACAATTGTGGGCGAAAGAGGAATTAAACTTTCCGGAGGACAAAGACAACGTATTGCAATTGCCAGAGCATTATTGAAAAACCCAAGTATTTTGATTCTGGATGAAGCCACTTCATCATTAGATAGTGAAAGTGAAAAACTGGTTCAGGAAGCGTTAGAAATTCTGATGCAAGGAAGAACAAGTATCATAATTGCACACCGTCTTTCAACTATTCGAAGTGCAGATCAAATTTTGGTTTTGGATAAAGGAAAAATTACAGAACAAGGAACACATCAAGAATTAATAGCTTTAGAAAATGGTATTTATAAAAATTTAAGTAATCTGCAGTTTAGCAATTCTTAAATTTCAGTAGTAATTTGACATAAAAAAACTCCATTCAATAAGATGAATGGAGTTTTTTTTTTATAGATTTTAATACATCTGAATATTAAAAAAACTGAAATTTTACTTCCCTTTTCTGCGGTTGCGTTCTGCTTTTATCATCTCTAATTCACGGCTGGTCTGTCCCGCTACAGAAGTATTTTCTTCTGCACGACGAATCAAGTACGGCATAACATCTTTAACTGGACCAAAAGGCAAATATTTTGCTACATTATACCCATTAGCAGCCAGATTATAACTGATATTGTCACTCATTCCGTACAATTGACCAAACCAAATTCTGTCATCGTTTGTTTTGATTCCTTTTTGTTGCATCAATTCCATTAAACTATACGTACTTAACTCATTGTGAGTTCCTGCAAAAATTGACATTAAATCTAAATGCTCAATCATATAGCGAACTGCTGAATCATAATTTTCATCTGTATCTTCTTTTGAAGCGCATATTGGTGATGAATATCCATTCTCGTTAGCGCGAACAATTTCTTTTTCCATGTAAGCACCACGAACTAATTTCATCCCAATGAAGAATCCATCTTTTTTGGCTTGCTCATGTAATTTTTTCAAGTAATCCAAACGATCCCAGCGATACATTTGCAACGTATTGAAAACAATTGCTTTTTCTTTATTGTATTTACGCATCATTTCGGTAACTAAATCATCCGCTGCATCTTGCATCCAACTTTCTTCACCATCAATCAAAAGGGCAACATTTTTAGAATGAGCATCTTTACAAACCAAATCAAAACGCTCCACTACTCTATTCCATTCTGATTGTTCTTCCGGAGTTAAAGTTTGTTTTTCTCCCAATTTCTCATACAATTCAAAACGACCAAAACCGGTTGGTTTAAAAACTGCAAAAGGAATAGCCAAACGTTCTTTTGCAAATTCGATGGTTTTTAATGTCATTTCAAGTGCCGCATCAAACTGATCTTCCTCTTCTTTTCCTTCCACAGAATAATCCAAAACAGATGAAACTCCTTTGGTGTACATTTTATCTACAACCGAAAGACAGTCCACTTCATTTACACCACCGCAAAAGTGGTCAAAAACCGTAGCGCGTATCAATCCTTCAACAGGAAGATTGGCTTTAAGGGCAAAATTTGTAACCGCAGTTCCAATGCGAACTAGTGGCTGATTAGCAATCATTTTGAAAAGAAAATAAGCTCTATCCAATTCGGTATCACTTTTTAATGAAAAGGCAACTTGCGTATTATTGAATATTTTTTCCATTATTTGTTAAATTTTTGTACAAATATAGACAGAGTTTTGAATATTATTCCCCAAAAATTACCTTATTTTGCGGTTCCAATTAATCCATAAAGATGCAATCAATTCAAGCCAACAGTTATCCAATTCATTTCAACGAAAAAGGATACGAAGCCTTAAACATTCATTTGACAGAAAATAAGTATTCCAAACTATTTATAATTGTAGACAGTAATACTAATGAGTTTTGCTTACCTAATTTTCTACCATATCTGGAAACAGAACTTACTATTGAAATTATAGAATTTGATGCCGGTGAAGAAAATAAAAATATTGAGACTTGCGTCCAAATTTGGAATGTACTCACGGAACTTGGTGCTGACAGAAAAAGCCTTGTGATTAATCTTGGTGGCGGTGTTGTTACTGATTTAGGTGGTTTTGTAGCTTCAACATTCAAGCGTGGAGTTGATTTTATACATATTCCTACTACGCTACTATCAATGGTTGATGCTTCTGTAGGAGGGAAAAATGGGGTTGATTTAGGAAATTTAAAAAACCAAATTGGTGTTATAAATGTTCCAATAATGGTTCTTATTGACACCCAATATCTTGAAACGGTGCCTCAAAATGAAATGCGTTCCGGTCTTGCCGAAATGTTGAAACACGGTTTGATACATGATAAGAAATATTGGGAGCAATTTTTAGATTTAAAAACCATAGATTTTGCTGATTTTGATGCATTAATTTACCGTTCGGTTGAAATAAAAAATGAAATCGTCCTTCAAGATCCTACTGAAAAAAATATCCGAAAAGCATTAAATTTTGGTCATACCTTGGGCCACGCCATTGAAAGCTACTTTTTGGAAAATGAAAATAAAACTACTTTACTGCACGGAGAAGCTATTGCCGTTGGAATGATATTAGAAAGTTTCATTTCATTGGATAAAAAACTAATCAATAAAGAAGAATATTCTGAGATAAAATCCTGTATCAAGTCTATATATGACGACATCATTTTTGAGGAAAAGGACATTGAACCTATCTTGGAATTACTGATTCACGACAAAAAAAATGAGTACGGTAACATTCAGTTTGCATTAATTGAAGGTATCGGAAAAATAAAAATCAATCAATCGGTTGAAAATGAATTAATTCTTAAGGCGTTTCTGGATTATAAATCTTAATTATTTTTTATAAAAAGGATTGCATTGCGTATATAATATTTTTTACATTTGCACCGATGAAAAAAAGTCAAAACAAGCCAAATTATAGTTCCAGTAAAACCCGAAACAATATGTCTTTTCTAAGGATATTGAAGCGGTTTTATTCTATTAAAGGAAACTTTAGTTTTGATGTTTTCCAATACTTAAAAGCAGACCACGAGAAGCTTCAGATCGTATATGCGAACATTCGGGTTTGAATTATAGGTTACTTTATTTTACAATATTTTAATCTATAATCACAACATCTAATGAATACAAAATATTCTGATTTAATCAATCAAACCTACTATTTTCCCCAAGAAGAATTTACATTAAACAAAGATAATCTTCAGTTTCACAATATCGATTTGATGAAATTGGTAGAGCAATATGGTACGCCATTAAAATTTACGTATTTACCTCAAATTTCCAACAACATCAACAAAGCCAAAAGTTGGTTTCGTAAATCGATGGAAAAAAACAAATATGAGGCAAAATATTACTATTGTTATTGTACCAAAAGTTCTCATTTTGAATACATTATGAATGAAGCGTTCAAGAATAACATTCATATTGAAACGTCATCAGCTTTTGACATTAATATTGTAGAAAATCTTTTGGCAAACGGTAAAATCAATAAAAGTACGTATGTAATTTGCAATGGTTTCAAAAGAGACCAATACATCGATAATATTGCGCGACTGATCAATAATGGTCATAAAAACACCATTCCAATTATTGATAATTACGAAGAACTTGACTTGCTTCAGGGACAAATAAAAAGTAAATTTAAAATTGGAATTCGTATTGCGGCTGAAGAAGAACCTAAATTTGAGTTTTATACTTCCCGTTTAGGAATTGGATACAAAAATATTGTTCCATTTTATAAGAAGGAAATCAAGGAAAATAAGAAATTGGAACTGAAAATGTTACACTTTTTTATCAATACAGGAATTAATGACAATGCCTATTACTGGAATGAATTAGTAAAATGTATTAAGGTTTATGTAGCTTTAAAGAAAGAATGTCCTTCGCTTGACGGATTAAATATAGGTGGTGGTTTTCCAATAAAAAACTCACTGGCATTTGAATACGATTATCAATATATGATTGACGAAATCATCAATCAGATCAAAATAGCTTGCGATGAAGCCGAGGTTGATGTTCCTAATATTTTTACTGAATTTGGTTCCTATACTGTAGGAGAAAGTGGTGGAGCTATTTACCAGATTTTATATCAAAAACAACAAAATGACAGAGAAAAGTGGAATATGATTGACTCTTCTTTTATCACTACTTTACCAGATACTTGGGCAATCAACAAACGTTTTATCATGCTGGCAGTCAATCGCTGGAACGATACATACGAGCGGGTTTTGTTAGGCGGAATGACCTGTGATAGCGATGATTATTACAATTCCGAACAAAACATGAATGCTATTTATTTGCCAAAATACAACAAAGAAAAACCATTGTACATCGGATTTTTCAACACGGGTGCTTATCAGGAAACCATTGGTGGATACGGTGGTTTACACCACTGTTTGATTCCGCAACCTAAACATATATTGATAGATAGAGACGAAAACGGTATATTAGCCACTGAGGTTTTCTCCGAACAACAAACCTCTGAAGACGTTTTAAAAATATTAGGTTACGACAAAAAATAAATTACCAACTATTCAATTATTCAATATAAAAATTCGTTAAATTTGAAATTATATTTTTAACGTTTTGATTTCTAAGTATTTAAATTTTAAAAAATGAGCAAAGGACCAATCAGTCAGTTTATAGAAAAGCATTATTTGCATTTCAACTCTGCATCTTTAGTTGACGCAGCTAAGGCATACGAAGAACAATTAGCCAATGGTGCAAAAATGATGGTGAGCATGGCTGGCGCTATGAGTACTGCCGAGATTGGAAAAATATTTTCTGAGATTATTCGTCAGGATAAAGTACATATAATTTCGTGTACCGGAGCAAATCTAGAAGAAGATATCATGAATTTAGTTGCTCATTCTCATTATGAAAGAGTTCCAAATTATCGTGATTTGACTCCGCAAGACGAATGGGATTTATTGGAAAGAGGTTTAAATCGTGTAACGGATACTTGTATTCCGGAACATGAAGCTTTCCGTCGTTTGCAAAAGCATATTTACAAAATCTGGAAAGATGCAGATGACAAAGGCGAAAGATATTTTCCGCATGAGTTTATGTACAAAATGTTACTTTCAGGTGTTCTTGAAGAATATTATGAAATTGACTTAAAAGACAGTTGGATGTATGCAGCTGCTGAGAAAAATTTACCTATTATTGTACCGGGATGGGAAGACAGTACCATGGGAAATATATTTGCATCGTATGTAATTAAAGGAGATTTGAAAGCTTCTACAATGAAATCCGGTATCGAATATATGGTTTTCTTGTCAGACTGGTACCCAAAAAACAGTACCAATGGTGTAGGTTTCTTCCAAATTGGTGGTGGTATTGCTGGAGATTTTCCAATATGTGTGGTGCCAATGTTGTACCAAGATATGGAAATGCATGATATTCCTTTCTGGAGTTATTTCTGTCAGATTTCAGACTCAACGACCAGTTATGGTTCGTATTCTGGAGCGGTGCCAAATGAAAAAATTACTTGGGGTAAATTAGACATTAAAACTCCTAAGTTTATTATTGAGTCAGACGCTACCATTGTAGCACCTTTAATTTTCGCTTATTTATTAGATTTATAGAATATTTTATGAAAAGAGTAATTGTTGATTACGCAAAACTTACCAATGAAATTTTAAACCTATTGGTGGATAAATTTCCAGATGGTTATGATGATTCAAACATTATTAGTTTTAGAAACGCTAAAAATGAATTGGTTGAAGCAGTTGAAGTAAGAACTGAAGACACTATTTATTTAGTAAAAGTGAGCACTAAGCTTGCTGATAGAATTGAAAATTATGATGAAGATGACGAAATTATCATCGATGAAGTTGTTGAACCTATCAAAGGTCTGGATTTAGACGACGATATCGACGATGACGATGAGGATGACGCTATCGACAAACCGGATTCTGATTCAGGAGATGATGAGGATGACGAAGATGCTGATGAAAAAGATTTTTCAGATGAAGATGATGACGAAGATGAGGATTAATTAATCCTGTTTTAAATATACTTATAAAAAGGAACTCATTCACGAGTTCCTTTTTTTATAACTTTAGACTTCTAAATATACGCCAAAATGACTCATGAAATTTTACACGCCAAACTCAAAGAAAACTTTGGTTTTGAAAAATTCAGACCCAATCAGGAAGAAATAATAAACTGTATTATTTCCGGACAAGATACATTGGCAATAATGCCTACAGGTGGAGGAAAATCAATTTGTTTTCAATTACCAGCATTGGTATTTCCTGGAATCACAATCGTAATTTCTCCGCTTATTGCTTTGATGAAAGATCAAGTTGATGGCTTGAAAGCGAATGGAATTGAAGCCTGTTTTATCAACAGCAGTCAAACCGAAGACGAACGTCAATTTTATATTGAAAGTTTAAAATCCAATGCGATTAAGCTCGTTTACATTGCTCCGGAAAGCTTGTCTTTTCTTGACAATATTTTCAATAGTTTGACCATAAGTCTTATCGCTATTGACGAAGCGCATTGCATTTCATCTTGGGGACATGATTTCCGACCAGCTTATACAAATCTTGGATATCTAAAAAACCGCTTCCCTTCTACCCCAATCTTAGCTTTAACTGCAACTGCTGATAAAGCTACACGTAAGGATATTAGTGAACAATTAAACCTTAAAAATCCAAAACTATTTGTTGCTTCTTTTGATCGAAAAAATTTAAGTTTAGAAGTTCGTCCCGCTTTGGACAGAGTCAAACAAATAATAGATTTCATACAAGAAAAACCTAACGAATCCGGAATTGTATATTGCTTGAGCAGAAAAACAACCGAAGAACTGGCCGAAAAGTTACAAAAAATAGGCATTAGTGCTAAGGCATATCACGCCGGTTTAGACAATCAAATTCGCTCGAAAACACAAGATGAATTTATCAATGATGATTGCAAAGTCGTTTGTGCAACCATTGCTTTTGGGATGGGAATTGATAAATCAAATGTGCGCTGGGTGATTCATTATAATTTACCAAAAAATATCGAAGGCTATTATCAGGAAATTGGTCGTGCCGGTCGCGATGGTTTGCCATCAGAAACGGTATTATTTGAAAGTTACGGCGATGTAATTCAATTGCAAAAATTTGCTTCTCAAGGTTTAAACGCTGAAGTACAACTTGCCAAACTGGAGCGAATGAAACAATATGCCGATGCGTTGAGTTGTCGCAGAAAAATATTGCTCTCCTATTTTGGCGAACTCGTTACAGATAATTGTGGAAATTGTGATATCTGTAAAAATCCGCCGCTTTTTTTCGATGGAACCATAATTGCTCAAAAAGCATTATCGGCAATTATTCGGTTACAGGAAACCGAACCACTGCCTGTAATTATTGACTTTTTGCGCGGTTCTAAAAATGCTTATATTTATGAAAAAGAATACCAAAACCTAAAAACATATGGTGTTGGCGCAGATCTTTCGTGGTTTGACTGGAATCAATATTTGATACAATTGATTAATTTAGGCTATTGTGAAATTGCTTTTCACAAACAAAATAAAATTCGACTAACTTCTTTAGCGAAAAAAGTACTGTTTGAAGGCGAAAAAGTACAACTGACCACCATTCAGAAAATCAATATTGAGAAACAAGAAACCAAAGCAACAAAAACTAAATCAGTAGCAAATTCGCTTTTTGAAACTTTACGTAAATTACGTTATGAAATTTCTAAAGAAGAATCCGTTCCTGCTTATGTAATCTTTAGTGATGCGGCTTTGCGCCAAATGGAAACTGAAAGACCGATGAGCGTTACCGAATTACTGGCAATCGACGGTGTTGGAAAAGCAAAACTGGAAAAATATGGAGATGCTTTTATCAAAGCGATTATTGATTTTCAAAAATCTAAAGTTCTCAGAAAAAAGAAAGAAGCCACTACTTATAAAGAAACATTGGAACTTTATAAAAATGGATTATCAGTGGAGGAAATTGCCCAAAAAAGAAAATTAGGATTAAGTACAATTATGTCACATTTAGCGAAATTGTACATTGATGGCGCCGAAATAGATTTGGATTCGTTTATCTCAAAAGAAGAAGTTTCTCAAATTGCCGAAGCGCAAGTAAAACTAGAATCACCAAATGCCTTAAAACCCTATTTTGATTATTTTGAAGAAAAAATAGATTATGGAAAAATCCGATTGGCATTGGCAATATTAGAAAAAGAAAATGCTGTACTTTAATTCATTTATATGATAAAATCCTTTCCTCCTTTTGTAAATTCTCAAACCAAAATTTTGATTTTGGGAACCATGCCTGGCATTGCTTCATTGGAAAAACAGGAATATTATGCGCACAAAAGAAATCATTTTTGGAAAATAATGTACACGTTGCTGGATAATTTACCAATAGCTGAAATCTTTGAAGAAAAGATACAATTACTCCAAGCTAATAATATTGGGCTTTGGGATGTTTTAGAAAATTGCGAAAGAAAAGGAAGCTTGGACATCCATATCAAAAATCAAAAAGAAAATGATTTTGAAAGCTTGTTTAGAGAATTTCCAGAAATTACTACAATCATTTTTAACGGAAAAGAAAGCCATAAATACTTTCTGAAAAAATTTGGACAAATAAAAGGCATCACGTATTATGTGATGCCTTCAACTAGTCCTGCAAATACTATGTCATTTGACAACAAGCTAAAAATCTGGTCAACAGGTTTTGAATAAATTATAAATACCTTTCCTGAAAAACCTTTTGATGGTATTTTTGATGACCAATCATAATAAAACCAATCGCACGAACCGATACAGCTGCATTCGAAGCAGTTCCAATTCTCTTTAATTGTTCTTCAGATAAACTTTTGAAAAGAAACAAATTCGAATGTCGCACAGCTGAAAATTCAGTTAGCAAATCTTGAATACTTCTATTGGCAGCTTCAGTATTATTTACATAATCATTTTCATCAAAACCTGGTAAAGGCGTTTGGTCATTTCGGGAAATACGCAAGGCGCGATACGCAAAAATACGCTCGGTATCTATGACATGCTGAATAATTTCTTTGATATCCCACTTCCCTTCTGCATATCTATAATCAAATTTATCCATTGGGATATTTTGCACAAAGCGGATAAAATCATGCAATGAAATTTCTAATTCTTCTATTAAATTTACGTCTCCCAAAGCGTTTACATAAGGAGCATAAAAAGGAGCATATTCATTTGTTGGCAATTGTGTTGACATCATTTTTTTTATCGTTTAAGCGGAATTTCTACTAGCATTTGTATTTCCAAAAAGAGAACGAGTCACTATTTTTTCGTACACTTTTATTAACGCTTCATCAGGTTGAGCCTCTTTGTTTAGTTCATTAATTCGCAATAAAGCATATTGCTGTATTGTTAACAATGGCAAAACAATACGTTCTCTTATTTGTATTGATGCTTTACCATCAGGGTAATTTTCCATTAACTCTTTATGACCCGCAATTTTCAAAAGCAATCGTTTTGTTTCTAAAAATTCGTCATAAATTATTTGCCAAAATTCACCAAATTGAGGATCTTTTTTCATGTAAGCTGTCAGTGGGAAAAATGACTTAGCCAATGACATCATACTGTTTTCTAACAAGGTTTTGAAGAACAAAGAATTGTCATATAAGTCCTGAACTTTACTCCATTGATTTGTATCTTCAAAATGTTTCAGCGCCGTCCCTACACCAAAAAATCCGGGTACATTTTGCTTCAACTGGCTCCAAGAACCCACAAAAGGAATCGCACGTAAATCAGCAAAATCTAAATGTTCTGATTTACTTCTTTTGGATGGTCGGCTTCCAATATTCGTTTTAGCGTAATATTTCAGCGTACTCATTTGTTCCAAATAAGGAATAAATTTAGGATGGTTTTTAAAGCTTAAATACTTTTCATAACCAAATCCTGCCAATTGATCCAATATATTTTTCTCATCCAAAGTCAATTCATTTTGTCCTTTACTAAAAACCTGATTGGTCACACCAGCACTTAGTAAATTCTCCAAGTTATAACGACAGGAATCTAAAGTTCCAAAATTAGAACTAATCGTTTGTCCCTGTACCGTAACCTGAATTTCATTGTTTTCAATATTTGGCCCTAATGAAGCATAGAATTTATGTGTTTTTCCACCACCACGGGCTGGAGGTCCACCACGACCGTCAAAGAAAATTGCTTTTACACCATATTTTCTGGAAATTGCAGTAAGCTCTTCTTTTGCCTTATAAATACTCCAATTCGCCATTAAATAGCCTCCGTCTTTTGTTCCGTCAGAGAAGCCAAGCATGATGGTTTGTTTGTTGTTTCTACTGGCTAAATGTGCCGCATAAGTTGGATTGGTGTACAATTTCTCCATGATTTCATGCGCATTTTGCAAATCATCAACCGATTCAAAAAGCGGAATAATATCAACTGGAGGATTCTCCCAATCACTCAAACGGAATAGCGCAAAGGTTTCCATAACATTCAGCGCGCTTTCATTATTACTAATTATATAGCGGTTGGCGCCAAATTCGCCATTATTTTCCTGAATTGTTTTAATTGCCTGAATGGATTCGATTGTCAAACGAGTCATCTCATTCGGAAAAACAGCTGCATCAAGATTTCCGCTTACATTTGACAAAACCTTGAGTTTCTCTTCTTCTTTTAATTCAAAATAATTTTTCGGAAAAACATCAGGATCAGCTTTCAGATAAAATTCAACAACGTCATTAAACACAGCATCATGAATTTTACTATTCTGACGAATATCTAAAGATGCAAAATGAAACCCAAATAAATTTACTTTTATCAGAAGCGCATCCAATTCATCTAAATATAACGATTGATGTTGATCAATAATAATTTGTTTTATTTTACTCAACTGTGATTTAAATTCGTCAAGAGTAATGAAAATTTCTCCTTTGGAATAAAAGACAGACCTGTAAAGTTTTTGTTCCAGTTCAGTAACCAAAGTATCTACACCAGAGAAAGTTAGTTTTCTTTTTAAATCTCTCATTTCGATGTAATAACATTTCAAAATCGAAGTTCGCAAGCGTTCCGCTACTTTCAAAGTTATTTCGGTTGTTACAAATGGATTCCCATCACGATCACCACCGGGCCAAAAACCAAGTTTAATCAAAGGATTTTTTATGGAGTTTCCTTTAAAAATATTTTTTTGAAGATAGTGCACCATCTCACCGGAAGTATGATAAAATACATTTTCAAGGTACCAAATCAGACTTACTGCTTCATCAAAAGGATTTGGTTTTTCGTTTTGAATAAAGGGAGTTTTACCTAATTGAGCCAGTAATTGCTTAATGTTCAGTAAGTCATTTTTACGAATCGCTTCAGTTAAATCATTGATAATTCCAAGCACAGCACCAGGATAAAACTGTGTAGGATGCGCAGTTAAAACTGTTCTAACATTGAAATCTTCCAGAAAATCGACCAATTCGTCTTCTTTGTCTTTTGCATCTGATTTTTCCTTAATATCTCTCAACGATCCTCTTCCCTCCATATTATTAACAACCGGAAAAGCAGCATCTTCAATAGCATCAAACAAAACAATCTGACGTTCGATATATTGAATAAAACGAAACATGATATCAATCTTATCCGATTCTGAAGGATCGTGTAAATACCTTTTTGCAAAAAAATCAACAATCTCCTTAGGAGTTTCTTGTTTTTTGAATCCTGTATCGCAAATATCTGTAAATAAAGGCAGTAAAGCTCCTGTATTATCTATGGATTGAAAGGGCAATGTAATAAATACACTATTATAAATGTTGTATTTAGAGAGAACATCCTGGTTGAAACGTTCAATTTTAGGTAATGTGTACATAGTCTAGTTGTAGTTGGTTTAGTTAATTTCTCATAAAAAAAACCCCAAGAATTAACTTGAGGTTATATTTATATATAGCGCATTCAAGATTAATTACATATTTTTGAAAATAGTATGCATCAACCGCTTCTTATCATTTATGCTTTCCTCTAGTGAGATCATCGTTTCAGTTCTGTAAACCCCATCAATATCGTCAATCATAAAGATAACATCTTTAGCATGTTTAGTATCTTTTGCTCTAATTTTACAAAAGATATTAAATTTCCCAGTAGTAACAGAAGCTACCGTTACAAAAGGAATTTCATTAATTCGTTCCAAAACAAATTTTGTTTGAGACGTATTGTTTAGAAAAACACCTACATAAGCGATAAAAGAATATCCCAATTTGTCATAATCAAGCACTAATGAAGATCCCATTATGATACCGGCATCCTCCATTTTTTTAACTCTGACATGGACAGTTCCTGCAGAAATCAATAATTTTTTTGCAATATCCGTAAATGGAACTCTTGTATTGTCTATCAACATATCTAAAATCTGGTGATCTACTTCATCTAAACGAAATTTACTCATAACTCTTTAATTAATATTATTAATTGCTTTAACAAAGTATAAAAATATACATAAAAACAATAAAAAGACAAAAATATTATATTTTTATCATTCCGTTAACAATTTTTATGTTATTATCTAAATAAAAATCAGCTTTTTGGTTTAATTTAGGAATTGAATCAAAATCATCTTTATAAAGTGCTCCTTTAGCATCGTATTCAAAATGACCAAAATAATTTTCTAAATCGCCTATCTGTGATACATAAGCATTAAAACAAATCTGATTTTCAATTAACTCTTCTTTGTATTGTGCTGCAAAATTGGTGATTATTTCGATACCATCATAATTTATTTTGATGTTTTTATACATTAAATCATAAAAAACGACTTTATTTTGAGGAATATTCAAATATTTGTCAATTCCGTTGCTAACTATATCGTTTTCGCTAAGTATGGTAAAACTTGAAATTAGCGCCATAAAAACATATTTACGCGTCTCCTCTCTTTGATAATCGTTTGCAAAATGACCCGCTTCAAATAATAATGTAGGTACTCCCAAACATTGAAACGTGTCACCAATACAGTTTATATTGAAAGAATCATCAAAACGACCAATTTGATTCGGTAAATACTTCTGAAGCTCTTCATTTATACTCGCAATCAAATTAATAGCCTTTAATCTCGATTCGTTTATTTCTCTTTCTTCATTATAAGAAGGCGCCAAAAATGATAATGTAGCCGGCTTACCCGTATCGCTTACGCCAAAAATAGTACGCTGATCATGAAGATTAAAGCAATAATCCGGTTTGAAAGATTCAAAAACCTCTCTTAAAATCTTGCTCTCTGGTTGTGTAAGCGCTTGCGAATCACGATTTAAATCTACTTTATTAACATTTTCCCTTGTATATAATGTAGCACCATCAGGATTCAACATCGGAATGATGCAAAAAGTAAAAGCACTTAATAATTGTTGTGCCAATTGCGAACCGCTTTGTAACACATTCAAAAAATCAAATAACGCTTTTGTAGTCGTACTTTCATTTCCATGCATTTGTGACCAAAGGAGAATTTTAGTTTCACCTTCTCCAATTTCATATGAATAAATCGACTTTCCTAAAACTGATTTTCCAGTAATTTGAAGTTGATTATTGGTATTTAATTTTTGTAATAACGGTTCAATAGAATCTAAAGTGATGTAACGACCCTGAATAGTTTCTTCTTTATACTGACTGAATAATTGTTCTAAATCCATGCTGTTTAATTTGATTTACAAAAGTAAACATCTTTATATTTACATTTGTAATCAAATTAAATTAAGAATATTTCAATCCTGTAAACAAATTTTTATGTTTTAAGTTAATCCTTTTATTACTTGTAGTTGACAAATGTTACTTAATAACTCAATAATAACTAAAATATTAATTATCATATATTTAAAATACATTACATTATTCTATACTTTATATTAATTAGTAATGTAAATACTAATTACATTTGTAATTTTGGTATTCTGATTGGTTTTGATTACATTTGTAAATAGTTAATTCATATCAATAATTTACAATGGTAAACATAGAGGAATTTATAAAAAGATTAGAAATCATACTGGATTACTACAGCTTGAATGCTTCTTCTTTTGCGGATAAAATTGGTGTACAGCGCTCCAGTTTGTCTCACCTACTCTCAGGAAGAAACAAACCTAGCTTGGATTTTATTCTTAAAATATTAGAAGTTTTTCCTGATGTAGATTTGCACTGGATTTTAAATGGAAAAGGAAATTTTCCTAAAAATTCACAACAGTCAGTCATAAAAGAAAATAATGTTGAGCAAGTTGTAAAACAAAATATTCCTGCTCCATCTTCTGCTGAAATAATTCCTGAGAATTTATTTTCCGAAATTAAAATTCCACCTGTAATCCCAACTTTGGAAACAAAAAAAATAGAAAATAAAAATAGCGATACAGAATCCGATTCTACTGAAATAGATAAAATCGTTATTTTTTATAAGAATGGAACTTTTAAAAGTTATGTTCCCGATTAAAAAAAGAACCCCATTTCGGAATTTCGAAATGGGTTCTCATACATTATTTTGCTGTAAAAATTATTTCAATAGAAACTGAATTTATTTTTTACATTATCATTTATTCAAATGAATATCCGTTTTCCGGAATTTTACCTTTTACACCTTTATAGTGTTTCTTCAAAACTGCCATATCACTTTCAATATCTCCAGAAGGTAAAACTGGATTTCCTAAGTTCACTTCTTTTCTTCCAAAATCAAACGTGACAGGAATTATAGGAACATTTGCTTTTAAAGCGATATAATAAAATCCTGTTTTTAATTCGGTAACTTTTTCACGGGTTCCTTCAGGGGCAACAGCCAAACGAAAAATTTCTTTCCTTTGAAAAATAGCCGCAATAGAATCGACTTTATTCAAACCGCCAGAACGATCCAGTGGTTCGCCGCCCATATATCTAAAATAAAATCCGAAAGGAAAACGAAACAATTCCTTTTTACCAACCCAATTCATTTCTAATCCGGTAATGCCTCTGGTGAAAATGCCCAAATAAAAATCATGCGCACTTGTATGCGGCATAACCATCATGACACATTTTTTTATATTTGCGTCAATTCCTCCAACTATTTTCCAACCCATGAGCCTGAAAAATATCCATTTGTAAAATTGTTTCTTCATTCTTTCATATTTCACACAAAATAAATAATTTAAATCTTATTTTTGGGTAAAACTGCCTCTAATGATTAAAAAAATATTCAGTTATCTCATTCCAATAAAAATTTACGAAACAAAATCTTTGTTGAGTAAATCGATTGAAGTGACTTGGGCAAATGGCGAATTAGTTTTAGATTCTGAAAACGCCAATTATTCGTATGGTAGTTTGCAACGCATATTGAGATTAGGATTAAAAAACATAGGTTTTGAAAAAATAGTTTCCATGAAACATATTCTTGTTCTGGGAGTTGCCGGCGGAAGCGTTATCAAAACATTAGTGGACGAAATAAAATACAATGGAAAAATTACCGGAATTGAAATCGATCCCGAAATAATTAAAATAGCCAACACCTATTTCAAGCTAGACGAGGTAAAAAATCTTGAAATTGTAATTGATGATGCTTTCGAATTTGTTCTAAAAACCAAAACCAAATACGACCTAATTATTATTGATATTTTTCAAGATACCACAATGCCAAATTTCTTATTTGAAACTTTTTTCATTAATAGAATCTGTTTTCTTTTAAAGAGTCATGGTTTTATTCTTTTCAATACTATGTTACTGAATGAAAGTCAAAATATAAGAAATAAAAAATACGTATCCGAGTTCTTCAAAAGTGAATTTCGAATAAAAACTATTCCCAGATTAGAAGTTCACAACGAGTTGATTTTAATTGAAAAACTAACTTAAATAGTACAAGTTTTTTATGAAAATTTACAATACAATTCTGGCAAAGCAACACAATTATTTTGTACACTTACATGGCGCTATTTAACACTTTGCTGGAATGAAAAAAATTTTAAAAAAACTGCTTCTTGGAAAAACGTCAAAGGGCGCTCAACCTAAGTTTAATCCCATCCAAAAACGGATTCAGAATATTCAATCCATTTGGAATAACGATCATCAGGAAGACAATGGAATTGAAAAAATTGTCCGTTTAATATTGGCTTCGTCCCAATTACTTTTTCCAGGGATTTACATTAAATATTGGGCTAGCAAGAAAGGTGTTGAATACCAAGATTTAGCGTTAGACTTTTATGTTTTATTAAAAGTGATTTTTCCAATAGTGATATTAATAAATCACTGGCAAAGCCATCAGTGGATTATCTGGATTCTTGTTTATGTTTTTTTGGAAACTGTTTTTTATATTCCAACACTGATTTTTGCATCTGATTTATTTTCAAAACCACGCTCATATAAGAGATCCATGTTGCTGCTTTTCTTTAACTATTTAGAAATTGCATTTGCATACGCCGTCTTTTATTCTGTTGGAAATTACATGAACAAACCGTTTTTCCATTGGTTTGATTCGGTTTACTTCAGTATTGTAACTTCCTCTTCCATCGGCTATGGCGACTACCATCCCATTACACCAATAGGGAAATTTCTAGTTACTACACAAGCCTTATTGTTTCTTTTTTTCATTGTGCTTTTCTTGAATTTCTTTTCCACCAAAGTAAAAACGAAAGGCTATTTCGATCATGAAAATCTGGAATAATTACAACATTTTTCTCGCTTTTTCTAAATCTTCGGGAGTATCAATTCCGATACCGACATGTGTCGTTTCCACCATTTTAATTCGTTTTCCAAATTCCAGATAACGTAATTGCTCCAGTTTTTCGGATGCTTCCAAAGATTGCATCGGTAAACTGTAAAAATCCAATAAAGCTTGTTTTCTAAAAGCATAAATCCCGATGTGTTGCATGTAGCGAACGCCCACATTTTTCTCTCTAGGATACGGAATTACCGAACGTGAAAAGTACAAAGCGAATCCGTTTTGGTCCACAACCACTTTTACATTATTGGGATTATTGATGTCGTATTCATTAGTGATTTCGCGCATTAACGAAGCCAAATCCACTTTTTTATCCAAATCATTTCTAAAAACTTCAATGACTTTTGCCAAAGGTTCTGCATCGATAAATGGTTCGTCTCCTTGTACATTGATTACAATATCAACGTCCAGATTTTCGACTGCTTCCGCAATTCGATCGCTTCCTGATTCGTGTTCTTTAATACTTTTGATGGCTTTTCCGCCATGAGAAACGATTTCGTCATAAATTAAATCCGAATCCGTTACCACAAAAACATCATCAAACAATTGCGTGTTTATAGCTGCTTCATAGGTTCTTAAAATGACCGTTTTGCCTCCCAAATCCTGCATTAGTTTTGCGGGAAATCGTGTCGAAGCGTAACGGGCTGGAATGACTGCTATTATTTTCATTTTTGATATTTTATTTTACCGCTAAGGCACTAATTGCAAAGGATTATTTTAATTTTTTATTTTCTACCTCTTTTAAAATACTCATTTGCTGTATCGCTATTTGATTGAGTTTTACTAATCGTTCTTTTTGTGGTAAATTTTCGTTAATAAAAAGAGCATTTAAGTTTTCAAGATTAGACAAACAAATTAATTCATTTATTGAGGCATAATCTCGAATATTACCTTTTAGATCAGGATTTAATTCACGCCATTGTTTAGCAATTATTCCAAACAAAGCCATATTCAAAACATCAGCTTCATTTGCATACACGATTGAAATTTGCAAGGCATTAAGTGTTTTGGGTATCAAATTATGCTTTATGGCATCCGTATGTATGTGATAGTTTATTTTTGTTAATTCCCTATGTGCGGACCAGCCAATATGTTTTTGCTCCTCTTCTTTTAAACGCTGAAATTCTTTAACTATATAAAGTTCAAATTCAACCGAAATCCAACTGGCAAATTTAAAGGCAATATCCTTATGAGTAAAAGTCCCTCCATATCGTCCTGATTTTGAAACAAAACCAATTGCATCTGTTGTATTTATCCATTTTTGTGGTGACATCGTAAAGGCGTTCAAACCCGCGTCTTTTTTAAACCCCTCGAATTCGAGGGGTTTAAAATTTGGGTTATATAATGTTTCCCAAAGTCCTAAAAACTCTATTGTATTTCTATTTCGCATCCAATTTCCAATGGTCGCACTTGTGTCGTCAGTTTTGTGTTTTGCAATGTCTGTAATAGAAATATAATCGTTCTCATTGATTAAAACTACAGTAACTTCAGTATTTATAACTTTAATTTTAGCCATATAAATTATTTGTAATCCTTATAATAACAGTAGTATGTGCAAAAATTGCACTTACTGAATTCTATTTAATTCCCTTAGCTGCTGTAAGCAATCCTCTGGATTAAAACTCTTATCTTTTATGAGTATGTTCCAAAACGGAACTAACTGAATTATTGAAAGGCAATTGTTTCATAAATGTTTATCAGGGAAATGTAATTACTTAGAATTACTAACAGTATTATAATTTTGATTAGTCTCAAACTCTTTTAATGTCTTACCAGATTTAAGCTTCCATTCGGTAAGACCATTTGCACTTCTTCCCATTACTATTGCAGCAGCAGCTGAAGGACTACTAAATAAAAAATCTTCAGAAAACTCAAGAAATTCAACTTTATCAATAAAAATTGCGTCATAAGTTAGCTTTTCTCTTAATTTAACAAGATTAAAATTCATTGAGTTTGTTGTGTCTTTCGCTGCTTTTGAACCTTTATAAACTACGAAACCATCTGATGTTGGTTCACCTGTAGCTTCGGCACCGCGAGCCCCTCTTAGATAAAAAACATCTGTAATCTGCTTTTGTTTAATTTCTCTTTTTTCATCAAACACTTTATGACCAAGAGTATTAACAAGCATTTTTATATTTTCTATAAATTCTTCCATTTCAGATCTGTCAGATTCAGAAATCGATGATTGCGTTGGAATAATTGAGTTTTCAACTTTATAGCGTTTAGCTGAGTGTGCTATGTTATGAAGTCTATTTTCTAAATATTTTACGTGAGCTTTATTTAAATTTTCATCTTTACTTATAAAAACAATAGTCTCATGCCAAAAGTCCTTTTGGTTTAAATGTTGATTTAGTCGTTTTAATATTGATTCTGCTTCTCCAATATAAACTAAGTCTTTCCCCTCTTCATCTTTCCCGAATAAAAGATATACTCCAGTACTTGTTAAATCATTACGATCAATACAATCTTTTACTTTTATACGTGGGATTTTATATGCTTTTCCAGACCAATTAGAAAGTTCGCAACTCATTCGTCCGTTTGGCTCTCCATCTATTAAAAATATTTTTATTGTTTTACCAAATTTCATTTATCTTTTATTTTTTTCTTAAATTTTGTGCAAGGAATGTCAAATATAAGATTTATTTTATAAAAGCCTCCTACATAATCTTCACCGAAGTCATACTCAATGAACCTGCCAATAACTTATCATTAAACAAACTGAGTTCTTCGGATTTCCCTTTTAATCCCAAAGTATAAATCAAAGGTAAATAATGTTCTGGCGTAGGAATCGCTAATTGAAACGCTTTGCTTTGCTTTTCAAAATCAATCAATGGTTGAAAATTTCCATCCAGTAAATAATTATTTACTGATTCCCTTGCTTCAATTGCCCAATCATAACCGTAATTATCTTTATTGAAATTGCGATAATCGACCAATCCCAAATTATGAACAATGTTTCCGCTACCTACAATCAAGATTCCTTTGGTAAGCAAGGCGCTTAATTTCTGAGCCAAGTCAAAATGGTATTGACCGGATTTAGTATAATCAATACTCAACTGAATCACGGGAACATTTGCTTCTGGATATAAATGCTTAATTACACTCCATGCACCATGATCCAAACCCCAATGTTCATCCAGCTCTACTTCTACTGGCGATAATAAATGTTTGGTATCTACTGCTAATTCCGGACTTCCTTTTGCTGGATATTGGACATCGAACAGTGCTTGTGGAAAACCGCCGAAGTCGTGAATCGTTCTTGGCATTTCCATTGCGGTAACCTTTGTCCCTTTGGTAAACCAATGCGCTGAAATACACAAAATGGCATTGGGTTGCGGCAACGTTTTAGCCAAATTTCGAAAACCAGTCACAAACTGATTTTCTTCAATGGCATTCATCGGGCTGCCGTGTCCTAAAAACAGCACCGGCATTTTTTCGGTATTCGAAAAAGAGCCTGAAATTTTATGTAAATCGTTTAAAGTGTTCATTACAAAACTATTTTAAAATTATTGAACCATTTAAGTCATATAAGGTCATTTAAGTTTTTCTTTGATTTTAGCTTATATGACTTATATGTTTATCAAATTTACTCTACAAAATTCTCATCTTTAAATCCTATCAAATATAATTTATTTTTTGCTCGGGTCATAGCAGTGTACAACCAGCGAATGTAATCTCTATTGATGCCATCCGGCAAATACGGTTGTTCTATAAAAACAGTATTCCATTGACCACCTTGTGACTTATGACAGGTTATTGCATACGAAAATTTAACTTGAAGTCCGTTGAAATATTCGTTGGCTTTCACTTTTTGGAATTGCTTGAATTTGGTTTCGCCTTCATAATCTTTCAAAACTTCCTGATACAATCTATTTGATTCTTCATAGGTCAACGATGGCGATTCACTTTTTATGGTGTCCATTAATAATACCGTTTCAAATGGAATCTGATTGGGGTAATCAATCATTCGAATTTTTACTTTGGCAAACTTAAAACCATACAATTCTTTGATATTGAAAATTTCCAATATTTCGATAATATCACCATTGGCAATAAAACCCGCTTCATCCGAATCTTTCAACCAAAAATAATTGTTCTTCACCACCATCAGAAAATCGCCAGTGGAAAGTTCACTTTCTTTATCGAGGATTTTGGTTCTAATTTGCTCATTATATTGATTCGCTCTTTTATTCGAACGAACAATAAAAGCAGTGTCTTCTATACTATAATTACTGTAGGCGGAATTGATGGCATCCTGAATATCATAGCCATCTGTCAACCGAACTATATCTTTGAATTTCTTGACATCAAATTTGAATTCATCAATAAAGGAATCCTTCAATAATTCCCGAAGTTCAGTTGCGTTATGCAAAATCCCAGAATTTTCTTCCTGACGCATGACTTCGTCTAACTCGATATGCTCTACTTCCTTATCATAATTCATTCCCAAAGTGCGAATGTCCAGTGCGGGACTGATATCTAAATTAACCGGAGGCAACTGAGCCGTATCTCCCAATAAAATCATTTTGCAATTGGTTCCCGAATATACATACGAAATCAAATCATCTAATAAGGAACCGTTTTCATACAACTTAGAATCGGAATTCGTGTCTGAAATCATAGAAGCTTCATCGACGATGAAAATAGTGTTCTTGTGTTTATTTTGTTGCAACGTAAACGAAACGCCGCCACCGGAAGATTTCTTTGGAAAGTAGATTTTTTTATGAATCGTAAAAGCCGGTTTATTTGAATAATTGGCAATCACTTTTGCCGCACGACCTGTTGGCGCCAACAAGACATATTTTTTATTGATGTTCAATAAACTATTTACAATCGTAGAAATCACTGTTGTTTTTCCCGTTCCCGCATATCCTTTTAAAACAAAAATGGTTCTATTATCGATTTCAGTCAAAAAAATAGCAATTTTTTGAAAAAAAACATCCTGTTTATACGTGGGTTGAAAAGGGAACTTTTTTTGTAAAAGACTATAAAACAGGGAGGAATTCATTTCGTGTTATTTGACTGCAAAGTAAAGAATGTTTTTTCAATTTCAAGGTCAATAGCAATTTCAATTTTCAAATACTGTTATTGTTTTTTTGCCACTGTGATTGATATTGATAATGAAATTGATTTTTAAATTTGTAAGTTTGCGTTGTTGAAAAAATCAATAGTATGATAAACATAGCCGAAAAAAAATATAAAAAACTTTCCATTCAAGTTTCCTTGACAGGACTTTCTTTTTGTTGTTTTGACACGCTAAATAATACCGTAATTTCATTCAACGAAGTTCATTTTGATACGTTCCATAAAGCTACAAAAATTGAAGATTTGTTTGCCGATGCTTTCAACAATCATCCAGAATTAAAGGATTCCTATGATGAAATTCTTGTAATTCACAATAATAATCTTTCAACGTTTGTTCCGGAACCGTTATTTGACGAGAACTTTTTAGGCAGTTATTTGCAATACAACACAAAAGTTTTTGAAACTGATTTTTTCGCTTTTGATGAAATTCCAAACTATCAAATGAATGCGGTGTATATTCCGTATGTGAATATTAATAATTTTTTCATTGACCAATTTGGAGCTTTCGATTACAAACATGCAAATAGTATTTTGGTTTCAAAACTTTTGGTTGCCTCCAAAAATAAGGATGAGAAAAAAATGTTTGTACATATTAATACAGGTCATTTTGAAATCATTGCGGTTCAGAACCAAAAATTATTACTTTTCAATTCTTTCGATTACAATACACCAGAAGATTTCTTGTATTACATTTTATTCACCGCTGAACAATTAAACTTAAATCCCGAAAACTTCCCATTGGAACTAATCGGAAATATTGATACCGTAAGTGATTATTTCAAAATCGCTTACAAATACATTCGCAACGTTTCCCTCATAGATGTGGAAGATTTGCGATGGAACAATTATTTTTCTGAGGCCGAAAACAGAAATCATTTTATACTTTTCAACTCATGAGAATCATTTCAGGAAAATACAAAGGAAGACGCATTTTTCCACCAAAAGGATTACCCGTTCGCCCTACAACCGACATGTCTAAAGAAGCGTTATTCAATGTTTTGAACAACCATTTCAGCTTTGAAGGACTTAAAATATTAGATTTATTCGCAGGAACAGGAAATATCAGTTACGAATTTGCCTCAAGAGGAAGCACACCAATCACTTCTGTTGATGGTGATTTTGGTTGTGTAAAATTCATCAAGCAAGTAGCTGCCGAATATGATTTTAATATTGCTGCCACAAAAAGCGATGTTTTCACGTATTTAGAAAAATGTAAAACGTCCTACGATATTATTTTTGCAGATCCACCGTATGCTTTGGACCAAAAAACTTTCGAAAAAATTATCTTATTAGTTTTCGAAAAAGAATTGCTTAATGAAGATGGAATGATGGTAATCGAACATTCGAAATATACCAAACTGGATCACATGATTCACTTTTCGTTCCAAAAAAGTTACGGAGGTTCTATTTTTAGTTTCTTCGAAATTGGCGCTGGTGATTCAGAAGATTCTGAAAACGAATCAGACCAAAATGATGGTGAAGAAGAATAATTTAGGTTTAGGAATTACGATAATTTTTCTAGTATTTTTTGATAAACGGGAGTTGCAATACCATGTTTTACACCTTCATTAACCACATATTTTGTTAGGGAATTCGCTTCCGTTTTATGCCCGGCCAATAAGTCTCTGTGCATGGATGACGTATTATCCTTTGGCGATTTTTCGAGTTTCGTTATCGTTTGGGCAACAATATCATTGGGCAACTTTAACCCTTTTGCAACAGCAACAGCAGTAATCTCATTCAACAATGAAATATAAAATTCCTTATATTCAGGATTGTTTAAAACACCTCCTATATTCTCATTCAAATACGAAGTTGCTGAAGCCAATGCCGAAATAAAAATAAATTTTTCCCAAACCGTTTCTTCAATATTTTCGACAAGATAACTTTCTATATTGGCGTTTTCGAAAATAGATTGTAATTCGTTCAATCTAGAAATTGATACTGTTTGCGAACCAAAGAATAATTTTTCGTAAGAGCCAACTTTCTTGATAATGCCGGGAGATTCAATCATTGAAACAATATAAACACAACCTTGCAATACTGTATTTTTAGGAAATACTACTTGAATGCGTTCTGTAGCATCAACTCCATTATATAAAGGTAGGATTGTGGTCGTTGCCGAAATACATTCTTTTATGGATTCAAAACTGGTTTCAATATCATAGGTTTTAGTGGCGCAAATAAGATAATCGAGATTCCCGATTTCATCTGGGTTATCAGAAACTAAGCTCGGAAAAACGGTCATTTCATCCGTATCAGTTTTTATTTTCAATCCATTCTTGGCTATTGCTTTTTGGGTTTCGCCACGAGCAATAAACACGATTTCGATTACATCTGATTCAAAATAAGCCTTGGCCAATAATCCACCAAAATAGCCGCCTACTCCACCTAATCCTAAAATTCCAATTCTTGTTTTCATAAAAATATCTGTAATGCTTGGTTATGAATGTCTTTAATATTCATACAAATTACTTCAAAAGTACCAAAATCTTTAACATAAACTTCTAAACTGTTGTATCGAAAGAATAAATCAAAATGGTAACTTTGCTTTTTTGCAAAAATTATGTTAGACAAAGACAATACCATTGAAGTTCAAGGCGCTCGCGTTCACAACTTAAAAAATATAGACGTTTCTATTCCTCGTGAAAAACTGGTCGTTATTACTGGCCTTTCAGGTTCCGGAAAATCCTCCTTAGCTTTTGATACCATTTATGCCGAAGGGCAACGTCGTTATGTAGAAACTTTTTCTGCTTATGCACGTCAATTTTTGGGAGGCTTAGAACGTCCTGATGTCGATAAAATCGACGGGCTTTCTCCTGTAATTGCCATCGAACAAAAAACAACCAGTAAAAGTCCGCGTTCCACCGTGGGAACTATTACTGAAATTTATGATTTCCTGCGATTATTGTACGCTCGTGGCGCTGATGCCTACAGTTACAATACCGGCGAAAAAATGGTTTCCTATTCTGATGAGCAAATTAAGGATTTGATCATTCAGGATTTTTCAGGAAAACGAATCAATATTTTGGCTCCAGTTATTCGTGCTCGTAAAGGTCATTATGCGGAGCTTTTTCAACAAATTGCGAAGCAAGGTTTCCTTAAAGTTCGCGTAAATGGAGATGTGCTGGATATTACTTTAGGAATGAAATTAGACCGTTACAAAACACATGACATCGAAATTGTTGTTGACCGAATGGTTATTGAAGATACTGCTGACAATGAAAAACGTTTGACAGAAAGTATTAATACAGCCATGCATCACGGTGAGAATGTGCTGATGGTTTTAGATCAAGATTCTAATGAAGTTCGGTTTTTCAGCAGAAATTTGATGTGTCCAACTACTGGAATCTCCTATCAGAATCCAGAACCGAATTTATTCTCTTTCAACTCACCAAAAGGTGCTTGCGACCATTGCAACGGATTAGGAACGGTAAATGAAATTAATCCGAAGAAGATTATCCCAAACCCAAAATTATCTATAAAAGCAGGTGGTTTTGCTCCTTTGGGAGAATATAAATCATCCTGGATTTTCAAGCAATTGGAAATAATTGGTGAAAAATATGGCTTCAAATTGACAGATGCAGTTAACACCATTCCTGCTGAGGCGATGGAAATGATTTTGAATGGCGGAAAAGAAAAATTCACAATCAACTCCAAAGATTTAGGCGTTGCCAGAGAATACAAAATTGATTTTGAAGGAATTTCACATTTCATCAAAAATCAACATGACGAAAGCGGTTCCACAAGTATAAAGCGTTGGGCAAAGGAATTCATGGACGAAATAAAGTGTCCGGTTTGTGAAGGTTCCCGTTTGAAAAAAGAAGCGTTATTCTTTAAAATCAATGAAAAAAATATTGCCGAATTGTGCGATATGGACATTTCGGATTTGACCGCTTGGTTTAATGATTTAGACATCCATTTATCTGATAAACAAAAGCGCATCGCTACTGAAGTAATCAAGGAGATTAAGGACAGATTGAATTTCTTGATGAATGTAGGTTTGGATTATTTGGCTTTAAGCCGAAGTTCAAAATCCCTTTCAGGTGGTGAAGCACAACGTATCCGTTTGGCTACTCAAATTGGTTCGCAGTTGGTTGGAGTTTTGTATATTTTAGATGAGCCAAGTATTGGTTTACACCAAAGAGACAATGAAAAATTAATTCATTCTCTCGAACAATTACGTGATATTGGAAACTCAGTGATTGTGGTAGAACACGATAAAGACATGATTGAACGTGCGGATTATGTAATTGATATTGGTCCAAAAGCCGGGAAATATGGCGGTGAAATCATCAGCAAAGGAACACCTGCCGAAATTCTAAAACATCATACTATTACAGCGATGTACATGAATGGTGAAATGAAAATTGAAGTTCCAAAAAAACGTAGGGAAGGAAATGGAAAATTCCTAAAACTGACTGGAGCTACAGGAAACAACTTGAAAAATGTTTCAATAGAATTGCCCTTGGGCAAAATGATTTGCGTGACTGGAGTTTCGGGAAGTGGAAAATCAACTTTGATTAATGAGACGCTCTACCCTATTTTGAATGCGTATTATTTCAACGGTGTCAAAAAACCGCAGCCCTATAAAAAAATTGAAGGATTGGAACATATCGACAAAGTGATTGATATTGACCAAAGCCCTATTGGTAGAACACCTAGAAGCAATCCGGCAACGTACACCGAAGTTTTTACAGAAATCAGAAATCTGTTTACGATGACTTCCGAAAGTATGATTCGGGGATATAAAGCAGGACGATTTAGTTTTAATGTAAAAGGCGGACGTTGTGAAACCTGCGAAGGGTCAGGAGTTCGTACGATTGAAATGAACTTTCTGCCAGACGTTTATGTGGAATGTGAAACCTGTCAAGGGAAACGTTTTAACAGAGAAACATTAGAAATTCGATATAAAGGGAAATCCATTTCGGATGTGTTGAATATGACTGTAGATGAAGCGGTTCCATTTTTTGAAATGATTCCGAAGATTTATAGAAAAGTAAAAACGATTCAGGATGTTGGTTTGGGTTATATTACCTTAGGTCAACAAAGCACCACACTTTCCGGCGGTGAAGCGCAACGCATCAAACTGGCGGGTGAATTATCAAAAAAAGATACCGGAAATACGTTTTATATTCTGGACGAACCTACAACAGGATTGCATTTTGAAGATATTAGAGTCTTGATGGAAGTGATCAATAAACTGGTTGATAAAGGAAATACGATTTTGATTATTGAGCATAATATGGATGTTATCAAACTGTCAGATTATATTATTGATATTGGTCCTGAAGGAGGAAAAGGTGGCGGACAGCTTGTTGCCAAAGGAACGCCTGAAGAAATTATAAAAAATAAAAAAAGCTATACGGCGCAGTTTTTAAAAAAAGAATTACTTTAGTATTTAGAAGCCCTAGCCCAGATTGCAGTAAAAATCCTTATGAGCCGGGGTTCGGCGATTAAGATTGAAACGAATAGCTGGAAGTAGCTCCAAAAAAATAAGATTATAAAATAGAGAATATGAGATTAGAAGATTTTGATAATGACGAGGATAAAGTTATCCAAGACCGATTGAAAAGAAAGACGTGGAATGAGATTAGAACCAATGACAGTTGGGCAATTTTTAAAATTATGGCCGAATTTGTTAACGGTTATGAAAGTATGGGACGCATTGGTCCTTGCGTTTCTATTTTTGGTTCCGCAAGAACGAAGCCTGAAGATCCTAATTATTTATTGGCAGAAAAAATTGCATACAAAATCAGTAAAGCCGGTTATGGCGTAATTACTGGCGGCGGTCCTGGAATTATGGAGGCCGGAAATAAAGGTGCACATCTTGGCGGTGGAACATCAGTGGGATTGAATATTGAATTACCTTTTGAACAACATTTTAATCCGTATATCGACAACGACAAAAATTTGAACTTTGATTATTTCTTTGTTCGAAAAGTGATGTTTGTCAAATATTCACAAGGTTTTGTGGTGATGCCGGGAGGTTTTGGAACGATGGATGAATTGTTTGAAGCAATCACTTTGATCCAGACGAAAAAAATTGCCAGATTTCCTATTATCCTTGTGGGTACGAGTTTTTGGTCCGGATTGATTGAATGGGTAAAAACTGTTTTAGTTGAAAAAGAACGTACGGTTAGTGCTGACGATTTGAACTTATTCAAAATTGTAGATACAGAAGATGAAGTGGTCGATGTATTGAATGCCTTTTATAAGAAATACGATTTATCACCAAATTTTTAATAAAAAGAAGCTGCCTCAAAAACAGCTTCTTTTTTTTGCTTAATTTTAAGGTACATCTAAACAATTATATCGAATTATAAGTATATTTATTTTTTTAATAAATAATACCGAAATTTGAAAGCATATCTTAAAATAACACTCCATTTCCTTATTTTATTAACTTCATTCAATCAATATGCCCAGCATCAATCTAAGATGAAAGTTGAGCTTAATGCTGCTAATAAAACACTGGCTATCAAGCAGGAAATTATTTTTGTAAATCAGTCGGATGACACTTTGAACTCGATTGTTTTGAATGACTGGAATCATGCATTTTCCAACAAAAATACACCACTTGCCAAGCGGTTTTCGGATGAATTTTACAGAGGCTTCCATTTAGCCAAAGAAGAGGAACGCGGAAGTACAATAAATTTGATTGTTAATGATGCAACTCAGCAGTTTTTATCTTGGCAAAGAACAGAGAAAAACCCTGATTATATTGTTGTTGAACTTAAAAATCCGTTACTTCCAAATCAAAAAGTAGCTTTACATCTTTCCTATATTACCAAAATTCCCAACGAAAAGTTTACCAAATATGGCTACTCTAACAATGGTAGTTTTAACTTGAAAAACTGGTATCTCACTCCTGCCCGATATGAAAATCATTCTTTTGTAAAAAACAGTAATAACAATCTGGATGATATTGCAAATGCCGTTTCTGATTTTGAAATTGATCTTAAAATCCCGAGAACCTTAGAAGCCAGTTCCGACTTAAACAGTGAGAAAACATTTGGGAATGATGACTTTTTATATTACCGATTATCGGGAAATAACAGAACTGATTTCAGTTTGATTATTGAAACCAAATCAAGTTTTGAAAGTTACAGAAATAGTTCTGTTGATGTGCTTACTGATTTAAAAAACAACAAAGTAGATAATATTCAAAAAGCGATTGTAATTGACCGAATTGTAAACTTTGCCAATAATTTAATTGGAAAATATCCATACGAGAAGATTATAGTTTCGCAAACTGATTACGAAAAAAATCCTTTTTATGGATTAAATCAACTTCCGTCATTTTTAAGTCCCTTTCCAGATGAATTTATTTTCGAAATTAAATTTTTAAAAACGTATTTAAATGAATATTTAAAAAAGAGCTTGCATTTGGATCCAAGAAAAGATAATTGGATTTATGATGGAATTCAGGTTTATGCAATGATGAAATATATGGACGAAAATCATCCCAAAACAAAAATGATGGGAAGTGCCTCTAACATCCGCTTGCTTAAAAGTTTCAATCTTACTAATATTGATTTTAATGGTCAATACAGTTATTTTTATATGTTGATGGCTCGAAAAAATCTCGATCAGCCTTTAGGGGATCCAAAAAATACTTTAGTAAAATTCAACGAACAAATAGCCAGTAAATATAGGGCGGGACTGAGCATTCGGTTTCTTGATGACTATTTACAAAACAATGCTGTCCCAAACAGTATTAAACAATTTTATGAAAAAAACAGAATTACGCAGGTATCCAGATCTGATTTTGAAACAATTATAAAATCAAATAGCAATAAGGATATCAATTGGTTTTTTAATACCATTATTAATTCAAGAGATATCATTGATTATAAATTTTCGAGCGTAACAAAAACCAAAGACAGCATCACTTTTTCTGTCAAAAACCGCACAGGAACTCCTATTCCGATTCCGATTTATGGTACCAAAAAAGGAGAAATTGTTTTTAAGCAATGGCTGGATATTGAAGAATGCGACAGCACCTTTACGATTCCAAGAAATAATATTGATAAGATCGTATTAAATCTGAAAAACGAAGTGCCAGAATACAATTTAAGAAATAACTGGAAGAAATTAGAAGGTTTTTTTCCAAATAATCGCCCCGTTAAATTTGTATTTATGAAAGACTTGGAAGACCCGTATTACAATCAAGTATTGTATGTTCCATCAATATATTACAATTTATACGATGGTATAACTCCGGGACTTCGACTGCACAATAAAACCATTCTGGAAAAACCTTTTATTTTTGATGTGAATCCGTCCTACTCTACTAAATCGAATAATTTATCCGGTTCAGCTGTATTTGTAGTCAACCAAAATTTTAGAAAAAGCAACCTATATAATGCCCGATATTCTATCAGCGGTTCCTATTTTCATTATGCGGAAGATGCGTCATATTTTAGATTAAATCCGGCCATACAGTTGCGCATTAGAGAACCTAATTTTAGAGATAACAGAAAACAACTTTTCTTGTTTCGACAAGTAATTGTAAATAAAGAGAAAAGTGCTTTGGTTATTGATAATTCCCCTGAAAATTATTCGGTTTTTGATGCGAGATACATTAATACAAAAACGGAGGTTACAAATCATTTTAATTTCACTACAGATTTACAAATTTCTGGAAAATTTGGAAAAATCACTAGTGAAATTGAATACCGAAAACTCTTTGAAGACAATCGCCAAATTAATTTACGCTTCTACGCAGGAAGTTTTTTGTACAATAAAACGCAATCCGATTTTTTCAGTTTTGCATTAGACAGACCCACGGATTACCTTTTTGATTACAATTATTTTGGTAGATCCGAAAGTACGGGACTATTTAGTCAACAATATGTAGTTGCAGAAGGTGGTTTTAAATCAAAAATTGCAACTCCATTTGCCAATCGATGGATTACCAGCTTTAATGCAAGTTATAGTATTTGGAACTGGATTGAAGCGTACGGAGATGTTGGGTTTATTAAAAATAAGGATGTGAAACAACGATTTGTTTATGACAGTGGGATTCGGCTAAATCTTGTCACAGACTATTTTGAATTGTATTTTCCGGTGTATTCCAGCAATGGATGGGAAATTTCACAAGACAATTACAATGAAAAAATACGTTTTATTGTAACTTTTTCTCCTAAAACATTAATCAATCTTTTTAATCGAAAATGGTTCTAATCTAATATTATTACCCCTATTTATTAAACTATTCTCAGTAATTAAAGTATAAAATTACATATAGCAAAAAAATAAAGTTCTTTTTCATGGAATAAATTATAAAAATTAAATTCTATTTTTTTCAATGTATTATGAAAAGAGGTTGTTTTTAAGTAAATTTGCAATTCAAAGTTATACTTTTCAATTATGATAAAAGAAAAAACCAATACTACATTGACATTTGAAGATTTCAAAATCGAAGTTTTAAAGGACTATACAACAGCCATAATAAGCAGAGAATGCAGTTTATTAGGACGTAAGGAAGTATTGACTGGAAAGGCCAAGTTTGGGATTTTTGGTGATGGAAAAGAAGTGCCACAACTGGCAATGGCAAAAGCTTTCAAAAATGGCGATTTCCGTTCTGGATATTATCGCGATCAAACTTTTATGATGGCTATTGGTGAACTTACAATGCAACAGTTTTTTGCCGGACTATACGGTCATACTGATATTGAACAAGATCCGATGTCAGCCGGAAGACAAATGGGCGGTCATTTTGCAACGCATAGTTTAAATGAAGATGGTTCATGGAAAGACTTAACAAAACAAAAAAATTCAAGTGCTGATATTTCTCCTACAGCGGGACAAATGCCAAGATTATTAGGTCTTGCTCAAGCATCAAAAATATACAGACAAGTTTCAGGAATACCAGATGCCTCTAATTTTTCTAATGAAGGAAATGAAATTGCATGGGGAACTATTGGGAATGCAAGTACATCCGAAGGCCTGTTTTTTGAAACAATAAATGCCGCCGGAGTTTTACAAGTTCCTATGGTAATGAGTGTTTGGGATGATGAATATGGAATTTCTGTTCACGCCAGACACCAAACTACAAAAGAAAATATCTCCGAAATTTTAAAAGGATACCAAAGGGAACACGATACCAACGGTTTTGAAATTTTAAGAGTAAAAGGTTGGGATTATGCGGACTTGATTGCTACTTATGAGAAAGCTGCTGAAATTGCCAGAGAAAATCATATTCCAGTTTTGATTCACGTAAATGAATTGACGCAACCTCAAGGACATTCGAGTTCCGGTTCACATGAAAGATACAAAAACGCAGACCGATTGGCATGGGAAAGAGATTTTGATTGTATTCGTCAAATGAAATTATGGATGATTGCGATTAATATTGCATCGCCTGAGGAAATCGAAGCTATTGATGTGCAAGCTAAAAAAGACGTTTTAGAGGCTAAAAAAGCCGCTTGGAATGCTTTTATAGAACCTATCGTTGAAGAGCAAAAAGAATTAGTTGCTTTATTGCAAAAAATAGGGGAATCTAGTAATAATAAGGAAACAATATTAAAATTCATTGCTGATTTAAGCGGAATCAAATCTCCTTTGAAAAAGGAAATTTTGGTAACAGCCCGAAAAGTATTGCGTTTAATCCTTAATGAAAATGGAAAGCAAGAATTATCGCAATGGATTACAGATTATACAATTAAAACCCAAAAGAATTTTAGCAGTAATTTATTTTCAGAAACTGAATTAAATGTGTTTTCTGTTGAAAAAGTTTTACCGGTATATCCTGAAGATGCAAAAGAAGATACTGATGGACGAATGATTTTGCGTGATAATTTTGATGCTATTTTCACTAAATATCCTGAAGCATTAATCTTTGGAGAAGATGCAGGAGCTATTGGTGATGTAAACCAAGGTTTAGAAGGGATGCAGGAAAAATACGGAGAACTTCGCGTTGCCGATGTTGGAATTCGTGAAGCTACCATTCTAGGTCAAGGAATTGGAATGGCTATGAGAGGTTTACGTCCAATTGCTGAAATTCAATATTTAGACTATTTATTATATGCCATTCAAATCATGAGTGACGATTTGGCTACACTCAGATACAGAACAGTCGGTAAACAAAAAGCACCATTAATTATACGTACGCGTGGCCACCGTTTAGAAGGAATTTGGCATTCTGGTTCTCCTATGGGAATGATTATCAATGCCATCCGTGGAATTCACGTTTTGGTACCGAGAAACATGACACAAGCAGCCGGTTTTTATAACAGTTTGTTAGAATGTGATGAACCTGCTTTAGTGATCGAATGCTTGAATGGCTACCGATTAAAAGAAAAAATGCCGTTGAATTATGGTGAGTTCAAAACGCCAATTGGAGTTGTAGAAACCTTGAAACAAGGAAGTGATATTACATTAGTTTCGTATGGTTCTACTTTGCGATTGGTTCAGCAAGCCGCCAAAGAATTACTTGAAGTTGGAATTGATTGCGAAATAATCGACTTACAGTCTTTGCTTCCATTTGATATCAATCAAGATGTGGTTAAAAGTATTGCTAAAACAAATCGTCTGTTGGTAATTGATGAAGATGTTCCTGGTGGCGCTTCAGCTTATATTTTACAACAAATAATTGAGCAACAAGACGCTTATAATTATTTAGACGGTAAACCGCAAACCCTTACTGCAAAAGCCCACAGACCAGCTTATGGAACAGATGGAGATTATTTCTCTAAACCTTCTGCAGAAGATATTTTTGAAAAAGTCTATGAAATGATGAATGAAGTAAACCCTTCAAAATATCCTAGTCTTTACTAAAATCAATTTATTTTAAGATATAAATCCTAATCAGCAATGGTTAGGATTTTTTTTATTTTAAATTCGAATTCAGATAAACAAATAAAATGCTATCTTGTTCTTTAATTTAATAATTTTAATACAAACAAAATGAGAAAAATAAGCTTGATTTTAGGAATGCTGGCAATGATTACTATTGTTTCCTGCAAAGAAAAAGAAGAAGTCGCTGTACCTGCAACACAAACAGAAACTTCAAGCGAAGTTACTACTAACGAAAAAACAACCACAGTTACAACCAAAGCTGAAGACAGTACTGCCATAAAAATAAGTACTGACGGAGTAAACGTGACTACCAAAGATGGGAAAACTAAAACTAGCGTGAATGTTTCTGGTGGAGAAGCTAAAGTGGAAATAAAAAAATAGTAATCGAATATAATTCACAAAAGTGAAAGTCGTTTTTAAAAAATAAAGACGCTTTACGCTATTTTGAAATTAGTTTTCTAAAAAAATTGAAAGCATTAATTCAAAATTATAAGTTATAATGCCAACGTAAAATTTTTATGTTGGCATTTTTTATTTAATTTTAGTGTTTTAAAAAAATTACTATAAATGATAGCATTAGAAACGCTCTTGCACGACATTGAAAATGTTAAAGTGATAGACGCAAAAATTGATTATAATCAATATATTCCTTTGGATTTATCCAATAAAAATGAAACTCTTAGAGAACGTAATATTGATAATGCTGTAGATTTCGAAAAATATATCGAAAGCTATTTGATGGAAAACAATGCCAAAGTAGCCTACGGAGGCTATAACGAAATTAGAAATTTATATAAAAGAAGTGAAATCTTCAACGATTCGAAAACCGAAGAACGCAACATTCACATTGGTTTAGATTTATGGATTAAAGCGGGGACACCTGTTTTAGCTGCAGTTGACGGATTTATCCATAGTTTTAATTACAATACGGGCGTGGGAGATTATGGTCCAACTATAATTTTAGAACATAAAATTGAAGAGCACACTTTTTATACCTTATATGGACACTTATCCTTAGAAAGTATAAGTCACATTGAAATTGGAGATGCTTATGAAAAAGGACAGCAAATAGCCACTTTGGGTGATGCTTCTGTAAATGGGGATTATGCTCCACATTTACATTTTCAAATTATAAAAAAAATTACAAATTCCTTTGGCGATTATCCCGGTGTCTGCAGCGCAAGTGATTTAAATCACTATTTAGAAAACTGTCCAGATCCTAATATCTTATTAAAAATAAAATAAATCATGAAAAAATTAATTATTGTTTTGACTATTCTTTTACTTGTTGGATGTAAATCAAAAAAAGTAGTCACTGAGCCAGAACCAGAAGTAGCTAAAATCGAAAAACTTGGATTAGCTGAAATTAGTGAAACTCAAAAAAGTAAAGCCTATGAATTAGGAAAAAGAGTTTTGATGACCTGTAATACCTCTAAATTCAAACCTTTTACTTCAAGTGAAGCAACACCATCAGTAATAAAAAACACGACTGTTGAGCGATTATCAAAAACATGTAATAGATTTCGTCAGTATTATGGAACTTTTATTGATCTTCAATTAGTGGAGGCCTACAGAAATAACTTCGAAAACACAACCGTTTTTCGCTACAAAGCTTTGTATTCGAAAAAAGTTGCAAATAAAGAACTTCGTGTCACGATGAACTCAGAAAACAAAGTTTCTTCCATAAAATCATTAGATTGGGTTAATTCTTTTCCAATGAATTAATTACCAATTAAATTCTTCTTATAAAGTTTGTTGTCTAATAATTCTTGCTTTAATTTAAAAATAAGAGTAAAGCAAAATATTTAATATAGTTGTAAACTAAAAAATAAGAATTTACATATTAAAAAAAATAGCCAATTAAGATAAAAAATTAAAGTCATAATTAAGTAAGCTTTAAAAATAATTATATAACAAATTTTTAATTCACCAAAATTACCTTTAAACCCTTATATATTACCCTAAAGAAATAAAAAAAATATGTCCCTCAAGATCAATTCAGTCGACAATAGCGAGTTAAAAAAATCGCAATCCCATATAATTGTAGAAATTATTCAATATGTTCCCAATGCCGTTTTAAGTCGAACTATCATCAAAAAAACAACTGGCAACATAACTGCTTCTTCATTTGATGCAGGCGAAGAATTAGCAGAACGTACTTCCCCTTTTGATAACTATGTGCAAATAATAGACGGTACAGCCGAAATATTTATTGATGAAATAAAACACTCTCTCAAATTGGGAGATGGAATAATTATACCAGCACATTCCACACATTCATTTAATGCGAATGTACAGTTCAAAATGATTTCAACAACGATAAAAAACGGATACGAGGATTAAACTATACTTTATAATTAAAAATGATATCAGTTTCTTTATTGAAGAAAACTATGATAAGAGAAATAAATTTAAAAAAAAAATAGAAAAAAAGAAGTGATTCTTTTCTAAATAATTATTTATTTTAGTACTAATAAAAACAACATAACACCAACAAAATCAGATAATTATATGCGTTTAAAACGTAATTTAATTTGAGAAATAAGTCTGAAAAAACAAATAAGCCTTGACTACAGATTATTTTATAACTTAAAACTATAATTTTATAATGTATCTTTAATTTGAAAAAGTAAATTTGCGCAAACTGTAAAATAAAAATATTTGAAACTATATATAAAATACATGGTAAGCAATCGCTGCAAAATGGCAGTGAAAGAGGAATTGAAAAAGCTGAAACTTCACTTTATGGTTGTTGATCTTGGTGAAGTAGAAATCATGGAAAATATTTCTATGGAGCAAAGACAACTCTTAAAAGCGGCACTTTTAGATTCAGGACTTGAATTGATGGATGATAAAAAATCCATGTTAATCGAAAAAATTAAAAATGTAATTATACAAATGGTGCACCATACGGTTGAACCCATTAAAATTAATTTTTCGGATTATTTGAGCCAACAATTAAATCATGATTACACCTATTTGTCTAACTTATTTTCTGAGGTACAAGGAACTACAATTGAACAATTTATAATTTCCCATAAAACGGAACGTATTAAAGAGTTGATTATTTACGGAGAATTGAATATTACGGAAATTGCATGGAAAATGAATTACAGTAGTGTTGCTCATTTATCCAGTCAATTTAAAAAAGTTACTGGCCTATCCCCTTCTCATTTTAAACAATTAAAAGACAAAAGACGCAACCCAATTGAGGAAATTGGTAAGTAGGAAAAATAATTAAATCAATTTTTTAATAAAAATAGAAATCATATATAGTCACGTATCAAAATATGCCAGAAGCTTGATTGAAGCTAGTTTAGACCCTACAATCTCAATAAATACTGCAGGGAAAATTACGGACGTTAATGAAGCAACGGTAAATATTACGGGAATAAATCGTAACATTTTGATTGGTTCTGATTACTTTAATTATTTTACCGACCCTCAAAAAGCAAAAGCAGTATATCAAGAAGCTTTTGTAACTGGATACGTGACGGCTGCTCCTCTTACGCTTCATCACAAAAAAGGCAAACTAACTGATGTATTATTTAATGGGTCAGTTTATAAAGACGATCTTGGAAATGCATTAGGATTAGTGATTGTATCCAGAGATATAGCCGAACAAAAATGGGCTTTAGATCTAAAAATTGCGAACAAAGAACTTGCGTATCAAAACAATGAAAAAGAAAAACGGGCTGCTGAATTGGTACTTGCCAATGAAGAGCTTACTTTTCAAAACACATTAAAAGAAAAACGAGCAGCGGAATTAGTGATTGCCAACAAAGAATTGGCATATCAAAATGATGAAAAAGAAAAACGTGCCGCTGAGTTAGTAATTGCTAATAAAGAATTACTATTTCAAAATAAGGAAAAGAAAAAGAGAGAAATTGTAAATAAAGAACTCAATGAGCTCAATTATACTGCAAAATTAGCTTCTCAATATTCTTTAAGTCTCATTGAAGCAAGCCATGATCCATTGGTCACAATAAATACCAAAGGAAAAATTACCGATATGAACGAAGCATTGGTGAATAGTACTGGTATGACACGACTAGAACTTACTGATTCTGATTTTTTTGATTATTTTACGCAAAAGCAAAAAGCGAGAGAAGTATATCAAGAAGTATTTGAAAAAGGATTTGTTGCTGATTCACCTCTTACCATCAGACATAAAGACGGAAAATTAACCGATGTTTTATTCAACGGTTCTGTTTATAAAGATGATAAAGGAAATGTTTTAGGTGTTGTAATTGTTGCTAGAGATGTCACTGAACAAAAAAGAATCGCTACTGAATTAATTGAGGCTCGTGTTTTTGCTGAATTGGCTACTGAAATTGCCGAAGAAGCAAAGAAAAGTGCAGAGAGTGCTACTATTATTGCTAAAAATGCTGTAAAGACAAAGCAACAATTTTTGTCTAATATGAGTCATGAAATTCGTACGCCGATGAATGCTATTATCGGTTTTACAAAAGTAATTTTGAAAACAGACTTAACTACTAAGCAAAAAGAATACTTAGAAGCTATAAAAATGAGTGGCGACGCATTAATCGTTCTTATTAATGACATTCTGGATTTAGCAAAAGTAGATTCCGGTAAAATGACTTTTGAAAAAATACCATTCAAAATGAAAGCTTCAATAAGTGCAATGTTGCATTTGTTTGAAACTAAAATTCAAGAGAAAAACTTGAACCTGATTCAGGTATATGATGATAAAATTCCAACAAATATTATAGGCGATCCGGTTCGTTTGCATCAAATTATTTTAAATTTAGTTAGTAATGCAGTAAAATTTACAACGAAAGGAAAAATAACTGTAAGTGTTGATTTGTTACATGAAGATGCTGAAAACGTAATTCTACAATTTGCTGTAACAGACACAGGAATTGGTATTGCCGAAGAAAAAATTGAAAAAATATTTGAAAATTTCCAACAAGCATCCAGTGGAACTTCAAGATTGTACGGCGGAACAGGTTTAGGACTTGCTATCGTGAAACAATTAATAGAACCACAAGGCGGTAACATTATTGTGAAAAGTAAAGTTAATGAGGGTTCAACATTTAGTTTTACTCTTCCTTTTCAAAAAGCTAATGCTGATGCTGAATTAGAAAATGAAATACTAGAATTAGATTCTGAAGTAAAAAACATAAAAGTACTGGTCGTTGAGGATATTCCTCTCAACCAATTGCTAATGAAAACATTATTAGATGATTTTGGATTTCAGTACGATATGGCTGAAAATGGAAAAATAGCCATTGAAAAACTAAAAAATAATGATTACGATATCATTCTGATGGATTTGCAAATGCCAGTAATGAATGGTTTTGAAGCTACAGAATACATTCGGAATACCATGACGTCAAAAATACCAATTATCGCTTTAACTGCTGATGTAACCACAGTCGATTTGGCTAAATGTAAAGCAGTTGGAATGAATGATTACCTTGCAAAACCAGTTGACGAGAGATTGCTATACAGTAAAATTGTAACGATATTAAAAAAACCTGCACTAGTTAAACTTGCTGAAAAGCAAAAAGACATGACGGTTGTAAAGGAAAAAATAAAATATATTAACTTGGTTTATTTAAACCAAAGAACTAAATCGAATCCCGCATTAATGGTGGAAATGATAGCTTCATATTTACAACAAACGCCGCCATTAATCAATACTATTAAACAAAGTTTTGAAGAAAAAAACTGGGAATTATTAGGCGCGGCAGCACACAAAATGATTCCATCTTTTTCAATAATGGGTATTAGTCCTGATTTTGAAAATATGGCCAAAAAAATCCAAGACTTTGCAATGGCACAAGAAAAAACCGAAGGAGTAGCAGATCTGGTTTTGGAATTGGAAAAAATTTGCTTACTAGCCTGCGAGGAACTTCAAGAAGAATTAAACATAATTAAAAATACCATATAATGAACACCAACGATAAAGTGAAAATATTTCTTGTAGACGATGATGCATTGTTTTTGAAATCACTAGAAATTGAATTTTTAGAAAATGCTGATTTTATAGTCGAAACCTATCCAACCGGAGAACTTTGCATTGCAAATTTGTCTAATAATCCTGATGTAGTAATATTAGATTATCAACTGGATGGAATTGTTGAAAATGCAATGAACGGTCTTGAAACCCTTGATCAAGTAAAAGCTTTCAATCCTGAGATTCCGGTTATAATGTTATCCTCTCAAGATAAAATTGAAGTGGCGGTAAATTGCATGCATCACAAAGCGTTTGATTACGTAGTGAAAAGCGAAACAGCTTTCGTTAGATTACAAAAAATAATTACCGCTATTTTTAAATACCAAAAAATGGAGAAAGAATTAAATTGGTACATGGATCGTATGTAATACATGCTGTTTTGTTCAAATTTAAGGTAAAGATTAAAACTGGTTTTTTTGATTTGTTCCAAAATAAAAACCAAAATTGTTAAAAAAAGATGCGAAATAAAGAGACATCAGACTTGGAAATTTCATTGCTATTGGAAGCTATCTTTCAGAAATATGGTTATGATTTCAGAGAGTATTCCCAAGCCCATATCAGGCGCAGGATTATGAATAGAATGGCGGTATCGCAATTCGAAGATATTGCTGAAATCCAATCAAAGGTTTTAAATGATGCCACATTTGCATCAGAAATCTTACAGGATTTATCTATTACAGTAACAGAAATGTTTCGTGACCCTTTATTTTACAGGTCATTACGAGAAAATGTTATTCCAATTTTGAAAACCTATCCCTTTATAAAAATATGGCATGCTGGCTGTGCCACTGGGGAAGAAGCTTATTCCATGGCTATTCTTTTACAAGAAGAAGGTTTGTATGAACGTACAACCATATACGCAACTGATTTTAACCAGATGGCTTTGAACCGCGCCAAAGATGGTATTTTTTCGAATAAAATGATTAAAGAATATACGTCTAATTATCAATTAGCTGGAGGAAAAGAATCTTTTTCGAATTATTATACTTCCAATTATGATAATGTTATTATGAATCAGTCCTTGAAAAAAAATATTGTTTGGGCAAATCATAATTTAGTAACCGACAGTGTATTTGCAGAAGTAAACTTAATTTTATGCCGGAATGTGCTGATTTATTTTGATAAAAATTTACAAAATAAAGTTCAGACTCTTTTTTATAACAGCCTCATAAATGGTGGTATTTTATGTTTGGGATCAAAAGAAAGTTTACGATTTTCTGATTTGTACGCCCATTATATCGAGTTAGACACAAAACAAAGAATATTTAAAAAGAAATATTAAAAATGTATTATGAAGCAATTGTAATAGGAGTTTCTTCTGGTGGAATGAAAGCTTTAAAGTTTTTATCTTCATCCTTACCAATACATTTTAGTATTCCAATTATCATTGTACAGCATTTAAGCTCAAAATCTGATAGTCATTGGATTCATCTTTTAAATGAAAAAAGTCAACTGAATGTAAAAGAAGTTGATGAAAAAGAAAAAATTACAAAAGGCTACATTTACATTGCTCCTCCAAACTATCATTTGATGATTGAAAAGGATCAAACTTTTTCACTTACAATTGACGAACGTGTAAATTTTGCCAGACCATCAATCGATGTGTTATTTGAATCAGCCGCCGAGGTCTTTAAAAATAAATTAATTGGAATAGTACTTACAGGATCTAACAGTGATGGAACAAATGGAATTATTCGAATAAAGAAATACGGTGGTTTAGCTATTATTCAAGATCCAACAACAGCTGAATCTGAATATATGCCAAAGTCAGCAATTGCAGCCATAATCCCGGATCATGTTTTATCATTAGAGAAAATAATTGAGTTACTGCTAAAAATAGATCACAAGAACAAATAATCAGCATCAATATTACAAATAATACTATCAAATGAACCTAGGAAGAAAAATAATTATTGGATTTATTGCTTGTGCGATAGTACTTTTTTGTGTTGCGATTTTTTCATTTAAAAACACTGAAAAATTTGTTGCTTCAAATAATTTAGTAAACCATTCCAATCAGGTTTTATATGAATTCGAACAAATACTCAAATCTTCCATTGATGCAGAAACTGGCGTGCGAGGATATATAATAACAGGCGATGCTATTTTTTTGACACCTTTTTCAACAGCTAATTCGAAGATAATTGAGAAAATTGAAAAGGTAAAAGAACTAACTAAAGACAATTCCACTCAACAAAAAAACATTGAGGAACTTACAAAGCAATTCAAACTTAGGTTAGAGAATTTAAATAAAGGAGTTATCCTTCGGAAAAATAACTTTGAAAAAGCCAAAACTTTTGTTGCTTCACGTGAGGGAAAACAAATTCAAGATGAAATAAGAAAAAGAATTGAAAAAGCACAAGCAGTAGAACGTATATTACTTGCTCAAAGAGTTCAGGAAAGTCAGAATGATGCGAGTAAGTTTAATTTTGTTTTTGCGGTATTATTGTTGGTTATTGGGATGATTCTTATCGCAGTATACACCATCATTGCTAAAAATTTGAAGGCTTTAAAAAATTCAGAGTCGGAAACTGCTGAAAAAAATTGGTTGCTTACAGGTAATGCTGAACTTAACGAAAAACTTATTGGCGATCAAAACATAATTCAACTGGCAAATAATACAATCAGTTTTTTATGTACCTACATGAAAGCCAATATTGGCGCCGTTTACCTATTTAATGAAAAGGATAATACTTTGAAATTAACTGGAAAATTTGCTTTTAGTTCAGCCAAAGACACCACCGAAATTTTCAAATTAAATGAAGGATTAATTGGTCAGGCTGCGTGGGAACAAAAACAAATTTCTTTGACAGATATATCAGAAGATCAGATCCGAATTACGTCATCGGTACTGAATGCGAAGCCAAAAAATTTGCTCATTACTCCTATTTTACTTGACGGCAGAACCATAGGTGTTATAGAAATTGGTAAGCTTAGTGATTTTACCGAAACTGAAAAAGAATTCATCAATGTTTCAATGAGAAGTATTGCCATCAGCATAAATACTGTTCAACAAGCTGAAGAAAAAGAATTGAGAGCTGCAGAATTAGCTATTGCTAATAATGAATTGGCGTATCAAAATGACGAAAAAGAAAAAAGAGCAGCTGAATTAGCGATTGCAAATGAAGAACTAGCGTATCAAAATGAGGAGAAAGAAAAACGAGCTGTTGAATTAAGTTTTGCCAACAAAGAGCTTTCAAATCAAGCGGAAGAACTTCAAATACAGCAAGAAGAACTGAGACAGCTAAATGAAGAACTTGAACAACAAGCACAAAATCTCAAGCAACAGCAAGAGGAATTGCAGATGACCAATGAAGAATTGGAAGAGCAAACCCAATCATTGGAAGAAAAAAATAAAGAAGTTGAAGCTTCCAAAAATGATATTGAGAAAAAAACAAAACAACTTGAAATCAGCAGTAAATACAAATCGGAATTTCTTGCAAACATGTCGCATGAATTAAGAACGCCACTGAATAGTTTATTAATTCTCTCAAAAGATTTATCCGAAAACAGAAAGAAAAATTTAGACGAAGTTCAAGTTGAAAGTGCAGAAATAATTTATAAAAGTGGTCATGATCTTCTTGTATTAATAAATGAAGTGTTGGATTTATCCAAGATTGAAGCCGGGAAAATGAATGTAAATATTGAAAAAGTATACATCAAAAATTTCAGTCATAATTTACTTCGTGATTTTAAACATCAAGCGGAACAAAAAGGATTAACGATATTGTGTGAATTAGCATCAAATTTACCTGATTTCATAAATACTGACTCGCAACGATTGAATCAAATATTGAAAAATCTTTTATCCAATGCAATCAAATTCACCGAAAATGGAAGTGTAATTATACGCATCGAACTTTATACGGAAACTACTTTGAACATTTCTGTTACTGATACAGGAATTGGAATATCAGAAGACAAGCAATCGGCTATATTCGAAGCTTTTCAACAAGCGGAAGGCGGTACTTCCAGAAAATATGGCGGTACAGGTCTCGGACTTTCTATTTCACGAGAACTTGCTAAATTATTGGAAGGAGAAATAAAAGTAGACAGTAATTTAGACCAAGGATCAACATTTTCGCTTATTATTCCACTAGCAATTTACCCTACGCAAGAAGCTGAGCAAGAAATTCCCGTGCAACCAATTTCGACTCCGCGACGCTCCGAGAATGATGTTAAATATTTAAATTATCCAACCATTCAAGACGATAGAGAAGTCATAAATGCCGATGATAAAATAGTACTAATCATTGAAGATGATCGAAATTTTGCTGCTATACTTTTAAAACAAGCGAACAAAAAAGGATTCAAATGCTTGTCCGCTTCATCTGGCGAAGACGGGCTTTTGCTTGCTGCAAAATACAAACCACAAGCCATCATTCTCGATATGGGATTGCCGGGAATCAAAGGAAAACAAGTGTTACATGAATTAAAAGTTAATCCTTCCGTAAGACATATTCCGGTGCATATTATATCCGCAAATGACCGTTCGCTGGAACCCATCAGAGAAGGTGCGGTAGAATATTTGATGAAACCAATAGCAAAAGACGAACTGGAACAGGCATTCAACAGGATTGAGAATTTTGTGGATAGAAAAATAAAAAAACTGTTGATTATTGAAGACAGTGAAAATTCCAGAAAAGCAATGAAAATACTCATTGGAACCGGTGATGTAGAATGTTACGAAGCGGCGACTGGAAAAGAAGCGATAGCAATATTTGAAAATAATCACATAGATTGTATTATTCTGGACATCGGATTGCCTGACATGACTGGCTTTGAACTGATCCATACGCTAGGCGAAATGAAAGGCCACAACCTTCCTCCTATTATCGTATATACCGGAAAGGAACTTACTAAAGAAGAAAATAATCTTCTACACAAATACTCAGACAGCATTATTATAAAAGGCATAAAATCAGAAGAACGATTGCTGGATGAAACTGCCCTTTTTCTTCACCGAACCGTCAGTAATTTGCCAAAATCAAAACAAATTATGATTCATAATTTGCACGATAAAGAGGCAATTTTTCAGTCTAAAAAAATCTTGCTGGTAGATGATGACATGCGAAATGTTTTTGCTTTATCAAAAATATTGCAAGAACGTGGAATGGAAGTCATAAAATCCGAAGACGGAAAAAACGCATTGAATATGCTTGAAGTTCATAATGATATTGATTTAGTTTTAATGGATATTATGATGCCAGAAATGGACGGTTACGAGGCAATGAAACGCATACGATCCCAAATAAAATTCAGAAACTTACCCATAATTGCCCTAACCGCAAAAGCGATGAAAGACGATAAACAAAAATGTATTGATGCTGGCGCTAATGATTACATCACTAAACCAATTGATGTAGATCGTTTACTGTCATTGATGCGAGTTTGGTTAAGTAAATAATAAAATAATATCAAAAAGGCGGTAAATCCCCAAAGTCATTACGTTAAATTTTTTGTTGCTATTTCAATATTCATAAAGAATAAGCAACATTCAAACTTTTATTTTACAATTAAAAATGAAAATAAATAGCCCTGTTAAAATTTTATTAGTCGATGACTTACCCGAAAACTTATTCGCCTTAGAAGTTATACTTTCTGACGAAAATTATTCATGTGTCAAAGCAAATTCCGGTAACGAAGCTTTAAAAATTCTGTTGCATCAACAAGATTTTGCACTCATATTAATTGATGTGCAAATGCCGATGATGGATGGATTTGAAACCGTAGAATTAATTCGACAAATTGACAAACTTAAACATGTTCCCATTATTTTTTTGACGGCTAGCATGGATAATTCGGTACAAATTTTCAAAGGATACCAAGCAGGAGCTGTTGATTACATGATCAAACCACTTTCTCCAGAAATATTAAGAGCAAAAGTGGCTGTTTTTGTGGATTTACATACAAAAAATCAAGAATTATTATTTCAGGCGCAACAACTTAAAAAACTGAATACCGATCTTAATGCCCAAAAATTACGGTCTGACTATTCTCTTAGCCTTATTGAAGCGAGTCATGACCCTTTATTTGCAATTAGCCCCGAAGGAAAAATCACCGACATGAATAATGCATCGGTAGAAGTAACTGGTATCGGGCGTCAGGAATTAATTGGCACTAATTTTTTTGAATATTTTACGGAACCGGAAAAAGCCCTCGAAGTTTATCAAAAAGTATTTGAAAAAGGATTTATTGCTGATTCTCCTTTAATTCTTCGTCATAAAAACGGCAAATTGATTCATGTTTTATTCAATGGTGCCGTGTACAATGATGACAAAGAAAATGTGCTTGGAGCAGCAATTGTTGCCAGAGATGTGACTAATCAAAAAAGAATTGAAACAGAATTAATTGAAGCTAAAATATTTGCGGAATTAGCAACGGAAATTGCAGAAGAAGCAAAAATAAATGCTGAAAATGCTAAAGCCATTGCTGAAAACGCTATGAAAGCAAAACAGCAATTCTTGTCAAACATGAGTCACGAAATACGTACACCAATGAACGCAATCATTGGCTTTACAAAAGTATTGTTCAGGACAGATTTGACCTATAAACAAAAAGAATATTTAAGTGCAATTAAAATAAGTGGAGACGCATTAATCGTGCTGATTAATGATATTTTGGATTTGGCAAAAGTAGACGCCGGAAAGATGACTTTTGAGAAAACGCCTTTCAAAATGGAATCTTCTATTACAGCGATGCTTCATTTATTTGAAAACAAAATTCAGGAAAAAAACTTAAAATTAGTAAAAGAATACGACAATAAAATTCCCGATGTTTTGGTTGGAGACCCGATTCGTTTGCATCAAATCGTTTTAAATTTAGTTAGCAATGCTGTTAAATTTACATTCAAAGGAAAAATTACCGTAAGTGTTGATTTGTTGCATGAAGATCATGAAAAAGTGATCCTTAAATTTGCTGTAACTGATACTGGAATAGGAATTTCCGAGGAAAAAATAGGAACAATATTTGAAAATTTTCAACAGGCAACCAGCGGAACTTCAAAATTGTATGGTGGAACTGGACTTGGACTAGCTATTGTAAAACAATTAGTCGAACCGCAAGGAGGAACTATTCGTGTAAATAGTATTATTCATGAAGGTTCTACATTTAGTTTCACCTTGCCTTTCCAAAAAACGAATGACAAAGCTCAGCTGGAAAACGAAGTGACAAAGATAGAATCTGAATTAAAAAATATAAAAGTATTAGTGGTTGAAGATATTCCGTTGAATCAATTATTGATGAAAACATTACTGGATGATTTTGGATTTGAGCGTGACATAGCCGAAAACGGTAAAATCGCTATCGAAAAATTAAAAGAAAAAGAATACGAAATTATATTGATGGACTTACAAATGCCGGAAATGAACGGATTTGAAGCTACAGAATACATTCGTAAAACAATGAAATCAACTATTCCAATAATTGCTTTGACTGCGGATGTTACGACAGTGGATTTAGCAAAATGCAAAGCCGTGGGAATGGACGATTACCTTGCAAAACCAGTAGACGAAAAGCAATTGTATAATAAAATAGTTAGTATTTTAAATCAGTCAAAACTTAATAAGCTTCCTCAAAATCAGATTGACAAATTTGAAGATAACATTGTGACTGAGGAAAAAATACGATGTATTAATCTCGGGTATTTAAACCAGAGAACAAAATCAAATCCAAAATTGATGATGGAAATGATAACATTGTATTTAGGACAAGTTCCGCCATTAGTACAAACGATGAAACAAAGTCTGGCAGATCAAAATTGGTCTTTATTAGCAGCTTCGGCGCATAAAATGATACCGTCCTTTTCAATTGTTGGAATCAGTTCCAATTATGAAAACATGGCAAAAAAAATTCAAGAATTGGCAACAGCTCCGGAAAAGTCAGAAGAAATTAAGGACTTAGTACAGGAAATTGATGACGTTTGCCAGCAAGCTTGTGTGGAATTGAATGAGGAATTTGAATTAATTAAAAATGGGTTGTTATAAAAGATTATAGTAAAACTCAGGATATAATTTTTGCTTTTTTTAATAATTCCTTTTTCGTTTGGAGTCATTAACCTCGTCATTTAAGAATAAATAGAAATCCTTAATAATTGGTACCGAAAAATCTTTCTGTTGACTTTTTGAAAAAACCGTTGAACAAGGCTAAATTTACGGAAGCCTAAAACACCTTTTCTACTCACTAACAACTACTTAAAACTAATAAATTTAAAATTTTGATGTAATATTTTTTTCTAAACTGTGAATGATATAACTTTTTTTAACAATTGTGTAACACATTGAGCGTGTAATCAAAATACATTTGTTTTATAATTATGATACCCAATTATTGGATTCCTAATTATTTAAAGTGTTTGTTTTTTAAACCTATTCGGTTAAAAACTGAGACTAAAAAAATATATAAATCTTAAAAATAAAAATTATGAATCTTAAAAGAATCTTTGGAGCTTTACTTACAGCTCTTGGAATAGGTGGCCTTATTTACACTGCAGTTATATTTGCAAGTACTTCAGGTGAAACAACAGATATTAAAGCGCTAATCATTTACGGTGTACTTGGTGTACTTTTCTTCGTATCTGGAATCAGCTTAGTACGTACAACTAAAGACGAAGCATAAATTGTATTGTGCATGTTCAGTTGTTCTTAATTACAAATTAATTCAATAGACATGCAAAAAATGATTTATTGATGTTCTATTTATTTTTTTCAATTCTGTCATAAGAATTCTTAACGTTTATTAATTTTTAACGTTAAAAAATATTTAGATACGATTTTACAAATGAAATTCTCTCTGTTTTTTTAATATTCAGAGAGAATTTTTTTTTACTCAATTTTGGTTTTCATTCTCCTTTGGAAATAAATAAATAAATTTTTATTATTTTAAAAATTACACCATGAAAATAGCCGTCTTTAGCACAAAACCATACGACAGAGAATACTTAGACAAGTTTAATATTGAAAGTAAACATGAATTAGTATATTTTGATGCGCCATTAAATAGTGAAACAACGAATTTAGCGATAGGATTTGAAGCTGTTTGTGTATTTGTAAATGATGTAATCGATAAAAAGACGATTGGAAAATTATCAGAAATCGGTATCAAGCTTATTGATTTACGTTGTGCAGGATTTAACAATATTGATCTTGCAGCAGCGGCAAAATACAACATCAAAGTTATGCGTGTCCCAGCATATTCGCCACAAGCCGTTGCAGAGCATGCCGTTGCATTGATTTTGACTTTAAATCGTAAAACACATAAAGCATACAATAGAGTTCGGGAAAGTAATTTTTCGTTAGAAAACCTTACCGGATTCAATCTTTATGAAAAAACGGTTGGAGTAATAGGAACAGGGAAAATTGGTGCGGCTTTTTGCCAAATAATGCTTGGATTCGGTTGTAATGTTATTGCTTACGATGTTTTTGAGTCAGAAAAATTAATTCAGAAAGGAGTTGTTTATGTAACTTTAGAAGAATTAATTAAAAACTCCGATGTAATTTCCCTCCACTGTCCTCTCACTTCTGAAACCAAACACCTTTTTGACCGCGACGCTTTTTCAAAAATAAAAAAAGGAGCTATGTTGATAAATACTAGTCGAGGTGCTTTAATCAAAACTTCACATGCTATTGAAGCGTTAAAAAAAGAGCAATTAGGCTATTTAGGAATTGACGTTTATGAGCAGGAAGAAAATCTATTTTTCAAAGATTTGTCAGAAAGTATCATTCATGATGATTTAATTGAGCGATTAATGGCCTTTCATAATGTCTTAATTACACCACATCAGGGCTTTTTTACCAATGAAGCATTAGACAAAATTGCTATTACTACATTACAGAATTTTTCTAATTTTGAAGATGGTTTACCCTTAGAAAATGAAGTAAAGTAAAATACTAGCTTCAAATTACCCACTATATGTGAATATTACAACTCTCGGGTAATATTATGTAATGAATTTTAGCTTATTAAATCCCAACTTTACATTTATGCATTAGTATTCAACATAAATCTACACAAATGAAAAGTACAATCACCAAAATGGACAAAAAAGCCACATTGCAAAATACGAAAGGAAATTCAGATGAAACGAATCTCGAAACGAGTGAGAGTTGTCGAAATATTTTTGTAGAGGAATTAAAAGAAATTTATTTTTCAGAAAAGGCATTAATTATCTCCATTCCTATACTGATTCAAAATGCTGCGACTGATGAACTCGCAGATGCCCTTAAAGTGCATCTTCAATTTACAATAGACCATATCAAACGCTTGGAAGAATTTTTTAATTCCATTGGCGAAAAAGATATTATGTTGCAATATGAGGCAATGTATGGCATGGCTACCTCACAAAAAACAGAAAAAATCACAAGTAATCTATCTAAAAAATAAAAAAAAATGGCTATTCAAACCGTTAATCCTTTTACAAATAAAGTTGTCCGTTCATTTGAAGAAATGAATGATAAAACAGTTGACATACTGGTGGCACAATCCGAAAAAACATTCACTTCTTGGAAAAAAGAGAGTTACGAGAAACGAGCTAAAATTTTACACAAAGTTGCTTCTTTAATGCGTGAAAAAAAGGAACATTTGGCAAAAATTATCACGCTAGAAATGGGTAAATTAATTGCTCAGGCTGAAGGTGAAATTATGTTAAGTGCCGATATTTTTGATTATTACGCTACAAATGCTGCGATATTTTTAGCAGATAAACATCTGGAACCAGAATACGGCAGCGCTTACGTGCGTTGTAGTCCAATGGGAGTCATTCTTGGTGTTGAGCCATGGAATTTTCCTTTTTATCAAGTCGCCAGATTTTCAGCACCAAACCTTATGATAGGAAATACAGTACTTGTAAAACACGCTTCCTCAGTCCCGCAATGTGCAATTGCCATTGAAGATTTATTCATTGAAGCTAGTGCGCCAACAGGTCTTTATACCAATCTATTTATTTCAGGAGAGCGAGCATCAGCTTTGGTTGCGGATAAAAGAATAAAAGGTGTTGCGTTGACAGGAAGTGAAGCAGCAGGTGCCAGCATTGCCAGTGAAGCAGGAAAAAATTTAAAAAAATCTGTGTTAGAATTGGGAGGAAATGATGCGTTTATAATTCTTGATGACACTGATATTGATAAGGTCGTGGATTGGGCAGTAGTAAGTCGAATCAATAATAACGGTGAAAGTTGTGTGGCCTCAAAAAGATTTATTGCTCTTGATAGCGTTGCGGACGAATTTATTGAAAAATTTAAAGAAAAATTGTCAAACCTAGTTATGGGAGACCCGATGGATTCTAAAACAGAATTAGGTCCGATGAGCAGCGAAGAAGCTGCCGTCCATATTATTGACCAAATTAGAAAGTCAGTTGATGCTGGTGCGACTATTTTATTAGGAGGAACTCGTGCTGACCGATCAGGAGCTTTTGTGAAACCTACAATTTTAACCGATTTAAAACCAGAAATTCCAGCCTATTATGAAGAAATTTTTGGTCCGGTAGCTTCTTTCTATAGAGTGAAAAATGAAGAAGAAGCCATTGAATTAGCAAATGATTCTAATTTTGGTCTTGGTTGCTCAATATTTTCCCAAAACGTAGCACGCGCTGAACGAATTGCTGATAAAATTGATGTTGGAATGGTGTTCATCAATCATCCTGCTTCAACAAAAGCTGATTTGCCTTTTGGAGGTGTGAAGGATTCTGGTTATGGAAGAGAATTATCAGAATTAGGAATTCAGGAATTTGTAAATAAGAAGTTAATACGCATAAGTGGAATTTCTGATCCATTGTAGATTTAATTCGATTAAAATAGAAATATATTTTGTTAGGTAACGTTTTTTCTGATTTGCCAGATTGGCGTAACGGCATCAAGAACATAGGGGTTTTCCAATCTTCCGCCTATGACCAACGAATCGGTACACGAGCTTGATACCCGTTAATTAGAATAATAAAAAAGAATGTTACCTAACTTAATTTGTAGTTTTAGGCAATATCAAGGATTTCGTTTAAAATTATTTTTAAACGAAAAGTATCATTACACAACCTTCATCCTTTTTAAATATAAAAACATAGTTTCCACAAATATTAAAAATCATTTTCAAACGAAATGAAGACTAACTAATAGTTTAGATTTCTAAAAACACTTGCTATCTGAAATAATAAGTTATGCGAGTATAACCATATTTTTAACTGGTAATTTTAATTCACAATTTAATAAATATAAGTATCTTTATATCAATTATTTAAAATATAAATTTATAAAAACTATGGAGTTATTTACACCAAAAAAATGGGGTTCGATCGACCTTAAAAATAGCATAGTTATGGCACCGATGACAAGATGCAGAGCGATTGGTAATGTTCCTAATGAACTAATGGCTAAATATTATCAGCAACGTTCTGGAGCTGGTCTAATTATAACCGAAGGAACCTCACCTTCACCAAATGGACTAGGATACGCTAGAATTCCTGGGGTTTTTAATGCTGAACAAGTAGAAGGGTGGAAAAAAACCACAAGTATTGTCCATAAAAATGGAGGAAAAATAATTGTTCAACTGATGCATTCCGGGAGAATCAGTCATCCGCTGAATATGCCCAAAGGAACACATATATTTGCGCCATCTCAAGTCAAGGCAGCTGGACAAATGTGGACAGATGCCAATGGTTTACAAGATTTTGTTGTTCCAAATGAAATGACTCTTCAAGATATTTTGCATGCTAAAACTGAATACATTTCTGCGGCTGAGAATGCTCTTTTTGCAGGATTTGATGGTGTCGAATTGCATGCTGCAAACGGGTATTTATTAGAAGAATTTCTTTCTCCGGTAAGCAATATTCGAACAGATGAGTACGGAGGGAGCATAGAAAACCGTTGCAAATTTGTGATAGAAGTGGTTGCAGCTGTAGCACAAGCCATTGGAAAAGAAAAAACCGGAATTCGACTTTCTCCTTATGGTGTAGCTAGTGACATGCCACATTATCCTGAAATTGACGCTACATACGATTACTTATCCAAAGAGCTGAATAAACTTGATATTGCGCATATCCATCTTGTGGATCATTCGGCAATGGGTGCTCCTGAAGTTCCTTTGGAAATCAAAAAATTAATTCGTCATAACTTCAAGAATTCCTTAATTACCTGTGGTGGTTATACCAAAGAAAGTGCAGAATCAGCACTTAAATCTGGACTTACAGATCTTGTTGCTTTTGGAAGGCCTTTCATCAACAATCCTGATTTAGTAGAAAGATTTCAAAATAATTGGCCTTTATCAGAAGACCTAAATATGGATTTATTTTATACGGCTGATGAAAAAGGATATACTGATTATCCAGTTTATAAAATCTGATTCCACTCTATTTTTCGCTTTTTAACAACTCATTTAAAAGCAAAGTTAAAATGAAAGATGTATCTAAATTGCTAGCTTTATTAGGAGACGAAAAAGACGCTTTGTTGAATCATGTTTGTAAAACAATATCTAAAGAGCAACTTCATTTGCCCAAGTCATCTCAATTAGATTCCGTTTTTTTAGATAGTAATCGAAATGCACAAACCATTCGGAGTTTGACACAACTGTACCATCACGGCCGACTTTCGAATACGGGTTATCTTTCAATTTTGCCGGTAGATCAGGGAATAGAACACACTGCAGGAAGTTCATTTGCTCCCAATCCAATCTATTTTGATCCAGAAAATATCATAAAATTAGCGATTGAAGCTGGATGTAATGCAGTTGCTTCAACAATGGGCGGTCTAGCAATGCTTTCAAGAAAATATGCCCATAAAATTCCGTTTGTGGTAAAAATAAATCATAATGAACTATTGACTTATCCCAATAAATTTGACCAAATCATGTTTGGGAGCGTTCGTGATGCTTGGAATATGGGAGCTGTGGCTGTGGGTGCAACCATTTATTTTGGCTCAGCCGAATCTAACAGGCAAATAATTGAAGTGGCAAAGGCTTTTGAAGAAGCGCATACTTTAGGAATGGCAACGATTCTTTGGTGTTATTCCAGAAATGATGCATTTATAAAAGACGGAATTGATTATAATACGGCGGCAGACATCACCGGTCAAGCCAATTATTTAGGCGTTTCAATTCAGGCAGATATCATCAAGCAAAAATTACCAACTCATAATGGAGGTTTTAGTTCAATACACTTTGCCAAAACAAATCCGGAAATGTACACGAAGTTAACCAGTACAAATCCAATAGATTTATGCAGATATCAAGTTATGAATTGTTACTCCGGCAGAATTGGGATGATTAATTCAGGAGGCGAATCTAAAGGCGAATCTGATTTAGCGGAAGCTATAAAAACCGCTGTAATAAATAAAAGAGCTGGCGGAGCCGGAATGATTATGGGAAGAAAAGCTTTTCAACGACCGTTCCATGAAGGCGTTGAGCTCATACATTCTGTTCAAGAAATTTACTTAGCCAAAGAAGTCTCAATTGCATAACTTATATTTAGGTTTAAACTTTTATGATCACCATTAAAATTATCTCTAGAAAAGCAAAAATCTATATTTGAATGTCCAGTTCTAAAGCTACATAAATTTCAATACAAATTGGTTTATTTTTATTTAAATCTCTGTTTAACAATTAATTAATGAATTAAAAGTGTGAAAGATGTAACTAATTCTTGTAATCTTATAATACTTTTTTAAAGCAATAAAGAGATCTTTGTAACATGCACTTCTTGGATAAAACATAAATAAGTTTTTAGTTTAACTTGGAAGTTTAAAACAAATTATTTTACAAATTAAGAGTAATAAATAAAATACAGAAAACATGAAAATTAAAATCGGAATTACAGAAGCACATTTAAAAAACAGTATTTCAATCCTTTCTTCAATTTTAGCAAATGAAATGACGCTATATATTAAATTAAGAAAATTTCATTGGAATGTATCCGGACAAAGTTTTATGGAACTACATAAATTGTTTGAAGGACAATATACTCAACTGGAAGTTTCAATTGACGAAACGGCAGAACGTATTAGTAAATTAGGTGGAAAAACGATTGGAACAATGAAAGAGTTTTCGGAGCTAACAATTATCAAGGAATCTCCAAATCAGTATCCAGGTCAAAAAGAAATGCTTCAAGAATTAGTAGAAGATCATGAAACGCTAATCGTTCAGTTGAGAAAAGATGTTGACGCAAGTGCTGACGAAAATAAAGATGCAGGAACAGCTGATTTCCTAACTGGATTGATGCTAGCTCACGAAACAATGGCTTGGACATTGAGAAGATATTTAGAATAATTTAAAAAAATACAATAGTATAATAATGGAAAATTTAGAATCAGAAGTTTACGTTACTTCTACAAGTCATTGCAGAGTTGGAAAAATAACTGCTAAAAAATATATTGAAGAATCTACACTGACACCCGAAAAAGATTTTCAACAGTAATATTTAGTATAAAATAAGAATCTGCAGCCATTTTTGTTTTATTTCAACAAAAACAGTCGACTTTAAAAAAAATTAATTAGAACTATTTAAAAAAACTTCTTTTAAAACTGTCTCCCTGAGCAGTTAACAAAAGAATGACTTTTTTAAATAGTTCTTTTTTTGCTTTCTAATTAATTACTAATTGATGGTATTCTTTTAGATTAAAAAAGGAAAATTTCTTCCCAATGTGTGAATGATACAACTTATTGCAATAGTTCTGTAACAATCGTTAACCCAATGTTGATAACCTTTGCATCAAACAATATAATATAAATAAAGATGAAAAAAATCCTATTACTGTGTACATGCTTAGCATTTACATTTATCTCAAAAGCGCAAACCATAGACAAGAAATGGAATGTTGGTCTTCATGGTGGTGTAACACAATACCAAGGTGACTTAGGCAACAATTTTTACAAAACTGATAAAGCATTTTATGGTTTTGGCGGTGTTTCTGTTTCTAGGTATTTAGGTCGTTATTTCGATTTGAACTTTTTAGCTTCAAAGGGAACTATTGGTTACAACAACAGTCCTTCAGGTAGTTTCAAAAGCGATTTCAATTCGGTTGCATTAAATCTAAGATTTAACATGACAGGTCCTGAATCTATTGTAAGACCTTATGCATTTGCTGGTGTTGGAGCTATGTTATTTGACAAAGATTTAAACTTTGATCAAGATAGAATTGATTATGCGCTACCTACAGCGGGTGGTGGATTAAATTTTAGATTGAGTGATGTAATTACATTGAATTTACAAGAAACATTCAGTTTTTCTAACAAAGACAGAAGAGATGGTGTTGAGAATGGCAAAAAAGATGCTTATTTATCTCACATGGCTGGTTTGACTTTCAATTTAGGAGATAAAAAAGATGCTGATAATGATGGTGTTTCTGACCGTAATGACACATGTCCTGGAACTCCGGCTGGTGTAGTTGTTGATGCAAATGGTTGTCCATTAGACAGAGACAAAGATGGTGTTGCTGATTATTTAGATACTTGCCCAGATGCAGCAGGTTCTGCATTACTGAACGGTTGCCCAGATTCAGACAATGATGGCGTAGCTGATATTAATGACAAATGTCCAGATACTAAACCAGGAACTAAAGTAGATGCTACTGGTTGTGCTATGGATAATGACAAAGATGGAATTACAAATGATTTAGACCGTTGCCCTGATGTTGCTGGTCCAATGAGTTTAAATGGTTGTCCAGATTCTGACGGAGACGGTGTAGCTGATATTGATGACCGTTGTCCTACCGTAAAAGGAACTATCGAAAATAAAGGATGTCCTGAAATTACAAAACAAGATGTTGAGAGAATTACGTACTTAGGAAGTAAAATATTCTTTGAAAACAATAGTGCTAAATTAAAAATAGGTTCATTAGCTCAATTAGATGAATTAGTTAATATCATTAATAAATATGATGCTTCTAATTTAGTTATCGAAGGTCATGCTGATAGCAATGGTAGCGATGCTTTGAATTTAGAATTATCTCAAAAACGTACTGAATCTGTTAAAAATTATTTAATGGAAAAAGGTGTTTCTGGATCAAGAGTAACAGCTGTTGGATATGGTGAAAGTAAACCTATCTCAACAAATGCAACGGCTATTGGACGTGCAAAAAACAGAAGAGTAGAGTTGAAAATGACCTACGAAAAATAGTAAGATTAGGTTGGGTTTTTGGTTTGGTTAGTTGAGGGCTGTTGGAAACAACAGCCCTTTTTTTATGTTTTACAGTGAAATCAGTAATTATTAAATTATACGTGAAATCTAGTTTCTGAGGACCATTCAAAGCAAAATATAATACAACTAGCTACACAATAAGCATATATGCCTTGGTAGTATCTTTTGCATTATTAAGCTCGATTATAAATTTGATTTGTTTTTATAAAGAATTTAGATGTGAATTATATAAATTTTACATAAATTTATATAATAATTTTCAGGAATAAATAGCTGAAATTTAGACTTTTATAATTAATTATTACAATATGTTAAACCACGTAACATTTATAATTACCAAAAAACAAATTATTATGACAGCATCAAAAAAACTAGGGATTTGGATGGATCATTCCTTTGCTCATTTAATGGAATTCACATCAAAACATTTTGAGATTGAAACAATTGAATCAAAGTTTTCAATCAAGGAGAACAAAAAAGATTTGGCAAAGAATGAAAATTTGATGCTTGAAAAAGAGAAAAAACAATTGTACGACTATTACAAAAAAATAGGAGAAACTATTAAAAATTACAAACGCGTAATCCTCTTTGGTCCTACCGATGCCAAGGTAGAACTTTTTGATCTTCTTAGTGAAGACGAGCGTTTTCTGAAGATTAAATTCGAAATCAAAAACACGGATAAGATGACTGCAAGCCAGCAACATAATTTTGTGAAAGAATACTTTTCTGAAGCATAATATTAATCACCTAAAATCACTTTTTTAAACAAATAAATAACTTTAAATAAATAACAAATGAAAACCAAACCCATAGGAATTATATTGATTGTTTTAGGAATATTAATGTTGCTTTATAATAGCTTTAATTTTACAACTACCGAAAAAGTGGTTGATATAGGTCCAATTCAGGTCAATAAAGAAGTAAATCATCCCATCGCCTGGTCTCCTATTATAGGAATTGTACTTGCTGTAGGAGGAGTTGTTTTATTAGTGGTTGGCAACAAAAAAAATGCATAAATTATTTAAGGGTCTAATTATTTACGTGTGAATAATATAACTTTTTACAATATTTATATAACATTTTTTAGTGCTTTACTTGTGAAATTTGTATGGTAAAACAACTCAAATTAACATACAATGACAATTCAATTAAATTCTGATATCAAAAAATTATTCTTAGGCGCTTTAGCAGTAATTATGTTGTTAACTTTTACCTCTTGCGGGAAAAATATAGCTTTTCAAAACTCATCAATAGTTCCGGCAGCTGAGGGAAAAGTGAGTGTAAAAAAAGACAGTAACAAAAATTATTCGATTGGAATAAAAATATCAAATTTAGCCGAAGTTACTCGATTACAACCATCAAAAAACGTGTATGTAGTTTGGATGGAAACTGAAGAATCTCTTGTGAAAAACATTGGACAAATAAAAAGTGACACTGGATTTATGTCGTCAAAACTTAAAGCGAGTTTTGAAACAGTAACTTCATTTGAACCTTCAAAAATATTTATTACTGCTGAAGATAATGCAGATGTACAATACCCTGGAATGCAACTAATTCTAACAACAAATAGATTTTAGTTTGTTAAGCAGATTTTCGATGTCCAATTTATTGGATTTGATTATTCTGAAAACAAAATGAATAATAGTTTTTATATAAAGACCAAAATATCTTTCAGGAACAAGAGGAAACTGATTTAAATAGTAAATATCAAAACTATTATTTACCAACGATTCCCTCCAGAAAATTATAGTTGAAGTAAGTTTAATACCTAATAGTTAAGATGATGAATAAAGAAAAATCTATCGTAGTTTTAAATAATCTTATTGAAATCAATAATGAAAGAATTGAGATTTATAAAACGGCTAAAAAAGTAACAGAAGAAAACGATTTAAAAGATTTATTTTCTGAATTTCAGAATACAAGTACCATTTTCAAATCAGAACTTGTCGAAGAAGTTCAAAAAATGGGTGGAGTTCCTATTTTTGTAGTTAGAAATAACAATTTGTTGGTAAGAATTTGGGTTAATTTTAAATCTAAATTTATAGGAAAAGACAGAGAAGATATTTTGAATACAATGGAATATAACGAATTTGTAGCGATAAAAAGTTATAAAGACACCTTGTCTGATAATTTAGATCATCTTACTGCAGAACTTCATATTTTGCTTAAATCACAACAAATGTTATTGACTGCGCATCATGATAAAGTTAAAAAACTAGGCGACTTGATGTTATCTTAAATTTTAAATATGGTGTGAATTTTACTTTTTGTCATTTCGTTATTTAAAATTTTGAAAGTTTTATTGACTTGAAAACAGAAATTATCTTCCAGAATTTCATCAAAATGGATTATGCATTTTTAATATGATTGCAGAGTCATTCCTAAGAACACTCTTTTCTTTTGCTATTCTTCCACTTAAATTAGAATAAGAGATTAAATGCATCCAAAAATCAAAATTAATAGTAATGATAAATGAATAATACAATAACCGAAAAAAAAGAAAGTATAACTATCTATTTGAAAGATACTTTTAATGATGTTGGTAAAGTTACCTTGTTTGCAGGACGTTTCTTTAAAGAGGTCGTAAAACCTCCATACGAAATGAAGGAATTCATTAAACAATGTTATGTCATTGGCTACAAATCGTTACCATTAGTGACCATCACTGGTTTTATAATGGGATTAGTTCTTACCTTACAATCAAGACCAACTTTAGCTAAATTTGGTGCAGAATCCTGGTTACCAAGTATGGTAGCGTTATCGCTTATCAGAGAAATAGCTCCTGTAATAACCGCTTTAATTTGTGCCGGTAAGGTTTCGTCAGGTATTGGTGCTGAATTAGGTTCCATGAAAGTGACAGAACAAATTGATGCCATGGAAGTTTCTGCCATAAATCCTTTCAAATATTTAGTTGTCACCAGAATTTTGGCTACCACACTTATGATTCCTTTATTGGTCATTTATGCTGATGGTATTGGAGTTATTGGTGGTTATGTAGGTATAAATATTCATGGTGATGTAAGTTTGTATCGCTATCTGGCACAAGTTTTAGAATCAATTACCTTTTTAGATATATTTCCGGCAACCATGAAAACTTTTTTCTTCGGTTTTTTCATTGGTATGATTGGCTGTTATAAAGGATTTAATGCTGCTAATGGAACCGAAAGTGTGGGTAAAGCAGCTAATTCTGCGGTAGTAACTGCATCGCTAACCATATTTATTATTGATATGCTTGCGGTACAAATAACTGATTTATTTTTCTAAAATGACACAAGAAATCACAACAACAGACCGCACTCCTATTTCTAAAACAAATGCTCCAGTTATAGAAATAAAAGATCTTTATAAATCCTTCGGGAAAAACGAAGTTCTTAAAGGGGTTACTTTAACCGTAAACAAAGGAGAAAACCTTGTTGTATTAGGAAAATCCGGTTCAGGAAAATCAATTACGATAAAATGTTTAGTTGGATTAGTAGAAGTAGATAAAGGGGAAATAAATGTTTTTGGAACTGACATCACAAAATTAGATAATACTGAGCTTAACGAAATTAGAATCAGAATAGGTTTTTTGTTCCAAAACGCCGCTTTATATGACTCCATGAGTGTTCGCGAAAATCTTGGCTTTACTTTAAAAAGGCATGCTAAAGATTTGACAGCTGAGGAATTAGAAAGTCAAATTATAGACGTTTTAGAAAGCGTTGGTTTGAGTGAAGCCATTGATAAGATGCCTTCGGAATTATCCGGTGGTATGCGCAAAAGAATTGGATTAGCAAGAACTCTCATCCTGAAACCTGAAATTATACTTTATGATGAACCCACTACAGGATTAGACACGATAACTTCAAGAGAAATCAGTGAACTTATACTGGAAATCCAAAAGAAAAATAAAACATCTTCTATCATAATTACACATGATATGCCGTGTGCGAAACATACTAGCGATCGTATCGTTATTTTGAAAGAAGGCGTCATACATGTTGAAGGAACGTATGAAGAATTAGAAAAAAGCGACGATGAATGGGTTCGTTCTTTTTTCATCTAACCAATTAAAAAATAAAAAATGAATAAAGAATCTGGATACCAATGGAAATTGGGAATGTTTGTAATTATAGGATTGGTACTTTTTGTGGGAACCATATATTTTGTTGGAAAACAGAAAAATTTATTTGGATCTACGTTTGAATTGTACTCTAAATTTAATTCGGTTAACGGACTTGAAGTGGGAAACAATGTTCGCTTGTCTGGAATTAATATTGGTACTGTTGAAGAAATTGATTTTCTAAATGATACCTCAGTGGTAATTAAATTAGTCATAAGAGACGAAGTTCGTAAATACATCAAGAAAGATGCAATTGCGAGTATTAATTCCGATGGTTTGATGGGTGATAAAGTTTTGACAATTTCATCTGGTAAAAACTCTACTGTAATAGTTGAAAACAACAATTATATAACTTCCAAAAAATCTATAGAAATGGATGATTTAATGGTGAGTGTCAAAAAAAGTGTTGATAATGCAGGTGTCATTACGGCTCAATTAGCGCAATTTAGTTACAGCATGAATAACGGAAACGGTGCACTATCCAGGTTAGTTTCTGATGAGGAATTTGGAAACAGCATTAAAACTATGGTTACTAATCTTGAAAATAGCTCTACGGAATTCAAAAGATTTACAGTAAATATGAATAATGGAAAAGGCGCCTTATCAAAATTGGTTAGCGATGAAAGAATGGGAAAAGTAATTGATTCCTCATTAACGAATGTTAAGTCAGCAACTAAAGGCCTAAATGAAGTTATTGAAGCTGCAAAAAATAATTTCTTATTGCGAGGTTATTTTAATAAAAAGAAAAAAGAAGAAGAAAAAAAGCAGGAAGCAGCAGCTGATTTAGAAGAGGAAGAAATGAAAAGAGAATTAAAAATAGGTGCTGAAAATGATTCTTTAAAATAGTCCGAAATCACAATATTTACTGATTTAAAACATCATACTTGTTAGCAACAATTATGATGTTTTAAATTTTTTATTTTAAATACCAACCCATTTTATCCATTAAAATACTTTATCATGAAAACAGAAAAAGAAATCAATCAGGCAATACTCGAAATTACTATGAAAATCCGTAATGAATATCCTGAATTGATCAAATATTTATTAGAGATGCCAGTGACAATTCCTGACGTTGAAAATCCCGAAATGACTATTAAAGTATTGACTGATTATCATGAATCACTTAAGAATATAGTAGAGAAATACATTTCAAGTCATAAATAAACATAAAACGCAATATTGTTGTTTTCAATTGATTTCTTAATAGTAAAAAAATACTTTTTTATTTATTTAGATTTTCCCATAATCTGTGTTAATTTTTATTCAATCAGTGAATAATGAAACTAATCTTTAAAGTTATATAACTGCAAAAACCTGTAAACGCCTGAACTTTGTAAAGTGAAAACTATTTCGCATACAATACACAATAAATAAATGGATCCGATAGAGCGCGAGGGAAACTGGGAAGAACAAAAAAAAGAGCTAAAAGAAAAGTTTGCTGCTTTAACCAATAATAAAGCACTTTTTTCTGAAGAGAAAAAAGAAGAAATGCTAAAAAAGTATCAAGCAATACTGGGAATATCCAGAGCAGAATTACTACAAATATTTGAAGGTCTTTAGGTTCTACTATCCTTCAAAATCCTCTTAGATTACTGTATTTAAAATTAAAATTTTGTCGAAAAATAATTTTAGCATCTTTAAAAATACTAGCAAAAACACAATAACAAACTGTACATTAAATCAATAACTTAAAACAATTCAAAATGAAAAAAATATTTTTTACACTTGCCATTACAACATTTATGGCTGGAACTCTTTTAGTAGGATGCCAAGACACCTCAAAAAAAGAAGAAGCTGCTAAGGATAACGTAGAAGAAGCAAGAGATAATCTTGATGATGCAAAAGAAGAATTGTCAGATGCAAGAGCAGCAGCTACCGAGAAAGAATGGAATGATTTCAAAGAAAGTACTGATTCTACAATTAAGCAAAATGAAATTCGCATTGCAGAAATGAAAACCAATATGAAAAAAACTGGTAAATCAATTGATGAAATGTATGCTAAACAAATTGAAGCATTAGAGCTAAAAAATAAAAACATCAAATTGAAAGTGCAAGAGTATAAAAATGATACTAATAGTGACTGGCAATCTTTCAAAGAAGAATACAATCGAGACATGGATGAACTAGGTGCTGCAATGAAAAACTTGACAGTAGATAATAAATAGAAAATGTAAAAGGCGAGTTTTAGAACTCGCCTTTTTTTTGGTAATAATATAACTATCAGCATTTTAATAATTTAACTATTTATTAAAATACTCTAAAGTGTGAATAATGTAACTTTAAATAAAAGTAATGTAACAATAGCCTAAGGTAAGATGCGGATATTTGTAATATAATAATTCAATTAAAAAACAAACAAAATGAAAAATTCAAAAAAACTGATTTTTGCTTCATTAGTATTAAGTTTCATGAGCTTTACAAGCGCACAAGCGCAAGAAAAAACACCTTCTTACGGTTTTAAAGGTGGACTAAATTTTTCTAATTTTTATACAGATAATGTGGATGACAGTAATATACTAACAGGTTTCAATGCTGGTTTATATGCTAAGTTCCCAATTACAAATAGTATTGCAATTCAGCCAGAAATAAATTACACAACTAAAGGTTCTGAGCAAATATACGATAACGCAGTATTCCAGGGAACATCAAAATTCAATATCAATTATATTGAAGTACCTGTTTTATTAGTTGCTAATTTGACTGATAATTTTAATGTACATGTTGGTCCATACGCAGCCTACATGGTTAGTGGAAAAACATCAACTGAAACTAATTTTGGATCTTCTACAAGTGAATTAGACACTGATGATTTCAACAAGTTTGACGCTGGTATTTCTGGTGGTGTAGGAGTAGATTTAGATGTAGTAAACTTTGGTGTTCGTTACAACTATGGTTTAACTAAAATAGGAAAGGACAATAACTTTACTTCTTCTGACGCAAAAAACAGTGTTTTTAACGTTTACGTAGGATTGAGATTAAACTAATAAATAATAACTAATCATTTAAAACTAAAAATCATGAGCAACCTTCTTTACACCATCGCAGTAATCTTAGTTATCTTTTGGGCAATTGGATTTTTTGCCTATAGTGCAGGATCAATTATTCACATTCTTCTGGTTATTGCAGTAATTGCAATCTTATTCAGACTTATATCAGGTAGAAGAATTTAATTCAAGACTACTAAAAAAAATCAAAATTATAAATCATTAAAAAAAAACAAAATGGGAAATCTTCTTTATACAATCGCAGTAATACTAGTAATTTTTTGGGCAATCGGATTTTTTGCATTCAGCTTAGGATCAATTATTCACGTACTTCTTGTTATTGCAGTAATAGCAATACTTTTTAGACTTATTCAAGGTAGAGGTATATAATTCAATTTTTTAAATTAATAAAAATAAAAATAAATAATTATGAAAGCAGATAAAATAATATTAGGAGTTTTAGGCGGAGTAGCTGTAGGAGCATTATTAGGAGTATTGTTTGCACCTGAAAAAGGAGACAAAACAAGAACTAAAATTATGGACAAAAGTAATGACTACGCTGATGAATTAAAAGGCAAGTTAGATACTTTATTAGGTACAATTACTCAGAAATACGAGAAAATCTGGAAAGAAGGTGAATCTTTAGTATCTGAAGGAAAATCAAAATTCTATGATGCTAAAAATGAAGGTGAAACTTTACTTGCTGAAGGAAAATCAAAATTTTACGATGCAAAAAACGAAATTAAAAATACAAATATCTAATTCGATATTCAATTTTTAAGATTTCAATATTCAATACGTTTACAAATTATATCATGGAAAACAACGCAACAACAATAGAAATGCTTTTCGAAAGAGCAGAGAATTACACTAAAACTACAGTAGAATTGGCGAAGTTACATGCAGTGGATAAAACTGCTGATGTTATGTCTTCTCTTATTTCTAGATTAGCTGTTTCTATTGTTTTTGCAATGTTTGCCTTTTTGGTCAATATTGGCCTTTCCTTATGGATTGGAGAATTAGTTGGGAAACTATATTATGGCTTTTTCATTGTATCGAGTTTTTATTTACTTGTCGCAATTATTCTTTACATTTTTAAAGATGAGTGGATTAAAATGCCTATCAGCAATTTCATGATTGTTAAAATGCTTAAAAAAAATTAATATGAAAAAGATAAACCAAACAGACATTCTTAAGGAAACTATCTTATTAATGAAAATGAAACAAGCTGATGAATTAGTACAACTTAAAGATCAGTATCATTATACCGTTGAAAGCTTAAAACCAATAAATCTTATAAAAAATGCGTTTGGCATTATAGCTACATCCCCAGAAATTAAAGGAAATATCCTGAGCAATGTTTTAGGAATGACTACAGGATACATTACTAAAAAAGTTTTATTAGGATCTACTCACAATCCAATAAAAAGAATATTGGGAACAGTTTTACAATTTGTAATTACCAACATTGTTACTAAAAAGACCGAAAAACTACAAGACAACGACTTAGAAAATGTCTAATTTTAGATTAATATTTTTTTACTATTAAATTCTATATCTTTTTAATTATTATCTTTAATTTTTTATTTTTGATAGGAAATTACAAGCTTTTTGACCTATTTTTAAAAAAATTTTCAGTAAAGATTTTAAATTGAAGCAAGATGATTAAAAGAGTAAATAAGGAAGAATTAATAATTCAAAATAATCAACTTGCTTTTCAAAACCAAGAAAATGAAAAGCGTGCTGCTGAATTAATTATCGCTAACAAAGAACTTGCTTTTCAAAACCAAGAAAAAGAAAAGCGTGCAGCTGAATTAGTTATTGCCAATAAAGAACTAGCTTTTCAAAACCAAGAAAAAGAAAAGCGTGCAGCCGAATTAATTATTGCCAATAAAGAACTTGCTTTTCAAAACCAAGAAAAAGAGAAGCGTGCAGCAGAATTAATTATTGCCAATAAAGAACTTGCTTTTCAGAACCAAGAAAAAGAAAAGCGTGCTGCTGAATTAATTATTGCAAACAAAGAACTTGCTTTTCAAAACCAAGAAAAAGAAAAGCGTGCTGCTGAATTAATTATTGCCAATAAAGAACTTGCTTTTCAAAACGAAGAGAAAGAAAAAAAAGCAGAGCAGCTTGTCAAAATCAATTCTGAATTAAATAGCGCTAAGGAATATCAAAAAGCGTACATTAATGGACTACAAGAAATTATGTTCATAACTTCACACCGTGTACGACAGCCCGTTACAAACATATTAGGAATTTCTAACCAATTAGATCAAACTTCCAATTCTCAACAGGAAGTTAAAGACTGTATAGAGTTCATCAAACAATCAGCATTAACTCTTGACACATTTACGAAAGAGCTTACTATTTTTATTTCCAATTTAAAACAAAAAGGAAAAGAATTAAATGTTGATGATTTAAATAATTTTTAGTTCAAAGTTATTTAAATATAACTTTTAGTTCCTACTACCACTCCAATTTCTACTGGTATTAAAAAGCAATTATTTATAACGCTGTTATTTCATACGGTACAAATACTACTTTTCGTTTACATTATTTTAAAATATAGTTTTAGAATAATGAATACTCTCCTATTTTTCTTTTTTCCAATTATCGTCTTCATTTATATTTTTTTTCTTCCTAACAATTAATTGTGATAACACAATGTTAACACTTTTTAAATATTAAAACATTGATTTTAAATAACTTGATTATTTTTTTAACAAATAAAATAAGTGAATCTTACAACTTATAAAGTTAATTGTATAACTTATTTAGTCGATGAAAGGCTCACCTTTGACGATAAAATACTTAATCCCCTAAATTTAAAAAAATGAATACTAAAAAACTACTACTAACCTTTGCAATACTGATTATTGCATTAATTTCAGGTTGTGCAGAAGACAATTTTATTGAGACAGAAGGTGTCTGTCCTGTAGTATCTTCTACAATTCCATTAAATGGGGCTTTAGGTGTTCCCTTAAGACAAGTTATTTCTGCAACATTCAATGAAGAAATGAACCCAACAACGATTAATGAAGCTACTTTCATTGTTACGGAAGCTAACGGTACTGCTGTTGCAGGTACAGTTACTTATAGCGGAACAACTGCTACATTTACTCCTTCAAGTTTTCTGAAACCAAACACTACTTACACTGGAAGAATTAAAACTGGTGTTAAAGATGTTATGGGTAATGCCCTTCAAACGGATTATGTTTGGACATTTAGTACTGGAATGGTTATAGTACCTACTGTTATTACAACAGATCCTGCAAATAATGCTACAAATGTTCCTTTAAATAAAACAATTACTGCGACATTTAGTATTCCAATGGATCCATTGACAATAAATAATTTTACTTTTATCGTAAATCAAGGAACTAATTCAGTTGCTGGAACGATTGCTTACGCTGGTTCAGTCGTAACTTTTACACCAACTGCTGCCTTAACTCCTAATACAATTTATACAGTTACAATTACTAATGGTGCTAAAAATTTAGACGGAACGCCTTTAGCTGCAAATTATGTGTGGAATTTCACTACAGAAGCACCTCCAACAGTGACTGCAACTGACCCTACTAATAATGCTAAAGGAGTAAGTTTAAACAAAACGGTTACTGCAACATTCAGTGTACCAATGGATCCTTTAACTTTAAACAGTACAACATTTACAGTAAAACATGGAACATTTACAGTGCCTGGTGTAATTACTTATGCAGGTTCAACAGTATCTTTTACAGCTACTAATGGATATGTTGCAAATAATGATTATACGGTTACAATTACTACAGGAGCAAAAAGTGTATCAGGTATACCATTAGCAAATAATTATGTATGGAAATTTACTACCGCTGCTGCACCAACAGTTACTGCAACTGACCCTCTTAATAATGCAACTGGAGTAAATCTAAATAAAACGGTTACTGCTACATTTAGCACAGCTATGGATCCTTTGACTATTAATGCCACAACTTTTACTTTAAGACAAGGTACGACTGTTATTGCAGGAGTAGTTTCTTACAGTGGAACAACCGCTTCATTTAATCCAGTTAATTCTTTTGAGGCAGGACTTACTTATACTGCAACTATCACAACAGGAGCTAAAAATGTAGCAGGTGCTTCATTGGCAAATAACTATGTATGGACTTTCTCAACAGTGAATCCAGCAGTTGTTACTCCACCTCCAGCAGCCGCTAGCGGTTTATTTTTCGGAGTTTTTGGAGGAAACGCAGGAATTACGAATCAAGGTTTGAATACAGTGATTAATGGAAATATTGGAACAACCGCTGCTGCGACTCTAGTAACAGGATTTCATGATGGTACGACAGGAGATGTATACACAGAAACTCCTCTTAATGTAGGACGTGTAAGTGGAAGAATCCATACAGCGCCCCCAGCTCCAGGTTCAGCAGCCTCTGCAGCTATTGCTACTCAAGGATTAGTTGATGCAAATGCAGCTTATCTTAGTATTTCTCCAGCACAAAAACCAGGTGGAATGGATCCAGGTGCAGGTGAATTAGGGAATCTAGTTTTAGCTCCAGGAATTTATAAATCAGCAGGTGCAACTTTCAAAATATCAAATGGTGATTTAACTTTAGATGCTAAAGGTGATCCTAATGCAGTTTGGATTTTTCAAACAGCAGCTGGTTTAACAGTAGGAATCGCTGGTCCAAATGGTGCTAAAAGTGTAAAATTAGTAAACGGTGCCCAAGCTAAAAACGTATACTGGTATGTTGGTACTGCAGCCGTGATTAATGGCGCTGGTGGTGGAGTTATGACAGGAACTATTATTGCTTCTGCCGGAGTTACATTCTCAACTGCTGGAAATGCTGTGCAAACGGTATTGAATGGTAGAGCAATTTCATTAGTAGCTTCAGTTACTATGGTGAATACAACTATCAATGTACCTGCTAATTAAGCATTAGTCCAATAGATTTAATAAACAAAAAGTTTTATCCCGTCGAAAGGCGGGATATATTTAAAATGAATCAAACAATATAAATAATATGAACAATATAACTAATTTAAAAAAGGGATTACGCCAAGCTTGGTCCCCTAATAACTTACCAATCAAAAGTCTTTTACTTGTGTCTTTGACATGGTTAAGTGTTCAAACACCTATACAAGCACAGGAAGCACAAGCAATTAAATATGCAAAACCTTCTTGGTATTTTGGAGTTGCCGGTGGAGCAAATTTCAACTTTTACCGTGGTTCTACAAATCAGCTAAATGCTGCTTTTACACCTCCTGCGACTTTTCATGACGGTGACGGTGTTGGACTTTTTATTGCGCCGCTTTTAGAATATCGCCCTGCTACTTCTAGATGGGGAGTTATGTTACAAGCAGGTTTTGATAGCCGTAAAGGTTCTTTTGACCAAGTGCTTACAGCATGTGACTGTCCAGCTGATTTATCTACTGATCTTAGTTATATCACGGTAGAACCAAGCGTACGTTTTGCTCCGTTTAAATCTAATTTTTACCTTTATGGAGGTCCACGTTTGGCTTTCAATCTGGATAAATCATTTACGTATCAGTTAGGAATTAATCCTGCATTCCCAGATCAAGAGCCTTCAGCGGCGGTATCGGGTGAATTTAGTGAAATTGAAAAAACTATTTTGTCCATGCAAATTGGCGCTGGATATGATATTCCACTTTCTTCTGATAGTAACAAAACACAATTTGTTTTATCTCCTTTTGTTTCTTTCCAACCTTATTTTGGTCAAAATCCACGTGCTACAGAAACTTGGAACATTACTACAATTAGAGCTGGTGTAGCGCTTAAATTTGGTCAAGGACAAAATATCCAACAAGCTACAGATATGGTAAAAGACCGTGAGGTTGATTTTACTGTAAATTCTCCTAGCAATGTTCAAGGTGAAAAAAGAATGACTGAAGTTTTCCCACTTAGAAACTACGTTTTCTTTAACGAAGGATCAACTGAAATTCCAAACCGTTATGTTTTATTAACGAAAGATCAAGTGAAAGACTTTAAAGAAGATCAATTGGAAACATTTGCTCCTAAAAATTTATCAGATCGTTCTAAACGTCAAATGACAGTTTATTATAATGTGTTGAACATCCTTGGGGATCGTATGCAAAAAAATCCTGCTGCAACTATTACTTTGGTTGGTTCATCAGAAAAAGGAAATACAGATGGTCTTGCTATGGCAGAATCAGTGAAAACGTATTTAGTAAACGTATTTGCAATTAATGCAACTAGAATTACAACTAAGGGTCAAGATAAACCAAATATCCCATCAGAACAACCAGGAGGAACTCAAGAATTAGTGTTGCTACGAGAAGGTGACCGCAGAGTTTCTATTGAAAGTAACAGTCCTGATTTATTGATGGAATTTCAAAGTGGCCCTGATGCTCCATTAAAACCAGTTCAAATGGTTGCTTCGCAAGTCGCACCCGTTGACAGTTATGTAACCTTTAATAACAAAGGAGCTGGTGAAGCTTTATCTTCTTGGTCATTACAAATAGCTGACGAACAAGGAAAAGTACAATCTTTTGGACCGTATACTGAAGAAGAGGTTAAAATTCCTGGAAAATCAATTTTAGGAAATCGTCCAGAAGGTGATTTTAAAGTAAAAATGATTGGTCAAACCAAAAGTGGTAAAATTATAGAGAAAGAAACTCCGGTTCACGTGACACTTTGGACTCCTGCTACAATGGTAGAAGGTACAAGATATAGTATCATCTATGAATTTAATACGTCAAAAGCAATTACGATGTATGAAAAATACCTTACTGAAGTAGTTACACCCAAAATTCCTGTAGGAGCAACGGTTCTTATCAAAGGTCATACTGATATTATTGGTGAAGAAGTGTACAATCAAGGATTATCTCTTGCACGTGCAAATGATGCAAAAAATATCATTGCAAATGCTTTAGCTAAAACTGGTAGAAATGATGTAAAATTTGAAGTTTCTGGTTTTGGTGAAAATGAAAACAATTCTCCTTTTGAAAATAAAACTCCAGAGGAACGTTTTTACAACCGTACCGTAATTATTGATATTATTCCTGCTGTTAAATAATTTAAAGTAGTCGGAGAATACATTTTATAAATACCCAAAAGGATAGAAACTAAAAAGTCTATCCTTTTTTTTTGTGCCAAAATTTAAAGTACAAATGCTTCGTAACTTCATGAATTGGAATCACTTCTTTTTAATATTTCTATTAAAAGAGACTATCTTTTATTTTTGCAAGTCCCTAATTATATTTCAAAGTGTGAATTTTCGCAAAATAATTAGTAATTTTACTAATCACTTTATGTAAAACATGACTGATAACGAGAAAACCCTGGTAAAATTCTATTCTGCTTTTTCAAATGCAGATGCAAAGACAATGTGTGAATGTTACGATTCAACGATACAATTTCGTGATCCTGTTTTCGGTTTATTGAAAGGAAATGATGTTTGCCAAATGTGGAAAATGCTGATAGAAAAAAGTAATGGAAATATTAAAATCGAATACTCAGATATAAAAGCTACTGAATATTTAGGTTCTGCACAATGGATTGCAACTTACAACTTCAGCAAAACAAATAGAAAAGTAGTGAATGTAATTCAGGCTCAATTTCAGTTCAAAGACGGACTAATTATTAAGCATACGGATGAATTTGATCTTTATAAATGGTCGAAACAAGCCTTTGGAATTACCGGACATCTATTTGGATGGACCGGTTTCTTTCAGAAAAAAATTCAAGAAAAAGCACTCTTATCCTTGAAAAAATATAAAGACACCCACCATGTTGATTGAAACTCTAAAGATACTTTTCAATAGGGATTTAAACATTCTTAAATTTGAAATTGAATCGTACCAAAATGAAATTAATCTTTGGAAAATCGAAAGTAATATCAGCAATTCAGCAGGAAATCTGTGTTTGCATTTAATTGGAAACTTAAATACATACATTGGAGCCGAATTTGGAAAAACCGGATATATCAGAAACAGAGCACTCGAATTTTCACTGAAAGACATTCCAAAAACAGAATTGCTTTCAAAAATCGAAGCAACGAGAATTGTGGTTAACAATGCGCTTAATGTTATTTGTGAAGAAGATTTAAATACAGAATATCCCCTTTTAGTTTTCCAAAATAAAACTTCAACTGAATTTATGCTTATCCATTTGACTACGCACCTAGCCTATCATTTGGGTCAAATCAATTACCACAGACGATTATTAGATACTAAAATGTAATTATAAGAAACATTCAATTTACTGTATTTCAATACTTTAAAATTCGTACTTTTATTAAAAATCGTTTACAATACGAATCGTAAAAACGGATTTAAAAACAAATTTGTATGTTGCAATCTTCTAAGACACCCGTTATATTTCACTCCGACAGAAAATATTCTGTTTTAGAAATTCTTCAGTTAATAGTCTTAGCTTGTCTTCTGCTTTATTTTGGCAAAACACTATTTATTCCGTTAAGTTTTTCTTTACTCATTGGTTTTATTCTGTATCCTGTTTGTAAATGGATGGAAACAAAAGGAATAAACAAAGGAATTGCTATTTTCATTTCCATTTTAGGAGCAACTCTTTTGGTCGGAGGTATCATCTACTTACTAATAGCGCAATTTTCAGAATTCCTTCAAGAGTGGCAATCGTTGCGAGTGAAACTAGCCGAAACAGTAAATCAATTGAGCCTATTTATTTCAGAACGATTTGATATTAGTTTGGAAAAACAAAGTGATTTTATCAATAATACACTCAACAACTCCGGTTCACAAGCCTTTTCAATCGTTCGGAACACCGCTTATTCTCTGTCTGAATCAGCATTTTTTCTAATCATGATTCCTGTTTTCTCTACATTAATACTCTTCCATCGCCAGATGTTATCGAATGCCTTATATGAGCTTTTTCCTCCTGAAAGAAAAAACACCATTCATGAAATCCTTGTGGAAACCATTCATGAATATTACAATTTCATTAAAGGAATGTTGGTAGTTTATTTAGTAGTTGGCTTATTAAACAGCATTGGACTTTGGATAATTGGGGTACCAAATCCCTTTCTGTTTGGTTTTATAGCCTCAATTTTAACTTTTATTCCGTATGTTGGAATCATGATATCCGCTCTTTTGCCCATTGCAGTTTCCTGGATTACGTATAATTCCATTTGGTATCCACTAGCCGTTATTGTAGTTTTTTCAATTGTACAGTTACTGGAAGCCTATATTATATTTCCATTTGCAGTAGGAAGCCGCTTGAAAATAAATACATTGGTTATAATTATTGTGGTAATTGTGGGAGGTATTTTATGGGGCGCTGCAGGAATGATTCTTTTCATTCCTTTCATCAGTATAGCAAAGTTGATTGCGGACCGCACACCAAGCTTAAAGACGTTATCCGTTTTATTGGGAGACGGTGAACAAAAGAAAACTACGAAATAATCTATTTCAAAAGGGCAAAATCAAACGCCCAATTCAATTCATTTTTATACCATAATTGTCCCTCTGAAACTTCCAATGGACAGTCAAAATTATTGGTATAAAGCGCTCCGGTTCCTAATCCCTGAGGCATTACATTATGTTGTAAAAACGTCCATTGCGCGATGGCATTCAGTCCAATATTACTCTCCAAAGCAGAGGTAATCCACCACCCTATTTTATGCTTTTCAGCCAATGAAATCCATTCTTGCGTGCCTCGAAAACCACCCACAAAACTAGGTTTCAAAATGATGTATTGTGGCTTGATTTTCTCTAATAATTGTTCTTTTTCAGCCAAAGTAAACACACCAATCAGCTCTTCATCCAAAGCAATAGGAAAAGGAGTGGCTTTACACAGTTCTGCCATACTGTCAGTATGATTTTTTTGTATTGGTTGCTCAATACTATGCAACTTAAATTCAGATAGTTGTATTAATTTATTTAAAGCTTCATTTTCATCAAAAGCCCCGTTAGCATCCACCCGAATTTCGACTTGTTCCGGAGTGAAATGTTCCCGAATAAATCGCAATAATTGCAATTCTTTATCGAAATCTATCGCTCCTATTTTGAGTTTAATGCAACGGAAACCCTGTGCTAGTTTTTCTTCGATTTGTTGCTTCATAAAAACCTCCTCACCCATCCAAACTAAACCGTTTATCAAGATAGATTTTGTACCATTTGTAAAGTCCGAAGGAAAGAGTAAAAAAGGAGTTTCACTCACTAAAGATTGAAACGCCATTTCGACTCCAAACTGTATTGAAGGAAACTCTAATAACGCTTCCCAAAGATGGTCTTTTCCAAGATGAATATTATCACAAGTCCATCGCAATTTTTCTTCATAATCCGGCCGATCATCAATACTCAATCCGCGAAGGATTCCGCATTCTCCTATTCCTCTTTTACCATCTTGTTCCAAGACAATAAACCAAGTTTCTTTTTCGGTCATAACGCCACGGGAAGTTCCCGATGGGCGTTTGAAATTAAGGATGTATTTGTGGTACGTTGCTTTCAAAAAAATTATTAATTATGAGTTATAAATTATGAGTTACATATTCGCATGATAAAATAAGCAATACCTAATCTTGTTAAGTCGAGACCTAATTGATGAGTCTCGACTGCGCTCGACTTGACAAATCCTTAAAGAGAATAATTTTACTTTTCCATCAACTTCAAAATTCTTTCAAAATCACTGGAAGTTATTCCTGCCTTTTTGAAAGCAGCGAAATCTTGTTTTATTTTTTGAGTCCAACTCAAACTATCTGTAACATTTTGAGATTGATATTCTTTATAAATGGCTTTAGCTGACGAATAATTATCATTTAATAAATAGGCATGCGCCAAATTCAATTGTATCAATAACTCTGTATTATCAATTTTTTCGCCTTCTTTTAGGAATTTGATCGCTTTCCCGTATTGCTTCGTCAAAAGATAACTACTTCCTATTGCGTTGTAATCCAAAGCAGTTGCTTTTCCATCATTGATTATTGTAGCAAGTTTCACAATAGCCTCACCTTGCTTTCCTTGTTTTGCTAGTACAGCGGCTTGCTTGCGCAAATCGTCATAAACACTTTTAGAAAGACTGCTTTCACCAAAACAACTGTTTCCAAAATCTTTAAACGCTTTAGCACGCTCTACAGTCAATAATTTCTGAAATTCCTTAAAGGTGTATTTGGATTGAATTTTATCGAGGATACAAACGCAAAAATCATCTGAATTGGTCATTTTTTGAGCCAAATTGGATGTTTTACATTGATCGATGATTGCTTTTCTGTTTTCAAGTGTCCAGCCACGACTGAGTGTATTATCGACCCATGGCACGACTTCCAGAATAATTTTTTGGTTCATAATCCAGTTTTTACTTTCGAAACCAAACCATAAATTCCCTGAATTCGATTGCATGCAAGCAGATTTCTCTGTAGATAGTCGCTTGGCATCTTTACTGACTGGTGTATCTTGAACCAAACAAGCATCATCTGTTTTTCCGTTTTCTTTGTATTTTGTAGCAAATTCAGCGCTAGAGAAAACAGCATATTTACATTTATCATCTCCTGAAATTTTAGACAAAATAAAAACTGCTCCTGCTGAACCTTGACTGATTCCCGTTGGGTCTGGTATAGCTTTTAAAACCGAAACTAAACTACCCGCCATTTGCTGATTTTTATCCAAAAGTGTTATTCTGTAAACGACTTCGGTGGTACCTTCGGGGAAATCTTGGGTTTTTATGATGATTCTGTCTCTAGCGGAAACCGTAATTTCTTTGGTTGTAGCACGGGTTTTATCCCAATAGCCGTCTTTTTGAGAGAAAACGGTATTTGCAGTAATTAGCAACAAAAATAAAACGATAAAATTCTTTTTATGCATGATTGACTTGGAATTCTTTAAAATTTAAACACAAAGTTTTAGCAAAGTTGATAAAGTGTTATAGCAACGATTAACCTAGCCCTGATAGCAGCGGTATCCTTTACTTGCTTTTTTAAGCAAGTAAAGATACAAGCGAATAGCAGGAGATTGCTTCGAAAAACTCGCAATGACTTTACAAGTCTATGGAACTTCCTATTTCCAGTAACATCAAATCTTTTCCTTTATTGAAAAATTTACGAATGGATTCTTTATGGTCGATTTCGATATAACCGAAAGTATCGTAATGGTAGCCTAGAATTTTATCGCAATCCAAGAAATCAGAAGCGATTATGGCATCTTCGACATCCATGGTAAAATTATCGCCTATCGGCAAAATTGCTAAATCAAGTTTAGTGCGCATCGGAATAAGTTTCATATCCATTGTCAGAGCTGTATCACCTGCAATGTAGATATTTTTATGTTCGCCTTCAATGACAAAACCGCCCGGATTTCCTCCGTAACTGCCATCAGGAAAAGAACTGGAATGAATCGCATTTACATATTTCAATTTCCCAAAATCAAAATTCCAACTTCCTCCGTGATTCATGGGATGTGATTGAAACCCTTTTGCACCATAATAACCTGCAATTTCTGCATTGGAAACAATTACCGCATTCGTTCTTTTGGCAATTGCCTCGACATCGAGAATATGGTCCCCGTGAGCATGCGTAAGCAAAATATAATCTGCTTTCAAAGAGTCAATATCAATGTGAGCTGCATTTGGATTAGCCGAAATATACGGGTCTACAATGATGTTTTTGCCACCAACTTCGATTCCTAATGACGCGTGACCGTAAAATGTTATTTTCATATTTATTAATTTAAAAATGGAATGATTCCCTATTTGATTATTAATTTATCTCCCGCCTAAAAAAGTATTCACAATGATATCCGAAAAAAAGTAAATCATACCTAATGAGAGTAACACTGAAAGTGCAAAAGTACTCAGCGCCAGTTTTTTTAATTCAGGATCTAATTCCTTAGCGTTTTGATTTTTATAAACGGTAATTAAATGTTTGATTAAAGGGATATAGGCTAATAAAAACAAGTATTGATCAAAATGAAAATCGTCAGTAAATGCAAAAATCAACACCAAAACCATCGCCGCTACAATCAGAAAATAATGGTATATTTTAGCTTTGGCTCCGCCAATTTTCACAACAATCGTGTTTTTATTTGATTTTCTATCCGATGCTTCATCTCGCATATTGTTCAAATTCAAAACACCCACGCTCAATAATCCTATAGCGACCGCCGGCAAAACCAACAACGCATCCAATTGTTTCGAGTATAAAAAATTCACTCCTAAAGTACTCACCAATCCGAAAAATACAAAGACAAATACATCGCCAAATCCACGGTAGCCGTACGCCGTATTTCCAACCGTATAGCGAATGGCAGATACAATTGACAGAATTCCCAATACTAAATAGAAAAAGGAATACCATAGATTTGTATCTCTAAACGCATAATAAATCAACAACATCGCTGAAAGCAACGTCAAGGCTGATGTAATTATAATAGCGCGCTTCATGGCTTGTGGAGTAATCACACCGCTTTGTATCGCCCGTTTTGGCCCTACCCGATCTTCATTATCTGTTCCTTTCATGCCATCACCGTAATCATTAGCAAAATTGGACAGTATTTGCAATCCTAATGTTGTCAATATAGCAAATCCAAATAATCGCCAATTAAAGACCTCGGTTGGCGTTAATATACTATCTGTTGGGTGCGCCAAAGCATACATACTCCCAACTATTATTCCAGAAACCGATAAGGGTAAGGTTCGTAATCGTGCGGCTTCAATCCAATGTTTCATATTTTTTTATTTAAAAATTTGCAGTTTAAAACTTAAGATTTGTTGCACAGACAACTTTAAACCTTACACTTTAAACCATTTTGTTACATCCAATTGCTATCGGAAGTTTCTATTTCGTACAACCAAAGATTGACTTGTTGTTTTACTATTGAATAATTCGCTAACTGAAAATCTATATTTCCTCCTGCAGTATGCAATATTACGGAACCAATATCTAACTTTTTATGCCAGAAAAGCTGCGAAGTTGTAATTGCTTGTATTTTACTGGGCTCAATAATATCATTGCTGATATCCCAAGCGCCACTTTGCTTTATTATAAAATTCTGGTGAATAAATAATCGATTATTTTTAAATCTAAAATACTGGATTAATCCAATAACAACTACAAACACCGGCACCACATAACTATATTCAAAAATTATAGGCTCAAGCCAATACCCAACCGCCATAAATCCCAACAAAGGTAATCCTATTGTCAAGAAAATCGAAAACATAAGTTTACGAAAATTAGGTTGCAACATCAACCCTTTTTCAGGAATTTTATGAAACAATAATCTCAATATCGAATCTCTCTCTGCTTCACTACATCCCGGAATTTCAATTATTGATTTTCGTTCTTCTTTTTCTCCGCTGGTCGCTTGTCTAATTTTCAGCTCCAGAATCCCCATTTTCTTTTGGAAATAATTCCTTTTAACGGTCGTAATCTGAACTTTTTCAGGCTTGATAATAGTGCTTTTTGTGTTCAACAATCCAAAAGACAAAAGCAAAGATCCTTTTTGTCGGGTTATTTTGTAATCATAGTATTTGAAAACAGTACGGATTACATTCACAACCAAAACCACTACAAACAATAGTATTATCGATGTTAAAATAGTTTGCAGCACTAAGTTTTTATCGATGTACGAACCTACTTTTTCTTCATAAACTTTACTTTCGTCTCCAAAATTTTGAAAATTCTCATATATCGTACTAAAGAAAATCACTAATAAAGCTATACTTCTTCCATAATTGGACGTGATTCCAACTTTCAACAAACTCAAAAAACTGATTTTAATAAAAGGATGCGCGGCTTCAAAAAGTTTTTGCTCGGTTTCCTCCAATGAAGTTGTTTCTGTTCCAATTGTAGTCTTTAGTTCTTCATTTTCCAATAAACGAAATTTCAATTCTAAAGCCAATTCATGTGAAATCGCTTTGATAGCGCCTTCTTTTTTATTGCTTCCGGCTGTGTCTACATCCAATTCATAAACACTAACTAACTTTTGAATAAAAGACTGGTTGATATTTACTTGTTGGATTTTACGCAGTTGAATCGCAGTTTTGGTTTTATTAAAAACGCCTTCTGTAATGATAAATTCGTCGTTTTCGGAATCCAAAAAGAAAGTAAAATTCAGGTATTTCAAATAAGAAATAACTCCAATACTTACAAATACGGCAAGTATCCCAAGGAAAAAATACAATTTATTAACCTCGTCAAACTTAAAAATCCAAATCACAATCATAGGCCACAACGCTCTGGCGTATTGCTGAAGCGTGTAAAAAAACATCACCAAAATCCCTATTGAAGATTGCCTTTGTGGCTGACTAAAATCGGCTCCCATTACAATTGTTTTTGTATTTTACCCATCAACAATTGTTTGATATTTTCAGCTTGTTCTTTTTCGATTCCAGGTATTTCAATATCACTGGAACTTCCACCAGCAGTAAAAATTTCAATTTTAGCCAGACCAAAATACCGTGAAATTAATCCTTCATGCAAAGCCACGTGCTGTACTCTATTATAAGGAATTACGATTGTATTTGTAGCAATAATTCCGTACCTGAAAAGCACATCGTGTTCTCTGAATGCAAATCCTTTTTTCTTAAATGCAATAATAGAAAATGCTACCAACAAAACTGAGAATACAGGAATAACGACACCTATAATCAACCAGACTCTTCCAGAAAACAGTTCGGGTTTAAACATGGAAACAAATATTGGAACAAGAATAAGTATACCAATAAATAACGCCAAATTAATCAATACCACCCAAATGTATTTAGAATGCAAATTCGTAAAAGTTACTTCCTCAAATTTTGGAAGTTGGCGCGTATCAATCGTTTCGTTTGTAAAATTTTCCATTTATAAAATTTTGTTTAAAGCGCAAGGTCTAAAGTTTAAAGTTACTTTTCAAAACAACTTTAAGCTTTAAACATCAAACTTTTTATGGCAACCATTTTTTCTCGAAATTCGGTTTTCTTTTCTCCAAAAATGCGTTTCTTCCTTCTTTAGCTTCTTCGGTCATATACGCAAGTCTTGTTGCTTCACCGGCAAAAACCTGTTGTCCCACCATTCCATCATCGGTAAGATTCATCGCAAATTTCAGCATTTTAATCGCCATTGGAGATTTTTGCAAAATTTCCTGAGCCCATTCGTAAGCCGTATCTTCTAGTTCAGCATGCGGAATTACCGCATTCACCATTCCCATATCCATAGCATCCTGAGCCGAATAGTTGCGTCCCAAGAAGAAAATCTCACGTGCTTTTTTCTGTCCAACCATTTTAGCTAAATAAGCCGAACCGTATCCACCGTCAAAACTGGTTACGTCAGCATCTGTTTGTTTGAAAATAGCGTGTTCTTTACTCGCCAAAGTCAAATCGCACACCACATGTAAACTGTGTCCTCCACCTACTGCCCAACCTGGAACTACAGCGATAACTACTTTTGGCATGAATCGAATTAAACGTTGCACTTCTAAAATATTCAAACGATGTTGTCCATCATCACCTACATAACCTTGATGCCCGCGTGCGTTTTGATCGCCGCCACTGCAAAAAGAATACACGTCATCTTTAGACGAAGGCCCTTCGGCAGAAAGTAAAACGACACCAATTGAAGTATCTTCTTGTGCATCGTAAAAGGCATTATACAATTCAGCAGTAGTTTTCGGACGGAACGCATTGCGCACATCTGGTCTGTTGAACGCAATTCTGGCAACGCCATTGCATTTCTTATAAGTGATATCTTCGTATTCTTTAGCAGTGATCCAATCCATTACAATTGATTTAAATTATTTTAGTGTAAAAATAAATCATTTTTTACATTTTATCTATTCTATTTGCATAACCTTATGGTAATCCTTCTCTGATTAAAGGCTTTAAAACGTTAAAAAACAATAAAAAAACAGCATTTTAACAGTCGCCAATTCAAATTATTTTTAATTTTAGGACAAGCTAATCAGATGAATACAAATTCTTTATCTTGATTAATTATTGATTCTTCACTGATTTATTAACCTAAAAAAAGAATGTATTGAATGCAATTAAAAATGTTGTCGCTCCTTTTTCTACGGTAATAACTTATAAAAATATTTTCAAAGCCCCGATAAACGAGCTAATGATACTAGCATTTGCCCCAGCAGTAAAAAATAAAAAGTAACACCTACGGTTAATTAAAGAACTATTTTCTTGTCCTTGCAAAAGTGAGACATTAATAAACAATTGTTTAGAAAATTATCTTCCAATATATAGAAAACCAACGGCCTTATTGTGAAATTATTTCTTAACTCTCAAGCAAGTGATTGTACATTTAAAGACAAAACTATCTTTTAAAGTACTTACGCTTAAGTTAATATTTTTAAAATAGTATCGAGTATACTATTGCGCTTAGAAGCGGATAAAGCTACTTTGAACTTCAAATTTATTTTAATGTTGCCAGAATTTAATATTCTAAAACAGCATTAAAAAGAGAAAGACTAACCGTTACGATTAGTCTTTCTTTTTTTTATTCCTTAACCAAGTAAATTCCGTCTTCCTTGATTTCGATTAATTTCTCTCGATATAAAGCGCCAATGGCTTTCTTGAAGGTTTTCTTACTCATTTTCAAAACCGTTTTAATATCTTCCGGATGTGAATTATCAGTCAAACGCAAGAAACCTCTGCTCGCTCTTAACTCATCCAGAATTTTTTCTGCATTTGGCTCTATACTTTGATATCCTTGAACTTGCAGTGCCACATCAATCTTATTATCCGGACGTATTGTCTTGATATACCCTCGCATGCGGTCTCCCGTGCGAATCGCATCATCATAAACTTCATCTTTGTACATCAAACCTTTGTACTTTTCGTTGATGATAACGTTAATTCCTAATTCAGTAATATGAGAAACAATTAAATCTACTTCTTCCCCTTTTTCAACCGTCAGGTGATCATTTTTTAAAAACTGATTCAATTTACTGGAAGCCACCAAACGATTGGTTTTCTCGTCCATATAAAGGTAAACCAGGTAGCGTTTTCCTTTTTCCATCGGACGCGCCTGCTCTTTAAACGGAACCAAAATATCCTTTTCCATTCCCCAATCCATAAAAGCACCAATCTGATTGGTATAATTCACACGCAAAAGTGCAAATTCATTCAATAATACATACGGCTCTAATGTCGTGGCAACGGGTCTTTCTTCGTGGTCCAAATACACAAAAACAATCAACTCCTCACCTATTTCAAATTCGTTTGGCACGTATTTGTTAGGCAATAGAATGTCATGAATTCCTTCGGGATCTTTTTCTGGATTTCCCAGAAACAAACCCACTTTGGTATCACGTAAAATGGTAAGCGTATTGTATTTTCCTATTTCAATCATTTTCTTTCAATTTCTAAAGCGCAAAGGTACGAAGTTTGAAAATAGCAAATTAAGAAACCGTCCACAAAAAAACAAAGTCCAAATCCGATGGCTATTTTCTTTTTTAGGAGCAGCACTTTCCGCTTTTTTCATCACGAGTTGTCCCGCTGTCCGCAGTATTCACGCCCAAAAGCGTGGGATACTTACTTCCATCGGGGCTAGATTAGGACGTTTTGTTTTTCAAAAAGATAAATCACTCTCTCTGTCATTCCGACTAAGGAGGAATCTCATTATAAATATTCATTTAAATATAATGTAAACACTAAACATGAAATGAAGTACTGAAAAATGACAATTGAAATAGACAGGACGTTCATTTAAAAAAACAGAAATTAACTTTGTAAAACTACGATTACAATTTCATACTTTAGAACAAAATTAAATCAATTCAGACAAGACCTATTTTCGTAAACATTGCTACTTTATATAAGGTAAAAAACAAAAACAAATTTATCATGGCAAATCACATATTTAAAACAGCAGTAGTAAGCAAAGAATCTTTAAAAACAAGTGTTCAAAAAGCAATGACGTTAGTACCGACAGGAACTATATTCGTTGCAGGAGTTGGAAAAATCAAGGATTACCAAGGCACTCATCAAATGATGTTAGAGATAGTTCAATTAAAAAATTTAAAAGTACCAGATACAAAAGGGAATCTATTAGATACCTTAGATATAAGAAATAACAAATTTACAGTAAACAACAGAGCCATAAGAGTTTGGCTGAAAAAGACCATCGAAGGTTACGAAAAAATGTTTCCTCAATTAGCTGAGCAAATAAGCGGATTAGAATTACATAAACAAGTAGGTGAATTGAAAGACGACGAAGTACTTTCAATATTTTCCCCTTTTAATAAAATTAAGTTATCTGACGGTTCTGAACAAATTCCAACAATCTCTGTAAGACAATATGCCAACTCAGACATAAGTAAATTGCCGTACCGAATTGCAAACATTTTAAATACTCTTCCAGAAAATAGAACAACTAAACAAGACGAAGACTTAAAAAGACTGTCCAAGATGAGTAAAGGAGGAGAAAAACTAGTGGATGAATACGGTTCTCAGATATATGAAATCAATGAATTTACATATGGTGATGATGAAAACATCTTAATTTATAGCATGCCAATTAGTGAATTTAATAAAAGAGTTAAGCAAAAATCTACTAAACCTAATATAGAATCAATAATGATACCTGGAGGAACCACTGGGGTTTATATCTCAAAATACAGTTTTGAAAAATTATGTAAAAAATTAGATGTCAAAGAAGAAATTAATAAAGATTTTTTTTTCAAACATATATATGAAAATCATAAAATTTCAAAATTTTTCAATAAACTAGATTTAAAATATCTCTTTAATGTAAAAAACATGCTTAATGGAGAAATTAGTTTTTATGAGATGACCGCTAAATCTAATGACTCAAATTCATATGTTTTTGAACAAAGTGGTCGGACATTAAAATACCATTTAAATTCAGATTGTGTTTATCTGAAAAATGATTATCAAAACTACACTGTTCCATCAGAAATAGGCAATCTTGGAATTGAAGCGGTAAAGAAATACAGAGATTGGTTTATTGATAATAAATTTAAAGAACAAATAGAAAAAGGAGAGATAGATAAGTCTTTAATATTATACAAATATAATACTGAATTTAGGAAACAGTTAGGTGTTCCTGCTTTAAATGAAAATTACGAATTAATTAAAATTATAGAGCATTCCGGTTCAATAACTATTAACAGTGAATTTACCCATGAGTTTTTTTTAGATACACTAGAAGAATGTGTTATAAAAACAGAATTAATATTACAACGCAAACCTTATTGGTATAAAAAATTATTAAAACATGATTATTTAATAGAGAGAGATGATTTGTATATTCGAGAGAAAATGAAGTCGCTTTTTTATGAAGAATCCTCTCTTTTGGAAATAATAAAAATTAAAGAATTTTTAATTGAATATAGAAAAATAAAAGAAATAGTTATAAAAAATCTAATTGATTATTTTATGTGGACCTTTAAAAAAGGTATTATTGATTTTGATAAAATTATATTCGAAAATTTCGGATTAGAATGTTGTAAATTTTGTGAAACGGAAAATAATAGCTCTAGTATATTTGATCCAAAACATCGCGAAATAAAAGTCCTTTTCATATCCTCTAGATCTCTAATTTTTCAAGATAATTTTTTTTTCATTGCTAAGGTACAAACACATCATCAGATTTTAAATATACAAATACATGAGGAAGACCGGGATTATTATGAGAGAGGTAAAACCTATTCATGTATTATTGTAAGAGACAATAAAGGTAAAATAAGATATGAATTGGGATTAGAAATAACTGACTGAATAATAAGATAAATCAACTTGCTTCAGTTCGCAAAATGTCCACCTTGAAAAAGTAAAAGAATTTCTAAACCACAATCAATAAAAACCATTGATTAAGTGGTCAGATACTAAGAAGGGCATCTCAAAATCAAAGGCTTTTAGAGCTAGAAATAATTTCTAAGTAGCATTGATAGATAATTAAACAAATCTTAAAACTCAATTTCGTTTATACTTTCTTTTTCTTTTTTACTAACTTTGAGAAAACTAAAAAAACCTATTAATGAAACCAACCTCAATATTCTGTTTGTTCCTACTACTATTCATTTCTCATACCAATTACGCACAAACCACAGTCGATGATCCCGAAATAAAAAAAATGATTACCGAAGTACAATCGAAAAACATGGAAGCTACCGTTCGTAAACTCGTATCCTTTGGAACCCGACATACATTAAGTGACACCAAAAGCAACACCCGCGGTATTGGTGCGGCGCAACGCTGGGTAAAATCAGAGTTTGATAAATATGCTTTGGCATCAAACGGAAGACTAACTTCAGTTATTGATTTTTTTACCATCAAAGCAGACGGAAGACGTATTACCACCGACAGCCAGTTGGGGAACGTGATGGCAACCTTAAAAGGAACTGACCCTACAGATGATCGTGTATTGATCATAAGCGGCCATCTAGATTCCCGTGCTTCAGATGTTATGGATGCTAAATCAGATGCGCCAGGTGCTAATGACGATGCTTCTGGAGTTGCAGCGATGATGGAACTTGCCCGAATATTGAGCCAAAGAGAATTCCCTTTTACGCTGATTTTTGTGGCAGTTGTTGGTGAAGAACAAGGATTGTACGGAGCTAAACATTTAGCGGATGTTGCCAAAGATGGAAAATGGAATGTAATTGCGATGATCAATAATGACATGATTGGAAACAGTTTATCCAGCGGAACTTTATTGAGAGACAATACTAAAGTTCGCGTTTTCAGTGAAACAATTCCATTCTTAGAAACGGAAGCAGAATCAAAAATGCGTAAATCTACCAATCGTGATAATGACAGTCCATCGAGACAATTAGCCCGATATATCAAAACAGTTACGAATCAATATGTAGAGCAACTGGATATTAATTTAGTCTATCGCAACGACCGTTTCTTGCGTGGAGGAGATCACACTCCATTCAGTCAAAACGGATTTACAGCGATTCGTTTTTGTGAAATGAACGAAAACTACGATCACCAACATCAAAACGTGCGAAAAGAAAACAACATCCAGTACGGTGATTTAGCTGAATTTATGGACTTTGAATACATGAAGAAAGTGACCTGTTCTAACTTGGCTACATTCAGCAATTTGGCTTGGTCACCTAAAGCACCTACAAACGTAGGAATTGAAGTAAAGGATTTGACTAATTTCTCTACTTTAGTTTGGACAGCTCCTGAAGGAAAGTCGGTTTATGGATATAACATTCTTATCAGAGAGACGTCATCACAGCATTGGGAAAAAACAATTTTTGTTAAAGACACAAAAGCTGAAATCCCATATTCTAAAGACAATTTTTTCTTCGCTGTTCAAGCTGTAGATGCATTAGGACATTCCAGTTTACCGGTTTTTCCAATACCAATTCGCTAAAAAGCATTCAATACTAAATAAAAAAAGCGTTTGCCTGAGGCAAACGCTTTTTTTATGGGTATCATTTACAAATTAAATATTAATTGTAAACACTCTCTTTTTTGAAGTGAACAGTCAGTAAATAATAAATTACCACTCTGTATTTATTCTTGTTAGAACGACCGTATTTTTCCATCACGGCATCTATTGCCGCATCTAATTCCGGTCCGTCACTAAGTCCTAATTTCTTGATTAAGAAATTGTTTTTTACCGTATCTAATTCGGCTTGCTGACTTCCGGCAACCGTTGCCGAATCAGCATTATAAATTGACGGTCCACAACCAATAGTTACTTTTGTCAACAAATCCATGTCTGGACTTACACCACATTTGTCTTTTAAATCAGCGGCGTACTTTACAATTAATTCTTCTCTTGCACTCATAAATTAAGATTTTGTTATTGATTAATAGGTTTTTATATAACCAAATTTAAACATTAATTCATCTCATTTCACGAATTAGAAAAAAATATTAGACTAATTCTTTAAAATATTGCAGTAAAATGCTGTCATTTTTTAATGTGGGTGTGAAAATTTCCAAAATACTTGGTTTTTCATTTTGAGCATATAAAGCGGTCAAACTTCTTGATAAACTAGCTTCATCGCTGGCAATACTATATTCAAAACCATACATTTTAGCCAAATGTTCCGCAGTTAAACAATGGGAAGTTTCAAAGAAAGTATTAAAAACAGGACTCTCTTCGTGTCCTGGTAAAATCCTAAAAATTCCGCCACCTCCATTATTGATTAAAATAATCTTGAAGTTCTTTGGGATATAATTGTTCCATAACGCATTGCTATCGTACAAAAATCCAATATCTCCTGTTATAAAAACAGTTTGTTTATCATCTCGTCCTAAAGACGAGACAGCCGCACCTATAGCAGTAGAAGTACTTCCGTCGATTCCGCTGGTACCACGATTGCAATACACTTCAATGGAAGGATCAATATCTATTAATTGTGCATATCGAATCGCTGAACTATTGCTGATTTGCAATTGACTGTTGATGGGCAAACAGTGCATCACTTTTTCGAAAACTTTAAAATCCGAAAAAGGAATTTTGTTTAAATAAATATCACTTTTTAGCTTTCGCAACGCTTTAACAGCGTCTAATTGCTCGAAATAATTACTTTCTATTGCGTTTATAAGTGGCAAGAAAGTGTCAAAAAACACATTTGGGTCAACTTCAAAATGTTTAGTCAAAGCGCCAAACGTATCATACGCTCTCCAAGAATCAATATGCCAGTGGTGTTTTGGTTTGTATTTTCTTAAAAAAGCCTTGATTCGTTTTGAAACGACCATTCCGCCAAAAGTCACCAATATTTCCGGACGAAAATTTTCAAAATCTTCATTCGTAAAAGGCGTAATTATCGTGTCAATATTATTGATAAAAGTATCATGATGCAAGTTAGAAGTCGTTTCGGTCAACACTACAACCGACTCATCTTTGGCGAAAGCCTCAATTATTTTTTCATTGATTGCATTCGGTTCATTCACGCCAACCAGAATCATTTTTTTGGTGGAATTGTTCCAAATCGTTGCGTATTCTAAAACATCTTCCATGGAAATCGTCTGAGTAGCATTTGCGAAAGCAACAGTATTGACTTTAACTGAAAGCTCAGAAACGGTTTCATATAAGGGCTCTTCAAAAGGCGCATTGATGTGAACAGGACCTTTTTGAGTGATAGCCGTATTAATCGCTTCGTTAATTTTTAAATCATTCTCGGCTGAAACATCTTCATGCAAATTAGCATTGTATAGCGAATGGTTTTCGAATACATTTTCCTGTCGGATGGTTTGTCCGTCACCAATATCAATTTTGCTTTGCGGTCTGTCTGCCGAAATCACAATCATAGGAATCTGGCTGTAAAATGCTTCCGCAAAAGCTGGGTAATAATTCAATAATGCAGAACCGGAAGTACAGACCAATGCCACTGGCTGCTTGGTTTGTTGTGCGATTCCCAATGCAAAAAATGCAGCCGAACGCTCATCAGCAATACTGTAACATTGAAAGGCGGGATTGTTTACAAAACCAATTGTAAGCGGGGCATTTCGAGAACCCGGAGAAATAATTATGGTGGTGATTCCTTTGGCCAAACAAATTTCAATAATGCTTTGTGCTAAAGGTATTTTGGGGTAAATCATTGTGTAAATTTTCTGAAATACAAAGTTACAAACTTGCATCCCTTTTTCCTTTATTTTTAACGGTTATTTCTTAATTTTGAAGCAAATAAACAACACATGGAAATTAAATTACGAGCTTATAAAACGGAAGATACTCAGGCTATTTTGGACATAATTAATTACAATATTTTGCACTCCACAGCGCTGTATGATTACAACATCCGAACATTTGAGCAACAAAAAGCCATACTCGAAGAAAAAATTGGAAAAAACTTCCCGGTGATTGTAGCGGAATTAGAGGGGACAGTTGTTGGTTTTGGAATGTATAGTGAGTTTCGTTTTCGGGAAGCCTATAAATTTACGGTTGAACATTCAGTTTATGTCAACCAAGACCACCATGGGAAAGGTATTGGAAAAATTCTGCTGCAGGAATTAATCCGTCTTGCTAAGAATCAGAAATTACATACCATGATTGCCGTAATTGATGCTGAAAATCAAAGCAGTGTAGAATTTCATGAGAAATTTGGTTTTAAAACTGTGGGAATCATCAAGGAATCCGGTTATAAATTTGATCGTTGGTTGCACTCTGTGTTCATGCAATTGATTTTAGAATAAAGCGAATTTTATCATCATGTAGTTCATTTTGTGCTATGTTTTGACTTTATGAATTTTATAACTTTAAGACCTGCTACTTTATAGTATATTTGCGCAACTAAAAATTTCATGGATTATACCTTACTTTCATCGCCTTTACAGGGATTTACCGACTTTCGTTTTAGAAATGCCCAAAACAAATTATTTGGAGGAATTGACACTTTTTACTCGCCTTACATTCGCTTAAACGGAAAAATGGTTATCAAACCATCTTACGAACGCGACCTGCTTCCAGAGAATAATCTTGATTTAGAGGTAATTCCACAAGTGATAACAAACGATGCCGATGAATTTTTATTTGTAGCAAAATATGTTAGAGAATTGGGTTATAAAGAATTAAACTGGAATTTAGGCTGTCCTTATCCTATGGTGACCAAGTCTGGCATGGGTTCCGGCTTAATAAGTAATCCCGAAAAAATCAACAATATCCTTCACAGAGCACACAATGAATCTGACATTATTGTGTCTATGAAAATGCGTTTGGGGTATGAAAACAGTGAAGAAATCCTGGATGTCTTACCTATTTTAGATACCTATCCTATTAAGAATATTGCGATTCATGCTCGCATTGGAAAGCAATTGTATAAAGGTGGCGTAAACTTAGATGCGTTTCAGTTATGTGTAGATAATACCAAACATAAATTGTATTACAATGGTGATATAACCTCCGTTGCTAAATTTCATGAAATGCAGCAACGCTTTCCAACTATTGATCATTGGATGATTGGCCGAGGATTAATTTCGGATCCATTTTTACCCAGTATGATAAAAAACAATACATTAGAATATCCTGCAAACAAAATAGAATTGTTCAGTGCGTTCCACGATACTTTGTATTCTATTTATAGTGAATCTCTTTCTGGTTCAACCCATATTTTATTGAAGATGTACCATTTATGGGAATATTTTTCAGCTACTTTTTCGAATCCCCATAAGGTTTTAAAAAAAATAAAAAAAGCGCAAAGTATTCGGAATTACGAAGCTGCTGTAGCTGAAATTTTCAAAAACGAAAAATTCTAAAGAAAAAATAAACCATTAAGAAATTAAGAAAAATTAAGCTCTGATTCTTAATGTAACTTAATTTCTTAATGTTTAAATTTTTAGAAAATATTCGACACCTACTTAAACCACAAAAAAAAGAGATTTTCATTTGACTGAAAATCTCTTTTGATTATTTACTTAATAAAAATTATCAAATTAGCGGTAGAAAATTATGCTTTAATCCAATTCAATACTTCTGGATCTGTTACTAATGTTCTTGGAGCAATTACTTTTTCCAATTCCCCTTTTTCGTTGATTAGGTATTTTTGAAAATTCCATTCTACAGTTGAATCTTGCAATCCATTTTTAGATTTCTGAGTCAAAAATTGATAAATAGCCGCCATGTCATCTCCTTTTACAGAAACTTTATCCATCATTGGGAAAGTAACTCCATAATTCATTTGGCAAAAAGTTGCAATTTCTTCATTAGTTCCTGGCTCTTGTGACGCAAAGTTATTTGCTGGAAAACCTACAATTACTAATCCTTTGTCTTTATATTCTTTATAAACTGCTTCAAGATCTTTGTATTGTGGAGTTAATCCACATTTTGAAGCGGTATTTACAATCATGATTTTTTTTCCTTTCAAAGAAGCAAAGTCAAAACTTTTACCTGATAAATCTTCTACTTTGAACTGATAAATCGTTTCTTTAGCAACTACTGGTGTACTCATTTTATTTTCAGATTTTTGTGGTTGTGCCTGGTTTTGACAACTAAATAACATCAAAGCGCAAGTCGCTATGTATACTAGATTTTTCATAATTGAAATTTTTTATAAAATTAGATAAAAATTTGTTTTATCAAAGCATTTTTTAGTTAAACAGTAGTTAAATAAAAAAGAAAACCTGACACTATGAAAATGCCAGGCTTCCAAACAAATAAACAACAAATCTTAATGTGGTATTTAAAACGTATAGGTAATTTTTCCTTTCATGAAGAAAGGCGTTCCTGGAGTAAAATGAATTTCTTCAACACTTTCAGGCTCATTTTGAAGCCTGGATTCAGTGGCAAATTGTGTTTCGTTCCATGCCGTGTCAAAAATATTCTCTACTGCAATTCCGAAATTGATATTTTTATATTGATAATTAACATTTAAGTCGGAAATAAAATAACCTTTGGCAACAATAGAATTATCTTCATTTGCCGGACGATTTTTTAAATAACGATACCTAATTCCTCCTGAAAAACCATTCAACTTTTGGAAACTTAATCCTCCGGTAGTAGTGAAATCTGGTGCTAATGGAATGTAATCTTGTCCTTTTGGTTCATCAATACTTCTGGCATACGTATAATTTGCATCAGCATCAAAATACAACCAATCGTTCAATTGATAACGCAATCCAAGCTCTGCTCCCATACGTTTTGATTTTCCGCTTGGCTCAATAATTCCGGCATCTCCAACGTAAACAAACTCCTGTTCTAAAAATAAATACCATAAAGCTGAAATCACAATCAACTTAGGAAATGGTTTCCAAATGGTACCAATATCTGTTCCTATTGCGGTTGGTAAAATTTGTTTTCCACTGTTTTGAACGACAACACGAGCATCATTCGAATGGAAACCCATTCCTGATTTTACAAAAAACTGCAAATTATTATTTTGCGAATAAATGAAATTCAGTTTTGGAGAAAACTTAACTTTTGATTCCGATTGTGTTTTGTAATTCTCCATCAATTTATCTTGATAATTGAATTTGAAATAATCCAATCGAATGGCCGGATTAATCATCAGTTTCCCAAAATTAAATTCTGAATTCAAATAAGTAAACAAATTTGATTCATCAATATCACCTAATTTTATATTCTCAAGAACCGTTCTTCTGTTCAAAGTGTGTGAAAGCTCCGTATCTGTTGTCGCATCGGCACGAAAACCAGCTCCAAATTGCAACAAAACATCTGTATCATTTATTTTCGTCTTCTTATTCAACTCCGCATTCATTCCATAGATATCGCGATTTTCTTTCTGTTTAATTTGGTCCCCATTAATAGGATCATCCAAAAAGAACGTAAAATTAGAATACAATTCAAATTGATAGTTTGAATAAAAAGCATTCGCTTTCAAAAATGTATTTTCATCAATTGGTTTGCTCAAACTCGCATTAAAATTGGTTCGGGATGTATTCCCTCCTTCGGTATCATCAACAGCACCAAATCTTGAAATCGTTCCATTATCAACCAAACGCTGCGGAATTTGTCCCGAAGCATCCCATTTGCTTGAAAAGCGAGAAGCCAAAATTGAAAACTTGCTGTTATCCTTCAAAATAGCGGAATATTTCCCTAACAAGTTTATTCTATTAAAATTTTGAGGAGAATCAAACGGACCATCTGTCAAGATATATTCTGTGGCAATGTAAGCACTTTGTGTTTTTTGGTTGCCCAAAAGATTAAAAAGTCCTACCGTTCTCAGCGTGTTAAATTGTCCTACTTCTACGCCAATACTACTTTTTTCTATTTTATCTTTAGTTTGGAAGGTAACGTATCCTGCCGTTGCAAAATCCCCTTTGTTAGCATAATACGTTCCTTTTCCAAAATCTATTTTTTCTACCGTTTCCGGAATAACAAAATGCAAATCTGCATAACCTTGACCATGTGCGTGAGACACCATATTTACTGGCATTCCGTCTACTGAAATGGCAATATCAGTTCCGTGATCGATGTCAAATCCTCTCAAAAATATTTGCTCTGCTTTTCCTCCGCCGGCATGTTGCCCGATGAATAATCCAGGAACTTTTCTAAGAATTTCCTGAGAAGAATTCACTGGAGTCGTTTGCAAATCTATTTTTGAAATAACATTCATTGCGGAAAGTTTCGGTTGAATTACGATTTCATTCAATCTAAAAATATCATCTTCAATGATAATTGTATCATCAGAGGAAACAATAGTGAAATTTGATTTTTTATATCCTAAAGCGGTTATTTTGATAATATCACCTAGAACCGTTTTATCCAAACTGAACAACCCAAATTCATTGGTATGTGCATGGCTTTCAGAATTTGTATTCACTAAATATGCGTTTTCAACAGGATTACCGTCACTATCCAACACTTTACCTTTTTGAATTTGGGCATAAGTTGACACTCCAAAAAGGATAATCAACACTAAAATAATATTTTTCATACGCTATAATTGATTTACCTTTTTCTCGAAATTAGGACCCAATTCATATAAACTGGATAGTAATTCCTCCTTAATAGGTTTCGTTTTGAGCGCTAAATTATTTGATTTGTAAATCATTGCCAAGTGGTATTGCACCTTTGGTTCAAAGGATTTTCCAACCACATGATTCTGAGCAATTTCTAATGCTTTTTTATTTTCTCCTACATTTAAATACGCCCAAGCTAATAAATCGTAAGAATCAGCTGTAGGTCTGTGATCTACTTCAATTTTGGCAATTTCTAATGCTTTTTGAGCGGTTTGTTTATCATCAGCATAAATTAGAGCATTGTATTTATTGTACATCGCACCATAATTATTCTTTTCCATCATAGAAAAATAGGCATTTCTGTTTTTTACTTCCTCACTTTTATTGCCTTCAAATTGAGCAATTTGAGATTTCAATAAATAAAAATCCGGTGTATTATGAGTTGCTGCAATAGCATCAATAATTCTATTGGCCTCGTTTACATTTCTTTCTTTAGAAAAAACAATCCATGCAATTCCTTTTAACGCATAGGAATAATTAGGATCTAGTGCTAATGTTTTGAGGTAACTATCGTACGATTCTTGAATTCTTCCAGAATGTCCATAAAAATCCCCCAAATTCGAATAGGACCAGATTTTCAGCACTTTATTGTCTTCTTTTTCAGCAATATCTCGTGCCTTTTCCATGAAAGTTATCGCCGTTTCTAAATCGCCTTTGTGATCGTTCCATTTAGCCAAGCGAATCAAATAATCGAAACTATTCATGTCTCTTATTGCATTCAGATTTTTAACCGCTTCCGGATAATTTCCCAATTCCATTTGAACATCGAACAGTAATTTTTGAGTTTCTTTTTTTCCTTCGCCTATAGCTAATGCTTTATTAGCAAGTTCAAGTGCTTCCTTAAACCTATGTTGTGAAATATAATTTCTTGCCAATGATCGAACTGTGGAAACCCTTGAATAATTGTATGCTTCATTTGATTTAGTCAATAAATCTTCTGATTTATATAAGTTTTTGATATCACCAGTATATTCAAAAAGTGTGTTATAGTTTGCCGCAAGTTGACTTAAATAACTGATTTGGTTTGGAGCACCGTTATATTTTTTCTGCCAAAAATCAATTTCTTTATGAGCAAAAGACAACGATTTATTGTCTTTTAGACTCAAGTATTTAGAATAGTCTTCTTTGCTGGTGATTTCTTCTGATTTACTTTCACAACCTAATAAAAGTAGGGTTGTGAAAACAAAAAGGAAAGTTGTTTTTAAAGTTTTCATACTCTAATTATTTTGTTTGTTTGTTTGTTTGTTTGTTTGTTTTATTAAAAAAAACAGAGCGAATAGTAATGTTGTAAACGCTCTGTTTTTTTTGAGGAAATACTACCAAGCAGAAGCTAGGTAAGGGAAAGTTGTTCCAAATGCCTTATCATTTGCATTTACATTATCTTTAGTCAGACCTGGATTAGAAGTTCCCATTGGTCCTCCAAAAATCAATAATAATTCAACATCTATTACGTCATCTGCCAAAGCTCTTCCTGTCAAAACATTAGTTCCGTCAAAGAAAGTTGTTGGTGCAGTTTTAGACACTCCTAATACATCTGTAGCTAAAAGACCTGTAAGCTGCGCGGCAGTTTGTCCTAAAGCATTTGTAGTATATGCAGGATTCAAAGCCAATAATCTGGATTGAAAAATAGATTGGTATTTAGCTCCCATTGCTGATGGAATGGCAGCATTGAAATCATCTTTAGGTTGTCCTGAAGCAACGAATACTGTATTGATTGCTGGTCTCGCCATTTGATCTTGCTGAACATAAGTGCCTGAAAAATCAAGGCTTACACTAGAATCACCGTTTGAATCGTCATTATCACAATTTACTGAAACAACTGCAGCTACTAGTGCGATTGTTATAATTTTGAATTTATTTGTTTTACTCATGATGTTTATATTTTAAAATTTTTTCGAAATCAAAAATCTTCGATTTCATGTTTTTGCTTTTTTTAAATAAATTTAATTATTGTTTTTTCTTAGTTTCAGCCCAAACACCAACAGTACTTGATGAACCCAACATTGATTTTGGAACTTCAACAACTATAGACATTACATTAGTACCTGCAAATGTGTCTGTCCCCGGATTATTAAATCCTGTAGCTGTTCCGCCAAGAATTGCTTGAAAGCGACCTAAATCAAAAAAGAAGGGATCGTCTCTTGGTCCTGCGAAAAATTTCATTCCGTTTTGTTCTGCTGTCAAAGCTGCTGTACCATATTTAGATATAGTAACACTTCCTGAGGCTGCTGCAGTTTTAACGGTACTTGAAGTTCCAGTTGTTCCTGGAGCTACAGGTCCAAAGAAATACATTTTGTCGTCTCTCTTAATTGCCTGAATCACTAAATCTTCAACATTGTCACCATTATTGTCAATGTTTATTTCCACCATCACATTATCTTTGAATGTGGCAGCACCAGTAGCATTAGGACTTAACAATCCTTGAGTGTTTACTGCAAATACTAAATTACTTGTGTTTTGCCCTTGAAAAGCATAAACATCTGTAATATCACCTGCGTCTCCTGACATTGTAGCCGGTGCATCAATGTGATCCGCTGCTACTAAAATTAAGCCCGAAACCGCCACTAGCGACAGACCTAAAAGCATTTTTGTTTTTTTCATTTTGTTTTAAATTAAAAGGTTATAAATGCATTTACGGTATTGTTTCCGATTTGGTTTTTTAAATACTAAAAAAAAATTAAAATAATACACAAACAACTGATTATTAATAATTTAAATACTTAAAAAAAGTAAAATTATTTTTATTTTGATGTTGGCAACTAGATAATCTGTTATTTTTAGATAAGAATGTATAAGTTTGTATTAGTTAAATAAATAAACGTATGAGTCAAGAAGAATTATTAGTATTAATTTACAAGAAAGACGAAAGAGCATTTACACATCTCTATGATATGTATTCCAAAAGTTTATTTTCGGTAATTAATGTTCTTGTAAAAAATAGAGAAGAGGCCGAAGACGTGCTACAGGAAGTATTTGTTAAAATCTGGAAAAACATTGATTCCTACCATGAAAGCAAAGGAAGATTTTATACTTGGATACTGAATATTGCCCGAAATACTTCTATTGATAAACTGCGTTCTAAGAATTTTAATAACAGTCAAAAAAACCTTTCTACTGATAATTTCGTAAATCACTTTGAAGACAGTTCGAAACTGTCGGACAAAGTGGATACTATAGGTTTACAGGAATTTGTAAAAAGACTGAAACCAAAATGTATTCAAATAATTGATTTACTGTTTTTCAAAGGCTATACCCAACAGGAAGCTTCGGACGAATTGGCAATTCCTTTAGGAACGGTAAAAACGCAAAATAGAAATTGTATTAACGATCTACGAAATTATTTGAAAGTATAATGGAAACAAAAGAATATATTGAATCAGGAATTCTGGAACTTTATGTTTACGGTTTATTAAGTGAAAACGAAAACGAAGAAGTTACAGCTATGGCAAAAAATAACCCGGAAATAAATGCTGAAATTATAGCTATTGAAAAAGCGATTGTTGCACTATCATCTAGCTTTTCACCATTTCATTCGGTAGCTAATTTCGAAAAAATTAAAGAGAAATTAGAGCTGAAACATGCCGAAGTCATTCAATTAGAACCTCGTAAAAACAGGTCTCAATACATTGGATGGGCAGCAGCTGTGTTATTATTGGTAGGTATTGGATACCAATACAATCAGTTGAACCAAACATCAACGCAAGTGGCTAATACTGAAATTGAAAAAGCAAAACTAGAAAAAGAGTTTAATGTCTTGAAATTAAAAAATGCGGCTAACGAAACAAGTTTAGCGGTTGTCAGAGACATTAAAAATACGGTTGTAGCTCTTGGTGGACAAGCAGTTGCTCCCGAATCTTCGGCTAAAGTGTATTGGAATCAAGAGACCAAGGTTGTCTATATAGATGCAGCAGGTTTACCTGAACCACCGGAAGGAATGGTGTATCAGGTTTGGGCTTTAAAATTAAGCCCGTTGACTCCAACCAGCATTGGATTATTAGAAGACTTTGATGTAAATGAGCAAAAATTATTTGCAGTGAATAATGCCAATGAAGCTGAAGCTTTTGGAATTACACTTGAGCCTAAAGGAGGAAGTTTGACTCCTACAATGGAACAATTATATACGTTAGGAAAAGTATAATTCTTTTAAAATTTGAATTCATATTAAAACCAGACTTTCAGTGAAAGTCTGGTTTTTTTATATGAGCTAAAGTGCTTTTCATTATATCTTATATTAGGAATATAGCAAATCCCTTTCCTAAAATACCCATATATTTCTGAAAATAAATTATTTATGTAAATATTTCTCCGTTATATTTTACAATTTTCATAAAGAAAAAAAGCCAAGAGCATCCGAAATTATGAAGCGGCTATTACAGAGATATTAATGGCAAGAAATACAATATTTTAAATGGATTTTATAATATTGGAATAGAATAACTTTTAAATTATACCTACAAGCCGTACCTTGTTTTAAGATTGTTAAAGTTTTGAATGATCTCCGCCGGGCTTAAAATTCTATTATAAACTTGGAAATTCCCAATTGCACCATTCCATTGCCACCCACCATTAGAGCCTCCTATATATAATTTAGTATTTGCAGAGGCGTTTCTGTAGCCAGCTGTTCCATAAAGTACGCCGTCATAATACAATCTTGCAGTATTAGACACAGCATCGTTAACCACCACATAATTATGCCAATTACCATTTGCTGCCGTAGCAGGTATATTTCCAAAAGGATTATTAGAGCTGTCCCAAGTATTCCAACTGAGAACCCCGCCGTAAAAAAATAAATCTGGACCAGAACCATCATTACCCGCATTAAATAACATATTGCTTGCAGAAGTCGATTTAGTCCATACTGAGAATGTACATGATGCAGTTTTTGTAAGCGGGGCATCTACATAAGTATTGGATCCATTAAACACAAGGTTACCTCCATTAGAAGAATTATAAACAGGGTTATTTACTAATATTCCATTATTTCCCAAACCACTTAAGTCGGTCCAAGTAGTTCCAGTTCCCAGGTAGCTGGCTAGATTACCAGCATCTAAATTCATTACCAAACCAGTTAATAAATCATAAGATTTTGTTTGAATAGAGAGCCCATTTTTATTAACCCCAAAATCACTCCTTATAGCCCCATTTTTATTAACATAATTGAAATCAGTTGTAGAAACTTGTCCATTTTTTGTTAAAACAGAAACCGCATTTACTGTCAAAGTAGCACTTATAGAATCACCATAATGAGTCGAATTAGCTGCTTGAGTAGCGGTAATTGTGGTGCTTCCCGCTCCTACAATTGTTACTGTTGTACCAATGATAGTTGCTACAGCAGTATTACTACTTGCATAACTAATAGCGTCCGTACTACTGGTACTTGGTGGTGAAATTGTATAAGAACCATCAAAATACGTTTTTATTTGTGAATTAAAATTACCTAAATTTGGATTTTTTAGTACGGTTACAGTCACACTACTAGAAACAGAACAGCCTTCATTAGCAGAATAACCCGTAACTTGATAAGTAGTAGTTTCTGTTGGAGTAACTGTAAATGTTTGTCCCGGTACCATTGGTTGTCCATAAATACCGTAATAAGAAGCGGTACTTTGTTCGATTTTTTCCCTATTATTGTCTGATAACACGGAATTAAATACAAATATATCTGCCACATCAGCGTCTGAAGGTTCACTTTCATTTATTCTTAATCCATTTGGACCGTTCAATCCTCCATTGGTATTTAAAGTTTTAGAAATCCCATTTTCAAAAATTCTTGAGGCACTTCCAGTTCCCGTCGCAGTGTATACATATGCGTTGTTATCAGCCGTAGTGTTTCCATCTCTAGAAACCCAACCGTCATAGTGAGCTTGACTTTTACTTCCATTCCACCAACCAAGCAACCAGTTATTATTTGCATTTAAAACACGACCTCTACTTGGACCTGTCTGTTTTGCACCATAAACTACTGTGTATGGTGGTGTGAAATTGATATTATTTTTTATACTTTGTGCAGTATTAAATCTCAAAATCGGTTTAGCATTCAATCCATTATAAACATAAAGTGGTTGCGCATTTACAGATGGTGGAACCATATCATTCCCATTACCTGATTGATCATAAAGTTTAACACAATATCCTGCTGACATACCCAACCAAGAAGATATCGCTGCTGTATTTAAATCCGTAAGTGTAAATCCAAAATCAGCTTCTACATTGTCGCTCGCACGTCTCAAACGAACTGCAGGTCCTGTATATTCAGTCCTAAGTAAACGCAAACCAACAGCAAGTTTACAACTTGCAACTTGGTCCAATGGCGTTGTTATACCTGTACCCCACAAATAAGTACTCGCTCCTGATGCAGTAAGAGTAATTGAGTCTCCTGAATTAATGCTTACAGCTGATGGTGTAACAGTTATTGCAGTTAAATTCTCTACTATTATTGCTCCAGAAATACCGCTAGTAATTGTAGTTCCTTGTAAATCGGAAACAACAACATAATAATACGTTGTCCCGCTAACAGATGTTGGCGGAGTAAAAGTATTAGTAATAGCACCATTAATTAAAGTTCCTCCAGTTGCGCTTGGACTGGAATTACTGTACCATTGATACGTTATATTTTTTCCTGAAGCCTGAACTGTCAATGGAATTGCCGTTGCCCCCATACATGTGTTTTGAATTGAAGAAGCAGGATTTTTCAGTATTGCAGTAGCACATAATGTCATTGAAATTCCAAAATAAGTACCTTGATTACATTCTATTGATTCCCGAATATTATTCGCATTTAAAGTAGAAAATCCGATGGCTTCACTTTCTAAAATGGAACCTCCACTTCCACCTCCATCGTAATTACCTATAAAGATTTTATTTAAGTTATCCGTTCGAGAACTTATGGATAAAACCATACCTTCATTAACAGGAGTAAGGGATTCAGCAGTTGTTTTCGAAATCCCATTTTTCCATATTGCAAGTGGATAAACGTTAGAATGAAATGTTGTCCCTCCAGTTTCTAATATCCCTCCTATTCTTGGACTTCCCTCAAGAATAGTATGATAACTTGGCCAACTAGTACTTTCTGATCTTATAACACTAGTAATACTTGCTAAAATTAATGAACCCGAATAAACCAGTCCCTTATTTCCTGAAAAATCAATCGCCACTTTAGTTCCAATGTATTTGAACGCTCCGTTAAATACTATTTGTGGTTGAAGATTATAATCGGTTTTAATCAAATTCCTTGCATTCCCACTTTGATCGTACCAAATAGTCACGAAACCATTATTTGCACCAACAAAAGTCAATAAAGCAGCCGTGTTTAAATCTCCATTACCATCAAAACCAATATCCTGAGTGGTATTGTCTGTACTTCGTCTTACCTGTACGGCACTACCAGCGTAAGAGCTGCTTAATTTCCTCAAACTATAAGCTCCAGCCGCTGGTGTAGCGCTAGTAAGCCCTAAATTGTCTAGCGTGTTTTGAGCATAAACTTCTAAAGTAGCAACAATCAAAAAAAAGAAAACTATTTTTTTATAAAACTTCATGATATAACTTTTTTAGAAGTCACTATTAATAAAAATAATCAAACTGAACTCTATCATTAACAGATAATATGTAAGAACCATTATTAGCTGGAAAATAGGTTAATGTTGTTCCACTTACACTATAAGCAGCATTACTGATTCTAATTCCATTAACATACATTTTTACTTTACTATTAATTGATGGAGTTTGAGTCAATGTAAAACTATTTTGACTTGCTGCAGCAGATGTTTCGTCTGCAACTTCACGTACTGGAGCAGCACCGGTTGAAACGGTTCCATCTGCCATTAAATATTGTGCTGAGGTTCCTCCTGATTTCACAAAAGAATTTCCAGTAACTGTACTACTAAATGTTTTTGCCCCAGCTATAGTTTGTGTGGTAGTTAAGTCAACAAACTCATTGCTTGAAGCAACAACAGGGGCAACCCAACTAGCATTACCGAAGGCATCCGAAGTAAGAACTTTTCCATTTCCTGGACTTCCTGCAGTTACCGCTAATTTAGTAATAGAAACCACTCCGTTGTTATCAATATGCATAGATTCAATATCAGTACCATCAGCATTTTTGTAATATGAAAAAGTCAGTTTTTCTAACACTCCGCTGTTTTGATTTGTTTTAATTCTAAATTCATTTTGTCTAAAACCAAATTTTAAAGCTCCTTCACCAGACCCGTATCCATAATCATATTTCAGTGGATTATCAAAATTACCATCACCACCAATTTGGAATTTAGAAGTGGGACTATCGGTAAAAAATCCAATTGTATTTGTAGAACTATTTACATTAAACTGACTGTTATTAACGTTTAAGCTGGATAAAGTTGCTGCTCCTCCATTAACGGTGCCAGTCACATTTAATTTTCCTGGGATATAAATTCCATCATTTGCAATTACAAAACGATCACTATCCACTCCTGTACTTTGATTATAATATGAAAATGTCAAATTTTCTAAAACGCCACTATTCTGATTTGATTTTATTCTGTATTCGTATTGTCTAAAACCAAATTTCAAAGCGCCGTTACCTCCACCATCATAGTCATATTTAAGTGGATTATCACCTGAACCATTACCTCCTATTTGAAACAAAGAAGTAGGCGCATTAGTTCCAATCCCTATTTGAGTTCCCGAATCAAAAATTAGACTATTCGCTAAAGCACGCGATGAAGAAAATTTTGGAATATAATTAGTTGTTCCGTTCCCTGTAACACCTATGGAAGTTAATGCGTCTACATAATTTTTAGTAGCTGCATCTTGAGGATTTGTTGGATCGGCTACTTCTGTTAACTTATTATTGCCTAAAGCAACAGCACTAGCAGCTACTCCAAAACCACTCAGAGGAATATTTGCTTTGTCTAATTTAGCATTGGTTATGTTACTATCAGCAATTTTAGTAGTTGTTATTACATTAGTAGCAATAGTGGTTAAGTTTCCAATACTTGTAACATCACCAGTTAAATTAGCATTTGTTGCGTTTGCAGCTGTAACGAAAGCAGTAGTTGCTAAAGCTGTTGAATTATTTTCAGCAGATTGTGTTACAGCAATTGTTCCGGTTGGTAATGATGGTGTTCCTGTAAAGTTTGGGGAAGCCAAATTAGCTTTTAAGTCCAAATTAGTAGCTAAAGTATTTTCGGCCAAAGTTGCTCTTTCGGTTTCTATAACCAAATTACTAGCAATTGTATTTTCCGCTAAAGTTGCTCTGGAAATCTCATTCGTTAAAGCCAAAGAATTTGAAGATGAACTTGCGTCCACATATGTTTTTGTCGCTTTTTCGGTTGGGAATTTCACATCTGAATTTGAAGTAAAACTTCCGTCTGTACTTTTATTTACAGCATCTTCTTTCTTTGCTTCAGCAACAATTGCTCTGTTTACTTCCGTAGTAATTGCAGTTGCATTTGTAGTTTCCGCCAAAGTCGCTCTTGAAATCTCATTGGTTAAAGCTAAAGAATTGGATGAAGCAGATGCGTCAACATAGGTTTTAGTCGCTTTTTCAGTTGGGAATTTCACATCTGAATTCGAAGTAAAACTTCCGTCTGTGCTTTTATTTGCTGCATCTTCTTTAGTAGCTTCCGCTAAAGTCGCACGAGTTGTTTCAGCAGTTATTGCAGTTGCGTTGTTTGTTTCCGCCAAAGTCGCACGATTTGTTTCAGAAGTTATTGCTGTTGCGTTGTTTGTTTCCGATAAAGTTGCTCTTTCGGTTTCCGTAACTAAATTCGCTGCAATAGCATTTTCCGCTAAAGTCGCTCTTGAAATTTCATTAGTTAAAGCCAAAGAATTAGATGAAGCGCTTGCATCCACATAGGTTTTAGTCGCTTTTTCAGTTGGGAATTTCACATCTGAATTCGAAGTAAAGGTTGCGTCTGTACTTTTATTTGCTGCATCTTCTTTAGTCGCTTCGGCAGCTGTGGCGCGATTTACTTCTGCAGTTAAGTTAGTTGATAAAGTATTTTCTGCTAAAGTCGCACGATTTGTTTCAGCAGTTAAATTCGTTGATAATGTAGCTTCCGCTAAAGTTGCACGATTTGTTTCAGCAGTTATTGCCGTTGCATTTGTAGCTTCCGCTAAAGTTGCTCTTTCAGTTTCTAAAACCAAATTTGCTGCGATAGTATTTTCTGCTAAAGTTGCTCTTGAAATTTCATTGGTCAAAGCCAAAGAATTGGAGGAGGCAGAAGCGTCAACATAGGTTTTCGTAGCTTTTTCGGTTGGGAATTTCACATCAGAATTCGAAGTAAAACTTCCGTCAGTACTTTTATTTGCTGCATCTTCTTTAGTTGCTTCTGAGGTCGTAGCACGATTTACTTCTGCAGTTAAGTTTGTTGTTAATGTAGCTTCCGCTAAAGTCGCACGAGTTGTTTCAGCAGTTATAGCAGTTGCGTTTGTAGCTTCGGCTAAAGTTGCTCTTTCAGTTTCTAAAACCAAATTTGCTGCGATATTATTTTCCGCTGTAGTTGCTCTCGAAATTTCATTGGTCAAAGCCAAAGAACTGGATGAAGCGCTCACATCAACATACGTTTTAGTCGCTTTTTCAGTTGGGAATTTCACATCTGAATTTGAAGTGAAACTTCCGTCTGTGCTTTTATTTGCTGCATCTTCTTTAGTCGCTTCTGCGATCGTGGCGCGATTTACTTCTGCAGCTAAGTTTGTTGCTAATGTAGCTTCCGCTAAAGTTGCACGATTTGTTTCAGCAGTTAAATTCGTTGATGAAGTAGCTTCCGCCAAAGTTGCTCTTTCGGTTTCTGAAACCAAATTCGCTGCGATAGTATTTTCTGCTGTAGTTGCTCTAATGATTTCATTGTTCAAAGCTAAAGAATTGGATGAAGCACTTGCATCCACATAAGTCTTAGTTGCTTTTTCTGTTGGGAATTTCACATCAGAATTTGAAGTAAAACTTCCATCAGTACTTTTATTTATTGTATCTTCTTTGGTTGCTTCGGCGGTTGTAGCACGATTTACTTCTGCAGTTAAGTTTGTTGTTAAAGTAGATTCCGCTAAAGTCGCACGATTTGTTTCGGCAGTGATTGCTATGGCATTGTTAGCTTCCGCCGAAGTAGCTCTTTCAGTTTCTGAAACCAAATTTGCTGCGATAGTATTTTCCGCTAAAGTTGCTCTTGAAATTTCATTGGTCAAAGCTAAAGAATTGGATGAAGCAGTTGCATCAACATACGTTTTAGTTGCTTTTTCAGTTGGAAATTTCACATCTGAATTTGAAGCAAAACTTCCGTCTGTACTTTTATTTGATGAATCTTCTTTAGTCGCTTCTGAACTTGTGGCACGGTTTACTTCAGCAGTTAAGTTTGTTGTTAAAGTAGTTTCCGCTAAAGTTGCACGAGTTATTTCAGAAGTGATTGCAGTTGCGTTGGAAGTTTCCGCTAAAGTTGCTCTTTCAGTTTCTGAAACCAAATTTGCTGCGATAATATTTTCCGCTGTAGTTGCTCTAGTGATTTCATTGGTTAAAGCCAAAGAATTGGATGAAGCACTCGCGTCCACATAGGTTTTAGTCGCTTTTTCGGTTGGGAACTTTACATCTGAATTTGCAACAAAACTTCCGTCTGTACTTTTATTTACTGCATCTTCTTTAGTCGCTTCAGCTGTTGTGGCGCGATTTACTTCTGCAGTCAAGTTTGTTGTTAAAGTAGCTTCCGCTAAAGTTGCACGAGTTGTTTCAGCAGTTATAGCTGTTGCGTTGTTTGTTTCCGCTAAAGTTGCTCTGGAAATTTCATTGGTCAAAGCTAAAGAATTTGATGAAGCACTCGCATCCACATACATTTTCGTTGCTTTTTCGGTTGGGAATTTCACATCAGAATTTGAAGTAAAGGTTCCGTCTGTACTTTTATTTACAGCATCTTCTTTAGAGGTTTCGGCAACTGTGGCACGGTTTACTTCTGCAGTTAAGTTTGTTGTTAATGTAGTTTCCGCTAAAGTTGCACGATTTGTTTCGGCAGTGATAGCTGTGGCATTGTTAGCTTCCGCAGAAGTGGCTCTTTCAGTTTCTGAAACCAAATTTGCTGCGATAGTATTTTCTGCTAAAGTCGCTCTTGAAATTTCATTGGTTAAAGCCAAAGAATTGGATGAAGCAGTTGCATCAACATAGGTTTTAGTCGCTTTTTCAGTTGGGAATTTCACATCTGAATTCGAAGCAAAACTTCCGTCAGTACTTTTATTTACTGAATCTTCTTTAGTTGCTTCTGCAGTTGTGGCGCGATTTACTTCTGCAGCTAAGTTTGTTGTTAGAGTAGTTTCTGCTAAATTCGCACGATTAGTTTCAGTAGTTATTGCAGTTGTATTTGAAGCTTCCGCTAAAGTTGCTCTTTCAGTTTCTAAAACCAAATTCGCTGCGATAGTATTCTCTACTAAAGTCGCTCTAGAAACTTCATTGGTTAAAGCCAAAGAATTGGAGGAAGAAGATGCGTCAACATAGGTTTTAGTCGCTTTTTCGGTTGGGAATTTCACATCTGAATTTGAAGTAAAACTTCCATCAATACTTTTATTTGCTGCATCTTCTTTAGTTGCTTCTGCTGTTTTTGCACGATTTACTTCTGCAGCTAGGTTCGTTGTTAAAGTATTTTCCGCCAAAGTCGCGCGATTTGTTTCAGCAGTGATAGCTGTGGCATTGTTAGCTTCCGCAGAAGTGGCTCTTTCAGTTTCTGAAACCAAATTTGCTGCGATAGTATTTTCTGCTAAAGTCGCTCTTGAAATTTCATTGTTCAAAGCCAAAGAATTGGATGAAGCAGATGCATCAACATAGGTTTTCGTAGCTTTTTCAGTTGGGAATTTCACATCTGAATTCGAAGCAAAACTTCCGTCTATACTTTTATTTACAGCATCTTCTTTGGTCGCTTCGGCAGCTGTGGCACGGATTACTTCAGCATTTAAATTAGTCGATAAAGTAGTTTCAGCTAAAGTTGCACGATTAGTTTCAGCAGTTATAGCCGTTGCATTTGTAGCTTCCGCTAAAGTTGCTCTTTCGTTTTCTGAAACCAAATTTGCTGCGATAGTATTTTCTGCTAAAGTCGCTCTTGAAATTTCATTGGTCAAAGCCAAAGAATTGGATGAAGCAGATGCATCAACATAGGTTTTCGTTGCTTTTTCTGTTGGGAATTTCACATCTGAATTCAAAGTAAAACTTCCATCTGTGCTTTTATTTGCTGCATCTTCTTTAGTCGCTTCGGCGGTCGTGGCGCGATTTACTTCAGCAGTTAAGTTTGTTGTCAAAGTAGTTTCCGCTAAATTCGCACGATTTGTTTCAGCATTTATTGCTGTTGCGTTTGTAGCTTCGGCTAAAGTCGCTCTTTCAGTTTCTGAAACCAAATTTGCAACGATAGTATTTTCCGCTGTAGTTGCTCTGGAAATTTCATTGATTAAAGCTAAAGAATTTGATGAAGCAGTTGCATCAACATAGGTTTTCGTTGCTTTTTCAGTTGGGAATTTCACATCTGAATTCGAAGCAAAACTTCCGTCTATACTTTTATTTATGGAATTTTCTTTAGTCGCTTCGGCAGTTGTGGCACGATTTACTTCAGCAGTTAAGTTTGTTGTTAATGTAGCTTCCGCTAAAGTCGCACGAGTTGTTTCAGCAGTTATAGCTGTTGCGTTGTTTGTTTCCGCTAAAGTCGCTCTTGAAATTTCATTGTTCAAAGCTAAAGAATTTGAAGAAGCAGATGCATCAACATAGGTTTTCGTTGCTTTTTCAGTTGGGAATTTCACATCTGAATTCGAAGCAAAACTTCCGTCTATACTTTTATTTATTGCATTTTCTTTAGTCGCTTCTGCAGTTGTGGCACGATTTGTCTCAGCAGCCAAGTTAGTTGCTAAAGTAGTTTCCGCCAAAGTTGCTCTTTCGGTTTCTAAAGTTAAATTCGTTGCAATAGTATTTTCCGCTAAAGTCGCTCTCGAAATTTCATTGTTTAAAGCAAAAGAATTGGATGAAGCAGTTGCATCAACATAGGTTTTCGTGGCTTTTTCGGTTGGAAATTTCACATCTGAATTCGAAGTAAAACTTCCATCTGTACTTTTATTTGCTGCGTCTTCTTTAGTCGCTTCAGCGATCGTTGCACGATTTGTCTCAGCAATTAAGTTCGTTGATAAAGTAGTTTCCGCCAAAGTTGCTCTTTCGGTCTCTAAAACCAAATTTGCTGCGATATTATTTTCTGCTAAAGTCGCTCTTGAAATTTCATTGTTCAAAGCCAAAGAATTGGATGAAGCAGATGCATCAACATAGGTTTTCGTAGCTTTTTCAGTTGGGAATTTCACATCTGAATTCGAAGTAAAACTTCCATCTGTACTTTTATTTGCTGTATCTTCTTTAGTAGCTTCAGCTGTTGTGGCGCGATTTACTTCTGCAGTAAAGTTTGTTGTTAAAGTAGCTTCCGCTAAAGTTGCACGATTTGTCTCAGCAGTAATTGCAGTTGTATTGGTTGTTTCCGCTAAAGTTGCTCTTTCGGTTTGCATAACTAAATTCGCTGCAATAGCATTTTCCGCCAAAGTCGCTCTGGAAATTTCATTGTTCAAAGCCAAAGAACTGGATGAAGCAGTTGCATCAACATAAGTTTTAGTCGCTTTTTCTGTTGGGAATTTTACATCTGAATTCGAAGCAAAACTTCCATCTGTACTTTTATTTGCTGCATCTTCTTTAGTAGCTTCCGCTAAAGTCGCACGAGTTGTTTCAGCAGTTATTGCAGTTGCGCTGTTTGTTTCCGCTAAAGTTGCTCTTTCGGTTTCCGTAACTAAATTCGCTGCAATAGCATTTTCTGCTAAAGTCGCTCTGGAAATTTCATTGGTCAAACCTGATAAATTGAAGGAAACACTTGAATCTACATAGTTTTTAACAGATTTTACAGTTGGGTATTTAATATCTGAATTTCCATCTGTAGTTACATTAGTACTTTTATTTATAGTATCTTCTTTTAAATTCAATGCTAATTTTGAAGCAGTACTAATTGGTTTATTCAAATCAGTAGTGTTATCTACATTTTCAAGTCCCAAATTAGTTTTAGCACCAAGTACTGTAGTCGCATTTGTACCTCCATTTTCTAAGGCCACAACACCTGTAACATTCACAGCATTTATTGATGAATAAGCAAAAGGAACAGAACTAAAAGGTTGATTGCTAATTTCTGTAAATGAAGAACAGTCTCCAGTAAAACTTATCCCAACCACCAAATTCTTTTGTACTGAATCCCAAGAAATTTTATCGAAAGAAGTTGAATATCCAGCCGTTTGTGTTCCAGTTCCAATGATTAGGTTAACCATTCCGTATGGGTCTGTTTTGGTTCTAATAACTTCCTGATATTCAACATTTGAAAACTCATCAACAAATTTAAATAGCATACAAATATCCTTACTCACTAAAGGTGAATTTGTATTAGTTGCAGTTGATACTTTTCCTTCTGTTGGATTTAGAATTAAAGCTTGGTAGGTAATCCCATTGGTTTGCGCAAAACTCTTAGCGCATAAAAAAAATATAAAAAGTAAAATTATTTTTTTCATGGTTCAATAATTTTTAGTGAAATGAATTCTAAATTCGATTAGAGTAAATGATAAATTTTCTTGGGAATTGTAAATAACATATTAGTTTCTATAAAAAAGAATACTATGTACAACTTAAAGGATTGTTAAGCCTTTATTCCTTTTCTTAAATACGTGGTAGATCCGATCGATTCTAACAGAATTAAATCATTACTTTTTATTGAGAAATGATTAAAACAAGAAAAAAAGGAATTACATCTAACCTGATTAAATGGATTTATTAGATCTAAATAATAAAAATTAATGAATAAAGTACAGGTGTTTACATTTGGGAATCCAAATGAAGCTTGAGTTACATCAGCATTCAAATTATTTTCTAAATTCCGGTAAAATCCTTTAGAAAAAACTTGACAAGTTGTGATAAGAGCAATAAACAAAAAGTATTTTTTTATCATATTTTGATGATTTTAGTGAAATGTGTAAAACTTGAGGTGCTTAATCGAACTAAATATTGTGAGCTGGGCAAGAAAGGAAGTGTAATGGTCAGAATTAAATTATCAGCTTTTTTCTTTTGTTCAAATACCAAACGGCCGCCTAAATCAAATACATTAATATCTATCTCTTCTGTAATAACTTTTGAAAATTCAAAGTTCACTGTTTGAACAAATGGATTAGGAAATGTTGTCGTTTTGATTGTTTCAACTGTATTAGAAGCAATATAGTTTCCCCAAAAGCTTTGTTGAAAACCCTGCATCACAACATAATACTTGTTTGAAGTTCCAGTGAGACTTTGCTGTCCGATTGTTTGAGATATCACCGTTCCATTTGACAAAATTTTGGACGTACCTTGAGATGATACCATTTGATGGTGCAAAACTTGTCCGTGAAAGGTGACCGTAAAAAATATAAGTAAGTACCTCATGAAATTTATTTTAGACAATATTAATCTAAAATAATGTATTTCATCGATAAAAAATGCATTTAAACGGAAATGCAATTGATTAGTAAGAACTTTTCAGTTTTTAGTAACTCTAAAACTATAAATTAGAGAAAAAAAATATTGCAACTGATTGTAAATATTGACATTAATAAGGAGTTATAATTTCCAAAAAAAAAGACAATTCTAAAATAACATTTGGTTATTTTTCAATTTATAGCAACTAAATAATTCAACTTTAAAAAAAAATTGTAATTTTAAATTTAGAAAAAATTAACAAAAATGCTTTCAAATTTACTTTTCATAATTACAGGATTAATTGGATTAATAACTACTTTTTTAATTTTTACAAATTATAAATCCAATAGAATAATGAACCTTTACATTATTCTTTTTATACTTATTATTTCTTTACGCTTTTTCTTATCCGGATTGACCAATTTCGTTTTCGACTCCAATTTTAGAACTACTTATTTCAAATATTCAAACTTTTCGCTGATAGTAATCCCAATTTGTTATCTGTACTTTAAAAATTTATCTGAAAATAACAGAAAACTAAATTCAAAGGAGCTTTTACATTTCATATTTCCCGTAGCGCTATTTTTAGTTACTATCAATCGAGATTATTTCGATTATAATTCAAAACAAATAGAAATCATAATATATGGCATATTTTTTATTTTTGCCATTACGTATGTAATTTTATGTTTTCGACTATTAAGAACTACTATTTGGACTAGAAAAGGAGATATAAAAGTGATTCAGAAACAAAATAAGTTAATAAATAACTGGACACTTTTTTTATTTATTGGACTAATACTCACGATATCCCGACTTTTCATATCAATTTCAAAGGAAATATATTTTGATGAAAGTATCAGAGGACACAGTTATCAATGGATATCCGCATTGATTTGGTTGACCATTTTGTTCAAAATATTACGCTCTCCAGAAATTCTTTACGGTTATAATGTACTACACCAGAAGATTAATGAGAATAAAAATAATACTTTAGTCTTGAATGATATTTGGAAAAAAAATACTGACATTCAATTAAATAACAACCAACATTTAGTTCTTAAAGAAAAAATAGATTCAAATATTATTGATTATATTAAGGAAATTGAGTCTATCTCACTGAAATTTGAATTGTTTAGAAATTCAAATCTGACTATTTCAGACTTAGCGAATAGCCTGAAAATTCCAAAAAGTCATCTTTCCTATTTATTTAAATACCACTCAACAATCTCGTTTTCTGAATATAAAAAAGTAATTCGGATTCATGATGCCATCAATCAAATTGAACAAAACTATTTAAAAAATAACACGTTAGATTCTTTATCAAAAAAGGTTGGGTTTACCTCGTACAACCCTTTCTTTACAAGCTTTAAAGAAATTGCAGGTGTATCTCCATTAGAATATTATAAAATGAATAAAGCTGATTTTGAGGAATAAAAAAAAGGTTCAACTTGGGTTGAACCTTTTTAGCATCTAAATTAAACAAATCTTATTTCTTGTAATACTTCTTATATTTTGGATAGGAAATTGCACCAAACAACGTAATTCCTCCAAGAGAATACCAAATCCAACTCAACGAATGTGCTTCACCACTTGCATACGAATGCAATCCTACCAAGTGAAAATTCACTCCATAATACGTAAACAAAATGGATATAAAAGCAAACATACTCATCAAATTGAAAATCCATTTTCCTCGTAAAGAAGGAACAAATCGAGCATGAATTACAAAAGCATAGACCATAATACTGATCAAGGCCCAAGTTTCTTTTGGATCCCATCCCCAGTAACGTCCCCAACTTTCATTGGCCCACTGTCCTCCAAGGAAGTTTCCAATAGTTAACATTATCAAACCTATCGTTAATGCTAATTCGTTGATATAAGTGATTTCCTGAATATTCAAATCCATTTTGGCTTTGTTCTTTTCATTTGTAAAAGAAATCAGTAATAAAGAAACTGCTCCTAAAATAAATCCTAATGCAAACGGGCCATAACTAGCCACAATTACCGCAACGTGAATCATCAACCAATAGGAATTTAAAACTGGTTGCAGATTTGCAATCTCCGGATCAATCCAGTTTAGATTTGCAGCCCAAAGAATCATTGCGGTTACAAAAGCTGATGAAGCCACAGTAAGTTTTGATTTTCTGTCGAAAGCCAAACCAAAAAACATGGTTGCCCAAGCTATATATATAATTGATTCATACGCATTACTCCAAGGTGCGTGACCAGAAATATACCAACGGGCAATTAAGCCCACAGTATGCAATCCAAATAATAATCCTACAATAATATGCATTGTATTTACTGCTATAGCTAATGCTTTGCGCTCTTTGAAGATTTGCATAATTGTAAAAAACAACATCAAAATTGCAGCTAAAACATACCAATAAAAAAGTTTATTAAAAACATCATATTTATTATACAACACTTCTGATGTAATTCTTTCTTCACTTGGTCTCACTTTACTACCAAAACGCTTTTGGAAACCATTGATACTTTCAAGCAGTTCATCGGCAGTTTTGTAATCATTAGAAGTTGAAGCGTTTGCCAAAGAACCAAAATACAAAGGCAATACATTTTTAGTATACGTCGCTTCCATCCCTTTGAAACCTGCTTCGTTGAGTTCTAAATAAGAAACCCACTTGTTATTTTTATCATCTGGAATAGGGAAAATTTTCAATATTCGACCGCTTAACGCCGATTCCATCAAGTTTACTCTTTTATCTGTTTCGATAAAATCCTTTTCAAATTGATTGGGGTTAGCCGCTTTAAATGATTCTTCTAAATATTTAGAAAGTTTATAATTGCCTTTAGCATCAAAGAAAGCTACGAAAGGTGCAAATTTAGCTTTCTTATCAACACCTATTATTTGTCTTAAACTGTCGTTACCTCTTCTTAAATAAATGATTGGAATCTCTATCCAATAACTGGCATACTGAGTCATTGATAAGAAAACTTGGTCTGAATTCATATCATTGTATGAATCACTTTGGCTTACTTTACGCAACAATTCTGATGAAAACGTATTAATCGGTTTCATTCTACCGCCACCATCTTGAATTACAAGTCTACCAAATTTTGCTGCATGTTCTGCAGGAACTTTATACTTAGTAATCAAATCATTCAGTTCATCCTGACTGAATACTTTTTTAGAATGATTTGCGTGCGTTGCCGGCGCTGCTTCAGCTTCTGTGTGCGCATGTCCTTCGTGATCCGCGTGATTGTGTTCCTGTTCTTGTGCAAAACTGCTGAAACTGAACATAAAAATTAAAATAGTCAACAATTTAGCTTTCTTAGTTTTAACGACTTCCAGCTTACGTTTGATATCTGCAAAACGAGAATATTTTGTAAACATAATTGCCATCATTGCAAAGTACAACATAAAATAACCAATGTAAGTCAGCGTAGTTCCCCAAAAATCATGGTTTACAGACAAAACAGTTCCTTTTTCATCAGGATCAAAACTAGACTGAAAAAAGCGATATCCTTTGTGGTCCAATACATTATTCATATAAATTCTGGCATCAAATGGTTCTTTATCTTCAACGGTTACTTTACTTTCAAACGAAGAATAACTTTTCTCCGTTCCTGGATATTTCTGAGCAATAAAATCATTCAATTTTATCTTAAAAGGCAACACATACGCTTTACTTCCGTAGAAAAAAGAGTAATCAATATTCCCAATTTTTACAGTTTTGGCCTCTCCTATTTTACCTTTGGAACCTAAAACAGTAACAGTTTTTTCTTGACCGTCAGCAATAACTTTAACCGTTACCGCATCCTCATGATTTTTAGCTTTGAAATCATTATCCGATTCATAATCAACAATTCCTTTTACTGCAGGATCTGGAAATACAAATCGCATTTCACCGATGCTATATAACGAACGCATCATCAAGGGTTGCGCATTATCTTTAGTCACTTTGCCCTGTAATTTATCCGCCATTCGCATAAAGTTTCCTTCAAAAGGCGTTTGAATTGTGTAGGCACTTCCAGTCGTATTGATATTTATGGCTCCATCCGTAAATTTATTTAACGAAAATAAAACATTATGAATATTTTGTACTTCGCCCTCTTTCAAGAAATGCTCGTGACGACCGCCATCACCAGCTTCTACAATTTTTAAAAATATTGTTCCCTTTGGATCAGGCTTAATATATTCTTTGGCTCCCATTATGAAATTTTCATATTTTACTTCAAATGGTGTGTCGGCAAACTTTTCAGAAATACGGAAATTATTATTTACAGCCGGAGAGAGCAACACTTGTTTTTCAAAAACGCGTCGTTTCATTTCGCCTTTATATTCACCATCAACAAAAACTGTCAGAAAGGTTTTATCTGAAAATATTTGATTTTCTGAAGCGCCTTCTCTGATGGGCATCATTCCTTCATAACTGATGTAACGCGTTACAAAAGCACCCGCAATAATGAATATAAAAGACAAATGGAGTAATAAAGTAGCCCATTTTTCTTTTTTTAAGAGTTGGTAACGCTTAATATTTCCAATGAAATTGATCAAGAAAAATACGTGAATGGCTTCAAACCACCAGGCATTGTAAATTAAAATTTTGGCGGTATCGGTGTTGTATTTACTTTCGATAAAAGTTCCGGTGGCCATTGCAACGGCATAGGAAATAAATAAAAAAGCCATTAATCGGGTAGAAAACAAAAAAGAGAAAATTTTTTTATCCATTTTTATGGGATTATGTTTTGTAAAAGTGCCACAAAAGTACTTAAAAATGTTGACTTCTTTATTCTGACATTTGTTAATTAAATCCAAAATTAAGAATGAAAGTCAAAGACAGAAAAGGCTCTTTTCAAGGCTAATTTCCCTTTTTTATTCGTGTAATTTTCGAATAAAACTCTTAATATTTTTTTGCTAATTTTGTCGCATGGTCAAAGTAGTAATTATTGGTTCCGGAAATGTTGCGCAACATCTGATTGCTGCTTTTCAAAATGCTCAAAATTCAGGAACAGAAATCGAGCTAATTCAGGTGTATTCCAGACAAACAGCAAGTGTATCTCACCTACTCGATTTAGATCAAATCACAAATGATTTAGATGCTTTGGCGGAAGCGGACTTGTATATTATTGCTGTTTCTGACGATGCAATTGGAGCAATTTCGTCACAACTTCCGTTTAAAAACCGGTTGGTAGTGCATACTTCAGGAAGTGTTCCGTTGAATATTTTGAATGAAGACAATCGAAAAGGAGTTTTTTATCCTTTGCAAACCTTTACCAAAAACAAACCAGTTGATTTTAAAACTATTCCCATTTGTTTAGAAAGTGAAAATGCTACTGATTATCAATTACTGGATAAGGTAGCCAAATCAATTTCTGAAAAAGTTTTCGCAATCAATTCAGAACAACGAAAAGCCTTGCACGTGGCAGCAGTTTTTGTCAATAATTTTACGAATCATTTGTACCAAATAGGTCAGGAAATTTGTCAGGAAAACCAAGTTCCTTTCGAAATTCTGAAACCTTTAATAGCTGAAACCGCCAATAAAATAATGGTACTTTCTCCGGAAGAGGCGCAAACTGGTCCTGCAAAACGCAATGATACGGCAACTATCGAAGCGCATGAAGCTTTTTTGGCCAACGAAAATTACCTTAAAATTTATAAAACACTAACACAATCAATACAAGAGAATGGCAAAAAGTTATAAAGAAATAATGAACGATATCACAACTTTTATTTTTGATGTCGATGGCGTACTTACGGACAGTTCTGTTTTTGTAACCAATGAAGGAGAAATTTTGCGAACTATGAACATCAGAGATGGTTATGCAATGAAAGCAGCCGTTGAAAGCGGTTATAATGTATGTATTATTTCAGGTGGAAGCAATGAAGGCGTGAGAGTTAGACTGCGAAATCTTGGCATTACTGATATTTATTTGGGCACACCTGATAAAGTGGAAACCTTTGATGAATATACAGATGTGCATCAAATAAAACCAGAACACGTATTGTATATGGGCGATGATATTCCAGATTATCATGTGATGAAATTAGTGGGATTACCAACTTGTCCTCAAGACGCAAGTCCTGAAATAAAAGGGATTTCAAGATATATTTCTCATAAAAATGGAGGAAAAGGTGCCGCAAGAGACGTGATTGAACAAGTTATGAAAGCGCAAGGAAAATGGATGGCGCATTTTGACGGGAAACACGATTAGTGCTATTTTAAATATTAAAATATAAATTTTAAATGACATTTGTGGTTCCATTTCTAAAACTCATCCGATACCAAAACCTACTTATGCTTGCTTTTATGCAGCTTATTTTTAGGTACGGATTTTTTAAAATTCAAAATATTCCTTTGGCTTTAGCTGATTGGCAATATGGATTATTGATTTTGTCAACCGTTTTGATTGCTGCTGGTGGCTATGTGATTAATAATATTTTTGACCAACATACGGATGTTATAAACAAACCCAAAACTGTTATTGTAGGCAAAGACATTTCGGAAATACAAGCCTATAATTTATATATTGGACTTACTGTAACAGGCGTCGCAATTGGTTTCTATATATCAAATGTTATTGTAAAACCAGGTTTTGCTTCCATTTTTATTTTGGTTGCAGCTACACTTTATTTATATGCCACAAGCCTGAAACAAATGATGCTCATTGGCAATATTATTGTAGCATTGTTGCTTTCGTTTAGTGTAATTATAATTGGGATTTTTGATTTATATCCTGCCACAGGATTAGACAATCAACAACAAATGGGATTGTTTTTTTCTATTTTACTTGATTACGCTATTTTTGCTTTTATGATTAATCTGCTTCGGGAAATCGTTAAAGACATTGAGGATACCGATGGTGATTACAATCAAGGAATGAACACCTTACCTATTGCAATAGGAAAATCCAGAACTGGAAAAATAGTTTTTGGATTAAGTTTTATTCCACTTTTTTTTATTTTATTTTACATCAATAAATACTTGTTCGAATTACTTTTCGTTACACTATATCTGTTGCTTTTTGTTGTTGGTCCGCTAATTTTTTTCACTGTAAAAGTGTGGACTGCTAAAACCAAAAAAGAATTTCATTTTTTGAGTATACTTTTAAAATGCATTTTGCTCTTTGGAATCCTTTCCGTTGTTGTTATCAGTTTAAATATAAAATATAATGCTTAGAAATAAATTAGAAAAATACACTTTAATTCTGGCTTCGGGTTCACCGAGACGCCAGCAATTTTTTAAAGATTTAGACTTGGATTTTGAAATTCGGTTGAAAGAAATCGAAGAAATTTATCCGCCAGAATTGAAAGCGCATGAAATCACTAATTATTTGGCTGAACTTAAAGCCAGCGCTTTTGAAGGAGAATTAAACCCAAATGAAATTCTGATAACCAGCGACACCATCGTTTGGCACAACAATATAGCTTTGGGGAAACCAAAAGATGAACAAGATGCTTTTGAAATCTTGAGATCTTTATCAAATGCTACTCATGAAGTCATTACTTCTGTTTGTTTTAAAACCAATAAAAAAGTTGAGATTTTATACGAAATAACAAAAGTTACTTTCACTGAATTAAGCGATGAAGCCATTTATTATTATTTAGAAAACTACAAGCCGTATGACAAAGCAGGTTCGTACGGAATTCAGGAATGGATTGGCTTTATTGGTGTTTCAAAAATTGAAGGTTCTTATGCGAATGTTATGGGAATGCCCACGGATAAAGTGTACGAATATTTAAATAATTTATCCTAGTCGTTTATGGAAATGTCATTTATAAAGGAGTTTACCCGAGAATTAATTGCAACCGGGGTATTAGGCATTCTGCTGATTTTATTGCGAATAATTTCAACAAAATTGGTACGCCGTTATGCAAAATTAAACCAAAAGATGGAGCACAGAACCAATTTGGTTATCAAATACATTCATTTACTGATAAATATCTTGGTAATAATTGCTTTAATAGTCATTTGGGGAGTTCAGACCAAGGATATTTTCATTGCACTTTCATCAATTACAACCGTTGTAGGAGTTGCTATGTTTGCGCAATGGTCCATCCTGAGCAACATCACTTCCGGTGTTATTTTGTTTTTTTCTTTTCCTTTTAAAATAGGCGATATTATCAAAATCCATGATAAAGATTTTCCAATTGAAGCAGAAATTGAAGATATTGGTGCCTTTCATGTTTTCTTAAAAACGATTGAAGGCGAAAAGATTATTTATCCCAACAATTTGCTTTTGCAAAAAGGAATCTCGATTTTAAAAAATCATTTTGAAAATAGAGAATTCGTAGATTAATTCATAACTTTATAAATAGTAATTTTTTTTTTATTACTAAATCACTTGATTAAGAAGTGATAATTATGCAAAAATTGCTAAAAAATATGTAATACTTTAATTTTTATATTAACACATATTTGTCGGTTGAAAACTGGTAAAAAACAGTTGATTTATAAAACAAAACCAAAAAGATATGAATGACATCCTAAAACTTCCATTTTATGCAAAATTAAGCTTGACTTTACTGGGTTTAATTTCGATTGTCTTTATTTTTTACATTGGTCAAGACATATTGATTCCTGTAATGATGTCGTTTTTATTTGCCATCTTATTGTATCCTATTGTTCAGTTTTTCAAATCAAAACTTCGTTTTCCGCATGTATTGGCTGTAATGATAGCGGTGATATTGTTTGTATTAATTTTTATCGGACTTTTTGTATTCCTATCTTTTCAAATTAGTGATTTCGCCGATGATTTTGATAAAATTGAAAGAAATATTAACATTCATCTTAGAAATATTCAAGGATTTGTTAGAGATAATTTTCATTTGAGTTCGAGAGAGCAAAAGCAATATATTGATACTGCTACTGAAGATTCGATGGAAAAAGGAAAAGAAATCATTGGAACTACATTAATGTCATTTACGGATACGCTGGTAAATTTAACTTTGATTCCTATTTATACTTTTTTAATTCTTTTATACAGAACTCATTTTTTACTGTTTTTATCAAAATTAATTAAAAAAGAAAATCATGATCAGCTAAAAAATATTCTTACGAATGTTAGAGTAGCCATCAACAGTTATATTGTGGGTTTGATTATAGAAATGATTTTAATATCTGTAATGACAACGCTCGGATTTATGCTTATAGGTGTGAAATACGCCATTTTATTGGGAATAATTACTGGAATTTTAAATTTGATTCCGTACATAGGAATTCTATTTGCAGGCGTTTTAAGTATTGTAGCTTCACTTACCGGTTCCCCTGATTTATCAATAATTGTTGGTGTAATTGTAATTACAATCGTGGTTCAGCTAATTGATAATAATGTAATTGTACCATTAATTGTAAGTTCAAAAGTTGAAATAAACGCATTTGTATCGATTGTTGGAATCATTATTGGTGGTGCAATTGCCGGAGTTTCCGGAATGTTTTTAGCACTTCCTATTCTTGCTGTTTTAAAAGTGATTTTCGACAGAATTGAATCATTGGAACCTTGGGGATATTTAATGGGCGATCATTTACCTAAAACGTATACGTGGCGTAAAATTAAATTACCGCTCTTTGATTCTGAAGCACCATCTGAAAAAATCATAATCAAAGCTGATGTCATTGTTCCTGTTTTTACCGAAACTACTACAGAAACTGATTCAAACCGAACCAATAATTAGATTAAGTATTCAAAAAAAATATCACTTTCAAATTCTGAACCTTTTAAATCTTATGTAATCAAAGAGCTATATTCTTGATTTGCTTCACTATTTTTACAGTTGATTCTTTGACAATGTATAAAAAAATAAAACTGCTATTATTTCTTCTTTTTGTCTGTGTTTCTCAGATAACTATTGCACAAGAAACAAAGACCAAAAAAGATTCCTCTAACTTTTATTCAGATATTAAAAACTATTCCAAAAAAAATAAGTTCACCAGATTAATGCATAAAATCGTTTTTAGAACGCCAGTTATAAAAAACGAAATAACAAAAGAAGTCCAAAAAGAATACAGAAGTTTTGAAGGTAAAATCATAAGGAACATTACTATTCTAACGCTCGATCCTTTTGGTTATTCTGAAACTGACACTTTAAAAAAGCCTAAAAATTGGGCGGAAAGAAATGGAAATAAAATCCATATTAAAACTAACCGACTTGCAATAAGAAATTTATTGCTTATCAAAAAAAACAAACCTTTTGATTCGCTGCTTGTGAAAGAATCAGAACGTTTGATACGTACACAACGCTTTATAAACCGCGTGGATATTGCTCCCAAATTAATTCCGAATAGCTCTGATTCTGTTGATATTGCTATCCGAGTTTTAGATTCGTGGAGTTTGGTTCCTAAAGGCTCGCTTTCCAGTTCACGAGTAAGCTTTGGGCTGAACGATCGCAATTTTTTAGGATCAGGTCATCAATTTGAAAACAAAATAAGAAATAGATTCAGTGATGGTAAAAGCGCTTATTCCGTTGCGTACAGTATTCCAAACATAAAAAACACATTTATAAACACTAGGGTCAGTTATCAGATTGATTTAGATGAATATTATGGTAAAAGTATAGCTATTGATCGTCCTTTTTATTCTCCTTTGACAAAATGGGCGGGAGGAATTTATGTCGATCAGCAATTTAGAAAAGACACTGTTCCTGACTCTAATCTAGTTTTTGCTTATCAGAATTTTAAATACAACACACACGATTTTTGGCTTGGACGTGCTTTTAGAATTTTTAAGGGTAATACCGAAAGTGAAAGAACGACAAATCTTGTTACTACAGGCCGATTTTTACATCTTAAATACCAGGAAAGTCCAGTTTTTGAATATGATCCCGATGATTTTTATTCCAATGAAAAACTCGCTTTGGTTGGCATTGGTATTTCATCACGTAAATTTATTAGAGACCGCTTTATATTCAGAAACGGAATTATTGAGGATGTGCCCATTGGAAGAATATACGGAATAACAACCGGTTATCAATATAAAAACAGTGCTGGAAGATACTATTTGGGTGGTCGTGCCGCTTTTGGAAACTTCTATAAATGGGGGTTTCTAAGCGCTAATTTTGAAATTGGAACTTTTTTTGAAAAAGCAACAACAAAACAAACAGCATTTTCTTTTCAGGCCAATTATTTTACCAATCTGCTAAGCATTGGAAGATGGAAATTGCGTCAGTTTGTAAAACCACAACTAGTCATTGGTTCCAACCGAATGGAAGCTATTGGAGATCAACTTTCAATCAACGAAAATTATGGACTCAATGGATTTACGATTGCGCAATATGGTACCAAAAAAGCACTATTAACACTGCAAACTCAAGCCTACGCACCTTGGGATTTATGGGGTTTTCGATTAAATCCTTTTCTAAATTATTCAGTTGCATTACTCGGGAATGCTAAGAACGGCTTTACAGAAAGTAAAGCATATTCAAAAATTGGAGTTGGTTTCATTATCAACAACGATTATTTGGTTTTTAGTTCGTTCCAAATTTCAATTTCCTATTATCCTTCAATACCGGGATATGGTGAGCATATTTTTAAAACAAATTCCTTTGAGACCACTGATTTTGGTTTTCAGGATTTTGAATTAGCAAAACCAAGAACTGTAATTTATAGGTAAAACAAATCTTTAATGATAGTACAAAAAATTTAAATTTTTGGAATACTAATTTTTAAAACATCAAAAATTAGACGTCATATATTAGTGGAAATTATATAAGTAATGACATTAATAGTATAAGAATTTGTAGCGTATTATTTGTTACATTTATCAAATAGAAATTTTTAACTAAAACCTAAAGAAATGAAAAAAGTTACCTTTTATTTAATGATGATGGTATTGTCATTGAGTGTTGTTCCTACGCAAATGTTAGCTGCTGAAAAAACTCCAACTTCGGTTTCAAATACCCCAAAAGAAGTTCCTGCTGAAGTTAAAGTATTGCTGAATCGTCTTGACGAAATAAAAGCAATGGACAAGTCTGAATTAAGTTCAACTGAGAAAAAAGAATTACGTAAAGAAGTTCGTGCTATAAAAGCAGAATTGAAATCAACTGGAAATGGTATTTATTTATCTGTAGGAGCAATTATCATTGTTATTTTATTGCTGATTCTTTTGTTATAATCCAATAAAAATTACAAATAAAAAAAGGAAACGGACTACCGTTTCCTTTTTTTATGCGATGCATAATTCATTAGTGGCATAGTTGTTGGCTTTTGTAAAGAAAATATTGACTTAGTGAGTTACCTTTAAATAGATTATTAATTAAAATTTGAAAATATGAAGACATTAAAATTAATCGCCGCGGGAATAATACTTTTAGTATCCACTACTGCGATGCAAGCGCAAGTTTCAGTAAATGTAAATATTGGTAGTCCTCCTGCTTGGGGTCCTTCAGGTTACTCAGCTGCTGAGTATTATTATTTACCAGATGTTCAAGCTTATTATGATGTAAGACAGAGTCAGTTTATTTATTTGGGCGGAGGACAATGGGTTCGTTCCAGAAATTTGCCAACACAATATAGAAACTATGATTTGTATAATGGATACAAAGTGGTGTTAAATGATTATCATGGTTCAAGACCGTATAGCAACTTTAATAGTCATAAAGTTAAATATTATAAAGGATATAAAGGAAAACCACAAAAAACAATAGGAGTACGAAAAGTGGTAGTTCATAAAGATTCTTATAAAAGAGGAAATAACGGTAATGGACATCAAAAAAATGGAAATAACGGAAATGGAAAAGGACACGGAAAAGACAAACATTAATCCTTTATAAAATCCTAAAAATCAGAACCTCCAATCGAGGTTCTTTTTTTTTACTAAAAACACAGTCTTAATTAAATCTTAAAAAAATGTTAATTATTTTACGTTGGCACAGTTGTTGGAAATCAGTAAAAAGATATATCAATTAAAGAGTCATATAAAATTATTAAAATTAAAGAACATGAGAACACTAAAATTAATCGCCGTAGGAATTATACTTTTTGCATCAAGTACCATACATGCACAAGTTTCAGTTAATGTAAACATTGGTAGCCCGCCATCTTGGGGACCTGTAGGATATGCTGAAGCACAATATTATTACTTACCAGATGTTGAAGCTTATTATGATGTGAGAGCTACCCAATTTATATATTTCGGTGGTGGACGATGGATTCGTTCCAGAAATTTACCTAACCAATACAGAAATTATGATTTGTATGGCGGTTACAAAGTTGTACTCAATGATTATCGTGGATCAAGACCTTACAATAATTTTAGAAACCATAAAGTCAAATATTATAAAGGATATCATGGGAGAGAACAAAGAAATATAGGTTATAATAATAATCGTCGTGTATATGTAAGTCAAAGACAAAATGATAACCGAAGATATTACAATAATCACAGAGATAACAACAATCACAGAGACAATAGGAACTATAACGATGACAGAGGAAAAGGCCATGGAAAAGGCCATGAAAAAGGTCATGGTGGTGATCACGGACGCGGACACGGTAGAGGTCACGATAGAGACTAAAAAAATAAAATAACATCAAAGAGAGAAAGCTACAATTAGTTTTCTCTCTTTTTTTATTTTATCAAAATGCTATTACATAAAGAAAACTAAAAACATTTCAGAAAAAAATATTTAATTCCTACATTTGAAGCTATTGCAAATTAAATTTAAAATAATGCATAAAAAACTCTCCTCAGCCATAATAGCAATTTTAGTTTGTTTTCAAATAACAACCGCTCAACAACCTGCAAAATTAAATTCTGTTGAAATTTACAACCAAATCGAAAAACTCAATTTTCTGGGTTCGGTACTTTATATAGCAGCACATCCTGATGATGAAAACACCCGATTAATTTCATATTTATCCAATGAACAAAAAGCGAGAACCGGATATTTGTCTTTGACACGCGGCGATGGTGGCCAAAACCTAATAGGAACACAATTACGCGAATTATTAGGAGTCATAAGAACCCAAGAACTTATTGAAGCCCGAAAAATTGATGGCGGAGAACAGTTTTTTTCCCGTGCCAATGATTTTGGTTTTTCCAAAAATCCAACAGAAACCTTAGAAATTTGGGATAAAGAAAAAGTATTGGCAGACGTTATTTGGGCCATCAGAAAATTTCAACCTGATGTAATTGTCAACCGATTTGATCATCGCTCTCCAGGAACTACGCACGGTCATCACACTTCATCGGCAATGTTGAGCGTCGAAAGTTTTGAACTGGCTAACAATCCAACTATTTTTCCAGAACAATTAAAATTTGTAAAACCTTGGCAAACCAAACGACAGTTTTTCAATACTTCCTGGTGGTTTTATGGTACTATCGAAAAATTTAATGCTGCTGACAAAAAGAATTTAATAGCTTTAGAAACCGGTGTTTATTATGCAGGATTAGGAAAATCAAATCAAGAAATTGCAGCACTAAGCCGCAGCCGTCATCAATCACAAGGATTTGGAAGTACTGGTGAGCGCGGTGAAGAAAAAGAATATTTAGAATTCATAAATGGAGATGCTTTAAAAGATAAAAAATCACTTTTTGAAGGAATTGATACTTCTTGGAACCGAGTAAAAGGAGGAAAAGCAATAGGAGAATTATTGACAACTATTGCCGCTGAATTCAACCATAATAATCCTTCGGCAAGCATTCCTAATTTGGCGAAAGCCTACATTATGATAAATTTTTTAGACGAAAATCATTGGGCGCCATTGAAATCAGCAGCCATAAAAGAAATTATAGCGGCTTGTTCTGGTTTGTATCTTGAAGCCGTTGCCCAAAATCAGGAAGCGACTCCCGGAAGCACAATTAAATTGAAACTCGAAGCCATTAATAGAAGTACATTGCCTTTTCAATTAATAAGTGTGAGCACTTTACCAAATCAAATTACGACAGCTCAAAATCGGGATTTAAAAAATAATATTCGAAATAGCATCAACTTAGATTTAAAATTACCAGAATCAATTAACTATACACAACCGTATTGGTTAAGAGAAAACGGAACCGTGGGAATGTATGCTGTAAATGACCAAGAAAGTATCGGAATTCCAGATATAATTCGGGAAGCTAAAGTGGTATTTAACGTTCAAATCAACGGAATAGAAATCCCATTTGAGCGTACCGTAGTTTATAAATATAATGATGATGTAAAAGGCGAAGTCTATAATTATCTGGATATTGTTCCTGAAGTTACCACTTCAATTGTAGACAAAGTATTGCTTTTTAAAGATAGCAAAATTAAATATGTAGGCGTAAAAATCAAAGCAGGTAAAGATGCCGTTAAAGGACATCTTCAACTTGAACTGCCTCAAAATTGGAATGTTTCACCAAAATCTATTCCTTTTAACATCCCAAAAAAGGGAACGGAACAAATTGTTTATTTTGAAGTAACTGCGCCTAGCAAATCAGATGAAGCAGTTGCAAAAAGTGTTGCGATAATTGATAACAAGCGATTTGACAAAGAACAAATCATCATTAATTATGACCACATCACGAAACAGCAAGTTTTACAATCGGCAGAGGCTAAATGCATCAAAACGGATTTAAAAACTAACAGTGAAAAAATTGCCTACATTATGGGTGCCGGAGATGAAGTTCCTGGCAGTCTGATTCAATTAGGATACTCGGTTACCCTGCTGAAACCCGAAGAAATAACACCAGAGAAATTAGAAAATTTTGATGTAGTGATGACAGGTGTTCGTGCTTACAATACCGTTACAGCATTAGCAAATAAGCAAAATATACTTTTTGATTTTGTAAAAGGCGGAAAAACAATGCTCGTTCAATACAATACTGCAGGCGATTTGGTAACCGAAAATATCGCGCCTTATCCATTGAAACTGTCCCGCGACCGTGTTACTGAAGAAGATGCCGAAGTTCGATTTTTAGCACCAAACCATCCCGTTTTGAATTTTCCAAACAAAATCACTTCTAAAGACTTTCAAGGTTGGAAACAAGAGCAGGGATTGTATTATCCAAGCGTATATGACAAAGCATTTACTCCTATTTTATCTTCTAATGACAAAGGAGAAACACCTAAAAATGGTGCTTTACTGATTGCTCCTTACGGAAAAGGGCACTATATTTATACGGGATTAAGCTTTTTTAGAGAATTACCTGAAGGCGTAACCGGGGCGTATAAATTAATTTCAAATATCATTTCGCTGAAATCATCCGAAACTATTCCTCCCCAAAAAATCAAAAACTAAAACAGTCTGCAATGGAAACAAAAAAAATAAAAACCTGGAAGAAGAACTATACCTGGGTGCTTGTAGCCAATGCTATATACATCTTGATCTTTTGTCTCATCATGAAATTATACTCTTAAATTATGCAATTATTTGATTGGATTATACTCATAGTTACTTTACTGTTCATCGTAATTTACGGTGCATGGAAAACCAAAGGAAGTAAAAATGTAGAAGACTTTATTTTAGGAAGCAATGAAACGCCTTGGCATGTCGTGGGACTTTCCGTGATGGCAACTCAAGCCAGCGCCATTACGTTTCTTTCTACTCCAGGACAAGCTTATCACGATGGGATGGGTTTTGTCCAATTCTACTTTGGACTGCCAATTGCCATGGTTGTAATTTGCGTAACCTTTATCCCTTTATACCACAAATACAAAGTATATACGGCTTATGAGTATCTCGAAAAAAGATTTGATTTAAAAACGCGTTCCCTTGCAGCCATTCTTTTCTTGTTTCAAAGAGGTCTAGGAACTGGATTAACTATTTACGCTCCGGCGATTATTTTGTCGGCAATATTGGGTTGGAATCTTACATACATGAATATTATTATTGGTGTTTTAGTCATCATTTATACTTTTTCAGGTGGAACTAAAGCCGTTAACGTAACTCAAAAACAACAAATGTTTGTGATTATGTCGGGAATGTTTATCACCTTTTTTCTGATATTGCATTATCTTCCTAATGACATGACATTTACTAGTGCGCTTCATATTGCTGGTGCAAATGATAAAATGAATATTGTCAATTTCTCTTTTGACCCGGAAGAAAAATATACTTTTTGGAGCGGAATCACAGGAGGTTTTTTCCTTGCATTGGCTTATTTTGGAACTGACCAATCGCAGGTAGGACGTTATTTATCAGGAAGATCAGTTAGGGAAAGTCAAATGGGACTGATTATGAATGGGCTGCTAAAAGTTCCTATGCAGTTCTTTATTTTATTAACCGGAGTTATGGTTTTTGTTTTTTTTCAATTCAATCCTGTTCCATTAAATTTTAATCCAAACAACAAAGCCATGATTGAAAAATCGGCTTATAAAGGTGAATACAATGCTTTGGAGCAAAAATTAGACGGTTTATCCGAAGATAAAAAGGTAATTAACTTGTTGTACATCGATCAGCTCAATCAGGATTATGACAATCCAATTCTTCGAAAAGAACTGGTGGCTTTGTCCAATAAAGAAAAAGATTTAAGAGATCGCGCTAAAGAAATAATCCTAAAAGCCGACAGCAACAGTGAAACTAATGACAAAGATTATGTATTTTTTCACTTTATCCTGAATTATTTGCCAAAAGGACTTATCGGCTTATTGTTGGCCGTTATCATTTCTGCGGCCATGTCATCAACTGCTTCCGGATTGAATGCATTGGCATCTACAACAGCAATCGATATTTACAAACGAAATGTAAAAGGAGAAAAATCAGAACGCCATTATCTGTATGCCACAAAATTCTTTACATTGTTGTGGGGAGTAATTGCAATCCTTTTTGCTTGTATTGGAACGTTGTTTGAAAATTTAATTCAGTTGGTAAATATCATTGGATCTATATTTTACGGAACGGTATTAGGGATTTTCCTGGTTGGTTTTTATCTACACAAAGTCCAATCCAAAGCTATATTTTACGGCGCTGTTATTAGTCAAATTACTATTTTCATCATCTACTATTATGCTATTTATATTTTCCCAAGCGGAGAAGAAAAACTGGGTTATTTATGGCTTAATTTCATTGGCGCAATGTTAACGATTGTTATTTCGTTACTGTTACAATGGACAATTTTCAGGAAACAGAGAGCGATTATAGCCTAATAAAAACAGTAAAACTAATTATTATATTAGTTTCTAATTTTATAAACCGCAGATTCGGAAATTATAATAATTTCCGAATCTGCGGTTTTTTGGTTCTTACAGGTTTACATTATGAAACCCATTATTCTCAAACATTTACAAATTATACAATTCAAAATTTCAAAAAAAAAATCCCGTCTCGATAATCAAGACGGGATTAATTGGAAAACAGTGAGGTTAATTAGTTCTTACTCCACTCTGCAATACTATCTTTATTCATTTTTACATAATCTTGATTTTTAGCGATTTCAGCTGCTGCAAGTGATGCTTTAGCAGTTTCAATAGCTCCTTTTTTATCACCAAGTTTAGCTTGAATCAATGATTTCAATCTGTTATACCAAAACGGTTTGTCTTTTGTCATATCCAAAGCTTTATTTATGTAAACTAAAGCTTTTGCATTGTCACCATTTGATTGGAATAAAAATTGAGCTGCAGCAAAATAATCTGCTCCAGTAGGTCCTGCTAATGCTTTCTCGATATTAGCTGTTGCTTTTTGTTGTGTAGGAACTTCAAATTTTAAAGCTGCATACGAGTTCTCCCAGTAAATTTCTAAAAAGGCAAAATTATTATCTAGACCACTAATTCCAATTGTAAATGTTTCCACACTTTTATTTAAAGTTTCTGGTTTAACAGTGGCTTTAAGTGCTACATTTTCTTCTTTCCACTCTTCTGGATTACCCCAGTTATCAGTAGTTTTGTAGAAAATTATTTCCCAACTTTCTATTTTTGGAATAGTATACAACGAATATTTTCCTTTTTTCAAGGTTTTACCATCAATAATAACATCGTCGCTAAAATATACAGTCGTATTTTCATTAGCTCCGGTTCTCCAAACTTTTCCAAAAGGAATTAAATTACCAAAAACAGCTCTTCCTCTGGCACTTGGTCTTGAATAATTGATTTCTACATCTGTCAAACCTACTTCTTGTTTGATGATAGATTTTGGACTGGATTGAGGTGTTTTTACTTGTGCCTCAATGGTGAAATTTGCTATAATAATGGCAAATAAAATGATTATTTTTTTCATGTCTTAAATTTTTTATGTCTTCAAATTTACAAATTCAACGGCTTTCAAATGTTAATTATTCCTTAATTTAGAATCAATATTGGTAATAGCATCAAAACCCAATTCGTTAAAATGATTAATCACAAAATCAGCTTCCGATAAATCTTGTGCTTCAGAGTGAATACTATTGTAACCTACGCACAAAATTCCGGCAGCTTTCGCCGCTTTAATTCCGTTTGTGCTGTCTTCAATAACGATACAGCTTTCTTTTGGTGCAATTGATAAACTTGCTGCATGTTCAAAAATTGCAGGATGTGGTTTTGATTTAGGAAAATCTTCACCGCTAACCACATGCGTAAAATACTCATGCAATTTAAACCTGGAAAACACACGTTCAATAGTAACTTTGGATGCCGAAGAAGCCAGAATCAATTGCATGCCATTTTGATATAATTCTTTAATAAGATTTTCGACACCTTCCAGTAATTCCAAATCAGCTTTACTATCAAAAGCATCATTAAAAATAGTCCGTTTTCTTTGAATTAAATCCTCTACTTCCTGTTCTATCACAAAAACTTCTTTCAATTTCTGAAACGTATTCCGAGTAGAAAAACCAGTAAATGAAGTATACATTTCCTCTGTAACAGGAATATTCAACTCATCAAATTGTTTGAAATAAGCATAACGGTGTACGGGTTCAGTATCGACAATTACACCATCCATGTCAAAAATTACGGTTTGTATCATTTTTTTAGATTATTAGATTTCTTAGATCCTAAACACTTTACTGAGCATGATATGTGATTGCTTCGTTCCTCGCAATGACAAACTGAACATTATTTTTTTAGTAAATAGCGAATCACGGTTTCTGCAGCATACAAACCAAATAATCCCGGCATGTAACTGTTTGTTCCGTAAAAGGATTTTTTGAAATTGGATCCATCGGTCATTTTCAAACTCGATTCATCCTGAATTTCAGAAGAAAAAACCACTTTCAGTTTATCAATTTTCACCTCTTTCAATCGTCTTCTGATGGTTTTAGCAAAATAACAATTCACGGTATTCGTGATATCAGTCACTTTCACTTTAGAAGCTTCCATTTTCCCGCCAGCACCCATACTGCTTATAATTTTGACTCTTTTTCGTTTGGCACCAATGATCAAATTCAACTTTGGAGTCACACTGTCTATGCAATCCAAAACATAATCAAATTCCTCTGAAACAATTTCGAAAGCACGTTCCGGCGAAAGAAATTCCTGTACACGTGTCAATTTTAATTCTGGATTGATATCCATTAATCTATCTCCAACAACAGTAACTTTAGCTTGTCCCACGGTCGAATGTAAAGCCGGTAATTGTCGGTTTATATTGGTAATATCAACTACGTCACCATCTACAATAGTCATGGTTCCCACTCCTGCTCTTGCCAAAAATTCAGCTGCAAAAGAACCAACACCACCCAATCCTACAACTAATACATTTGCATTTTTTAAATTATCTAAACCTTCTTTTTTAAATAAAAGTTCGGCTCTTTCTGTCCACTCTGCCATTGTTTTTTTGTTTAAAGTTTAATGTTTTTGAAAAATTTTGAAATCAAAAATTTCATTAAAATTTGCATTCACTATTTCCTGTATTTCTTTAACAGAAATTCCTTTATATTTCGCTGCCAATTCATAAACTGCCTCAATTCCTTCATCAACCGTATCCGTTTCCAGAAAAAATCGATTATCAGGAACGCTTTTAAAAACAGCTTCTAATTCTGGATTAAGCAATAAATATTTCCCAAACGAAATATAAAATCCATTGTCTACTAATTGTTTAGCGACTTGTATATTTTTCGAAAATCCATGAATCAACATTGGAACTGATATGTTCATTTTTTTCTTGATTGCTATCAATTCCTGAAAAGCCGCAACACAATGTATCACAACCGGTTTTTTATATTTTTGTGCCAAAAGTAATTGCTTTTCGAAAACCATTTGCTGCAATTCCATCGAGATTTCAATGCGTTTGTCCAATCCGCATTCGCCAACAGCGAGACAATTTGCCTCTTGTAACTTACTTTCCATTATCGCCAAGTCAGCTTCTATTCGTTCTTCAACGATAAACCAAGGATGAATCCCGATGGAATAATTCGGAATTGTTACATCAAATTCCTGTGGATATTGATTCACTAATTCCAACACATTCGGTTGATTGGTCCATTTATGCGTATGCAAATTAAAGAATTCCATTAATCGTGAAATTTTTTAACTCCCGCTTTTATTTCGATATCCAAATCATTTTCCAATGGAACTTTTGGACAAGAATACTTGTGGTTATATGCGCAATATGGATTGTATGATGTATTGAAATCAATCACAATCGTATCTCCTTTTGGGATTCGTAAATCGATATATTTCCCGCCGATGTAACTATCCTTGCCAGAAGTCAAATCGGAAAACGGCAGAAATAAATAGTCTTTATACTCCTTCTTTTTGGAAAGTTCAATGTTTTTATAAACGTTCAGTTTAAAATCCCGACCATCAATTGTAAAAGAAAGTTCGCCATATTTGACATACAATGGTTTTCTGTCCGTTGATGTTTCCATTTCAAATGGCTTCTCTTTTTGAGTTCTGATAAACTTTGCGACCACAAAAAACTTTTCGTCAATAGGATAAAAGTCAAGTGTTTTGAACTCTGCTAAATCTTCTGCAGTCAAAGGACTTTTCTTGGCATCCGCATATTCTTCGTTCAATTCAGTTTGGAATTTGGTTACAGCCGAAACATCAAATTTTTCTTGGCCAAAGCCTAAATTCAAGTGTAATAAAATAAACAAAGTGAATAGCGTTCTCATGTTCTTATTTTTATGCAAAAATAGTTTAAAAGTTACTAGGACACAAAGACGCATCGGAACAAAGTTTTCTACCTTTGCAAAATAATAACTCATTATATGTTTCAAACAGCTTTTCAACGTTACATAAATAATTTCAAAGGCTTCACCAGAGAAATTTGGATACTTACACTCATCACTTTTATCAATCGAGCTGGTACGATGGTTTTGCCGTTTTTGTCCAAATATCTAAAAGAAGATTTGAGTTTCTCCTATGCACAGGTCGGGTGGATAATGGTCGCTTTTGGTTTTGGTTCCATGCTTGGTTCGTGGCTTGGTGGCAAATTATCAGATAAAATAGGTTTTTATAGAATCATGGTTTTCAGTTTGTTCACCAGCGGAATACTGCTGTTTTTAGTACAATACATTCGTACGTTTTGGGGATTATGCATTGGTATGTTCGTCATTATGACCGTTGCTGATATGTTTCGTCCCGCCATGTTCGTTTCCTTAGCGACCTACGCCAAACCTGAAAATCGTACCAGAGCATTGACTTTAGTTCGATTAGCGGTAAATTTAGGATTTACTGCAGGACCGGCTTTAGGTGGTTTGATAATCATGAATTTAGGATACAGCGGATTATTTTGGGTTGATGGAAGCTCGTGTATTATTTCTATATTAATTTTTACCTTATTAGTGAAAGAGCGCAAAAAACCAGCCGATTTAGACTCCGCAAATAGTGAAACCGAAATACCTGCTTCCGTTTTCAAAGACAAGATATTCTGGATTTTCCTCTTTATCTGTTTTATTACGGCCATGCTTTTCTTTCAACTTTTCACCACTTTGCCTTTATATCACAATGAAAAATTTGGTTTAACCGAATTTCAAAGTGGACTTTTATTATCCTTAAATGGGTTGCTGATTTTCTTCTTGGAAATGCCAATTGTGAGTATTAGCCAAAGAAAAAACATCGATAAACTCAAAATTATTCTTTGGGGTTCGTTACTGATGTCTCTAAGTTTCTATGTTTTAATGATTAATATGTGGGCAGGAATACTAATCGTGAGCATCCTTTTTATCACTTTTGGAGAAATGTTCATCTTCCCGTTCTCTAATTCTTTTGCGTTAAGCCGAGCGCCAAAAGGACACGAGGGTCGCTACATGGCTTTGTTTACTATGAGTTTTAGCTTGGCACACATTGCAAGTTCTAAAACGGGGCTGGAAATCATTTCTGCATTTGGCTATCAGGCAAACTGGTTTGTCATGGGAACTTTAGGGATTTTATCAGTCGCAGGGTGCATCTGGCTGCAAAAACTCGTTCAAAAAGAACAAAACTAATTCCATTATCATTCTTTGGGCGTGACCCTATAAAAAAATGGGCTTAGCAACAATATCGTTACTGGCCCCTTTTTTTTATAGCGTCGGGCTATACGCGCTACTTCGGTAGCTAGCTTTTATCCCTCACGCAACCTCATTTTCATAATTACTTCTCTGATGAAAAGATTTTCCAGTTTACATAAGCTACCATTATAAGTTAAAAAAACTATAAAAATAGTTATTAAACTATGTTTATAGTTGCGTAACTATAAAATTAGTTGTAAGTTTGATTCAAATAAAAATATCATGCAAAAACTGACTAATAAAGAAGAAGAAATCATGCACATTTTATGGAAGCTTAAAAAAGCATTCGTAAAAGAAGTCCTTGCAGAAATAACAGAAGATCAACCGCATTACAACACACTTTCAACCATTGTGCGTAACCTCGAAGAAAAAGGTTTTGTTTCTCACAATGCCTTTGGGAACACGCACCAATATTATCCTATAGTAAGTTTAGAAGATTATAGAAAGCGCTTTATGAGTACTGCAATCGATAATTATTTTGACAGTTCTTATAAAAATATGGTATCGCATTTTGCCAAAGAAGAAAAAATTTCCGCTGCTGAATTACGGGAAATTTTAGCCATGATTGAAAATCAAAAAGAGGAAATATAAACTTTATAGTAACAACAATATTTATGGAAGCATTCTATATTTATCTTATAAAATCCAGTGGATTAATTGCGCTGTTTTATTTGGCTTATCATTTTATGTTGCGAAAAGAAACCTTTTTTACCAGCAATCGTTGGTTTCTGTTACTGGGTTTATTTACTTCCGTTCTTTTGCCGTTAGTCGTTTTTACGAAAATAATCTGGGTCGAACCTACTCCTGTAAATTATGATTGGTCATCATTACCTATAACTACAACTGTAAATGAAGACCATACAGAAGAATATATTTATCTTGGATTAGCAACACTCTACTGCGTTGGTGCATTATTTCTATTAACTAAATTTGCTTTTGATTTTTACAGCTTACAAAAAGTATTTAAAGGAAAAATAATAAAACGTCAAGCCGATTTTAAATTTATTGACTTACAAGACAACCTCGCTCCGTTCTCTTTTTTTAATACTATCGTTTACAATTCGTCCTTATACAGCAGTTCCGAATTGGAAAATATTTTGGAACACGAAAAAGTGCACAGCGAACAAAATCACACTGTTGATGTATTGATTTCAAGACTGTTTTGTATCCTTTTTTGGTTCAATCCGTTAATTTGGTTGTACAAAAAGGCGATTTTACAAAACCTGGAATTCATTGCCGATAACGAAGCCACGAAAAAAATATCCGACAAAAAAGCGTATCAATTAACGCTTTTAAAAATAACAACACACCAAAATTGTGTTGCCATTACTAATCATTTTTATCAATCATTAATCAAAAAACGAATTGTTATGTTAAACAAAAATCAATCAAAAAAATCGAATTCCTGGAAGTACACGCTTGTTCTGCCGGCTTTAGTAGCATTTGTATCTTTATTTCAAATTGAAGTAATTGCTCAGGAAAAAGTAAAAGAAGAAACCATTAAAGTGGAATCAAAAAATCCTGTTACCACTACTTTAGAAATCCAACAAGACAAAGACAGCATTAAAAAAATTAAAGCACTTGTAATAAATAACTCGAAAAATGAAGGTATTGATCCAAATACGGAATTTTTTATTGATGGAAAAAAAGTGAGCAAAGAGGAATTAGACAGAACCAATCCGGACGACATAACCACAATGAATGTCATTAAGGAGAATAACAAATCTATAATTAGAATTGTAACAAAAGGAAAAATTACAGGAAGTACAAGTATTTTTAATTCTGAAATAGAAAAAACGGATTTGGGATTTGATAATGTCGATCCTAACAATGTGACTATACGTCAAAAAACAAAAGATACTTATACCGTTACAAAGGTAACGACAGAGAAAAATGGCATACCTGGTGATGCAGAATATTTTATTGACGGTAAAAAAGTAAGCCAGCTAGAGGCCGAAAGCATGAATCCAAATCAAATAAGCTCAGTAAATGTGCAAAAAGATGGCACTTCAACTAAGAATTCAATCCGTATTATTACTAAGAGCTATCTAGATGGGAAAGAAATGATACCAGAGCCACCAACTCCTCCTACTGCACCAACTTTTAAATTTAAAGCCCCTAAAGCACCTGTCTTTCCAAAAGCTCCTAAAGCTCCAAAAGGAGATCCTATCACTGGTGATAAAAAAGCTTGGAAAGAATTTGATAAAAAAATGGAAGATTTCAATAAAAAAATGGAAACATTAGCACCTGAAATGGAAGCATTTGATAAAAAAATGGCTGAATTTGACAAAAAAATGGAACCTTTCCATGCGCAAATGGATAATTTTGAAAAGAAAATGAAAATCTACGAAAAGCAAATGGAAGAATACCAGTCCAAAGTTAACGGTAGAAAATAAATAGAAAATCACAATTTAGACGGTCTCAATCAAGACCGTCTTTTTTATATCTTTGTCCAAAATAAAACATCATGTATAAAATTCTAGCCAAAATAAACAAAGTCCTTTTACCCAGTTTCACAAAGCAGCGTTTGGATTTAGCAAAAGCCAAGAAATGGCAAATGGCAATTATTGGTTTTAGGTACTACGTAACGACGCGTGCGCTAGATTAATACGTAATTGCAGCAAAAATTTCATTTCCTTTAATTTTTGCCCTTCCATTTAGGAAAGCTAATTCCATCAGGAAATTGCATTGCACGATTTCTCCACCCAATCTTTCGACTAATTCACAAACTGCTTTAGCCGTTCCTCCGGTTCCCAAAACATCATCGTGAATTAGGATTCTATCCCCTTTTTGAATCGCATCGGTATGAATTTCTAAAGTATCTGTTCCATATTCTAAATCATAAGTCGCCGAAATAGTTTCATAAGGCAACTTGTTGGGCTTTCGAACTGGAATAAAACCAACATTCAATTCCTGAGCAATCAACATTCCAAAGAAAAATCCCCGGCTTTCCACTCCTATTACCTTGTCAATTTTTTTTTCTTTCAAGGACGAAACCAGTATTTCAAGGCATTTTTTCCTTGCAATTGGGTCAATTAATAACGGTGTAATGTCTTTAAATAAAATTCCTTCTTTAGGAAAACCCTGAATATCACGGATATAATTTTTCAACGCCATATTTTTTTATTTTTTTACAATTTTACACTTGCAAATTACACATTTATACCTATATTTGCACCCGCAAGCAGGATAATAAATCCGATTGCAAAATGGCCTTGTGGCGCAACTGAATAGCGCACTTGATTACGGCTCAAGAGGTTACTGGTTTGAATCCAGTCAAGGTCACTACTCGGGACAAAAGAGAAATATCATCTTTTGTTCCGTTTTTTTTTGCCCGTAATCTATTGTTTACCAAATAGATACAGTTAATAATTTCGTTGAGTCGGGTGGTTTGGAATTGGTTTTCCCGAAACGTGAAATTTTCGGGATAAATTAAACCAATTAGTTCTCTAGTATCAGCTAAACTACTGTTTTCACAGGCTTCTCCGAGCTTTAAAAGGTTTTCCAATCCTGTATTCATTAATTGCTCAATATTACCCTTATCATCATCTGCATTCCCAATCTGTTTTTCTAAATTACTTATGATGCCATTGTATTCTTTTTTCATAAGATTGTAATCTTCAACCTCGATTTTTTCAGTTACCAATAAGTTCCTTGCAACTGATAATTTCTTTTCATATTCCGAAATCTGTTCCAGCGACTTTCTCTTTTTATTAGCTATAATCCCTGTATGCTCTCTATAAGCTTCAAGTAGCACAGCAGTATATAGTTTCTTAACTGGTTCTAAAGGTTTGAATTTATTTAACTGTTCAATAAATATCTTGTTTGCTATTTCGGAGTTGACTCTCCATTTACAGAGCTTATCACAATGATAGTAATAGTAATATTTGTTTCTCCCTTTGCATTTACTGCCTGTGAGCTTTCGTCCGCACTGTGGACACTGGAAAAAACCTCTTAGAGGAAAATTTTCTATTGTTCTGACCTTAGGCCTATACGTTCTGGATTTACCGTCAAGAACATCCTGCACTCGGTAAAATAGTCCTTCACTGATTATTGCTTCATGTTGTCCATCCACCCATCGGACCTCTTCATCTTTATATTTAGGAACTACGATTTTCCCACAATACAGCGGATTACGCAAAATAACCCACATGTTACTCTTAGCAATGCGCAACCCTTTTTCCTTTGCCATCTGGTAAATGGATTCAGTGCTGAAAGCATTTTTTGCAATCTGCTCAAATACCCATATAAGCTGAGTTGCTGCCTTCGGCTCGGGGGCTATATATTTTTTTCCGTCTTCAGTTGCTTTATTAACATAACCATAAGGAGCCATGCCCATATGCCTTCCTTCTTTCTTACCGCGTCTGAGCCCTTGAAATGTATTGAGTGCCCTTCTGTCATTTTCTACTTCTGGTGCTGCCAGATAAAATGCAAGCATCATCTTATTTTCTGGGACACTTAAATCAAGAGGCTGCTCTATAGCCTGAGGTTCAACACCTAGTTTTCTTAACAGGTTTATCATTTGATAGGCATCCCCTGCATTACGACTGAACCTATCCCATTTCATGAAAAGAATCAGGTCTACTTTATTTTTATGTTTTTTAAGATTAACCAAAAGTTTTTTCCACTGTGGCCTGTTAAAAGTCTTTGCAGAATGATCTTCATAGATTACGTTGCGTATTTCCATATGATTAATGTTACAATATTTTCGCAACATTTCTTCCTGATTACGTTGTGAAAAACCTTTCTCAGCCTGCTCGTCAGTGCTGACCCTTATATATAAATCTGCTATCTTACTCATCTTCTTTCGCTTAAATGTTTAGACACAGCGATATTAGCGATTTTCCTCAACAAATACAAAATTTCCTGTACCTGTTCGAAAGTTACATCTAATCCTTCTGATCTCAGCATATGTAAAGCCCTTTCAGGCGTCAGCTTTGAATCCCTATAGTCCATATCCTTCTCCATCCTCTTACTTTTTTAAATTCATATTCTTTTAAAAAGTAATTTAACCGTAAAACTGGCTCTAATAGTCATAATGGCAGTACTTGGCTCTGTCTGGAAATATATTTCCTATCTCTTAAAAATACTTCAACAAATTGCAAAAAAAATACCCATCATTTATAATTCTGGTTATTCACATGTCATCAATTATCCAATACAACTAAACAATTAGGATAAAGACTTCGATTAGTTTTATAGCTATTTTTTTTTCTCCGTTTTATCTCATTTAACTTCCTTTCTTCCTATTTCATTTGGTGAGGAGCACCGATGCTTGGTTCTTTTTTTTCAGGAGCAAAGGTATTTTCGGGCTCTTAACGGATAACCAAGGTCAGGCCCTTTTAGGTTTTGAATAAAATCTCCACCCATGCGGGTTGTATTTTTCTCAAAAACCTTGGTTTTCCTGAACCCTACCTTTTTATGCTCATGAAACAAAACCAGCATACTCCGGCTCTTTACACGAATAAAAAAAATGTCACATATGAAAAACAATGACTTAAATATTACAAATGAAACAAAACAGCGCCTCCTCTCATTGCCGAATAAATATTTTAAAAAAATAGGCAAACCTAATAAGGCGCACAGAGGAGAGCAGATTGAAAGAAAATCAAGTGTAACAATAGTGAATAACAGTTAAAAAAGAAAATCATGAACATCATCGGAAGACTGACAAGGGATGCGGAAGTACGCAGAACGTCACTGGAAAAACAAGTAGTAAACTTTTCGGTAGCTACTAACGACAGCTACAGAAACAAGCAGGGCGAACGCATAGAGCAGACAACATACTTCGACTGTGCGTATTGGCTTAGTCCAAAAGTAGCGCAGATACTCACAAAAGGTACGGTGGTAGAACTGACAGGCAGAGTAAGTGCAAGGGCGTGGACAGGAAGTGACGGACAACTACACGCAGGGCTGAACTTCAACACCTCGCAAATCAAACTCCACGGGGGTGGCAAAAAATCCGAAACGGTACAAACTCCCACAGGAACCAACAATAGCAAGGAAAAGGACGACCTCCCATTTTAATAACAAGTATCTAAACAATTTTCAAACTTTTAAAATCATTTTATCATGGCACATAATATCAATTTCAACAGCACAACAGGACGTTATTCATTCTTTAGCGTAAAAGAAAAAGCGTGGCACGGCTTAGGGCAAGTCGTAGAGCAATACCCAACAAGTGAAGAAGCCATAAAACAGGCAGGCTTAGACTATGAAGTCATCAAAACACCTTTATATACCAAAGGTTCGGGCATTATTGAAATGGCAAACGGTATTGAAATAGGCAGTAGCGAATTGGAAGTACCTTCCTATTATGCCAATATCCGTGCCGATAACAATGCCGTATTGGGCGTGGTTGGCAAAGACTATCACATCGTACAAAACCGTGAAGCATTCAATTTTTTTGATGCTATTGTAGGTGGTTCACAAGGAATATTGTACGAAACCGCAGGAGCATTGGGACAAGGGGAACGCATCTTTATCACTGCCAAACTACCCGACTATATCCGAGTAGGAAATGGCGATGATGTAACGGAAAAGTACATTTTCCTGACCACTTCACACGATGGCAGTGGAAGCATAACAGCAGCCTTCACCCCTATCCGTATTGTTTGCCAAAATACCCTTAACGCCTCGCTTCGTTCGATGAGCAACGTGGTACGCATCAAACATACTTCGGGAGCAAAACAGCATTTGGAAAATGCCCACAAGGTTATGGGATTAGCGGATACCTTAAGCAACCAGTTAGAAGGAATATTCAACCAATGGGCTAAAGTAAAGGTGACTGACCAAGAAGTAAAAAAACTAATCCAATTGGCTCTTTGCCCGAACAAGGAAACATTGGATTTGCTTAAAAAGGGTGCGGAAGATGAAGTTTCCACCGTGTTCAAAAATGTGGTGCAAGATGCCTTTGCATACGCTATGACAAGCGACACTCAACAAATGGATACCACCAAAGGCACATTGTTCGGGGCATACAATGCTGTGACAGGGTACTATCAGAATGTGCGCAATTACAAAGATGATGAAGCCAAGTTACAAAGTATTGTAATGGGTGGAACCGCTCAAATCAAATCACAGAAAGCATTTGAATTGTGTACTGCCTTTTCAATAGAAGGAGCGGAAATCTTAAATCTTAATTAATAATTACAGGCGACTGCCTTTAGAGGTGGTCGCCTTTTTAAAATTTACAATCATGACAAAGGAAAACAAGAAGAAAAATGAATTTGCAGATTACCTTTTCAACCAATTTGTAAAAGCAGAACGCAGGGACAAACAAGATTGGTCGCTGAATTATTGGAACGTTTTAACCCAATATGCAGAGATTGGGTTGTCTGACGAAGAACAGTCTGAAGAAAGATTATACGTATTTAAACTTGATATTACAATTAGGGAAGCTATGTCAGGCTGGAACACACACCTATTGATACTGCGTGGAAAAGAAGCCGAGCAGGATTACAGGGAAAGAATGAAAAAATATGAAGAACGCTTACGTGCCATTGGACATGACGAAGCAACAATTAAGCAAATGTTAGTGGAAAAACCAGTCAAATTGACCATCCTATTCCAGTGCAAATTGACCACCAGTTTCGGAGCAAACTGACCACCACTTTCCAGTTCAAATTGACCACCTA
>NZ_QNUX01000019.1 GCF_003312425.1 Flavobacterium psychrolimnae | reverse complement strand
ACTTCTTCTACACAGCGAAGTTTAAATTCATAATTGTATTTGACTTTTCTTTCCATAAAAATACCCCCAAATAGTGTCTAACTTTTTGGGGGCAGTTCAAATTGAATACTTTATAATCCCTTTTTTAATTATGATAAAAATCTATTTATCCGGATTGTTCAATTTGCTATTTTTCTTTCCGTAGATAAAATAGATAGCAACTCCTAATGCCATCCAGATAACAAGTCTTGCCCAGCTTTCATTTGGTAATGAATACATTAAAGCCAAACAAATTAAAATACCTGCAATTGGGACATAAGGAACGAATGGTGTTTTGAAAGATCTTGGAGCATCTGGCATTTTTTTACGCATTACCAAAACTCCGATACATACTAATACGAAGGCTAATAATGTTCCGATACTTACCATGTGTCCTAAATCACTTACCGGTACAAAACCAGCAAAAAGGCTTACAAATACCATGAAGAAAAGATTTGTTTTCCATGGAGTTCTGAATTTTGAGTGAATGTCACTAAAGAATGATGGTAATAAACCATCTTTACTCATTGTATAGAAAACACGACTTTGTCCCATTAACATAACCAACATTACAGAAGTATAACCAGCTAAAATTGCCACGATTAAACCAGTTTGTAAAAAAGTATATCCAGTTCTGGCAAATGCTGTTGCTGCTGGTTTAGCATCTCCTGCAAATTCATTGTAAGGTACAAGTCCAGTCATTACGTGTGCAAACAATACGTATAATATTGTACAGATTACTAATGATCCTAAAATACCAATTGGCATTCCTTTTTGTGGGTTTTTTGCTTCTTGTGCAGCTGTTGAAACAGCGTCAAAACCAATGAAAGCAAAGAAAACAGTTCCAGCTCCGGCAGCAATTCCTGACCATCCAAATTCTCCAAAAACACCTGTGTTTTCAGGGATATATGGCGTGTAATTTGCAGTGTCAATAAAGCTCCATCCTAAAACGATGAACATAATAACTACGATTACTTTTACTACAACTAAGAAGTTATTGATAGATGCAGATTCTTTTGTTCCTCTTATCAATAAAAGGGATAACATAGAAACAATGAAAATAGCAGGAAGGTTTATCATACCGCCTTCTATAATGGTTCCATCGCTTAGTTTTAAGGTTTCCCAGGGTGAACATATTAAATCATGGGGGAGGTGTATTCCGTATTTGTTTAATAATTAAGTAAATAACGGGACCAACTCACTCCAACTGTTGCGGCTCCCAATGCATATTCAAGGACTAAATCCCATCCTATAATCCAAGCCATAAATTCTCCCATTGTAGCATAGGAGTAAGTATAAGCACTACCAGCTACTGGTATCATAGATGCGAATTCAGCATAGCAAAGTCCTGCAAATGCACATCCTACAGCGGCCAAAACAAATGAAAGTGTAACAGCAGGGCCTGCATGTTCTGCAGCGGCGATACCTGTTAATGAGAATAATCCTGCTCCAATAATTGCTCCAACTCCAAGTGCTACTAATGAACGTGAAGACAAAGTTCTTTTTAATCCTTTTTCAGATTCTGATGCTTCATTTAGCAATACCGAAAGCGGTTTAGTTTTCCAAATTGACATGGGTTATATGGTTTTGTTTGTTATTAAGCTCCAAATGTATTGTTTTTTATAAAAAATAAAAACAATAATTGAATTTTAAGTTGTAAAAAGTTATGAATTGCCTTTTTTTATATTGATTACGTATATTTTTGTTGAACAGGGCTTATTGAAAATATTAATTTTCACTTGAAATATTTTTATTTGCAAAGTTATTTGTCTTAATTTTATTTCTAATTTTAGACTCATTATTTCAACGTTCAAAACCATCAGCACAACATGAGTTTCAAAACGATTCAGACTTATTTTAAGTTCACTAAGGAACAACGTAAAGGTATTTTCTTTTTGTTTCTAATTATCGTCGTTTTGCAACTGGTTTATTTTTTCGTTGATTTTAGCTCTGTGAGTAAAGAATATCCTGAAAAACAAAAATGGCTTTCTCTCCAGTCTGAAATGGATTCCCTAAAAATGGATGCTAAAAATAGCAAACCGAAAATTTATCTTTTCAATCCGAATTTTATATCGGATTATAAAGGATATAAATTAGGAATGTCCGTTCAGGAAATTGATCGTTTGCTGGCTTTTAGAAAAGAGAACAAATATGTGAATTCAGCTAAGGAATTTCAAAATGTGACCAAAGTGTCAGATTCTATATTAAATGTCATGGCTCCTTATTTTAAATTTCCGGATTGGGTAAATAATAAAAAACAGAATACTAAATTTAAAGAATATACATCGTATCAAAATCAGGCTTTCGCCAAAAAAGAAAAAATTGTTTTTATTGATATAAATGAGGCTACGAAAGAGGATTTAGTGAAAATTTATGGAATTGGCGATGCTATTTCTATTCGGATTTTAAAACAAAAAGAACTTTTGGGAGGATTTGTTTCCATGGAGCAAATGAAGGACGTATGGGGATTATCTCCCGAAGTAATCGAAAATTTGAATACCCATTTCAAAGTTTTGGCTTTACCTCGATTTAAAAAAATAGAAATCAATAACGCTTCATTGAAGGAGCTTTCGCAGTTTCATTATTTCAGATACTCGCTGGCTAAGGAAATAGTAACGTACAGGAGTATGAATGGAAATATTAAAAATATTGAGGATTTAACAAAAATTAAGGGATTTCCTGTTGATAAAGCAAATTTAATTGGCTTATATTTGGACTTTAATTAGAAGTGTCAAATTTTTGGCTATTGACTGTAATGTTCTAATGTATTTTAAAATAGATGCATTACTTTTCTATTCACTAATTATTTTAATTGTTAAAAAATAAATCTGAAACATGACTGCATCATTATGTTTCAATTAATACTATTTGTTAAAAAAATATATAATATATGAATTCAATTTATTTCACTGAAGAACACCAAGCATTTAGAGAAAGTTTAAAAGATTTTTTGCAAAAAGAAGTTGTTCCGCATATTGAAAAATGGGAAAAAACAGGTACGATAGAGCGTTTTATTTGGGAGAAATTTGGCGAGATGGGATACTTTGGTATTGCATATCCTGAGGCTTATGGCGGTCTAGATCTAGATTTATTTTACACTGTTATTTTTCTAGAAGAATTACAAAAAATTAAGTCATCAGGTTTTGCTGCTGCAATGTGGGCTCATGGATATTTAGCGATGACCCATTTGAATGCAGAAGGTGACGAAAGAATAAAACAAGACTACTTAGTGCCAAGTATCGCTGGAAAGAAAATAGGTGCTTTATGTATTTCAGAGCCTTTTGGAGGTAGTGATGTTGCGGGAATGCGCACTAATGCCGTGAAAAAAGGAGACAAATATATTATCAATGGTTCTAAAACATTTATTACAAACGGTGTTTATGCAGACTATTATATTGTTGCGGCAAAAACTAATCCTGAACTTGGTAACAAAGGGATTAGTATCTTTTTAATGGATACTGGTTTAAAAGGTATATCTGCTGTAAAGCTAGATAAATTAGGTTGGAGAGCATCAGATACAGCTGAAATAGCCTTTGATAATGTAGAAATTCCTGCTGAAAACTTAATGGGTGAAGAGGGGAAAGGATTTCCTTATATCATGCAGCATTTTGCTTTGGAGCGTTTAATTATGGCGATAAATGCACATGCTAGAGCTGAATATGCGATAGATTATACAATAGATTACATGTCGCATAGAGAAGCGTTCGGGAAAAAAATCAGCAAGTTTCAAGCACTTAGACATACACTTGTTGAGCATGCAACAGAGGTAGAGCATTGTAAAGTGTTTAACTATGCCGCAGTCGCTCGTTTAGACAAAGGTGAGTATGTTGTAAAGGAGGCAACTATGGCTAAGCTGAAATCCACAAAAGTTGCAGATGACGCTATTTACAGCTGTTTACAAATGTTAGGGGGTTATGGTTATATGGAGGAGTATCCATTAGCGCGTTTGTTTAGAGACAGTCGTTTAGGACCAATAGGCGGTGGAACTTCAGAAATTCTTAAAGAGATTTTAGGAAAAATGATTATCGATAATCAAAATTATGAGCCAGCTGTAAAATAATAGCTTACCGATAATTGATTTAGATAAAGAACTGCGAGTAATGAACAATTTCTAAATTATTTCTCTTCGGAGAGGAATTACTGAAATTAAAAAAATAGTGATTTACAGAAATTTGTTGAAAGCGCAAGCGTTTTAAGACCATAAAAAAAGCGACAATCAGTTACGATTGTCGCTTTTTTCATTTATGCCTTCTGTGATTATTTCTTGAACAATCTCGTGTTCTCCTTCTTCTAAGTTTTCTGTTAAATGTTCTTGTTCAGAAGCTTTCTTGTTGATGAAAAATTTTGCATATATCGGAAAATGATCAGATCCGAAATGTTCTAAACTTTTTAATTCATCAATAAATACATCTGATGTATGAAACATCAAGTCAATAGGAAATCGTAAAAACCAGTATTTGGTATGAAAGCTTGAAATAAATCCTCTTCCAATTCTTCCGTCTATTGTCTCGCTAGTTTTTCTAAATAAGATGGAGGATTTTGCCCAAGCCACATTGTTAAAATCCCCAACTACAACACAAGTATCAGCGTTTTGTTTTATTTTTTTTGCGATACTCAAAAGCTCTCCATCACGCTCTTTGGAATTTTCTTCCTCAGTAGGACTTGGCGGTGGTGGATGGACGGCAAAAAAAGTAAATTCAAAATTGTCTGCGGTTCGTATTTTTGCCTCAATGCTGGGCAGATCATCTGCTACAAAATAATGAACGCTGTGATTTGTTATTTTTAATTTAGAATATAAATGCATGCCATACGTATTGTCTAAGGCTACTTTGATATTGTATTTGTATTTGTGATCCAAAACTGAGAGTGCCTTTTCCCAATTTTTATCAGATTCCATGGTTAAAAAAATATCCGGATTGTATTTATTAATCAAAGCTATAAATTGTTCATATTCTTTGTTTTCTTGAAATACGTTTGCCGAAAGGACTGTAATTATTTCTGAAGAAATATCACAAGGTTCTTTTTGTATTGACTTGTGAAAAGAAGTGTACTTGTAAAGGGTTGCAAGATGGCCTGTAATGCTTATTAAAGTTAATAACTGAAGAATACGTATCAAAATATCAGATTCATCTATTAAGATAAAGCTAAAGATTAAAGTCGTAATCTGTAAAATAAGTATTTGAATTTTTCCAAACTCAAAAAACCTATAGAACCAATGTGTCAGTGGCATATAGGGTAAAATACTTGCAAAAAGAAGTAGAATAGAAATTACGATAAACCACATAAACTAGATTTTGTTGGTAAAAATAAATAAAATTATGCAAATACTTGTTAGTTCACTTTATTATCCTACTTTTGCAGTCTAAAGAAAGGGGGTGTCTATATTATGTTAATTATACCAATTAAAGACGGAGAAAATATCGATAGAGCGTTAAAACGTTACAAAAGAAAATTTGATAAAACAGGAACTGTTCGTCAACTAAGAGCACGCACTGCTTTTATTAAGCCTTCAGTAACAAATAGAATCAAAATTCAAAAAGCGGCTTATATCCAAAATATGAAAGATAACTTAGAAAGTTAGTCGATTCCATTAAATAAAATACCGTTAGTCATCAAAATTTTATAACTTTGATGCTAACGGTTTTTTTATGTCCACAAATAAAGACGCATTTAGGGATTATCTCTGCTTGGAGAAAAAATATTCTCCACATACAATAACAGCTTATTGCAATGATATTAATTCTTTTGAGTCATTCAATAAAATTCATTTTGATCAGGAAAATATCGAGCAAGTGAATTACGGCCAAATTAGAAATTGGATAGTTTCATTAGTTGATGATTCAGTGTCTAATGTTTCGGTAAATAGAAAAATTGCATCTTTAAAAGCATTTTACAAATTTCTATTAAAAACAAAGCAAATAGAAGTTAGTCCACTTTTAAAACACAAAGCACTCAAAATTCCTAAAATACTACAGATTCCTTTTTCTGAAAAGGAAATGACGGCAGTTTTGGGTCAAATGCAAAGCACGGTCGGATTTGAAGAGGTTAGAAATAAGCTCATAATTGATTTATTGTATACCACAGGAGTGCGAAGGGCGGAATTGATTCATCTAAAAATGGAAAATGTTGATTTGTCATCTAATACAATTAAGGTTTTAGGAAAACGAAATAAAGAGCGTATTCTTCCGGTGCTGCCAATAATTTCAGATCAGTTTTCTTTATACGTAAAAGAAAGAACTTCGTTGTTGTCTATAGTTGATAAGGATTATTTTTTTCTCACAAAAAAAGGGTTAAAATTAAATGAATCCTTTGTGTATCGTTTAATAAATTCTTACTTTAGTACTGTGTCGGAAAAAGTAAAAAAAAGCCCTCACATTTTGCGACATACATTTGCTACACATTTATTAAATAATGGAGCAGATTTGAATTCGGTGAAAGAATTATTGGGACATTCCAGTTTGGCATCTACTCAAATATATACGCACAACAGTTTAGCGGAACTAAAAACTATATATAAAGATGCTCATCCGCGGGGAAAGAAATGATTTAGTGTTTAACAATTAAAAAAGATGATTATGAAGGTAAGTGTTCATGCAGTTAACTTTACTGTTGACAAAAAGCTAGTAGATTTTGTTCAAGAAAGATTGGACAAGTTGGAAAAGTATTATGACAAAGTCGTGTCAGCGGATGTTTTTTTGAAAGTTGAAAAGACAAGTGATAAAGAGAATAAAATTGCAGAGGTGAAAATCAATGTTCCCGGAGATGATTTTTTAGTAAAAAAACAGTGCAAAACTTTTGAAGAAGCTGTGGGACTTTCTGCAGAATCTCTAGAACGAATGTTGGTAAAAAGAAAAGAAAAGATAAGTTCTCATATTTAATATAAATTTTTTCGAAAAAATGTTTTGATTGAGAGATAAAATCTCTACATTTGCAGTCCGTTAGAAATAGCGGACTTTTTTTATTGATTCGCCAGCGTAGCTCAGTTGGCTAGAGCAGCTGATTTGTAATCAGCAGGTCGTGGGTTCGAGTCCCTCCGCCGGCTCAAGACTGTAAAGGTTTGATAATATAAAAAGTAGGGGAGATACTCAAGCGGCCAACGAGGGCAGACTGTAAATCTGCTGTGTGAACTTCGCAGGTTCGAATCCTGCTCTCCCCACTAAGATTAATCTTAGGTTGCAATAGGTAGATTTAATAGTCTGAGCATTGTGGTTTAAGCTCTTTGATAAGGGGTTCTGCCGACTTAGCTCAGAGGTAGAGTGCTTCCTTGGTAAGGAAGAGGTCACGGGTTCAATTCCCGTAGTTGGCTCAAGTAAGTAGGAAATAAAAATTAATATATAACAAGATTAAAATTAAGTAAAATGGCAAAAGAAACCTTTAACCGTTCGAAACCACACTTAAATATTGGTACGATCGGACACGTAGATCACGGTAAAACTACTTTAACAGCAGCAATCACAAAAGTATTATCTGATGCTGGTTACTGTCAAGCAAAATCATTTGATCAAATTGATAATGCTCCTGAAGAAAAAGAAAGAGGTATTACAATTAATACATCTCACGTTGAGTATGAAACTGCTAATCGTCATTACGCTCACGTTGACTGTCCAGGTCACGCGGATTACGTAAAAAACATGGTTACAGGAGCTGCTCAAATGGATGGTGCTATTCTTGTGGTAGCTGCAACTGATGGACCAATGCCACAAACACGTGAGCATATCCTTTTAGGACGTCAGGTTGGTATTCCTAGAATGGTTGTATTCATGAATAAAGTGGATATGGTTGATGATGAGGAATTATTGGAACTTGTTGAAATGGAAATTAGAGACTTATTGTCTTTCTATGAATATGATGGTGATAATTGTCCAGTTGTTCAAGGTTCTGCTTTGGGTGGATTGAACAATGATCCAGTTTGGGTACCAAAAATTATTGAATTGATGGCTGCTGTAGATTCCTGGATCGAAGAGCCAATTCGTGATACTGAAAAACCATTCTTGATGCCGGTTGAAGATGTATTTACAATTACTGGTCGTGGAACTGTTGCTACAGGTCGTATCGAAACAGGTATTGCTAATACAGGGGATGCTGTTGAAATCATTGGTATGGGAGCTGAAAAATTAACTTCTACTATTACAGGAGTTGAGATGTTCCGTAAAATCCTAGATAGAGGTGAAGCAGGAGATAACGTAGGTTTATTGTTGCGTGGTGTTGATAAAGAATCTATCAAAAGAGGAATGGTTATCATTAAGCCAGGTTCAGTTAAACCACACGCTACTTTCAAAGCTGAGGTTTATATCTTGAAAAAAGAAGAAGGTGGTCGTCATACGCCATTCCATAATAACTACCGTCCACAGTTTTACGTTCGTACAACTGACGTAACAGGAGTTATTACTTTACCAGAAGGTGTAGAGATGGTAATGCCAGGAGATAACTTAACTATCAATGTTTCTTTGTTAAGCCCAATCGCAATGAGCGTTGGTTTACGTTTCGCTATCCGTGAAGGTGGTAGAACTGTAGGTGCTGGACAAGTAACTGAGATTGTAGGTTAATCCTAAAAATTATATAAAGCCAGTTGATTTTCATAACTGAAAAATCGCTGGCTTTTAACTAACGGGCGTAGTTCAAGGGTAGAATAGCGGTCTCCAAAACCGTTGATGGGGGTTCGAATCCCTCCGCCCGTGCAAAAAAATAAATCATAATGACAAAAGTTGTAAATTACATATCAGAAGCATTTGAGGAATTAAAGTCAAATGTAACTTGGCCAGCTTGGCCTGAGGTACAACGTCTAACGATTGTTGTTGCTGTTTTTTCAGTATTATTCGCCTTGGCAACTTGGGGAGTTGATGAAATTTTCGCAAAAGCTTTAGCTGGATTTTTTAACTGGATAAAAGCTTAATTTTTTTGTTATGGCAGATAATAGTATTAAAAAATGGTATGTCGTTAGAGCGGTAAGCGGACAAGAAAACAAAGTGAAGGCATACATCGAGACCGAAATCGCAAGGTTAGGGATGGGTGATTATGTTTCACAAGTTTTAGTTCCTACTGAGAAAGTCGTTACTGTGAAAGAAGGGAAAAAAATAATCAAAGACAAAGTTTATTTTCCTGGTTATGTTATGATTGAAGCGAATCTTATTGGTGAAATACCTCATATTATCAAGTCTATAACAAGTGTTATTGGTTTTTTAGGTGAAATAAAAGGTGGAGAGCCTGTTCCTTTGAGAATTTCAGAAGTAAACAGAATGTTAGGTAAAGTGGATGAGTTGGCTGTGAATACAGATACCCGTTCAATTCCTTTCAATATTGGAGAAACAATTAAGGTTATTGATGGACCTTTTAATGGTTTTAATGGTACTGTTGAAAAAATAAATGAAGAAAAGCGTAAACTTGAAGTAATGGTTAAGATTTTCGGAAGAAAAACACCGTTGGAGTTGAGTTTTATGCAAGTTGAAAAAGTATAATTTTTTGTTACATCTATAATATCCATTATAATCGCTTCCAATGATTGTAATGTTAAATTTTTTAAAAAATGGCTAAAGAAATTAGTAAGGTAGTTAAACTACAAGTTAAGGGAGGTGCTGCGAATCCGTCGCCACCGGTTGGACCTGCTTTAGGAGCTGCTGGGGTAAACATCATGGAATTCTGTAAGCAATTTAATGCTAGAACTCAAGATAAGCCCGGCAAAATATGCCCAGTACAAATTACTGTGTATAAAGACAAATCATTTGATTTTGTTGTAAAAACTCCTCCAGCTGCTGTCCAGTTATTGGAAGCTGCAAAGCTAAAGTCAGGATCAGGTGAACCAAATCGTAAAAAAGTAGCAAGCGTTACTTGGGACGTTATCAAAGCAATCGCTGAAGATAAAATGGTAGATTTAAATGCATTCACAATCGAATCTGCTATGAGCATGATTGCTGGAACTGCTAGGTCTATGGGTATAACTGTATCAGGAGATTCTCCTTTTTAATTAAGAGAAAGACATGGCAAAATTGACAAAAAAGCAAAAAGAGGCTGCTTCAAAAATTGAAAAGAACAAACTATATTCTCTTAAAGATGCTGCGGCATTGATAAAAGTAGTTGCTTCTGCAAAATTTGATGAGTCTGTTGATATCGCAGTACGTTTGGGTGTAGATCCAAGAAAAGCGAATCAAATGGTAAGAGGTGTGGTAACATTGCCTCATGGAACTGGTAAAGACGTTAAAGTATTGGCATTAGTTACTCCAGACAAAGAAGCGGAAGCTTTAGCAGCTGGTGCAGACTATGTAGGTCTTGACGATTATTTACAAAAAATTAAAGACGGTTGGACGGATGTTGATGTTATCATCACGATGCCTTCTGTTATGGGTAAATTAGGTCCATTAGGTCGTATATTAGGACCTAGAGGTTTAATGCCAAACCCTAAAACAGGTACTGTAACTATGGATGTTGCAAAAGCTGTTCAAGAGGTTAAAGCTGGTAAAATTGACTTTAAAGTTGATAAAACTGGTATTGTGCATGCAGGAATTGGTAAAATTTCTTTTGGTAGCGAGCAAATCGTTGACAATGCGCACGAAATTATTCAAACATTAATCAAACTTAAGCCAACTGCTGCTAAAGGAACATACATCAAAAGTATATACCTAACTAGCACTATGAGTCCTGCAATTGCATTGGACCCTAAAGCAGTATAATTGGTAGTTAAAAATTTTTAGTATGACTAGAGAAGAAAAATCAATCGCGATTGAAGTTTTAACTGCACAGTTAGCTGGTACAAACATTGTTTATGTATCTGATATTTCTGGAATGAATGCAGAAACAACTTCAAACTTGAGAAGAGCTTGCTTTAAAGCAGGTATAAAATTAGAAGTAGTTAAAAATACTTTGCTTGCAAAAGCAATGGAAGCTTCAGCTAATGATTATGGAGATTTACCTTCAGTTTTGACTGGTAATAGCGCTATATTCATTTCTGAAATAGCAAACGCTCCTGGTAAAATTATCAAAGATTTCAGAAAAAAATCAGCTAAACCTATTTTAAAGGGAGCTTATATTAACTCTGAAGTTTATATTGGAGACGATCAATTAGATGCACTAGCAACTATTAAATCTAAAGAAGAGCTTATTGGCGAACTTATTGGATTATTGCAGTCACCAGCACAAAGAGTTATTTCTGCACTTCAAAACCAATTCGCAAAAAGCGAAGAGGCTACAGAAGAAGTGGAAGCATAATAAAATAGGGTTTTACTCTAATTTTATTTAAAAAACGCGCACAATAAATAAATTATATTTTTACAAATCATTTTAAAACGATAGAAAAAATGGCAGATTTGAAACAATTCGCAGAACAATTAGTTAACCTTACAGTAAAAGAAGTTAACGAATTAGCAACAATATTAAAAGATGAGTACGGAATCGAACCAGCTGCTGCAGCTGTAGTAGTTTCAGGTGGCGGTGAAGCTGCTGCTGAAGAAGTTCAAACAGAATTTACAGTTGTATTGAAAGAAGCTGGTTCTTCTAAATTAGCAGTTGTAAAATTAGTTAAAGAACTTACAGGTTTAGGTTTGAAAGAAGCTAAAGATGTAGTTGATAGCGCACCAAGTAATGTAAAAGAAGGTGTTTCTAAAGAAGAGGCTGAAGGTCTTAAAAAATCTTTAGAAGAAGCTGGAGCTGTTGTTGAGCTTAAATAGTTAAACTCAGTTTAAAGAATAAGGTTTAGGTCTTGGGTTTAGTCACCCAATGACCTAAACCATTTTTCGTATAACAAAAGTCTAGCTTGTGTAATTGCAGTATAGTCTTTTAAATCAAATTCATTTTACCCATTACGAGGAAAAAAAATTAACAGATAATAAGAAAGTAGTTATCTTAAATTGGTTTTTAAAGATGTAATGGTTGTAAAAGAAAAGTATAAATAGTCAATATTTGTACAAAAAAATTACTTTTTTAATCAAAATTTTGTCCATTGATGATAACAAATCAGACTGAAAGATTGAATTTTGCCTCTACAAAAAACATCCCTGACTATCCAGATTTTCTAGATGTTCAGGTTAAATCGTTTAAAGATTTTTTTCAATTAGAAACTAAATCTGACGAAAGAGGCGACGAAGGGCTTTACAATACCTTCATGGAAAATTTCCCAATTACTGATACAAGAAATAACTTTGTATTGGAATTCCTTGATTACTTTGTTGATCCACCTCGTTATACAATTCAAGAATGTATAGAAAGAGGTCTAACCTATAGTGTGCCTTTAAAAGCAAGGTTAAAACTATATTGTACGGATCCAGAACATGAAGATTTTGAAACTATTGTTCAAGATGTTTATCTTGGTACAATTCCTTATATGACACCAAGTGGTACCTTTGTTATTAATGGTGCTGAGCGTGTAGTTGTTTCTCAATTACACAGATCTCCTGGTGTTTTCTTTGGTCAATCATTCCATGCAAATGGTACAAAATTATATTCTGCCAGAGTAATTCCTTTTAAAGGTTCTTGGATAGAATTCTCTACGGATATAAACAGTGTAATGTATGCTTATATCGACAGAAAGAAAAAATTACCTGTAACTACTTTATTCCGTGCTATTGGATTTGAAAGAGACAAGGATATCCTTGAGATTTTTGATCTTGCAGAGGAAATTAAAGTTTCTAAAACAGGACTTAAAAAATATATCGGTAGAAAATTAGCTGCACGTGTATTGAATACATGGCATGAAGATTTCGTAGATGAAGATACTGGCGAAGTAGTTTCTATCGAACGTAACGAAATAATCCTTGACAGAGATACTATTATCGACAAAGATAATGTGGAAGAAATCATTGATTCTAACGTTAAATCTATTTTGTTACATAAAGAAGATGCTAATCAAGGTGATTATGCTATCATTCATAATACGTTGCAAAAAGATCCAACAAACTCTGAAAAAGAGGCTGTTGAGCATATCTACAGACAATTACGTAACGCTGAACCGCCTGATGAAGAAACGGCGCGTGGTATTATTGATAAATTATTCTTTTCTGACCAACGTTACAACTTAGGTGAAGTAGGTCGTTATAGAATAAATAAAAAATTAGGGTTAGATACTCCAATGGAAAAGCAAGTCTTGACCAAAGAAGATATCATAACTATCGTGAAATATTTGATCGAATTGATCAACTCTAAAGCAGAGATTGATGATATTGATCACTTGTCAAACCGTCGTGTTAGAACAGTTGGAGAACAATTGTCTCAACAATTCGGTGTTGGTTTAGCGCGTATGGCGAGAACTATTCGTGAGAGAATGAACGTTAGAGATAACGAGGTGTTTACACCAATAGATTTGATTAATGCTAAAACATTATCGTCTGTTATCAACTCTTTCTTTGGTACAAACCAGTTGTCTCAGTTTATGGATCAAACGAATCCACTTGCCGAGATTACGCACAAGAGAAGATTATCTGCACTAGGACCAGGTGGACTTTCGAGAGAGAGAGCTGGTTTTGAGGTACGTGACGTTCACTATACGCATTACGGACGTTTATGTCCAATTGAAACTCCAGAGGGACCAAACATTGGTTTGATTTCATCTCTTGGTGTTTATGCTAAAGTAAACGGAATGGGTTTCATTGAAACACCTTACCGTAAAGTAACTAACGGAGTTGTAGATCTAGAATCTACTCCAGTTTACTTAAGTGCTGAAGAAGAAGAAGGAATGTTAATTGCGCAAGCAAACATTCAAATGGATGCTACTGGTAAAATTACTGCCGAAGACGTAATTGCACGTCAAGAAGGTGATTTCCCGGTAATTGAACCATCAAAAGTAGATTATACAGATGTTGCTCCTAACCAAATTGCTTCGATTTCTGCATCTTTGATTCCTTTCTTGGAACATGATGATGCGAATAGAGCCTTGATGGGATCTAACATGATGCGTCAGGCCGTACCATTAATTCGTCCTGAAGCTCCTATTGTTGGAACTGGTTTAGAGCGTCAAGTAGCTTCTGATTCTAGAGTATTGATTAATGCTGAAGGAGATGGAGTTATAGAATATGTAGATGCAAATATCATCACTATCAAATACGATCGTTCTGAAGAAGAAAGAATGGTAAGTTTTGAGCCAGATGAAAAAACATACAATCTAATTAAATTTAGAAAAACCAATCAAGGTACAAGTATCAACCTTAAACCTATCGTAAGAAAAGGGGATAGAGTGGTTCCTGGACAAGTATTATCTGAAGGTTATGCGACTCAAAATGGTGAATTAGCTTTAGGTAGAAACCTAAAAGTTGCATTTATGCCATGGAAGGGATACAACTTCGAGGATGCGATTGTAATTTCTGAAAAAGTAGTTCGTGACGATATTTTCACCTCTATTCACGTTGATGATTATTCATTAGAAGTTAGAGATACTAAATTAGGTAACGAAGAATTAACGAACGATATACCAAACGTTTCTGAAGAAGCTACTAAAGATTTAGATGAAAATGGTATGATTAGAATTGGAGCTGAAGTTAAACCTGGCGACATTCTTATCGGAAAAATTACTCCAAAAGGAGAATCAGATCCTACTCCGGAAGAGAAATTGCTTCGTGCAATCTTTGGGGATAAAGCAGGTGATGTAAAAGATGCTTCATTAAAAGCGTCTCCTTCTTTACATGGTGTTGTTTTAGACAAAAAATTGTTCGCAAGAGCAGTAAAAGATAAACGTAAACGTACTCAAGATAAAGATGCTTTAGGAGCACTTGAAATGGAGTTTGAAGTTAAATTTGTTGAATTAAAAGACAAATTAGTAGAAAAACTTTTCTTGATCGTAAACGGAAAAACATCTCAAGGTGTAATGAATGATTTGGGTGAGGAAGTTTTACCAAAAGGTAAAAAATACACACAAAAAATGCTTTATGCTGTTGAAGATTTTGCTCACTTAAGTAAAGGTCAATGGGTTGCTGATGATGCAGCTAATAAAATGGTTAATGATTTGATTCATAACTATAAAATTAAATTGAACGATTTACAAGGTGCATTACGTAGAGAGAAATTCACTATTACTGTTGGAGATGAATTGCCAGCGGGAATCTTGAAATTAGCGAAAGTATATATTGCCAAAAAACGTAAATTGAAAGTTGGGGATAAAATGGCGGGACGTCACGGTAACAAAGGTATTGTTGCTCGTATCGTTCGTCATGAAGATATGCCTTTCCTTGAAGACGGAACACCAGTTGATATTGTGTTGAATCCATTAGGTGTACCTTCACGTATGAACATTGGTCAAATTTATGAAACGGTACTTGGTTGGGCTGGAATGAACTTGGGTAGAAAATTTGCTACACCAATTTTTGACGGAGCAACATTGGATCAAATCAATGAATTGACTGACGAAGCTGGAATACCACGTTTTGGACATACACATTTATATGATGGTGGTACAGGAGAGCGTTTCCATCAAGCGGCAACAGTAGGTGTTATCTACATGTTGAAACTTGGACACATGGTTGACGATAAAATGCACGCACGTTCTATAGGTCCATACTCGTTGATTACTCAACAACCACTTGGAGGTAAAGCTCAATTTGGAGGTCAGCGTTTTGGAGAGATGGAGGTTTGGGCACTTGAAGCTTATGGAGCATCAAGTACACTTAGAGAAATCTTGACTGTGAAGTCTGATGATGTTATTGGTAGAGCAAAAACTTACGAAGCTATCGTAAAAGGTGAATCTATGCCAGAACCAGGATTACCTGAATCATTCAATGTATTGATGCATGAATTGAAAGGTCTTGGACTTGACATTCGTTTAGAAGAATAAAAAAAGTTTACAGTATTCAGTTTTCAGGTAGCAATACCTGAAAACTGATTACTCATTTATAAGAGTTTTTAGGATTTAGACCCGTAACCCGTTCCGATTTTTTATAAAATCGCAAAAGATTTTATAACTAGCACTTCAAATATTTGTTGAAGTTTAGAGAAGTAATCCGAGGTAATCTTTTAGTCGCAAGTCAAATGTCATAAAGTTTTAAAGTCTCGTATGACTTTCGACCTTAGATTTTCAAACTTTCGACTTAGATGAGAATCAATTTTTTAATTGCAAATAAATCAATAGTAAAAACTATGATGAATAATAGAAATAATAACAATAAAGATAAAAACCCTGTAAAAAGGTTTAATAAAATCTCAATCGGACTTGCTTCTCCTGAATCTATCTTGAAAGAATCAAGAGGTGAAGTGTTGAAACCGGAAACTATCAACTACAGAACGCACAAACCAGAGCGTGATGGTCTTTTCTGCGAACGTATTTTCGGACCAGTAAAAGATTTTGAATGTGCTTGTGGTAAATATAAAAGAATACGCTACAAAGGAATCATCTGTGACCGTTGTGGTGTAGAAGTAACTGAGAAAAAAGTACGTAGAGACAGAGTAGGTCACATCAATCTTGTTGTGCCAATTGCTCATATCTGGTATTTCCGTTCTCTTCCAAACAAAATTGGTTATATCCTTGGTCTTCCATCTAAGAAATTAGATATGATTATTTACTACGAAAGATACGTAGTAATCCAAGCTGGTATCGCTAAAAATGCAGAAGGTGAATCTTTGCAAAGACTTGACTTTTTGACAGAAGAAGAATATTTAAATATTTTAGATACACTTCCTGCTGACAATCAGTATCTTGATGATTTTGATCCTAATAAATTTGTTGCCAAAATGGGAGCAGAGTGTATTATGGATTTATTAGCAAGAATAGATCTTGATGCATTGTCTTACCAATTGAGACATAACGCAAACAATGAAACGTCTAAACAACGTAAAACAGAAGCATTAAAAAGATTACAAGTTGTGGAATCTTTCCGTGAGTCTAACTTGAACCGTGAGAATCGTCCGGAATGGATGATCATGAAAGTGGTACCAGTTATTCCACCAGAATTACGTCCACTTGTTCCACTTGATGGAGGTCGTTTTGCAACTTCAGATTTAAATGATTTATACCGTCGTGTAATTATACGTAACAACCGTTTGAAAAGATTAATGGAGATTAAAGCTCCAGAAGTTATCTTGAGAAATGAAAAACGTATGTTGCAGGAATCTGTAGATTCACTTTTCGATAATACTCGTAAAGCTTCTGCAGTAAAAACGGAATCAAACAGACCATTAAAATCATTATCTGATTCCCTTAAAGGTAAACAAGGACGTTTCCGTCAAAATTTACTTGGAAAACGTGTGGATTATTCTGCTCGTTCGGTAATTGTTGTTGGACCTGAATTGAAATTATCTGAGTGTGGTATTCCTAAGGATATGGCAGCAGAATTATACAAACCTTTTGTTATCCGTAAATTGATAGAAAGAGGAATTGTAAAAACTGTAAAATCAGCTAAGAAAATAATTGATAAGAAAGAGCCTGTAGTTTGGGATATCCTTGAAAATGTAATTAAAGGTCACCCAATATTACTGAATCGTGCTCCTACTTTACACAGATTAGGTATTCAAGCATTCCAACCAAAATTAATTGAAGGAAAAGCAATCCAATTGCACCCTTTAGTTTGTACTGCATTTAATGCGGATTTTGATGGGGATCAAATGGCAGTTCACTTGCCTTTAGGACCAGAAGCTATTTTGGAAGCGCAACTATTAATGTTGGGTTCTCACAATATTCTGAATCCTGCAAATGGAGCGCCAATCACGGTACCTTCTCAGGATATGGTTTTGGGTCTATACTATATGACCAAAGAACGTTTATCAACTCCTGAACTTAAAATCTTAGGAGAAGGAATCACTTTTTATTCTGCTGAAGAAGTAAACATTGCTTTGAATGAAGGTAGATTAGAATTGAATGCTTCTGTGAAAATTAGAGCAAAACATTTTAATGAAGCGGGTGACTTAGTGTACCAAATCATTAAAACTACTGCTGGTCGTGTATTATTTAATGAAGTAGTACCGGAAGCAGCTGGATATATCAATGATGTATTGACTAAGAAAAACCTTAGAGATATTATCGGACACGTTTTAAGCGCGACTGATGTACCTACAACTGCGGCTTTCTTGGATAACATGAAAGACATGGGTTACAAATTTGCCTTCAAAGGTGGATTGTCATTCTCTCTTGGTGATATTAGAATTCCAGATCAAAAACCAAAATTAATTGCAGACGCCAGAGAACAAGTTCAAGGTATTTCTGCGAATTATAACATGGGTCTTATTACCAATAACGAACGTTACAACCAAGTTATTGATGTTTGGACTTCAGCAAATGCTCAATTGACAGAATTAGCAATGAAAAACATTAGAGAGGACCAACAAGGTTTCAACTCAGTGTATATGATGCTTGATTCTGGAGCGAGGGGTTCCAAAGAACAAATTCGTCAGTTAACTGGTATGCGTGGTTTGATGGCTAAGCCTAAAAAATCTACTGCTGGTGGTGGTGAAATTATTGAAAACCCGATTCTTTCTAACTTTAAAGAAGGTCTTTCTATCCTTGAGTACTTTATTTCTACTCACGGTGCGCGTAAAGGTCTTGCGGATACGGCTTTGAAAACGGCCGATGCAGGATATTTAACAAGAAGATTGCATGATGTATCTCAAGATGTTATCGTTAATATTGATGATTGTGGTACACTTAGAGGTGTTGAAGTATCAGCATTGAAAAAGAATGAGGAAATAGTTGAAACTTTAGGAGAAAGAATTTTAGGACGTGTAGCTTTACAAGACTTAATTAATCCTTTGACTAGTGAAGTTTTAGTGAAATCTGGTGAGCAAATCACAGAAGTTATAATGAAAGCAATTGATGCTTCTCCTATCGAGAAAGTTGAAGTTCGTTCTCCATTAACTTGTGAAGCGTTGAAAGGTATTTGTGCAAAATGTTACGGTAGAAATTTAGCTACTGGTAAAATGACACAAAGAGGTGAAGCAGTTGGTGTAATTGCAGCGCAATCTATTGGAGAGCCTGGTACACAGTTAACATTACGTACATTCCACGTTGGTGGGGTTGCGGGTGGTATTTCTGAAGAGTCTAGTATCATTACTAAATTTAACGGTAAACTGGAAATTGAAGATTTAAAAACGGTTAAAGGAGAAGATAGTGATGGTAATGCTGTTGATATTGTAGTATCTCGTTCAACTGAATTGAAATTAATTGATGAAAGAACAGGTATCTTGTTGAGTACTAATAATATTCCTTACGGTTCAAGTATTTTCGTTAAAGACGGACAATCTGTAGTTAAGGGAGATGTAATTTGTAAATGGGATCCATATAATGGAGTTATCGTTTCTGAATTTACCGGTAAAATTGCTTACGAAGAATTAGAGCAAGGTCAGTCTTTCATGGTTGAAATTGATGAGCAAACTGGTTTCCAAGAAAAAGTAATTTCTGAATCTAGATCTAAAAAATTAATTCCAACTTTATTGGTTTACGGTAAAGACAATGAATTGATTCGTTCTTATAACTTACCAGTTGGAGCCCACTTGATGGTTGAAAACGGTGAGAAAATTAAAGCAGGTAAAGTATTGGTGAAAATTCCGCGTCGTTCTTCTAAATCAGGAGATATTACAGGAGGTTTACCTAGAATTACAGAGTTGTTAGAAGCTCGTAATCCTTCAAACCCAGCTGTTGTTTCTGAAATCGATGGTGTTGTTTCTTTTGGAAAAATCAAAAGAGGTAACCGTGAGATTGTTATCGAATCTAAATTTGGTGACGTTAGAAAATACTTGGTTAAATTATCAAGCCAAATTCTAGTTCAAGAAAATGACTTCGTAAGAGCAGGTGTACCTTTATCTGATGGTGCAATTACTCCGGATGATATTTTAAGAATCCAAGGACCAGCAGCTGTTCAACAGTATTTGGTTAATGAAATTCAAGAAGTATACCGTTTACAAGGGGTAAAAATCAACGACAAACACTTTGAGGTAGTTATACGTCAAATGATGCGTAAAGTAAGAGTTCAGGATCCAGGTGATACTTTATTCTTAGAAGATCAATTAATTCACACTAAAGATTTTATCGTTCAAAATGATAAACTATACGGTATGAAAGTAGTTGAAGATGCTGGAGATTCAAGTGCATTGAAAGAAGGACAAATTATTACGCCTCGTGAGTTGCGTGATGAAAACTCTTTATTGAAACGTACAGATAAAAATCTTGTTGTGGCTCGTGATGTTGTTACTGCAACAGCAACACCAGTTTTACAAGGTATCACAAGAGCATCACTTCAAACGAAATCGTTTATTTCTGCTGCATCTTTCCAAGAAACTACTAAAGTATTGAACGAAGCTGCTGTTGCAGGTAAAATCGATTACTTAGAAGGATTGAAAGAAAATGTAATTGTTGGACATAGAATTCCAGCTGGAACAGGTATGAGAGAATATGACAATACGATTGTAGGTTCGAAAGAAGATTACAATGATATGATGGCTAACAAAGAGGAATATATTTACTAAGATATGAGTAATTCTAATCAACAACAAGAACAGATTAATATTGAGTTAGACGAAAAAATTGCTGAAGGAATTTATTCCAATTTGGCAATAATAAATCATTCTTCATCAGAATTTGTTTTAGATTTTGTAAGCATCATGCCTGGTATTCCTAAAGCTAAAGTGAAATCAAGAATTGTCTTGACGCCGCAACATGCTAAAAGATTGCTAAAAGCAATTGGAGAAAATATTCATCGTTTTGAAGTCGCTCATGGCGAAATAAAAGACACTGAACAAGCACCAATTCCGCTTAATTTTGGTCCTGCGGGACAAGCATAATACTCTTAAAAGGCTCCAGAAATGGAGCCTTTTTTATTTATCAGTTATTATTGGATAAGAGGAGTTGCCATTAGTTTCCAACTTTTTAAATTTGAGATACCCGTGATTGGAATGATTTCAAGTTTTTCTAAATCAAAATTGAGTTTCAAAATGCAATTCAATTTTAGTAGTAAGTGTTCTAATAATAGCTATACTGTTTTTTAGTTTTTACTTTGTTATTATTTAAGCATTACCAATATCTTACTACTTTAAGTTAAGGTGTTTATTGCATACGCCAACATTAACTCATTATTAAATCTCGGTTGTTTATAACAAATTTGTGCTTTAAACGAGTATTCTGGTCCTTTATCGAAAATATTTTTCGTCCGTTTATAAATGATATACTTTCGCTCTCGAGATAGAGAAATGTATTCTGTCTATTATAAAAAACGAATTGTTATGAAATATTTTTCTTTAAAAGCAAGTAAAAAAGTCATGTTGAATGGCTTCCTAATGGTTGCTTTTATTTTAGTATCTAATACTGCTGTTTTTGCTCAAACTACAAAAAATGTAGCTGATGTAAATTCAATTGAGGTTACTACTAACACTAAACAAGATAATGTTTCTACAGTTTCATCTTCAAATAGTATGAACTTCGTATTGTGGTTTATGGGTTCTAAGCAAGATCCAAACACTACGATATCTACAGAAGGAACTAATACTAAAAAACAAGTTATTACGTCAGGTACAGCGCCAAATCGTTTATTAATCAAAGCTTTTTTGAAAAAAGCAGTGAACTTGGAAAGTATGGTTGCTTAAGCTAAAAATTATTTTTGAAATACATAAAAAAAAACGCTAATTTTTAAATTAGCGTTTTTTTTATATCTTTTTTTACTTTGATTTCTGGATTACATATTGTCATCCAGAAATCATTTTTAACTGAAATATTACTCAAATTCCGATGTGAAGAATAGTTTTACGTTTGGATATTTATTTTGTGTCATCTGGATTGTAAAATCAGAATCCGCGAGAAACACTAATTGTCCGTATTTGTCATGTGCCAAGAATTTTTGTTTGATTCTTCTAAATTCTTTGAACTCTTCACTTTTTGGATCGTTTGGTTTTACCCAACATGCTTTGTGTACCGGGAAATTTTCATACGTACATTTTGCGCCGTATTCATGCTCTAAACGATATTGAATAACCTCATATTGAAGCGCTCCAACTGTTCCAATGATTTTTCGGTTATTCATTTCTAAAGTAAATAACTGCGCTACACCTTCGTCCATTAACTGATCAATTCCTTTATCCAATTGTTTGGCTTTCATTGGATCAGCATTGTTGATGTATCGGAAGTGTTCAGGAGAGAAACTTGGAATTCCTTTGAAACTCATGATTTCGCCTTCGGTTAACGTATCACCAATTTTGAAATTTCCAGTATCATGTAAACCAACAATATCTCCAGGATACGAGATGTCTACAATCTCTTTCTTTTCAGCAAAGAAAGCATTTGGACTGGAGAATTTTAAATTCTTCTTTTGGCGAACGTGATAATAGGGTTTGTTTCTTTCGAAAGTTCCAGAGACAATTTTTATAAAAGCCAGACGGTCTCTATGTTTCGGGTCCATATTAGCATGGATTTTAAAAACAAATCCAGTCATTTTTTCTTCTTTTGGATCTACTAATCGTGTTTCGGAATCTTTTGGTCTTGGTGACGGAGCAATTTCAACAAAACAATCCAATAATTCTCTAACCCCAAAATTATTCAATGCCGAACCAAAAAATACAGGTTGTAATTTTCCGTCCAAATAATCCTGACGATCAAATTTAGGATAAACTTCGTCTATCAATTCTAATTCTTCACGCAATCTGTCAGCTGGTTTCTGACCGATAATTTTTTCTAATTCTGGATTTTTAACATCAGAGAAAGCAATTGTTTCTTCAATATTTTTACGGCTGTCTCCACTAAATAAGTTTATGTTTTGTTCCCATAGATTATAAATTCCTTGAAAATCATAACCCATTCCTATCGGGAAGCTTAATGGTGTAACTGTTAAACCTAGTTTTTGTTCCACTTCATCCATCAAGTCAAAAGCATCTTTTCCTTCTCGGTCTAATTTATTGATGAATACGATTATTGGAATTTTTCGCAACCTACAAACAGCCACTAATTTTTCCGTTTGTTCCTCAACACCTTTAGCGACATCAATTACAACAATAACGCTGTCAACAGCAGTTAAAGTCCTAAAAGTGTCCTCGGCAAAATCCTTGTGTCCAGGTGTATCAAGAATATTTATTTTTTTGTCTTTATAATTGAATGCTAAAACTGAGGTAGAAACCGAAATCCCTCTCTGGCGTTCAATTTCCATAAAGTCACTGGTAGCACCTTTTTTAATTTTATTATTCTTTACCGCACCTGCTTCTTGAATCGCACCACCAAAAAGGAGGAGTTTCTCAGTAAGTGTTGTTTTTCCGGCATCAGGATGTGAGATAATCCCGAAGGTTCTTCTGCGTTGTATTTCTTCTAAAAAGCCCATATTTGTATAAATAGTCTGCAAAAGTACTATTTATAAATGCCAATTAAAAAAATAGTGTTCGCTAATTGGAGTAGGTGGGGTTTGAAGTTGCAATTCATGTGATTTTGATTTAATAAAAAATGGAGAAACTTTAATAAGTTATAAAAAAGAAGGCCGTCTTTTCAGACAGCCTTGATGATTTTTAGGTGTTACATATTGATTGACCAAATTGAATAGCCGTTTGGCGGACATTGAATTTTGACCCATTTATCGCCTTGGGTTGTTGGTAGCCAAGTCGAATTTCCAGTGAAATCTTTGATTTGCGCGTTTGCCCAATTCGTTTGAATCCATCTTTCTTGCCAAGTGGATGAATTGTTAATGTAAACTACCAAACCAGGATTGCCGTTGTATCCGTTTCTACGCGCGATATATTCGTCAGTATCAGTGAATAAAATCGAGGTGTTTCCTGTAGCTTTGTTATTATGAATCCAGATTAAATTATTCATCTTTGTTTTGTTCAACCATTCCTCATAATCACGATAAAAAATAGTTGGATATCCTTCATGAGTTAAGATGTAGGCGTAAGCAAGCTCTTTTTTCCAAATTTCGTCGGTGTCATGGTTGGCAACGAATGTAACCGCTTTGTACGGATTTCTTTTCCACATCATGTCATCGTTCAAAATATTTAGATTATTTCCATCGAAAGCATCATTCATTTTGTAATAACAGGCGAAATCAAAAACAGAACTATTCGCATTATTTGCCCAGTCATTCAGTAGGTTTACGTTTGAGTCCCATAATTCACCAACAGAGAAACCTCCAACGTTTGCGTTCCAGTCTTTAATCACCCAGGGAGCAAAACCTTTCACGTAATCAAATCTCCAGCCATCAAATTTCATGGTGTTCTTATAATATTTACCTACTCCGTCTGCTCTTTTCCAAAGCCAGTCTTGTACATTAGGAACGACATGTGCTAAATCCGGAAATCCTCCAAAAGCTCCTTCGTCATTATTTCCATAAGAGTTTTTATAAAAATCAGCACTCGTTCTCGGGAATTTGCCAGAAGCGACACCTGTAAAATTAGTATAGGTTTGCGTCCCTGTAAATGGATTGCTTTCTAATTGTCCACCGCTGTTGTGGTTTAGGACCATATCAGCGTAAACCTGCATATTCTCGGTATGTACTTTGGTTATTAAACTTTCTAATTCTGTACGGGAACCAAATCGGGTTTCTATTGTGCCATTTTGATTGTAATTTCCAAAATCAAAGTAATCTGTAGGATCATAACCCATGGAAAATGGTCCATTTTGCGCTTTTGAAACTGGAGGAAGCCAGATAGAACCAATTCCGGCATTTGACCAAGCTGTGATTTTTGCATTTACAGTATTCCACCAAGTTCCACCTGCTGGCACATCCCAATAAAAAGCCTGCATCATCACACCACCACCAGGATTTGCAACGTATCTGCCTGTTGTGTTTGATTGTTTTCCTGTGCTGAAGGGACGTCCATCGTGATTTGTAACATTAATCACTTTGAATTGTGCAGCGGCTTCTGTCGAATTGGTGATAAGATCATCATTTGAATTACACGAGTACAAGCCAACGAGTAAAGCCGATAATAAACAAATTTTAAAATTTTGTTTTTTCATAAAATAGGTAATTTGGGTTAATTAATAGATTTTGGGCGATAGTAATATTATTGAAATGATTGGTTGCTGTTTTTTATTTTGATTTAAATTTTAAAAATGTATTTTATTAAAATCAAAATAAATAGTATAAAAAAATAATTTAAATTTATTTTTAGACTAGTATTATGCATAAAAAAGCAACTTTTTAGCTAATTTATACAAATTCTTACACGATATACATCAGATTTTTTTTAATGAACCACGAAAACGTTGTAGTGTTCACAACTTTTGAAATAGTCAGCTAAAAATGAGTGTTTTAATAGCCCTGTTTTTGATTTTGTAACATCAAAAATGAGAAGTTCTTGATAGTTTTAAGATTTTTTTGATGAAATGAAAAAGTACTATAATCATAAACACTGGTAGTTGATTATAGTTACGAAATAGTAGAAAAATAGGATGATTATTATAATCACTGTCGATTGAAGTAAATGTAATCTGAATTTATATTATTTTTTCATTGCTAACGTTCAGTTTCTTTATGGTTTACAAACGGAATCAACTGATACATAAATGCGTTTATAATTTTTTGTTAATAGTAGTTAGGAAACTTGTATTATGTAATTGAATTGCTATTTTTGTTCGTTTTAAATTTAAAGAATACTTAAGAATTGTATTGTAAAATTTCAATTCAGTTGTTGATTCTTAAAGTGTATATTTGCCAAAATTATTCTGGTGGCTATCAAATAGGTTTAATAACAATAGAATAAGTACATTTTTGCTACAAATACAAATTAGAATAATGCCAATAAATAAAATAGAAATGAAATCCATTAATAATAGAATTGCACTTACTTTTTTTCTTTTACTCTTTACAAGTGTTATAACAAGTGCACAAGAAATTATTAAGGACTCCGTGATTGTTCCAATCAAGAAAACCCAATCAACTGGTAAACAAAAAATTGATGGTGTAATTGCAACTGTTGGAGATTACATCATTTTAGATTCAGATATTGATAAGTCTTATCTTGAAATTTCAGCGGGAGGCGGATCTGTAAAAGATATTACTAGATGCCAAATGTTGGGAAAATTATTAGAGGATAAACTATACGCGCATCAAGCTATTCAGGATAGTATTGTAGTAACAGATTCTGAGGTAAAAGGAATGTTAGAAGAGCGTTTGACCTATATGGTAGGACAAATTGGTTCTTTAGAAAAAGTAATACAGTATTACAAAAAGGATTCTGAAGAAGAATTTAGAACTTATTTTTCTGATATTTTAAAAGAAGGAAAGTTGACTTCTGAAATGCAGAAGAAAATTGTTGATGAAGTAGAAATTACGCCGGAAGAGGTTCGTAATTATTTTAAAACAATTCCAAAAGACGATCTTCCATTCTTTGGAGTTGAATTAGAAGTAGCGCAAATTGTTATTAGCCCGAAAGTTTCGGAAGAAGATAAGAAAAAAGTTATTGATAAATTAAATGAGTTTAAAAAAGAAGTAGAGGAAGGCGCAAGTTTTTCTACAAAGGCAGTTTTATATACTCAAGATCCGGGATCAAAGTCAAATGGAGGTTATTACAAAATGACCCGTAAAACGCCGTTTATTAAAGAATTTAAGGAAGTAGCATTTAGCCTTCAAGAGGGAGAAATTTCTGCGCCATTTGAAACAATTTTTGGGTATCATATCATTTTAGTTGAAAAAATAAGAGGGCAAGAAAGGGAACTACGTCATATATTGTTGACACCCACAGTAACAGAACAGGCTTTAAAGGAAGCTAAAGAAATGATTACTTTAATCAAAAAAAGGATCGAGGATAAAGATATTACTTTTGCGGAAGCAGCCAGAACATTATCTGATGAAAAAGAAACAAGAGCAAATGGTGGAGCATTAATCAATCCGCAAACACAGGATACTCGTTTTGAATTGACTAAAATGGATCCTACTTTTTACAGTCAAGTTTCTAATTTGAAGGAAAATGAAATTTCAGCTCCAATTTTAGACCAAGGTGAAGAAGGTAAGAAAAAATTCAAATTAATTACCGTAACCAACAGAATTGATGAGCATGCAGCTGATTATGCAAAAGATTACATCAAAATCAAAGCATTGGCGCTTAAAAACAAACAAATTACAGCGATTGGAAAATGGTTTGATGAGAAAATAAAAGAAACGTATGTGAAAATTATTGGTGAATATAGAGATTGTACTTTTACCAACAATTGGCTTAAAAAATAGTCTTCTTTTTTGCCCTTCGCGGATCGATTAGCAATAAAAAAGTTTTCGTTAAATAAAGAAAAAGAGTTAGTTTTATGATTTCATAATGCTAACTCTTTTTAATTTTAAAATACTTCATACATGTCAGACGTCGCAGCAATACATAATTTAGTTCAAAAAAGGAATGAGCTAAAAAAAGAAATCGCAAAAATCATTGTAGGTCAGGATCTTGTGGTAGATCAAATCTTGCTTTGTATTTTTTCCGGTGGTCATGCATTGTTAGTAGGTGTTCCCGGATTAGCCAAAACTTTGATGGTGAATACGCTGGCACAAGCATTGGGTCTTGATTTCAAGAGAATTCAGTTTACGCCGGATTTAATGCCTTCGGATATTTTGGGTAGTGAAATCTTGGATGAAAGTCGTCAGTTTAAATTTATAAAGGGACCTATTTTTTCGAATATTGTTCTGGCTGATGAAATCAATCGAACACCGCCAAAAACGCAAGCTGCATTATTAGAAGCCATGCAGGAACGTTCTGTTACTATTGCGGGAGAGAATTATAAATTAGACTTGCCGTATTTTGTTTTGGCAACTCAAAATCCAATTGAACAGGAAGGAACGTATCCCTTACCTGAAGCCCAATTAGACCGATTTATGTTCGCTATAAAATTAGAATATCCTTCTTTTGCAGAAGAAGTTCAAGTGGTGAAACAAACTACTTCGGATATAAAAAATACGATAAATCCATTATTCACTGCTCAGGAAATAATAGATTTTCAACATCTTATTCGCCGAATTCCTGTTGCGGATAATGTTATAGAATATGCTGTTACATTAGTCAGTAAAACCCGTCCGGATAATCCTTTGTCAAATGAGTTTGTGAAAAATTATCTCGATTGGGGTGCGGGTCCAAGAGCATCGCAAAATTTGATTTTGGCGGCTAAAGCCAATGCAGCTTTTAATGGAAAATTTTCTCCTGATATTGAAGATGTCAAAGCGGTTGCGACAGGAATTTTACGTCATCGAATTATTAAAAATTACAAAGCCGATGCCGAAGGAATTACGGAAGAAATGATTATTGCCAAGTTGGTATAACTGTTTTTTTGGTATTCTAAACTTGATTTTTGACAGTTACTACAACGTTTTCTTAATTCTCATGGTTTTTCTAATTTGATAATCGTTAGAATATAATTAATTAATTATAGATTAATCATTTTAGTGTTAAATTTTTTAAAATTCATTAATTTTAAAGGGTAAAAATCAGTATTTAGTAATAATATCATTTCAAAAAACCCCATCTATTAAATTTTTTCAAATATCATCTTAAAGCGCTAAATTTGCAACGTGAATAAAAATACAGCTATTATGGCCTGTAATTTTGAGTAAGTTAAAATAATTAGCCTTTAACATTGAAAACAATTTACTATGAATATTTATAACGATTATCTAAAGGAAATCGAAGACAGAAAAACTCAGGGACTTAACCCAAAGCCAATTGATAGCGCTGATTTACTAAGCGAAATCATCACTCAAATTAAGGATTCAAATAACGCAAATCGCGAAGATTCAATCTCGTTTTTTATTTACAATACGGTTCCTGGTACAACACCTGCAGCTGCTGTAAAAGCCTCTTTTTTGAAGGAAATTGTTCTTGGTGAGTCAGTGGTGAATGAAATTACGCCAGCTTTTGCATTAGAGTTGCTGTCGCACATGAAAGGTGGGCCATCAATCAAAGTTTTGCTTGACTTAGCTTTAGGAAATGATATTACAGTTGCTAAATCTGCAGCAGAAGTATTAAAAACACAAGTCTATCTTTATGAGGCTGATACTGATCGCTTAGAAGCGGCATTTAAAAGCGGTAATGAGATTGCAAAAGATATTCTAGTGAGTTACGCTAAGGCGGAATTCTTTACGAAGCTGCCAGAGGTAGTTGAGGAAATTAAGGTTGTTACTTATGTTGCTGGTGAAGGAGATATTTCAACAGATTTACTTTCTCCGGGTAACCAAGCGCATTCACGTTCAGATCGTGAGCTACATGGAAAATGTTTGATTTCTCCTGAAGCTCAAGATGAAATTAAAGCACTTCAAGCGCAACATCCAGACAAAAGTGTGATGTTGATTGCTGAAAAAGGAACTATGGGTGTAGGTTCTTCAAGAATGTCAGGGGTGAATAATGTTGCTCTTTGGACAGGTAGAAAAGCAAGTCCTTATGTTCCATTCATAAACATAGCTCCAATTGTAGCAGGAACTAATGGTATTTCCCCAATTTTCCTTACTACAGTTGATGTTACTGGTGGTATTGGTCTTGATCTTCAAAACTGGGTAAAGAAAACAGATGCAAATGGAGCGGTTCTGCGTAATGAAAACGGTGAGCCTATTCTAGAAGAAGTTTATTCTGTTGCAACTGGAACAGTACTGACTATTAACACAAAAACAAAAAAACTTTACAACGGCGATAAAGAATTAATTGATATTTCTAAGGCATTTACGCCTCAAAAGATGGAATTTATTAAAGCTGGTGGGTCTTACGCTATTGTTTTTGGAAAAAAACTACAAACTTTTGCATCAAAGACTTTGGGAATTGATATCGTACCGGTATTTGCTCCGTCAAAAGAGGTTTCAATTGAAGGACAGGGTCTTACGGCAGTAGAAAAAATATTTAATAAAAACGCAGTTGGTTCAACTCCGGGTAAAGTTTTACATGCAGGTTCTGATGTGCGTGTTACGGTAAATATTGTAGGTTCGCAAGATACGACTGGTTTAATGACTTCTCAGGAATTAGAGTCTATGGCTGCTACTGTGATTTCTCCAATTGTTGATGGTGCATACCAATCTGGTTGTCATACAGCATCAGTTTGGGATAATAAGTCTAAAGCAAACATTCCAAGATTGATGAAGTTCATGAATGATTTTGGTTTGATTACTGCTCGTGATCCTAAAGGGAACTACCATGCAATGACGGATGTAATCCACAAAGTTCTTAATGATATTACTGTTGATGAATGGGCAATTATTATTGGGGGTGACTCTCATACAAGAATGTCTAAAGGGGTTGCTTTTGGAGCTGATTCAGGAACGGTGGCACTAGCACTAGCTACGGGTGAGGCTTCAATGCCAATTCCGGAGTCAGTAAAAGTTACCTTCAAAGGTGATATGAAACAATATATGGATTTCCGTGATGTTGTTCATGCTACACAATCTCAAATGTTGAAGCAATTTGGTGGAGAGAATGTATTCCAAGGACGAATTATTGAGGTTCATTTAGGGACACTTACAGCTGATCAAGCTTTCACCTTTACAGATTGGACAGCTGAGATGAAAGCAAAAGCTTCTATTTGTATTTCTGAGGATGATACTTTAATTGAATCATTAGAGATTGCCAAAGGAAGAATTCAGATCATGATTGATAAAGGAATGGATAACGAGAAGCAAGTCTTAAAAGGATTAATCGCTATCGCTAATAATAGAATTGCAGCAATCCAATCCGGTGAAAAACCAGCTTTGACTCCTGATGCTAATGCAAAATATTTTGCTGAAGTTGTCATTGATTTAGACATCGTTGCTGAACCTATGATTGCAGATCCAGACGTAAATAATGCGGATGTTTCTAAGCGCTATACGCACGATACCATTAGACCACTTTCTTTTTACGGCGGTGTGAAAAAAGTAGATCTTGGTTTCGTTGGATCTTGTATGGTACACAAAGGTGATTTGAAAATTCTTTCTCAAATGCTAAAAAATATAGATGAGCAATATGGTAAAGTAGAGTTTAAAGCACCGCTTGTCGTGGCGCCTCCTACGTATAATATTGTAGATGAACTTAAAGCTGAAGGAGACTGGGAAGTTTTACAAAAGTATTCTGGTTTCGAATTTGATGATAATGCTCCTAAAGGCGTGGCACGTACAGGATATGAAAATATTCTATATCTAGAGCGTCCAGGCTGCAATTTATGTATGGGTAACCAAGAAAAAGCAGCAAAAGGAGATACTGTAATGGCAACATCTACTCGTCTTTTCCAAGGAAGAGTTGTTGAAGATACGGAAGGTAAAAAAGGAGAATCGTTACTTTCATCAACACCAGTTGTTGTATTGTCTACAATTTTAGGTAGAACTCCAACAATTGAAGAATACAAAGCTGCAGTAAAAGGTATAAATTTAACGCAGTTTGCACCATCTCATAAGTTATTGGTTAGATAATAACTAATTTATGTTAATTATATCAAAAAGCTTAAGTCTTTCAACAGACTTAGGCTTTTTTTATTTTAATAGGTCTTCTATTTTTTGTACCTTGTCGTTTTAAAGATAATAACAGAAAATAATAAGATATGGCTTTTGATATTGAAATGATTAAAAAAGTGTATGTCAACATGACTTCTCGTGTTGATAAAGCACGCGAAATAGTTGGCCGTCCGCTTACTTTAACAGAGAAAATATTGTACAATCACCTTTGGGATGGAATGCCGTCAAAAGCTTTCACAAGAGGTGCTGATTATGTAGATTTTGCTCCGGATAGAGTTGCTTGTCAAGATGCAACCGCTCAAATGGCGTTGTTGCAATTCATGCATGCCGGTAAATCTAAAGTAGCAGTTCCTACAACAGTACACTGTGATCACTTGATTCAAGCTAAAGTTGATGCAGTAACCGATTTGGCCAGAGCAAAAACACAAAGTAATGAAGTGTTTGAATTTCTTTCTTCGGTATCTAATAAATACGGAATTGGTTTCTGGAAACCAGGAGCTGGGATTATTCACCAAGTAGTACTTGAAAATTATGCTTTCCCAGGTGGAATGATGATTGGTACTGATTCTCATACTGTGAATGCAGGTGGTTTAGGAATGGTAGCCATTGGTGTTGGTGGTGCTGATGCAGTTGATGTTATGTCAGGAATGGCTTGGGAATTGAAATTTCCTAAATTAATTGGAGTAAAATTAACTGGAAAACTTTCCGGTTGGACAGCTCCAAAAGACGTTATCCTTAAAGTAGCAGGAATTCTTACCGTAAAAGGTGGAACAGGAGCTATCGTTGAATATTTTGGAGAAGGCGCAACTTCTATGTCTTGTACTGGAAAAGGAACAATCTGTAATATGGGTGCCGAAATTGGTGCAACTACTTCTACATTTGGTTATGATGATTCTATGAGCCGTTATTTGCGTTCTACAAATAGAGCTGATGTTGCTGATGCAGCGGATAAAATTGCTCCATATTTAACAGGTGATGCGGAAGTTTATGCTAATCCAGAATTGTACTTTGACCAAGTTATAGAAATCAACTTAGACGAATTAGAGCCACATTTAAACGGACCCTATACTCCGGATTTAGCAACTCCAATTTCTAAAATGAAAGAAGAAGCTATCAAAAATAACTGGCCTTTGAGAATTGAAGTAGGTTTGATTGGTTCTTGTACGAATTCTTCTTACGAGGATATTGCTCGTGCAGCTTCAATAGCCAAACAAGTCACCGACAAAAAATTAAAATTAAAATCAAAATTCACGATCACTCCAGGTTCTGAGGTGGTTCGTTATACAATCGAGCGTGACGGTTTTATCGATACTTTCGATAAGATTGGTGCGACGGTATTTGCTAATGCTTGCGGACCATGTATCGGAATGTGGGACAGAGAAGGAGCAGAAAAAGAAGAACGCAACACAATCGTTCACTCTTTCAACCGTAACTTCTCCAAACGTGCCGATGGAAATCCAAACACTTTGGCTTTCGTAGGTTCACCGGAATTGGTAACGGCTTTGGCAATTGCCGGAGATTTAAGTTTCAATCCTTTAACTGATACTTTAATAAACGAAGATGGTGAAGAAGTAATGTTAGAAGTGCCAACAGGCGACGAATTGCCGAAAAACGGATTTGATGCTGAAGACCCCGGTTTTCAAGCGCCAGCAGAAGATGGTTCAGGTGTTCAAATCGCGGTTAGTGAAACTTCAGAAAGATTACAATTATTAGCGCCATTCTTACCTTGGGATGGAAAAAATATCACAGGTGCTAAATTATTGATCAAAGCTTTCGGAAAATGTACAACAGATCACATCTCTATGGCTGGACCATGGTTGCGTTTCCGTGGACATTTAGATAATATTTCTAATAATATGTTGATTGGTGCTATCAATGCATTCAACCAAAAACCAAATACAGTGAAAAATCAGTTGACTGGTACTTATGATGCAGTTCCGGCTGTAGCGCGTGCTTACAAAGCAGCTGGCGTTCCTTCAATTGTTGTGGGTGATCACAACTACGGAGAAGGATCTTCTCGTGAACATGCCGCTATGGAGCCTCGTTTCTTAGGAGTGAAAGCCGTATTGGTAAAATCATTTGCTCGTATCCACGAGACAAACCTTAAAAAACAAGGTCTTTTAGGATTGACATTTGCTGATGAAGCGGATTACGATAAAATTCAAGAAGATGACACTATCAACTTCACAGATTTAGTTGATTTTGCTCCAGGAAAACCATTAACATTAGAATTCGTTCACGCTGATGGAACCAAAGATATTATCTTGGCAAACCATACGTATAACGAAGGACAAATTGGTTGGTTCGTTGCTGGTTCAGCATTAAACTTGATTGCTGCTGCTGGAAAAGCATAAGCATTTCAATACTATATTTCTAAAACTCTCAAGGAAACTTGGGAGTTTTTTTGTTTTAATAACACTTTATTTCTGGAGCTGTTTCCTGCTGTCCGTTTCAAGCTTTTTTGCACAATTGCTTTTTTCCAAGATAAAAAAGGAGCTTCTTTTAGTCGCTCTTTATTCTCTGGAAAAATAGGCAATTCCGCTGCAAAAGGCTTTCCACTTTCATCAGGGCTATTGAAGCAAAAGCAAAATTATTCGCTAATTTAACACTGACGATAAGAGTGAATAATTTTTAAAAAAGCATCAAATTAGCGGTAAAAATGTGTAGAAAAATCAAAAAAAAGAGTTGTTTGTGTTTAAACTACGTTAAAATTAAAAAAAAAGGAAGGTTTTTTGATATTATAGTTTAAATTAGCAAATAAGAAAAATAAAATTGTATTTGAGTTTTTTGATTATTAGTTAAATCATTTCTCTACCTATTTTTATTTTCTGCGCAACAATAGTATACAATTGTCTTGCGTTACTGTTTAAGTTGCTTTTGCAATCAGAACAAAAAATCAACAAAATAATAATTGCACTAATTAGGCTCTCTTTTATCAAAGAGATGAGAAATTTTTTTACAATTTTTTAAATGAAAATAGTAAAAGTGCAATCCTAAGCGAGATTTAATAATTATATCCCGAAATCGCTATGAAGAATACAATGGGGTAAGTAATTTGAAATAAATGAATATGACTTTTAGAGTAATAGTAACATTAGTTTTTTTAAATAGTATCGTTCTTTTTTCACAGGAGAAAATCACAAAACACACTATAGTAAAAGGGGAAACAATATCGAGTATCGCTGAGAAATACGAAGTAAAACAAAGCGCTATTTTTAAATTAAATCCCAATGCCAAGAATCTTTTAAAACTCAATTCCGTTTTATTAATTCCTATTGCTTCCACAAAAAAGACTACCGAAAAAACTAAGATTGCAATAAATAATTCTGTTAAAGAACACGAAGTTCAAGCTAAAGAAACACTTTACGGAATCGCAAAACAATACGGAATTTCCGTTAAAGAATTAAACCAAGTCAATCCGACACTCGCTTCTTCAGAATTAAAAATTGGTCAAAAAATAAATATTCCAGGTAACGCTACCGCATCTGAAATAGCGACGATTGTAATTAAAAAACAAACAGAATCAAAAAATGAATTGGCTATTTTGCCTCAATCCACGGAATCGATATCCTCAAAATCAGATACATTTAGTTGGGAAGTTTTACCAAAAGAAACTAAATATTCCATCACAAGAAAATACGGAATTACAATTAAAGAATTTGATAAAGTCAATCCAGGAATAGGCGTAAAAACACTTAGAGTTGGTCAAAAAATAAATATTCCAGCGGCTCCTTTGTCAGAAACGGTTTTGGCATCGCAAGAAAGTAAAGAGTTACCAGTAGCTTCTTCAAAAAATGATACTTCGTTGCAAACCATCACACCAAAATCAGAAGAAGCTGTCGTTATACAAACTACTACAGATTTGTCAAAAACAGCAGTAAATCAGGTTTCTCAAAATGAAACTGCGTTAAATAATTTGCCACAGCTGATTATCCGTGAAGTTCAACCAAAAGAAACTAAATATGCCATCGCAAAACAATACGGAATTACCGTAAATGAATTAGAAAAGCAAAATCCAGAAGTTAAAAAGGGACTTCCTGTAGGTTACAAATTAAATATTTTGGCAAATACGGTACCTGCTGAGAACGAAGTTGTAAGTACTGATGTTAACAAAAATACTGATATTCAAACTACTAAAATCGATTTTAATAACGCTGCGAAACCAACTTTCAGTCATGATTTTTTAGATCAGTTGATAGAACGTGCTTCTGAAAATATTGGATCACGGTACCGCACCGGTGGAACCACAAAATCAGGATTTGATTGCTCAGGGCTTATGTGTACTACTTTTGGCGCATTTGATATTAAACTACCAAGAACATCTCGTGAACAATCTAGCATTGGAACTAAAATTAATACAGAAGAAGCTCAAAAAGGTGATTTAATTTTCTTTAAAACTAACGGTAGAAGCCAAATTAATCATGTTGGTATGGTCGTTGAAGTTTGTGAAGATGAAATTAAATTCATTCATTCATCAGTTAGCAACGGAGTTATAATATCATCAACCAAAGAGAAATATTATCGAAAAAACTTTTCTCAAATTAATAGAGTGCTACAATAGTTTCTTAGAAAAATAAAAATATTTATATTTAAAACGTTCCAAGATTGGAACGTTTTTTTATGTCTTTTAGATTTTTATTTCACCTTCAGTACCACTTACATAATTAGTTCCCGTAGCAACTGAGGCCGCCATTTTTAGAAAGTTAATCATTTGGTTTCCGTCCGTGTCCCAGAAGTATGCACTGCTCGGTTTTACTTTAATAAGTGAAATATTCGGGTCGTTTTTGCCTTCTTTAAACCATATATTTACAACTGGAGACCAAAGCTCTTCGATTTTTTCTTGATCGATAACTATTGATGCTTCACCATTTACAACCATGTAACTTCCTTTTCCGGGATGTGCAAAAAATAATTGAACACTTGAATCTTGCTCTATTTCTTTGTTTTTATCACTATTTTTTTCACTGAAAAACCAAATATTTCCTTCATCGCATACTTTTACAGCTCCCATTGGTCTGGTAGTTGCTCCATCATTCGTTTTCAGATTGGTACAAAAAAGACAAGTGTTGATTTCTTCAACAAGGCTTTTAAGTTTATCTATTCCTTCAACTGTATGTTCGTTTCCTTGATCACTCATAATCCTACGTTTTATTTCGATTGTTAGACTCCGTAAATTCTTTTACAAAGTTGGCAAACAAAACAATAAAAAGGATTACACAATTCAGAGTAAAAGTTTCATCTTTCACATATTGATGGCATAAGTAGCTGTTAATTGAATAAATACAACTTCCGTAGGATATAAATTAAAAGGGAGGTCGCTGAATTTGGTTATTTTTCAACACTGTTAATTTCAATCCAATATCCATCAGGATCCTGGATGTAGATTTGTTTGATTCCATCTGCGCGAACCGTGATCTTATCAAGTATTCCTGGCCAGTCAGAATAGGTGATGTTGAGGTTTTGCAGTTTAGTGATTAAAGCTTCAAAATTAGTGACTTTAAACGCCACATGAACCGCTTTGTTTATTGTAACGGGTTCTTTTATGGTTGACACAAGATGTAATTCTTTTCCATCTCCCAATGAAATCCATCTAATTCCCTCTTTTTTGGTAAGGTTGGTGATTTCTGAAAGCTTCAATACATTTTTATAAAAATCAACAGAACGATCCAGATCTTTCACTGAAAGTGCCATGTGATCTAACTTCAAAGTAAAAGTTTCTGGATTTTGTGACCAAAGTGTTCCTGTGCTAAGGAAGACAAATAGGAGCGGAAGTAGAAATTTTGTTTTCATGTTGCTGCGATTGTGTTTAGTATTTTATTTTAAAGGATTCATTTTATAAATTTGATCCCGATTAATTATCTTTTATGCAGCACTTTATTTATGGTTTCAATCCAATTTTCTTTGTTACCGCTGTTCGTGTTTATAGCTGTACTATTGTTGTTGTATGGTCTGTACATGTTTATATTTGGACGCGAAAATAATCCTACTGTTGGAGTTAGTACGGAACTTGCCAAATGCATAATGCCGCTATCTGCGCCAATAAAAAGTTCAGTATTGGCAATGACCGCGCCAATCTCACGGATGTCTTTGCTGTAAAAAGTGGTTGCTTTAAATCCTATTTGTGAAATGTTTTCAACTGGTAAAACTTCGATGATATTATAATCAGCGTATTCTATTTTCAGTCTTTCATAGAATTCTTCCCACCAAGATTCTGAATAACATTTGTCAGAAGTCGCATAGGTAAATATGCAAATGGTCCTTTTGTCATTTTTAACCAGTTCTTTAACGATACTATGGCCTTCAGCAATTTCTGAAGAACTCAATTTAAGGTCTAATGATGGAACAGGATTTTCATTTTTTGCGAACCCTAATTTAGTCAAAAAACTTCTAAATTCGTATACGGGATATTTTGCAATATGCTCATAATCGGTGTGTTTCAATTGCATTTCCTCATCCAGTTCCCCGAAAAATTTGTATTTAGCATCTGCAAATTGTGCCGATAATCGTCCAGAAGAGGAGTTTTTATCCACGTTGATGACAATGTCATATTTTTGCTTTTTAATTTTTACCCAAACCTTGAAATAGTCTACTAGATTTTTGAAAGGTTTTTTTGGAAGTTCAATGATATAATTGATGTTGGTGTAATTTTTAAAAACAATTGGCGCAAGCCCTCCTTTTACAAACAAATCAATTTTACACTCAGGAAAAGTAGCGATTACATCCTGTACCAGTGGTGTTATGAGTAACAGATTCCCAAGTCTATGATTGGGTCTGGAAATTAAAACCCTTTTGATTTCGATTTTTTGAGATAAATCGATTATTTGATTTTTTTGTGAATTCCCAATATTTTTAGTTAGGTTATGCGTTACAATTCTTCGGAATACATTTACTTTTTTTAAGATACTCATGCTTTTATAATAGGATTAAGAATTGAATTTTTTTGTTAAAAATTGAATTGGTGTGTTGTCGGAATATTATTTTGGTAGTACAAAACAAGTTTTCCGTAACAGACAAATGTACAATTTAGATCGAAATAACGTTGTTTCTTCTCTTGAATATAATTTTTATGTTCTCAACTGTAAAACAATCTGTTTTTAAATTTTCTTTGGTGAATTTTGATTAAGATTTTTTCTACCGAATTATTTTATTTTTTTGTCAGTGTGAATTTCCCGCCGCCTTGTTTCAAAATCATTTGCTTTTCATTTGGTTTGAATTCTAATTTTATTCCGGCCATTTTAAATTCAAAATTGTTTTTTTCAGTAGGTTCCAGTGGAAAGGCAGATTGCCCTGTTGCCTGTGCAAAAAGTTTGGTATCTTCTTTTGTAATGGTGATTTTCATCGGAAATCCAGCATCTGAATATTCTCCTAAATAAGGATCTAAATCCTCGCTTTTTAATGTAATAGTTTTAAAAGTTGGAATTGTAAACGGTTTGTTGTTATACGCACTCAAAGCGGCAATCATGATATCATTATTGTCATAAGTTCTGCCGTTAGAGGTTAATGCAACAGCTAATTTGTCTTCTGGGAAATACGACAATGATGATCTGAATTCATCAATACCTCCAGTATGGCCAAAGCTTTTCTTCTCATAAAATGGATATTGGAAAATCCCCATTCCGTAGTTGTCTTGTAAAGTTGTCATTTGCTTAAGACTGCTTTCTGAAATTATGGCATTGGCGAAAAGCTTTTCAATAAACATCGTCAAATCTTGTGGATTAGAAACCACTGCGCCAGCTCCCATTGGGATTGACATATCCGTTTCCGGTTCTTTTATCCATTTTTCAGAGAAAGAATAGGAATTGCTTTCGTTGTTTTGAATGTTAATTTTGCTTCCTACATAGGTGTTTTTTAAGCCTAATGGTTTTACAATTTTATCGTTCAAAATGGTTTTATATGGCTTTTTATAGGTTTTTTCAAGAATGTAACTCAATAAAACATAATTGGAGTTGCTGTAATCAGCTTTGCTGTTAGGTTCAAAAATACTTTTTCCTCTGGCAATGATTTCAACCATTTCTTTTTCAGATTTTGGTTGGGTGTAATAGTTCATGTATTCCGGAGCACTGGTAAAATTATGAATACCACTTCGGTGGTTTAGTAGATTACCAACGGTTATTTTATTGGCATTTTCTATGGTTGGGAAAAAAGTTTCAATGGTTTGGTTCAATGATAATTTTTTCTCTTCAATAGCTTTAAATATTAATGCCGAAGTAAACATTTTTGAAATCGATCCCACACGGTATTTGGATAAATTACTTGCTTTTTTATTGCTTTCTATGTCATCCATTCCAATGGATTTTGAATAAAGTAGCGTTCCGTTTTGTGACAAGGCAATGCTTCCCATGAATTTATCTTTGGCTTCCAAAATCTGAAATAAACTGTCTAGTTTGGCGACGTTCATTTTTTGAGCGTAGCTTGTTCCAACTAGGAATCCTAAAAATAAGGTAATTGCGATTTTCTTTGTCATGAGAGTTTGATTAATGAATTGATTTAAAGTTCTAAAAATAGTCAATTATTTGTTTAGTAGATTGATTATTTGATGCTGATCGTTGGTTCAGAAAAGAGTGTATTTCCGCATAGTATTACCCAACCAAATTTCCTAGATATCGGGTTACACAAAATAGAATTAATGTAAATTGCGTTTTGGAATCATAAAAAAGAGCAGCAATGCAAAAAGGTCCTGAAATATTTTGCAATCTTTGAACTCTAAAAAAAATTAAAGCATTATGAGCAAGACAAAACTAACAATCAATCGCAATGGTTCTATAAAAATAGAAGGCGATTTTGAAATAACAGACTGTGAAGGAAAAACATACGGATTAGAAGGAAGAACCGCTCTAGGTCTTTGCCGTTGCGGATTATCAGCAAACAAACCTTTTTGTGATGGTTCCCACCGCAATGGTTTTGAGCATGAATCAGCTGCATTTGACTTGCCTCCAATGAAAACGAAGTAATATCGTTTTCTGATTCGATTAAATAAGAAAAGCTACATTCCTAAAGATGTAGCTTTTTTGTTTACTATATGAACCAATTAAACTCTATGGTTTATTCGCTGGATGTACTGCTATTCTAAAATGATTTATTTTTTAAACTGCTGATAATCGCCATAACATCCTGATCGCCCAATCCTTCTTTTTCGGCTGCAGCATAACTGTCATACAAAGGATGAATCAACGGGGAATCGAGTCCGGCTTTTTTGGCCAGTCTTAAATCTTTGACTAAATGTTTCAACGCAAATGCTGCCGGATAGGAATCATTCAGAATAGAAGGTGTTTTGATATTCGTGATTCCGTTGCCACAAGCACCTTGATTGATGATGTTGAGCATATCCTCTTTGCTCACGCCGTTTTTCTCCGCAAATAAAACCGTTTCGGCAATTCCTTGAAGGTTCAATCCTAATAGGTAATTGATGGCTAACTTAGCCGAACTTGCCACGCCGGGTTCGCCTACGTGAATCGCAATTTTACCCAAAACGTCAAATATCGGTTTGGCTAATTGGTAATCTTCACTCGAAGCACCCACAAGAATAACCAGCGTTCCGTCTTGTGCCGGTTTTACACTTCCAGAAACGGGAGCGTCTATGAAATGTACATGATGTTGGTTGCAAATGGTGTTTAAATAACGAGACGTTTCCGGGGAAACCGTGCTCATATTGATGATGGTTTTTCCTTGATTGGTTTTAGACAACAAACCTATTGGTCCTTCAAAAACTTCTTTGACAGCTGCGTCATTGGATAACATGGTCAAAACTACGTCACAGGTTTCCATTAGTTCTTGTAAACTGCTTGCTGATTTTGCTCCTGCAGCCAGTGATGGCGCTTCTTTATCTTTGGTGCGATTGAAAACCGATACTTCAAAACCCGCTTTGAGTAGGTTTATCACCATTGGATTTCCCATGTTGCCAAGACCTGTCCATCCTAATTTTAATGTATTCATAGTTTTTGTGTTATTTATATTATCTGCTCATTCTGGGCACAGTTTGCAAAACTGCGCGAACGATTGTTGTATATCAGTTCGGCCTGCATTGCAGTCATTGCGAGGAACGAAGCAATCGCATTTAGTTTTTTTTTATTCCTATTTGTAGGGAATGAATGAATAAAGATATAGTAATCGCGTTGCAAACGCTACGATTATGCTCTAAATTAAAATTTGCACTCGTTGCAAACGAGCGCCAGTGGGAGTTTCTAAGAAACTGAAACATATCCGGTATTTGCATACCTTTAGATTCTAAAAATTTCTCAAATTTTGCAATTCCTCTGGCTTTTGAATCTAAATGTAACCCTTTCGCTAGTTCTTTTTCGTTTAACCTGTCAATTGTTAGTTTTACAATAGTTGAGGTTTGCTCACAAAAGGCTTTGACATTATTAGAAGTTATTTTGTGCAATGCTGTAAATAAATACTCGTCTTTTGAAGATAATGGTTTATATAATTTCCAACCAAATTTGTCTTTCCACTTTTTGTTAAAGCTTTCATACTTTGATTTAAAAAATAAATCAACTGTTTCCGGTTGTTCTGCCCATTCTCCTTCTATCATTGTTCTATAATATGTTCGGCTAATATTCATTCCTTCTTTAGGTGTAATATTATATTGTTTCCAATGAAGCTGTTCCATTTCTGGAAGCATTCTTAAATTGGTAAGAAAGACCGGAATATACTCATCAACATTATTGTCTATTTTTAATCTGAAAAATTTTGAGTCAACACTAAATCCATCAACTTGATATTTGTTAGGTTCGTTATAATATTTGTTCAAAACTTCTTTTTTAAAGTAGGTTACTTTGAAATGATTTCCGTCAGTTTCTCCGCAGTTTTCATAAATTGATTCTCCTTCATCATCAACTCCAATTATGAAATTTTCATTTTTAGATTCTGCTAAATCAAAATGTGATTTTTTAATTTCATTTGGCTTTATGAAAACTTTACCCATGACCCAACTTTGAGTTTCGTCAGATACATCCCTTATTAAATGACTATAAATAAAATTGCTTTCCTTTATTAACTCGTCTTTATGTTCAATATTCCAATCTGAAGGTATATTTTTTAGAAGCCTCATAAAATCATAACATACTACAAAGTTCATATCTCTCATTGTAATATATTCTTTCAAGTATTTGATTTTAACTTTAATCAATTTTGGTTCGATTATCAGAACTTCATCCAATTCACCATAATCATTTACATAATAAAAGGTACGATTTTGTTTGTCATTCCCCTTTTCGTAAAGTCTGAAATAGAGAATGAATTCTTCTGATATATCTATGTATTTTATTGATGTCTCTTGTAGTGAAAAGCTTTTGTAAAACAAAAAAGGCTCTAATCCTTCTTTAGACTGCCCCCAAAAGTTTAGACAAATTTATAATTAATTTTGATAATAATGAGCTCGATATTGTATCGGGCTCATTCCTTTTAAATTCAGTTTTATTC
>NZ_QNUX01000018.1 GCF_003312425.1 Flavobacterium psychrolimnae | reverse complement strand
GGGTGGTCATTTTGCCCCGGAATTGGGTGGTCATTTTGAATTGGAATCAGGTGCTCACTTTAAATTGGAATTGGGTGGTCAATATCACTGGAATTTGCATTTGGATCCCCTAGACTTTCCAGAGCAATTGTTTTATCATTAATTTCAATAATAAGAGAAAAATCTGCCGAAAGGTGATTTACATCTTTTGAAGCGTGAATAACGTTATGATTAGGGTACTGACTTAGTAATAAATTTGCTAATGCAAGGATAGTTCCTGATTTCCCTTTTCCTCCCGAATGCCAGATTGTTATAATTGTGTTCATGTTATTTGATTTCTAAATAAGTAAAATGTTCGCGGAAATGAACCATCAAAATTTCAATAAATCTTCCTGTAATATATCCTTTTGTAGCATGATCGGGTTCGTTTTTATTCCACCATCTTATTTCAAAAGCAATATGATCTGATTTGATAGACGGCTTTGGCATTGCTTTTTCATTCCACTGGTCTGGAGTATGCGTATAAAGAGTTTCTCCTTTATCATTTTTGACGATGTTCCAAGTTTTTAAATCCCCATCATTGATTTTTTTATTTATACGCTTGTTTAAATCTCCAGGATTATCGGTGTAGGTTTTTATTATCATAATTATTTAAAAAGGTTCTTTTTTTACTAATCGTTATCTGTATTAAAAATTATTTTCTATCAATTAGAGCCTCATAAATGAGATATCTTAAGTATTCTTTGGCATCGATTTCTAAACCTTCTAAAAGCATTAATTTGTTGAAGGTTTCTAAAAGTTGGGTTGTCGTTTTTATTTCTTTAAAAAGAATTCCGGTTAATTCCTGTTTAAACATTTTGATTTGATCCGTATTTGAATTATTAATTTTGGTTCTCACCAGATGAACAATCTGTTTATGATCTTTCAGGTTGGTAATCACTTCTGCTTCTTTAAACAGCTCTTCAAAGTTTTTCTTTGATTTGACAAAGTCTTCCAAGTTTGCAAACGCTTTTTTTGGACCAGTACCATGAGTAATTGATAAGACTTTGGTTTTGATATCTTTTGGTTTTATAAAAAGCCTTTGTTCGGTATTATTCGTATCTTTAAAAATTATGGAGCAGATATTTGAGAATTTCAAAGCTTCCCTTTTAATTTCATCATTTGAAACCTGAAGTGCATTTTCGAATAACCCAACTCCTTTTAATTCTTTAGTCTCGGAGGTTTTAAAAAACATTCTGATAAACGATTCGTTATATTCAAACGAAAGCAAATCATAATTCACTTTGGAGGACTGCATTTCGAAGTGAAGTTTTAAAAGCGCTATGACTACTGTTAAAGCATTATCGTAATTGTAGTATCTTTCTAAAGATATTATGGCTCTTAAATAAAAAGTATTATCTTCATTATCGTGAATGATTCTATACCTCTTGCAATGATGTTCCTTCGTTTTTAACAGTTCTAAATTCTGATCCAAAATATCTTTGAAACCTTTAACGATCAGTTTACAGGCATATTTGTCTATTTCATAAAGACTTGAAAAAAAATCTCTTTCACCTGAATGAATTGGATATGCTTTGAAAGAATCAATATTAAGATTATTAAGATATTGGTTAGTTGTAAGATTATTGAATTTAATCCCAAAACCTCCATCATAATCAAAATTTAAGTCCTTTAGGTCACTTATCAAGTCTTCTTTAACATATTTTTCATTTATGTTTTTAATCTTTGTGAAAAGTGATTTTGCCCCTTTTATATTTATTCTCGTGATATCATTTTGATCAATATTAAAATACTCTAAAATATCATTGTAATAATCGCTTTTTTTGATCAACTCCAATAATTCATTAATTTGAATTCCATCGTCTCCATTGAAGAAATTTTCTTTTTCAAGGTTTTGTTTTTTAAATTTTTCCATACATAAATTATTTTATTATTGAACTAGATGAGGATTTTAAAACTATTTGATTAAATTTCTACTTTTTATAAATTTTTTTAGATCAGTTTGGAGAATGTTAACTTAGTTTTTATGCTCCAAAAGATTAATTATTATTTGGATGTATTGTATTGTAAACTATCTTGATAGTTTCTAATTTTTTATTAAATTTCTCATAAACATAGTGATATGACATATAGAAAAAATTGGTATACATTCAACTTTAACAAAATATGTAGTTTTACTACTTATTTTGTTAAAGTTATATTATGATTAATCAATTATATTTTAGCCGGATGATCCGACGACTGTTGAATAGTATAATAATACCCTTGTTGGAAAGCCTTTTTGAGATATCATTTTTCTGGCAAAACTAATAAGTCTCAAGAAGCTTATATTACTTTATAGCGAGTTGTTTAATAAAGATATAGACTGAAACGTTAGGTTTTTTATACATAATTTTAAGGTTATAAAAGAATCCGAGGGAATCATAGACTTCGCACCGAATGAAATCCCAAATCCTATTATTCGTATGAAAAAGATCTAGAAGGGAATAGATTTACAGTCTTACCTAAAGAAGTCATTAAGTGGAATTTATTTAAACTTTCGATATTTTAACACATTATGCTTAAAAACTACCTTTTTTGTTAAAGATTAGTGACTTACAAACGACTAATCAATTTTAATCTATAAGTTCGTATTAGAATTCCCATTAATCATTTTTAAAACTAAGTGTGTGTGAAATTTTTTGAAATTTAGAGTCAGAATATTTATAATAACTAGCAAACATTATTAAAATTTTTGACTGTACTTAAATGATTCTTACAGATAAATATTTTATCATTAAAAACTGGGGATATGTTTGAGAGGAATGAGTCCAAAATTTATATTTTTCGAAAAAATTAGTGATTATCATTCTACCTTATTGGAAATGTTTATTAATGTAAATCATACTCGTGCAAATTTTCGTAGCGCTAAATTTTTTACTTTTTGTGGAAAATATGTACCATCCTATAATACGATAGAAGATAAATTTGTAATTATTGTTTTTATAATGATTTTGTAGCAAAGTTAGTGATTTACGAATGTTAGATATTGAATAGTAATTTGGTAGCAAAGATTTTACAGAAAAAATTATTTATTAAAAAATTATATTAACGGGACAAATAATAGAAGAAAGATTTTAAAATTATTGCATTACTATTTTTAATGGTTGTTCAGATGTTATAAACTTGATATTAAAACAGAAAAGTTTTCTGATTGATAAAAAATATTTTATATTTTGTAAGATAATTTTTAATTATGTAAATATTATATGATTTTAATCGCGCATATCTACCAGTATTTAAGCTGTTTTGTGTGATTTAGTCATATATATGAGGAAGTTCGAGGAGAAATTTTGACCGACTATATTGATTATTAAAGAGTAAAATAACATTACAAAGATGATGTCTCAAGGAAAAAATCAAGTAGTTTAAATAAAAAGGTTTTAAATTTATTTTAATCTGACAACGGGGCGGTACATTAACCAAATTTTAATAGTACCTAAAGTTATCGTCCTTTCGGTATTCCGAATTAATTTAATGGGAAGTAATTTCGTATATGAAAAAATTTGCACTTTTATTTAGCTTATTTATTTTTTTATTAGTTTCGTGTTCTAAAGAAGAATTACAAACAGAAAATACAGATTTAGTTGCATCTGAAATGTTAAACAATAAAAAAATTAGACAGAATCCAAATATTTTAAATTCTGATAAGTATCAAAAAATTGATGCTATCAATAAAGAAATAAACAAAAAAGGGATTTTTTATTTTGAAAAACAACAATCTTCTACTTATAAAGTAACTTCAACAAGAGGTTTATGGTATAGTGGAGGAGATTGTGCTACTTACGGTACTATTTATACAGATGATGTTTCAGGAGATACTATTTTTGTACCGGCAAGTGCTGCAACGCAATTACTAATGAATGTTTGTGGTTTAAGCAACGTCGCTAAAATTAAAGGTTAAAAATTATGATCAAAAATATTATTTACTGTACATTAATTATACTTTTAACAATAGGTTGTGCTCAGAAAAAATACCATTTAAAGAAAGATTTAATAAATTCTTCTAATTCTATATCCCTAGACGCGTATGAAAGCAAATATGAAACAAATAGAATAAAATCTAGAATAAATTCAATAGGATATAATAAAATTAGTTTAGATGGTAAAGAATATGATATCACTATGTTTAAATCTATTGTAGATACAATTAAAGATGATTATAGTATCGAAGTAGATAATAGTAAGAAAATCGTCAAAATCATCAGAAAACGTTGATAATAATTTGTTGGTATTTATTTCAAAGTAGTTTTTAGTCAAAAGAAAACTACTTTGATTTTTTATACCGACGAAAAAATTTAAAAGCAACAAAAAGATATAAAGATTAAAATTAAATCTCCTTAAGATTACAGTTTGTCAATATTTCGGGTTTTAAATAAGTAGTGTATGGTTTTATACTTGCTTCTGCAAAAAAAATTAATTATCAAGAATATAACAGCTCAAGTTCTTTGAATCTTTAAGCTACAATATATTCTATAGGATAGAATGGTAAACAAGCTAAAAGTACTAAAAAATTGATCGATTTGGATAACTTAATAAAAGTTATGTTAAATAATTTATAAGGGTGTTTAGTGAAATGATAGATATATTTTTTTGCTATAAAATATCAATATTTAAGTATTTACTGCAAGTAAATATATGCAATTGTTAAAGCATAGGTTATATTTTTAGGTAGATTTAGTTCTAAAATATTAAGGTTAAAGGTTTTTAAAATTTAAAATAAGACTATTGAAATTTTTTAATTTTAAAATTGGGTAAACCGAACAGATAACTACATAATAGCACCTTTTTGACAGAATTTCGTAACTTATTTATGCCTGTACTATATTTCTAATGAATTTTGGATTACTTTAAAGTTTTGTTTCTACATTATATTATGAGTCAAAACAAATGATAACAAAAGGATACTCAATTCTTCAACACCAAATAAGCAAGCCCAGGATCACCTAACAAACGCTCCATTTCAGACTGCATGATCTCTTGAAAATCCTGTTTTACCTGCAAATAATTTCGTTGTACCATTGCGGTATCAATCTTCCGAATTATCGCAATATCTTTATAATTAGCCTCTTCTTTTTTAGCGCATTATGATTTTAATTATTTCACAATGAATCTTTTTTAGATCAATTTTGCAGTTAGGATCATCGGCAACCATTCTGACAAATTTACCTGAACTTAGAGACGAAATTTTGGAAGGAGGGACGGCTGACTCTAATTGTTTGGAACGGCTGATGGAAGTTTTGCCGCTATTTAAAGATATCGATTCTCTGCCCTGCATAATTTTGCCAAAGCGCTCTGACAATTGCTTAGCTGTGTCACCATTAACTTGACCGCTCACAATATTTCCGGTGATGTTCATAATCACATCCGCTTGTTCTCGACCATAATCTTTACGAAGCTGACTGAAGTCTTGAATCCCCAAACAGGTAGCTACTTTATTGCCTTGGGCTGTGGTAATTAGACTGTCTATATTGTTGAGATAGATAGTAGGGAATTTATCAAAGATCAGACTACTTTTTAGTTTTCCTTTTGATTAACGAGTTTTACCAAACGAGAAACATATAGGGACAACACTGCACCATAAATTTGAATTTTCTGGTGATTGTTGCTTATACAGACAATCTTTGGTTCTTTCGGATTATTTATGTCTAATGTAAAGTCATTTCCTAATAAGACATAATACAATTGGGTCGACGAAAGTTGGGCCATTACAAATTTAGTGGAAGCAATTTGTCGCTCCAATTGTTCCATAGCATCTTTTAGATAAACAGAGGAATATTTAGAGATTAGGGTTAAAAAGTAAAGAGGTCAAAAATCTAGTATTAACTTTAGATTTTTGACCTCTTTTCAATATCATTTTGGATTTCTAAATAAGTTTGTACTCAACCGGACTTAATCCATTTCATTAACTCATGTCTGTAAAAATAAATGCGTTTACCTTGTTTATTGACGTGGATTTCCTTTTTTAAATACTTTACTATAGATTGTTGATACCGTTAGATTTAAAAGTTTTGATGCTTTTTGAATGTTTAGAATTTCGTCAATATTTTCTTCTACAATAGACAATCTTATAAAAAAGTTTTTCCAAATGCTCCAATTTATAATCAATTTTATTAATCATTACAGGTATTTGATCAAAAGTAAATGGCTTCATGGTGATCGGTTATTTAAATTTCACGTAAAAGTATTGACTACCGACTTTGGAGATAAAAGATATCCTTAAAAGAGACAGTTTGGCTTTTAATTTCTAATGGTTGCCGCTTACAAGACTATATGAATCCATTAAGGAGAAATGTTTGCTATAACTTTCGGTTTAGTAGCCCTGTCCGATCAGAAATTCCCAAGATAAAAAAATCAGAGGGCTACAAAGGACAGATTGTGATTTACTAGATGTGATGAAGAGTGTGCAAGATACAGAAGACCTAAATAAGTTAGGTGTGCAAGGTGATTTTCAAATTGGATAATTGGTAGTAAGGAAAAGTTGGCTTTTAATCTTTGTTGGGAGTTTGTCAATAAAGGTTCGTACGCACTAATACTTAATTAGGCAATTAGGACAGGCACATATCCTGCCTGCTCTTTTAAATCCTCACATCATGATACAAGTAGAACATAAAGACGGAAAAAATATAACAGTTACCAATTTCCCCGAAGCCTTAAAACAGGCAGACTATTTCACAGATTTTGCCAATACCCATAAATCCTTTAAGCGGTTTGACCAAGATCGGCAAGCCTATTGGTAAGACCTCTATGAGAAGTTACTACTGTTTTTAAAGGTAACCATGGACTAAGTAAAAAAAATCTGAGAAGTCCTAGAGGGAATAGTACAAATGGATCGTTTTGTTTATTAGAATAATTTATTAAAAGACTATTTCTAGCGTAGTTCCATTTTCTGAACTTGAAGTAATTTTTAATTCACCCTGTAATATTTTGGTTCTGTCTTTGATGTTTTTTAACCCTATTCCGTATTTTACTTTTTCAGGATTAAAACCAATACCGTTATCCCAAATGCGAATGGTTATTTTATCTCCTGTCTTTAGTAGCATTATGAAACATCTTTCAGCTTGTGAATATTTATTACTATTTTGTATGGCTTCTTGTATGATTCGATAAATATGTATTTTGTTTGCACTCGTTACGGCCGACCAATCGATATATTTATCTACAGATAGATCAAAGTTAGTATTGTATTGGTTTTGTTGCGCATCGATTAAGGATATCAGAATCTCAGGTAAACTTTTATCGTCAAAAAGAAGATTTTGAGTCAAATCATGGGAAACTTTTCTTATTTCTTGCTCTGTTTTTTCAAGTTCATTTATTAGTTCCTGCTTTTTATTAGGAGAAGTCGATTCTAATTGCATTAAATTAAATCGGGTGGTAAAAACGCTATTTACTATGCCGTCATGTAATTCCATCGCTATGCGGTTTCTTTCTTCATTTCTTGCTTGTTCCGTTTCAGATTGCTGTGCCAGCATCAGCTGATATATTTTTTCATTTGCTTCTTGCTGTTCTTTAATAAATATTAACTCTTTGTTTTTCGATTTTAGACGATATAAAGAGAAAAAGCCCCCTAATAAAATTATTATGATTCCAGACCCAAAAATAATGGAGGTATTTTTTTTGGATAGTATTTCATTTTTTTCCTCTATTAAGTCCGTTTCATAGGCTATTCTAGCAAATTTATTTCGGGTAATTCGCTCCACATTTTGAATGCTATCATTTTCTTTGATGTATAAATTGGAATAATAGATTTTGTTTTTGGAGTCATTTTCAGTTAACAATTTTAAAGATTGAATGATATCGTAATTACTTTTAATTTTTTTTGATAATGAAAGTCCTTCTTTTAAATATATTAATGCTTTAGTAGTATCCTTTTTGTAGAGATAATATTCTCCAATCCTTATTTTACTAGCCACAATACCTGGTAATATTTGAAGACTGTCTCGGATTTTTAAAGATTCAAAAAACAAAGTATCGACGCCGTCATTCAACCCTAATTTCATTTTTGAATATCCAAGATTGCTCACTAACATGGCATATAATTTCGGATAATCATGTTTTAAACTTTTAGTTTTTAGACCCATTTCATATAATTGAATAGCCTCTTCATATTTCCCCATTTTCTCATAGACTCTACCCATATTATTATAACAAGAGGTTCTTGAATTTATAATTTTATCTTGTGGATAATTTTCAATTTCTAATTTATCCAATTGTTTTATAGCTAATCTAAAATATTCCAGAGATTTAGTATAATTATTTAGCTCTTTTAATGAAATGGCAATCGTATTATGACATTCATAAATCAATCTGGTATTGCTAGTTTTTGATAGTAACCTTAAAGCCGCTATTGCTTCAATTTCACTTTCGATATAGTTTCCTGCTTCGTATAATATTCCTGCTTTATAGAGTGAAACTCTACCTGAATTTAAAGTGTCTTTTATTTTAGTGTAAATTTTTTCTGATTGTGAATAGTAGTAAAAAGCACTGTCCAATTGTGTTTTATCCTGATAATACTCTCCTGTATAGTATAATGATTTTGCTATTTGAGTACTATCTTTATCCTTAACAGATAAACTATGAACCTCTCTTGTTGCATTTAGATACTTATCAAGTGAATTATTATCATAATATTTAATAGCAAGTTTAAAGTATGAATTTCTTGTAATAGAATCGTTTTTAGAATTCCGTAATTTTTGGTAAATAACTTCCATGTATTTTTTCTCTTCATCGATTTTCAACGAGTTACTGTCCATCTTTTCAAAAAGCTTTACAATGTCATCACGTTTTTCAAACTCAACTTTCTTGTTCTGACAAGATACCAATAGCAGAACTAAATGAACAATTATAGCTATCTTTAATTTCGTTTTCAATTTTTAAAATTTTATAAATCGAATCAAAAATAAAGATTAAAAACCAGACAATCATATTTAAAATTTATTGTCTGGTTTCTATTGTAATTTCTATCCCTTAGTCTTGTCTTTACTATCATCGCCATTATAAAGGCTGGTCGAATTTGTTATATTCAGTGAGTCTTTAATTTCAACTGAAAGGATTTCAGGATTAATTTTATTTGTAAAGTCTTTGGTTTCATCAATAGCATCTGATGTGCAGGATGATACAATAATAGCTGCAACACAGCTCATAGCAATTAATAGCTTTTTCATAAAAAGTGTTTAAAAAATTAGAAATATTTTACACAGGTACTGATCCAAAATGGAGTACCTTTTTTTAAGAAAAGCTGGGAAATAGCTATTCTGATAATATTGAGAATGACACCGCATAAAGGCAGATTTTCCCCATTCTCAATATTTATTTAAAAGCTTCTGTTGCGTTATAACTGGGGCAAATTAACGGGTAAAAAACCGTGTTGTTTTCTGTTTTTGGGAGGTTATAGTGAACCAGATTACTACAATAGTTTAAGAGTGAATCTAAATGGTGAAACCATGTATTTTGAGAAAGAAATTTTATCAGGACTAAATATTTGTTTTTCTGATAATGGCATCAATATTATCCCTATAGGTTAGTGAGAAGGGTAGAATTTCATTGTAATTAAGGTAGCATTTTGATTTGCTGAAATGTATTCTGGATACATGATTAATGTTGACAATGTAACTTTTATGAATTCGCAAAAAATGGAATGGTAAAGTATTCTCAAAATGCTTTAAAGTCTTATAAGCATTTACGGTTTTGCCATTGTATAATTGAATGTCTGTTGTGTTGTTGTCCGCTTTTAAATAGGCAATATCTTGTAGCGCCACAAATTGATAATCGCTATAGGATTTAATGCAAATAGTTGTGATGCTGGCGGGTGGATTTCTTTTTTCAAACCTAAAAAGACTTTTTCCTAATTGATGCAAGAGCAATGGGTCTACTATATAGTCGGAAAATCCCGATTGAATAGCTTCAAGGGCATAATCTGGAGATGAAGCCAATCCGATAAAATAGGGCACTGTGTCAACATATTGGAATAGTTCAGATATCGTTGTGAATGATAAATTCCCTTCATTAGATTTGATAGGAATTCTTTTCAATACGAGTTGTGGTTTTACTTTTATAATTTGATTTATGGCAGTTTGACTATCTTTGACAATACCAACACAAAAATAATTTGGGAAATTTTCGAAGAGCTCTAAAGTTTCCTTAATTGTGGTTGTGTTATCGTCAATAATGAGAAAAGAAAAACGCATACTGTAGATCTAAAATAAGAGTATTGCAATCTAGACAAGTGCCTATTTTTTTTGTTGCAGAAAAACTACCTATTTTGTTAAAGTTAAATAATCCAATCCATGAATATTTTTTTAGTAGATGATCATCCGATGACTGTAGAAGGCTATAGTAATGCTCTTTTAGCAACTCATTTTGGATTGCGTAACCCTATTTTTACAAAAGCTTATAGTTGTGAAGAGGCCTATGCTACTTTGTTAAAAAAAATATCTCTAAATGAATTATTTGATATAGCCATTATTGATAAAGGCTTACCGGGTTATGATACTAAATCTATCTTATCTGGTAGTGATTTAGCCATTTTAATACGAGAAAAGATGCCTAATTGTAAAATTATTATGATTACTGCCCATACCGAAGTTATCATAGTTTATGATATAGTTAAAAAAGTTCGACCTGAAGGACTGATCATAAAAAACGATATTACACCTGAGAAATTGCAACAAGCCGTAATAGATATCATTGCAGGGGAGCAGTATTATAGTACTATTGTAAAAAGATGCATCAATGAAATATGGAAAAAAGAATTAATGATTGAAGATTATAACCGTCAAATTCTTCTCTATTTGTCAAAGGGCTTTAAAATAAAAGAGCTTGAAAGTATTATACATCTTACTACAAGTACTATTCAAAAACGTATTATCCGCATGAAAAAAGCTTTTGATGTTACAGACGATACTGGTCTGGTAAAAGAAGCCATAAAACAAGGATTTATTTAATACTTCTTCTGAAATTTTAACATATTTTACTCAAAAACAACCTTCTTTGTTAAAGGTTGTTATCGCTGTATCTACATTCTAAATTCTTCTTTATATTTTCGGCAGGGAATTATCTTACATTCGTTTTTTTTATAAACCAAGTGCACGTGGCGGATTGAAGAGGATGATTGAGAGAAAATTTTTATTGAGTAAAAAAAAATATTAATCATTTAAAAGATCAGAAAAGATGTCTTTAAAAGAAAAATTAAAATTAGCAGATTTTGAAAGTAGTTATGAAAAACTTTCAAAAAGTAACCTTTCAAAAATTTTTGGTGGGTCTTCATGTACAACAGGTTCAAGTTCAGGGTGTGATGCTACAGCTGTATGTACTTGTCCTAAAAAACCACCAGTAATAAAGCAGATAGTATCTGACAACTAACTATTTTTGGCAGAGGTTATCATAATCAATGATCACCTCTGTTTTTTTAGCTTAACTTATAAATTCCAATGATAATTTTTTACAAAAATAGAATATGTTTAAATTTAATTTAGATGAGAATATAGATAGTAGTTTTATTGAGGCAGATTATTTCTATTCCATTTACCAGACGAATGATTTTTTGGAAAAAAAAATAGCTACTATGTTATTAGATATTGAATGCTATTTGGAAGATTCCAATTATTTCAAAGAGCAAATAAAAAATCAAATTATAATATTTTTAAAAGATAATTTTTTATCTTTTGTACTTGTTCATGAGTATGAAATTGCAATAAAAAGTTCAATTTTAGAAGAATTGAAAGAAGAGGATAATTTTAAAAATTTTATTATACTTACATCAACTAAAGATTGGCTTGAATATTTTTTTGAGAAATATCCAATAATTGAAACCCGAATTGAAAATTTTATAAATAAAGCTGTTTCATATTTATTATTTTTTTTAAACAAAATTAAATCCGATTATTCCTCTTTTGATTTGAGTTTTCGCATTAAAAGCAAAATAAAAGACGTAAAATTGTTTTTAGGAGATCTTCACAATGAAAATAAATATGTATTGAGAATAGATTTTTCAGAAAATACTTCTTTATTTTTTAAACCAAGAAATTTTTATAATGAGATGTTTTTCGAGAAGGTAGTCAATTATTATAACCAACTTTCGTCAGGAATATGTTTTATTATTCCAAAATCAATTTCAAAAGAAGATTATTGTTGGGTAAGTCAACTTGAATACAAAAACGAATTCAATAAAGAAGAAGAAGTTTCTGATTTTTTTTACAATCAAGGAAAATTATTATTTATATTCCATTTATTAGGTTCGACAGATATTATACCGGATAATTTAATTATTTCTAACAATAATCCAGGGTACTTTGATTTAGAATGCTTAATATCAAAACCAAAGTTATTATTAAAAGAGAGTCTCAAATATATGTTTGAAGAAAGTGTTATGAAAATTGGAATGCTACCTGATTGGATGATAAATAACACTTTTGAAAGAGATATTTTATCATCAACCTTTTTTGCTCTCAATTCGCAAGTAATTAAATCGAAGGTTTGGAAAAAAAACTTGAAAAATTTTGAATATATAAACTCAATTGAAGTCTTTTCTAAAGAAGAAGATAAACATTTACCAAAATTAAATAATAGCCTAATTGAATTAAATGAAAGTAGTATAGATAAAGTAATAGAAGGCTTTACTTATCTTTATGATTTAACAATAACAAAACGAGAGCAAATAAAAATTTTTTTTTCTGCGAATTCAGATTTTCTAAATAATAAGTTTAGAGTTATTTTGCATCCGACTTCAATTTATTCTTTGTTGTATAGAGAAATAAATATACCCGAATATTTACAGAATAAGGCAGATATAGATTCGATCATTGAAAATCTAGTTGAAGTTTCAAAAACGGATAATTATTTGATTGATAAAAATACCTTAGTTCAATCAATTAAAGACCAAATATTTCAACTTGACATCCCATATTATTGGTTTGATGCAAAAGGAATATTGTATGATGGACACAACAAAATTATTAGCAATGATTGGAAGTTTAATTCTACAGAATTTATTATTGAAAGACTAGAAAATTTATCTGATTCTAATTTAAGATTCCAGTCGGAAATTATTCGAAAATCTTGTGAACTTGCTTTAGAAATAAAAGAAGTTAAATTTGGAAAAATTAGTTCAATTGATTCTGATAAAGAATGTTTTATTAAAGGAATGAATTACAATAGCAAATCTGATTTATTGAGGAATAAATTATTAAAATCTGCTATTAAGATTGGAGAAGCATTAAATAACAATCTTTTTGAAAGAAATGATAAAATTAACTGGATCTCTAAAGTTAGAGACCCAGCTGATGGAAGATACAATATTTCATTACTTAACTATGATTTATATGATGGTCAGTCAGGTGTTGCATTATTCTATTTGTATCTCCACAAGTATTCAAAGGTATTAAGTTTTAGAGACAATGCGTTAAAAATATACAATCAGTTAGAAGAGGCTACAAAATCTAGGTTGCAAAGTGATTATTATAAAAATATATCCGAAGAATCTTTAAGTGATTTTCCTATTTCACCATATTCTTATCCAATGAGTTTTGTGTATTTGAGTATTCACATAAAAGAAGTTTTGGGAGATGAGTATGTCAATTGGGATACTATTGATGGTATTTTTGATGAAATATTAACAATTATACCACAAATAAAAAATTGTGATTACTTACTAGGTTTATCTGGTTTAGTAGATTTTTTATTGAATATGAAAAAAGAAATCAATATAAAAAAATTAGCATCTAAAATTGATGAAATAATTGTCATTTCATTGATGAAAATATCAAATGAAGCAGATGTAACATCAAGTTATGCCTCATGGGCATTTAATGATTTTGGAACTGAAGGTAAAAATAGATTGGGTGGTTTTTCACACGGGACTGCAGGTATATCTTATGTTTTATTTAAGGCATCTGTCCTATTGAAAAATGAAGATTTAAAGAAAACAGCAACACTTGCTTTAAACTTCGATAGGAGTTTTTTTGATGATGAAATCATAGGTTGGTTAGATCGACGAGATTTAGGAGAAACTTTTGACTCAGGGTCATGGTGTCACGGATCGGGAGGTATTGGACTTGGGAGATTACTGACCAGACAATTTTTTAATGATGATTTGTTAGAGAAAGAAATTAATATTGCTAAAAACAATCTATTGAAAAAGGGGTTTTTAGGAAACCAATGTATTTGCCATGGAGATTTTGGCAATCTAGAAATACTAAGAGCTTTAAATGATGAAAAGGAGATTGACGATTATGTCTGGAATTATTTAGATAAATTATGTGATGAATTTAGCGAAAACAAAACTTTTAAATGCGGTGATGGAGGACAAATGGAACTATTAGGGTTATTTATGGGTTACAGTGGATTCGGTTATCAAATGTTACGCTTTTATGATTGGAAAAATACTCCTAGTGTCTTATGTTTAGAAACCCCAAATACCTTAAATGATGAATTGCATCAATAACATTATTAAACTTTTAATACTACTTTTTAGTTTACAATCTTTTTCCCAAAAAATTGAAACAAAACTTGCTGGTGGAATTAATGTAAAAGATCAAAATATTAACTCTGTTTTCAATTTATGGAAAAATTACCTATCTGCAAATCCAGATAAGATTTATGACAACCCTTTTTGGAATGATTTAGAGAAAAAGAAATATAAAAGTTATGACTTATTAAAATCAGAAGGTTTTTTAAATCCATCACTTTATGCATTAGAGCCGAATAATATGGTTTTATATATAAAAGAGGCTGGAGATGACTATTTAATTCATTCAATGTATTACTGGATTAATGAAGATAGTACATTTAATCCTTTAGCCATAACAAATGTGGTAGCAAAAAAAGAAAATGGTAATTTTAAATTATATAATTATTTGCCTTTATATACTGTAGGATGGAAAAGTAAGCAAATTGGAATTATTGATTATCATTTTCATGAAGATTATGTATTTGATGAAGATGAGGCTTTAAAAGCTAATAATCTCTTGAAAAAGTTAAATGAATTATTTGATTTGAATTTAATAAATGTAACATATTATATAGCAAGAAACTGTGATGAAATTCACAAAATGAAGGGCTATGACTATATAGTTTCTATGGGGCGAACTCCCAATTTATGTGGTTTTTATGATGATTTAAATAATATTGTTTACTCAAATGCTAAAGTGGGAGAATATCACATGCATGAATTAATTCATGTGATAAATAATAAGTATATAAATGCGAATTACTTATTGTTATCAGGATTGAGCGTATATACTAATGATAAAAACTGTTATCTAGGCAAGCCATTTATATATCATGTCTCAAAAATTCAAAAATATTTAGATATAAATCCAGACACGGATTTAACTAATTTTGAAGATTTACCTCAAGTATTTGGCACAGATTCTTACTATTTTGTTGGTGCGTTAATTACAGATATTATTTTAGAAAAAGGAGGAATAAATCTTTTAAAAGAAGGCTTACAAAGCGGTAAAGAAGATAAATATTTGCTAGACTTTATAATGAATAAAATGAAAATTAATAAAATTGAATTAAATATTTTAATTAAGAATAAGTTGAAATCAACTAATAAATCACAAAAATTCACTTTTCTTATTAATTATTAAAAATAATATTTAATCCATTAAAACATTTCATTGAAAAAATTCCCTAGTTATTTACAAACTGAATTCAAAGATTGTGGGCCAACCTGCTTAAAAATTATTGCAAAGCATTATGGTAAATTACTCAATATTCAGACTTTAAGAAGTTTATCTGAAACTACTCGAGCAGGTAGTAATTTATTACATTTAAGTGATGCAGCCGAAAAATTTGGTTTTAGAACACTTGGAGTAAAACTAAATATTATTAAATTAGAAGAAGTGCCCTTGCCATGTATTTTGCATTGGAATAAAGTACACTATGTTGTACTTTATAAAATAAATAAAAAATATTATGTATCCGATCCAGCTATCGGACTATTGAAATATACTAAAGAAGAATTTATAAAATTCTGGATTGGTAATCAAGCTGATGAATCCAGTAAAGAAGGGATTGTTCTATTATTAGAACCTACTCCAAATTTTTATCAATCAAATTGGGATAGATCTGAAAAACACAAATTTAGCTTTAGTCTATTATTCAAATATATATTGCCCTATAAATCATTTATAATTCAGCTAATTATTGGTTTATTTGCGGGGAGTTTATTACAACTTGTATTTCCATTTCTCACACAAAGTATAGTAGATGTGGGCATTCAAAATCAGAATATTAGTTTCATTTATTTAATATTATTTGCTCAATTATTTTTATTTTTTGGAAAAACTGCATTAGAACTTATTCGAAGTTGGATACTATTGCATCTTTCTACAAGAATAAATATTTCATTGATTTCTGATTTTTTCATAAAATTAATGAATCTTCCTATATCTTTTTTTGATGTTCGCATGATGGGCGATATCATGCAACGTATAAACGATCATCATCGTATAGAGCGTATAATTACAACTTCTTCTTTGAACGTGATGTTTTCAGTCATCAATATGTTCATTATGGGGGGCATTTTAGCATATTATAATTTGAAAATTTTTATCGTTTTTTTTATTGGAAGTTTTTTCTACTTTCTTTGGATTATACTGTTTTTAAAGCGAAGAGAAAAATTAGATTACAAACGATTTTCTGCAGTTTCTCAGGAACAAAGTAAGGTTTTTGAACTTATTAATGGGATGCAAGAAATTAAACTTCACAATGCTGAAAAACAAAAGCGTTGGGGCTGGGAGTATGTACAGGCACAATTATTTAAAGTTTCTATAAAAAGTTTATTATTGGAGCAAACCCAAAATATAGGCTCCAATTTTATTAATGAATTAAAAAATATTATTATCATCTTTCTTTCTGCAAAATTAGTTATTGATGGTCAAATTACTCTAGGAATGATGCTGGCAATAACAAGTATAGTTGGTAGTTTAAACGGTCCAATAATACAGCTAATCGAATTTATTAGGGAGATACAAGATGCTAAAATATCATTAGCCCGATTATCAGAAATTCATGAGAAAGAAGATGAAACGCAGCAGGAAGAAACGCAAACCCATTATATTCCAGAAAACAAGGATATTTTAATAACTGATTTGTCATTTAGATATATTGGAACGGAAAGGAATGTTTTAGATAATCTAAACCTAACTATTCCTGCAAATAAAATTACTGCAATTGTAGGTACAAGCGGGAGTGGAAAAACGACACTTATGAAATTATTACTTAAATTTTATGAACCTAACGAAGGGAATATTAGTATTGGAAACCTTAAACTCTCAAACATAGCTCAAAAAACATGGCGTTCAAACATTGGAGCCGTCATGCAAGAAGGATTTATTTTCAATGATACTATTGCTAGTAATATTGCTATTGGTGTAGATGAAATTAATAAAGAACGACTCGTTTACGCAGCTGATGTGGCTAATATTAAAAACTTTATACAAGATTATCCTTTAAGTTATAATACTAAGATTGGAATGGAGGGTGTCGGAATGAGTACAGGGCAAAAACAACGGTTACTGATTGCAAGAGCTGTTTATAAAAATCCTGAAATGTTATTTTTTGATGAAGCTACTTCGGCACTTGATGCTAATAATGAAAAAGAAATTATGGAAAAATTAGATATTTTCTTTAAAAACAAAACTGTGGTTGTGATAGCGCATCGGTTAAGTACTGTTATGAATGCCGACCAGATTGTAGTCCTCGAAAAAGGTAAAATTGTTGAAATAGGAAGTCATTCAGCATTGGTTGAACAAAGAGGAAATTATTTTGAATTAGTTAGAAATCAATTGCAATTAGGAAATTAACATTTTAGACAAGTTCAATATGATAAATAATTTTTTAATATTTATATAGATAAAATGCCAAAGAATAAAGATATAGAATTAAGAAGTGAAGAGGTTCAAGAAATTCTTACACGTGTTCCGCATTGGATGATTCGTTGGGGTTCGATTGTGATTTTATTGATTTTATTATCACTTTTTTTTGTTTCTTGGTTGGTTAAGTACCCAGATGTAATTTCAACGGAAATAATTATTACAACCAATATTCCACCTGAAAAATTAGTGGCTCGAACTTCAGGAAAAATAGAAACAATTTTGGTACAGGACAAATCCATTGTAAAAGAAAATATACCATTGGCTATTATTCAAAATACGGCTAGTTATAAAGACGTCTTTTTACTAAAAAGTATTGTTGAATCACATTCAAATGGTAAAATATTTGATTTTAAAAAATTAGAAAATGCACAATTAGGAGATATAGAAAGTACTTATGCTCTTTTTCATGCGGCTTACATTGCCAATGAATTAAATACCAATTTGCAACCTTTTCAAGTTGAAGGTAAGGCGCAGAATTTAGAAAACGTTCAAATAAGAGAAAGGTTAAACCTTTTGCAGCAACAAAAAACTCTGAACGAAAATGAATTGCACTTGCAAAAAAGTGATATAAATAGATATGAAACTTTGTTCGATAAAGGGGTTGTGTCGGCGCAAGATTTTGAGATTAAAAAACTGGGGTATCTTCAAGCTGAGAAAGGTTATAAAAACTTATTGAGTAGTATTTCGCAATTAAAATCATCTTTGATCGAAAATAACAAAACCAGTAAAGGAATAAAAATCAACGGAACTAAAGAAGAAGTCAATTTAGAGAGTAGAAAATTGCAGTCCTTTTATCAATTGAAAAAAGTTATTAAAGATTGGGAATTGGCTTATGTGTTAAAATCGTCTGTTACTGGAATGGTTTCGTTTTTACAAATTTGGACAGAAAATCAAACTATATCTGCCGGGGATAATGTTTTTTCTATAATTCCTACAATTAAAAAAGGATATATTGGGAAATTAAAGGCGCCAACATTAAATTCAGGTAAAATTAAAATAGGGCAACAAATTAATATTCGATTGGCTAATTTCCCAGATAGAGAGTTTGGCATTCTTAAAGGACAAGTCAAGAATATTTCGCTTGTTCCAGACCAAGATGGTAATTTATTAATTGATGTTGTATTACTTGACGGGTTAAAAAGTTCCTATCAAAAAATGATTCCTTTTCAGCAGGAAATGAAAGGTTCTGCAGACATTATAACTGAAGATTTACGATTAATAGAACGTTTATTATATCAGTTTAGGGATGTTTTTAGGAGGTCATAAATAGTCCTAATCTTTTATTGTTTTAATTTTATAATTTAATTTTTTTAGAAAATTATCAAATTCTAATTACTCAATTCATTTATATTAAAATATCTATATTTTTTTCTATAGTGCAAATTCCAGTGATATTGACCACCCAATTCCAATTTAAAATGAGCACCTGATTCCAATTCAAAATGACCACCTAATTCCGGAGCAAAATGACCACCCCATTTTTCATTAAAAACTACTCTTTTTCATCTGTTAATTAGTATTCAAATATACTTAAATATTAGCCTTTGTTTATCCCTCTTTTTTTTCTCATGGATTCTCCATGTAATTGCAATTATGCAGGGAGTAAGTATTAAAACCAGCGTAAATCAACTTATAAGTTTGCTTCTAGAACGAATATTTGAGGATGTGCCAAATCAAGAAGTGCTCCATTTCATGGAAGCTGAAAACGAAGGTTTTATCTATAATAATGGTACGGATAAAAAAAACACCTTTCAGGGACAACATAAAAATGAAACTGTTGAAATAATCTTTGATACAATTCACAGCGTGAAAGGTGAAACACATACTGCAACATTGTATCTTGAGACCTTTACGAGAACATACGATCTTTCAAAGCTACTTCCTCTTTTAAACGGTAAACAAAACAGAACAAAAACATATGTAACTAATAATCGAAATAGAATGAAATTAGGATATGTTGCAATGTCGAGACCAACTGATTTTCTCTGCCTAGCTGTTCATAAAGATAGAATAGATATGAACATTGATTGGAATTTATTAGGATATGAAACGGTTGTATGTTATTAATTTTGAGATTTTTAAATGATAAGAAAAAATAAGCGAATGCAAATCAATAATTAAATTATAACTTTAGTTAAGAATAGTTTACCTATTTTAGGATTTGCTCCACTTTTTGTAACGCTTCATTGAAATTGAGTGCTTTGGACTGCGCGTTTATGTACCTGTTTTTAGATTTATCTATTAATTGATTAATGTGGAATAATTCATGATCTAAATTTTGCTCTTCAGCCCACAGTTTAATGCTCATAAGTTCGGCTTGCACCAAATCATAACTATGTTTCGTTTTAGATAAATTTGAAACATAGGCGAAAATAAAATTTCCTAATCCGCTAAACCCTATTTCATCCGAATCTCCGGTATAAATTTTATCAAATAAAGTTTTTAGAATATTAAAATCTTCTACAGCAGTATAATTTGCGTAGGAAGCCTGATTTAATGAAGGCAGCTTGTTTTTGTTTAAAAAGCTGGAAACATATCTCACTGCTGAAATTGAATTCAGTTCAAATAATATCGACAGGGCGGTGGAGCTGTAATAATTCTTTTCATCCTGGATTTCTGTTTCAAGATATTCTGAGGCTTTCTGCCGGCAGAAAGCCTGTTCAATTTTTAGATCCATTAGAATTTTTAGTGAAGACCAGCATTTGTGGCTTGTAACATCCAGGCAAAGATTTTTTAACAGCTCAAAATCTTTTGTAAGATTTACGTATAGCTCAAGTTTCTTTTCAATATTATAATTGTAATCAGGCATTAAGAAATGTTCCCTGATTTTTGTAAATGCTGCGCTTAAATTATGGTCAAGTGCATATTGGATATGAATATTTAAGGGCAGAAAAACCAAGTTTTTAGTATTGATATTGTCTATAATCCTTTGATTAAAAATAGGGTCATCATTAATTTTACGTTTTAGCCAATCAAGCCTGTCGTCACCTTCGTTTGAATTATTTACATCAACGAATTCAATGCAGTTTAAAAGAAACTCCTGGGGCAGGTCAAAATTAAATTTGATAATAAAAAATAATACTGTTTTAAGCTTGGGATAGTCCTCAAGTGCACCGTATCTATCTGCAGTAACATATCGTAATATCTTGTGAAAACGGATTTCCTTTGATGCTTTTTGGCACCATTGATTTAGTCTGTTTTGCTGTTCACTGCTGATTGAAAAATTGTTATGGGTATCATTTAATGCACCAATCTGTGATTTGATTTCATTTATTAAGGTAGCTTCATCTTCCAGAATAGGCTCGATATCTTCAAATTTCACTTCCGTACCCTGCTGATGGATGAGCCTTCTCAGTAAAGAGATTGCAATGTCTCCTTTACTGGCATGACCATTTTTACGGTACCAATCCGTTTCAATTTTTCGAATCATCTCTGAACTTATAGATGATCCGTGCTGTTCAAATAAAGATTTTATTCTTGAAATCAATTCGGATTTATGGAATAACAGGTCGAAATTCTGCTGCGGCAAACTCTTGAATTTTGCAACCAATTCATCATATTCCTTATCAGTTAAAAGCGATTCGTTAAACTTGAATCCTTTCTCCAGCATATTATTGTTGAAGTGCTCGGCAAGAGATCTTTTCCCGTGATTTGCCATTATATTTCTGTAATAATCAAGATTGCTGACTTCCATTGAACCGTCACTAAATTTATTGATAATTAATTCAATAGTATCCTCATTGGTAATGGACGCTAGAAAATGACCGACCCTGTCAAAAGAAAAACGGCTGATTAAGCAATCAAAAGCTTCCAACTGACTGCTGGGCTTTAATTTTAGAATTAAAGTTTTTAAAGCATCTTCTCTAAGGTAAAATTTTGTTGTATCAAGAAGTGAAGTAAGCAGTTCAGTAAGAAAAGATTTTTCCCTGTCTTCAAAATAAAGGCATCTGTTTATTAATTTTTCAATAAAATCATTACTGCTGTAGTCATCTTTTTCATCATCAAAATAATATTTTGCCAAAGTGATAAAATGAGATGATTTTTCTAATCTAAGTATTAATTCTTCAAGCACCCAGCTTGTTCCTCTTATTACTTCGTCCTTTACCGCTCTTTCATTATATCCTTTTTCCAGTAGAAACTCTTGTTTAATAAACCAAAAGAAAGTATCAATTTCTTTGCGGTATTCAATCAAAGAGAGCAGCGATCTATTGAGCTGCTTATTTGTTTCCTGTTTAAAGAGTTCAAAAATTTTATTTAAATACTTGGGATCTTGCTCACATAATTTTTGATCAGCAATACAATCCAGCACATGAGATTTGACCATTTCTGATTTTTTCGGGCTGGTAAGGAAGTTAAAAAAGAGGGTTTTAAGATTTTCTTTTTTATGTTCAGGTATTGTAAAATAGCTTAAAAGTTCCAACGCTGAAATGACTGCCCTAAAATGATTGTTTGGACCCGCTATGAATGAAACCAGATAGTCAAAATTGTCTTCGCAGTCTCCAAATTCGGCAATTTCTTTAATAGAGAAGGTTCCTGATGAAATCCAAAAAGTTTTTTCGATACACTCCGATTTAAAATAGTCCTGAAAGACTTTAACCCTGAAATTTACAGTCCTGCTTTTATCAGCCTTAATAAGCAATTCAGGATTGTTTACACTCAGCCACTCGATTAATGAATCGTATTTATCATCTTCGAGAATATTAATCAAAAAAGTGATTGTATTGAATAGTGTAGGGTGAGTCTTTTCTATTCCCTGAATCGAAATAAAACTTAAGATCTGCTCAAAACTCAGTTCACTGATGGCTGCTGCCGCAAAATACTCCTGATAATTCTTATGGATAAATTTAAAACTGCTTTTATCAAATGAATTTTCTATTAAACCCAGTTTTGCTAATTTTTTATATTTAATTCCAAAAAGGTCTTTGAGCTGCTTTTTATCAACACTTGTCTGTTTTGTCAGTTCTAAAACAAGCGATAATATTTTGTACACTTCCAGATCATCCTGAGGCAGTTCTTCTTTAATATCATTATAAATGCTGGAAATAGAGACAGGTAATTTTTTATGGTTTTCGTAGTATTTACCAAACATATTGAGCATAAAGGGATCCTGAAGTATATCCTTAAAATTGCTTCTGCTGATTTTATTAAATTTGCTTAATGGAATATTGTATTTTTTGTTGAGCAGTTCAAAACTTTGATCTGAATTGAAATTATCCAAATAAAATGCTGCCGGCTCCAAGGATTTTAGTTCATCATTGTAAGCATAGGTTCTGCAGGAAACAATTATTTTAAAACTTATATCCTTATATGCCAATAGATTTTCTATTACCTTGTTTAACCCGTTTTTAAATTCAAATTCATCCAAAGCATCAAGAAGCAGAACAATTTTTTTATTCAAAGCCCAATCGGCCGGTAAAAGATCATCTAGGGTGTCAAATTTTTTGATGCTGGATAAACTTACAAATATGGGGGTGATCTCAAATTTTGAAATGTTTTTCTCGAAGTACTTTGATACATTGATCAGTTCAGTGGTTTTCCCGCTTCCAGGTTCGCCTAACAATAAAACAAGGCTGTTTGTTTTAATTACATCCAAAAGGTTTTTATCCTGAAAGGAGAATGAAAATTTATTTGTTTTTAATTTCCTGCTGATATAAAGTTTAGATTTAGAAACTGATGCCTGTTCCAAATATTCCTTTCGTTTTTGAGACAGCTTGAAGTTTGGAATTTCACCTTTTGAGTAAAGCAGTTTTTCAAAGTAATCCAGAATGCTATTATGAGTATCAGAATCCATTTTAGCATAGACTTCACCCTTATAGACTTTGCAGAATATTTCTTCATTGAGAGACAAGATTTCCTTTATTTTATTATTTGGAGTTAGAATAATAATCTTAAAGGGATTAATTTTATTGAAATAATCTTCCAAATGTTTTGGATTTGAGTCTTGCGTACATTTGCTCAAATCAATTTTTGGAGACAAAAAAATAAATATTGAGTCCTTTTTTTCATAGGCCGATCTATCAAACTGCATTACTTTGGTAAGCAGATGTGCCTGTTCAAGTATGGATTTCTCATAATTTTTACACTCAATATATATACCCCGTTTGAAAAAAGCATTATTTAAAATCGCAACTTCAAATCCTACGTCAAAACCATGTTGAAAACCAGCCTTTTGAATCCAGTTATTATTAACCTGAATTTTTAATTGTTTGAATAAAAACATAAAAAAATCATGTGTAATTTTTTCAAAGCTGCTGCCTTTCTCCTGATTTGTCATAATTAATAATTTTCTCTCAAATATATTAAAATACTCCTTGCTGAGTACTACAATATTGTAGCTAAGCGAGAACATAGCAATACATTTTTTATGTACTTAAGAAAATAGGAGTGTCTTGATAGTATAAAGCGGAAAAACCGAAATCTTTTCGGTTTTTCCGCTTTTAGGCTTTTTCCCTTTTCTGCTTTTTCATCCGGGAAGGAATCTGATAGAGGTTTTTCTGCATGAGCTCCATAATGATTTTATGATGCGACGATTTGTTATTTTTCATACCACGGCACTGGGCTATCTCCATTTTGGAAAGGGAAACCTCGATTGTTTCGACGGGTTTATTGTCAATACGGGCTGAGAACAGCAGGGAATCTTTCTTTTTGAAATATTCATTGGTAAACACGCAATGCCTAAGGCTATCACCCTCTGTCATAAATTCGCCCACATTCTCCAATACCGAAATAGTGATTCCTGCCTCTGAAAAGCAAAGCCCGAAAAACTGTTTTTTCTCTTTAGCATAAACCTCCTGTGCCTGCTGAATTTCAAGGCGCATTTTCTTAAGGTGTTTTTTTCTCTGCAATTGCTGTTTTTTCTCAACCAATCTGTCATGCTCCAAGTTCAAATCAACAGGACAGACGAGCATGGCAGAGGTAATGTCTTTTTTAAACCAACGTAGAAGTTCGATGTAATCCTCCCAAATTTCAAAATCGGAAACTGCATAGTTGTTTTTGAGGCAGATTTTTACCGCCTGCCAATTGCGTTTTATGTGCTGATCGCCCGACTCAAGGTAATAGCGGAGCCATGAAACCTGTCCTGATTTAAGGAATGTTTCAGTGCAGGTATCTTTCAAAAGAGATGAAAGCAATACCTGAGGTAATAATTCATAAAACCCTCTTTTAAAGCCGTTTCGTTTTAAAACATTAAGTACTTTTAAGCGTGGATAAACCCTGTAGGGATTGATTCTGTATTTAGGGGAGTTTTGAAAATCCTTTGGGCGGATTTCAAGGGGCGAATAATACTGCCATGCATCGTAAGCGTGTGAAAAAACATTAGTACTGATTGACATGGTGCGCACTTCACCTTTCGGATTTATCCAATGCTGCATTACTTCGGTATGGGAATAGGTAGGCAGACAGCATTTCTTCATCTGTTTGGTCGAGCAGACAATGCGCACTATTTTAAAATCCGAAAGACAAGTCACTACTGCGCTGTATTCTATTTCCTTGAAATGTAACTGATTGCAAACATGCATTTTAAGTTTTCTTTTACAGTCAGAACAAACGGTAAATTTCGCAGACTGCTTTAGGGATTCGGGTTTACAAGCGTGCCCGCAGTCAAGACAGTGAAATTTTCCACGTGATAAAACGCCCCATTTCAGAAAAATGGTCTTTTCTGCCCATGTGTGTATTTCGGGGGTAATGGGTGCAAGGGATTCGCTTAATGCGACTATCTGTTTTTCTATGGCGGTATGCGGTTTCATAAGTCAAAAAGCGTTAAGGTTTTCTGTGCAGGTTTCGCTGTCTTCAAGACTACAGTTTCGGGTCTTGCTACTTGCGGAGTCATAATAGGGGCAGAATTGAATAGATCAGCCTTTATGGGCTGATTTACCACCACTTTGCAGTTGACAGGGGCAGGCGTACCAATACTGTCATCGTTATAATATTTTACCGCCATGTCAAAGATTTCCTGATTGTCAAAGGGGCACAATCCTGTTTTTTTGACCTCGCCGAAAATGTAATTGAAACAGCTCTCGATGTTTTTGGTTTCTTTGGCAAGATTATGAGCAAAGGCTGAATCGGCCTGCGCAGTTGTATTGAGATAATTCTCTATAGCGGTTTTAAAGTCGTCAGATGGTTTCATGATGGAAAAGTTTGATTAATAGCTATTGTTCAAAGACATCTCTGTAAATGCCGTAGCAGTACTCCTCAAAGCAGAGCCAGCATAAAAAGGTGTAGTGGGGCAGTTTATAGCGGTTTGCTACAGGCTCTCTGAATGCTTCTTCCAAATCATCCTTAATCCCTTCCAAATCTTCAAGGTGTTTGATGTAAAAATCCTTGCAGTCGCTGTGGTAGATAAATTCCCCTATCATACCGCTGATACAGCCCCCACGAGTCAAGTCTTCAAGGAAAGACTTCAATTGCTGTTTTTTCTTTCCGCTATAGCCGTCCAAATGGCTTAAAATGATTTCGTTGAATACATGGCTTACATCGTAATCCGAATACTCGTTTTTGTCTAAGGCTTTCATAATGTGATTTTTTTGCGCTTTGCAATTATTTTTCTACATTAGCTGTATGAACATAATTGAGATAATCGGCGCGTCATCTACCATCTTGGCAATATTTTCATTTTGCAATATCGATATGAAGACAACATGTCAATTTTTTAAAAAATTGATTTTGTTCCTACCGGAGGAATAAAACTGTGTTTTAGCACTTCAAAAAAAAATAATATAAGTAACATAAAAAATACAAGTAATATTATGTTATGATCTGTTCTTCCAGCATTTTAAATAATTTTACCTAAAAAGCTTTTGCATTCTGCTCGTTAAATTGAGCTAATACCGAACATACGTGACCAATATGCTTATAGAACTGTTAAATTAATAGGGGACTATGACAATTGCAGAGAGGATTGCTAAAGTGCTACGGCACGAGCAGGCATCGGTATGGTTCATCAACGACCAGTTCGGGTCCAAAATAATGGTGAAGCTGACCTCGCCTGTAATCAAAGAGATAATAAAGGGTTGTCGTGTGGAATTTCTTTTCGGAAGAGACAGTTCCAAAGATCCGGCTGTATTCCATTATGGGCTAAAGATCCATGACGATCCGTTAAACTTTACGGCAGTTCTTGGAACCAACTGCATGGACGATCAGCATGTTTCGCTGCAAGGGATCATGAACCGAAGCTATACCTACATCCATTTTCACAACGAACTTGGCTTCTGCATGGCAACGGCAAAGCTTGTATTCGCAACGGCGGCCCAGCTCAGGGTGCTCAATATGCTGGGCGCCATTGGGAAGCTCTATTGCGGCAGGATGAATCCAAGGGTTCTTGATTCCATAGACCGTTTTGCTCACAGCATCAAGCTGGAAACCAGAAATGACTCCCTATATGAAATGGAGTCCTTTGCGGTGGAGGTGGAGCTGAGCGAATGGAAAATATGGAAAAAATCAGTCATCACCCATGAAGATACGAACCATTTCAGTATCGACGACAGGGATGAGGGGAGCATTCTTGAAAAGGAAGTCGCTACTATCCTGGATGACCTTTTTAAAGAAAATCTCTACCTAAACCCCCAGATTGCACGTGCCAAGGGCTATAGGGAGCTTACCGACATTTTTGCATTTTATGGCAACGGCCTTTTTCTGATCGAAAGCAAAGCATTGGGCGTTATAGACAGGGTGGCCGGCAAGACCATGGAAAAGAAAGTCAGCGGACTCCAGAAGCAGATATCCTCAGGCATTGTGCAAGTGGCGGGGGCGGCAAGAAAAATCAATGAGGAGGCAAAAATATATGATAAAAAACTGCAGGAGATCAAGTATGAAAAGAGGGAGTTTCCTCACTGCATAGTACTGGTATCCGAACTTTTTGGATTTGGGGACTAGAAGAAGTAATAGTGGAAATATGCAGCGCCATGGTAGAGAAGAGAATTTATCTCAATGTGATGGATCTTTCTGAATTCATGCAGTATGTAGGCCACGCAAGGGGCAGCGCAGACCGCTTCAATCTGATGCTCATCGAGCGTGTGGAGGCGTTTGTAAAGCATGAGACCATCAATATGAAGCTTAATGTCACTTATGAGCAAGACAAATCTGAAACGTAGCGAATTCCAAAATGCGGTTTATTATTGCCGTTTCTGAAGTTAACATAAAAATTATCTTATGTTTTTTGGTTTTACAGCATCAAATCCAGCTGAAATAACAAATACATTAATAATATGAACTCAGCCTATTTATATGTTCGTGTAAGTACGGACGAACAAAAAAGAAAAGGTTACTCCTTGCCAGAGCAGGAGGACAGACTATTGAAGTATTGTAAATATTACGATATCGAAGTCAGAGGCATTTATCGCGAAGATTTCTCAGCGAAGAATTTCAATAGACCAGAATGGAACCAATTATTCTCAGAAATCAAAAAGAAATCATCAGGAGAAGATAAAAATATACTATCTATCAAATGGGATCGATTTAGTCGTAATATTGAATTTGCGTACGAAATGATTGGAAAGCTTCGGAAATCTAAAACAACAGCAAAGGCTATTGATCAGCCAATTGATTTCTCTGTGCCGGAAAGTACTGTTATGCTCGCTGTATATTTAGCAGTTCCAGAGCAGGATTCGAACCAATAAGCTGGAACCCGTGCCTATACTGCATTTTCAACTATTTATAAACTAATGTGCCACGATTTTGCCACAAAACTTAATATGACAATTTTTAAGTAAATTATTGAATTGACTTGTTTAAAATGAATGCTGTAATTCATGTTTTGAAAATCAAAATTAAGTAATTTTATGATAATCCAAAAAGTTTATTTAATATTTTTTCAGTTTAACGCTGATTTAATATTTTTTACTAATAGTGTCCTAAACGTTTTCTTGAATCAATTGTAATAATTTGAAATACAGAAAAATACATTGCTTTTTGATGGAAATGCGTATCGAGCCCAAGAATAAATGTGATTGAAAATAATATTTATTTTGATTAACAACGATTTAATGAATAGAAGAACCGAACAAATGAGTCATTTTCCCATTTGTCCTGACAAGTAATATCATATTTTATAATGTCAATTTTAACGCATCATTCAATCGTAATGCTACATTATCCCAATTAATAATATTAAACAAAGCATCCACGAAATCGGTTCGTTTGTTTTTGTATTTTAAATAATAGGCGTGTTCCCAAACATCTATAACCAATAAAGGAATGGCACCCCATTGCGTTAGTTTTTCGTGGTTTTCGCATTGTAAAATTACCAAACTATCGCTGTATGGTTGATATGCCAAAATTCCCCAACCATTGCCATCTACATTTTTTGAAGTGGCTGCAATTAAGATTTTAAGTTTATCAAAACTCCCAAAACTTTTTTCTATTCGCCGCAACAAATCACCTTGCGGTAACGTGTTTTTATTAGTAAGGTTTGTCCAAAAAATCGAATGTAGTATATGTGATGAAAAATGATGTGATAATTTTTTTGTCCAAAAATCAATGGTTTCCAAATTGTTTTCGTCCAATGCTTTTTTTATCATTTGCAAATCTTTGTTTGCCCCTTTTACCGCACCACCGTGATGAAAAGTATAGTGTAGATGCAAGGTTTCGGCATCCATATAGGGTTCTAAAAAATTTTCACTATACGGAAGCGTTTGTTGAATATAATTGCCGTTTCCATCAACCAATTTATCAATTGAATTGTCCGCTAAATTTTTGGCAAATGCATTATTTGTTGGAAGAATTAGCGAAGCTGCACCTAATAAAGTGCTCGATTTTAAAAACTCTTTTCTGTTCATAGTATTAATTTTATAAAAACCCCAACAACTGCTGCTGCCACGATAATATAAGGTCCTTGAATTTTCTTGATATAAAGTAAAGCAAAAATTGTTGCAATAGCTATTAGTGTTGTTGGAATATCAAAAATACTTCGGGAAGCAATTACTCCAACCTCACCTACCAAAGCCCCAACAACAGCCGCAGTAATAACATCTACAAAGGCTTTGATTGATTTATTCTGCGCAATTTTCTTAAAGGATGGAGCAAAAGTAACCGTAAATAGATAACACGGCAAAAATGTGGCTAAAGCTGCAACCAAAGCACCTGGAAAACCAGCAACTAAATAGCCAATAAAGCCAACAGGAATAACAACTGGGCCAGGGGGAATCATTGCAACTGCAACCGCATCAACAAATTTTTGTTCCGTTAACCATTTATTTTCTATTACTACTCCCGAATGTAAAAAAGGAACTATTGCCAGTCCACTGCCAAATACAAATGCTCCCGCTTTGGCAAAAAAGAGGGCAATCTTCATAAGAGTAGAATTGTCATAGCTCCTAAAGCCCATTTGCAAAAGAAGAATAGAATTTGCCGTTTTATTATTGAACCATTTTGGTGGTGCTTTGACAAACATATATATAATTCCAGCCAATACAAATAACAAAACTTGTTCCAGTTGTGTAACCAATGTCACAACTATGGCAACTACAAAAAAACAGCCACAATAACCAATTCGTTTTAAAAGAGGTTACATTAAATTTGCCGATAGATTTTATCGTTAGTTTATAGGAACTCATTACAATAATACCAATAACAGCTGCACCTACGCCATAAAAAACAGCTTGTATCCAAGACAATCCTCCGTATAACTTGTAAACGATTCCTAAATAGTACCACCATTATGAAAGAAGGCAAAATAAAGGCAAAACCAATCAACGTTGCCCCTAAAAAACCACAATGTACAAATCCAAGGTAAATGGCTAATTGTGCCGCTAACGGACCCGGTGCTAATTGCGCCAGGGCTAAGCCTTCTTTATATTCATCTTCTGAAATCCATTTTTGATCTTCGACTAAATCCCGGTGCATATAACCAACCAATGCTACTGGACCACCAAAACCAATTGTCCCTAATTTCAGGAAATAAAGAAGTAACTCTTTTAAACTATATTTTGGATTTTCTTTCATAAACAAGATGTTCTAAAAGGCTATACCAAATTGGAAACCTACTTTAAAATTGGCCGGATGCTCATTGCCAAATCGTACTGGTAATGGAATAGCAACATAATAGCTACTGTTGGTATTTTTTATTACAGTTTTGTTGAATACTGGAGTTACTCCATATCTGCCATTTGTCTCAAAGGCAACTCTACCCGCAAATGTGTAGTCTTTACCTAATGCTATCAACACGCCAGGATGAAATAATAAATTATTCATTTTACTAGCTAGTCCCATCTTCTGCTTTTATATTGGGTACAATTTCAAATGAGAATCCAATTTTAGAGCTTTTCCAGATGTTAATTCCTGTTGGAAAACCAACGGCGTAATAATCTCTAAAGTTTAAAGAAGTTTGATTTTCAGCGAAAGTTACTACTAGGATGAACTACACCAAAATAGCCCGTAATTTTTGGATAGGTTGTTTGTCCAATAGCAGCTATAGAAAATACTAATAAAGCAGGAAGCAGAAAATGTTTAAAGGGAATCATATAGTTTGTGTTTTATTACAAAACTATAAAGGTTAAATAGGTATAAATAGTATGTTACTTACTTTTTGTATCTGGATTACTTTTTTGTGTATTTTTTCGATAGGAAGAAGGATTTTTTCCTCTACTCTGCTTGAATATTCTCGTAAAATGACTTTGATCTGAAAACCCAGTCATGTAGGCTATTTTAGTAAGCGTATAGCTTGAATTTTGAATAAGAGTAATTGCTTTTTCAGTTCGTAATTTCCTAACATAATCCCCAAAATTAAGATTTTCAAAATACTTTGAAAACTCTCTTGATAAATAGGAAGGATTCAGCTCTAAATCATTAGAGATTTTTTTTAGGTCAAAAGTAAATTGGGTGTCTATTTGATCTGATATACTACCACAAATGAAATTGATCCATTTCTTCCATCAGATGCCCATATCCCTGGACTCGGATAAAATAAAGGTCGTTTAGTGAAATATTGCTTATTAAAAACATTATTCAAACTTGCTTTAATTTCAAATTTGGAATTTATTCTTATCGTTGAATTGAGATCAAATATTCCATATGAAGGAACTAAACCAATTGCTCCGGTTGCTGTTGGCGTAAGTGTATTTAATGCATCGGCAAAACTTGTGGCTGTATAACTATAGAGTCCCGACAAACTTAATTTCCAATAATGAACTGAAATTCCATTTCTGGAAATTATATTTGGTACACTTTCAATTTTGTTGTCTTCAATATTTACATTTGAATTTCCTGTTTTAAGATTTCCTGTTGTGTAGCGACCATCCATAAAGGAGGTTGAACTAAATAATGACATTTCTATTTTTTTATTTAAAACCCAGTTAATCTCAATAAATATTTCAATTCCTTTGGTTAGAGAATTTCCAATATTTGTTCTGTATGTATAAAAATTTCCTTCATTATCAGTTAAAGCCAAAGTTCCAAAACGGTTATTGTATTGAAGTAAAAAACCTGTAACGTCCCACTTTTAAAGATTTCCAATTTCCTCTAAACCTTAATTCTGCATTATATCCTTTTGCATCTTTAATGTTCTCATCTACTTTTTCGTATATAGAATTTGGAACAATGTCTTTGAAAAGCATGGGCCTATATACTTGTGAGAACCCTCCATAAACCTGTGAGAAATTTGTGGGCTTACAGCTAAAACTTGCTGCAAATAACGGAAATTTATGTTGTATACTTGCTGGTATTTCATTTTGAGGGTAATAGTTTATTGTTCCTGACATTTTACTTTCACCAATTTCATGCATTATTAATTCTATATGCGGGCACAGTTTAGCATGTCTAGTCTTGGATGGAGCTCCTGAAAATGACAGAGATCTCATCAACAACTAAATTTTATTTATGCTGGAAAACACCAAATTATCAAGAAAAGAAATGATTTTTGTCTCGTCTTTATTTACCCCAAAATCGGTAAGTGAAGGCAGGTTGTTCATGAAAAAATTCTGAAAATGCGCCATTTCAATGATAGTGGAAGCTAATGATTTAGGGTATTTGTATTTCGGATTGCATTCTGAAATTAAATCTCCAATAACGGCACAAAGATCTTTGTATGGTTTAAAAAAATGGTGTCTATTGTCTTCGCTTACATGCTTTGTTAAGTATGCTTTTGAACCTTCTGAAATAACAATTTGATGCAATAGGCTCTCGTTGACATAACTTGTTTTTTCATCATGTTTTACTGTTGTGGCTAACAATTTAATTACCATTTTTAATCTAATTATGGGGTCACTAATGTTATTGGTATTAAAGCCTATCTGGTATTCAAGCCAACTCCAATACCAAGCTACAATATATAACAGCAAGCGATGTTTGTTTTCAAAGTATCGGTAAATACCCGCTTCGGTTGTACCAATGTCTTTTGCTAATTTTTTAAAGGTGAACGCTTCAAATCCATTTTTATAGATTAATTCAATGCTGTGTCTAATGATTTTTTTGCCTAACTCCGACTGTTCAGGGTTGCGCAGAAATAATGCTTCATTCATTTTTATTTGTAACTGTAACTCCATTTTAATCCTTGTATTGATTGGTCTTCGTATAATAAATTGCTAAAAAGAAGATGTCTCATCTTTCTTTGGCAAATATAGCTAAAAATTATTTTACAATTATTAATGATAGTATTGCTATCATTAATAATATTATATCTATCTTTGTCGCGTTAATCTAAAAGATATAATCATGTTGCTAATTCGTAAATTACAGGAATTGCCAGACCCAATTAATAGTTTTGAATTAATATATTAATATATAAAGGAAATCCAAAAAATTTATCGAATAATTAGAAAAGTAAAAAACTAAAACCTAATAATTAAGTATAAAATGAAAAATCAACAAGTCTTTAAATTAATAGATGGGGTTTTTACTCCGGTAGAAGCAGGGAAAGTATTAACTGCATTAATAAACAGTAAGATTAACCACCATAATCTAGAGGATTTTAGCAATCATATTCGTTTCAATAATGACATCACTCACTCCAAAAAAAGAGTAGTGGAACTTAACGAAGCTAAAGAAAAAATTAAAAATTTAGTGGAAGTTGCAGAAGCAAATGGATTAAATTTGGTTGTAAATAGTACGATTGAAATAAGTTTTAAAGAATAACTAATATGTTTCAAGGTAGAAAACCTCTTATAGCAACCAAGCATAAAAAAGAAAATGTGATTGCACCGATTTTTGAAAAAGAATTAGGCATTATTTGCTTTGTCTCTGATAAATTTGACACTGACATATAGGGAACTTTTTCGGGAGAAATTGTGAGAAAAGATAGTGCATTAACGACTCTTTGCAGTAAATGTCTCCTTGCGATGAAAGAAAATGATTGTGATTTAGGGAGTCCTAAATAAAACTACTACAAAAAGAACTGTTTTATTTAAGAAATAACATAGATGAAAAAAAATGGAATTTAAAATTGGAAGCAGTAATTAAAATAGAAAAATGAATCAATTAGTAATAAAAATAGCTATTTCACTAGTCGCAATGATTGTTTTACTTGTTATGGCTTTAACAACACATGACGTAATTAACAGTGAACTATTTGCGTCTTTTGCCATAATACTTGGAGCATATTCTTCTAATCAGTTATCAAATAAAAACAACCAAAATTATGAATAGAATCGAAAATTTAACACTTATTGACGGTAACTTCTCGGAAGTTGAGGCGAAGGAAATTTTAATTAGTATTTTTTCTTCCAAAATAAATTTCCATAAGATAAAAAATTGGAGTTCACAGGAACGATATGGAGAAGACGATGAAATTGCTCAAAAAAGAATTCCTGAGCTAAAAAATGAGATTGAAAAATTGCAGAAGATACTATCGGAGGCGAAAGCCAAAAACAAGAGATTGTTAGTTAGTTCACAAATAAACATTTCACTTATTGACAATTAGTAATTTATGTTCAAAGGTAGAAAACTTCTTATAGCAACTAAGCATAAAAAAGAAAACGTGATTGCCCCGATTTTTGAAAAAGAATTAGGCGTAAGTTGCTTTGTCTCAGATAAATTTGATACTGACACATTGGGAACTTTTTCGGGAGAAATTGAGAGAAAAGATGGCGCGGTAACGACTCTTCGCAATAAATGTCTCCTTGCTATGAAAGAGAATGATTGCGATTTAGGTATCGCCAGCGAAGGGTCTTTTGGGATGCACCCCACAATTTTTTTTGCCCATGCCGATGATGAATTTTTAATTTTTATTGATAAAAAAAATGAGTTAGAAATTATAGTAAGAGAACTCAGTATGGATACCAATTTCAATGGCAGCGAAATTAAAACTGAAGTCGAGCTACTGGAATTTGCTGCTAAAGTAAAATTTCCATCGCACGGACTTATTTTAAAACCATCGGAAAAGGATATTTCGAAAATAGCTAAAGGAATCACTGATGAAAAGATTTTAAAGGAAAGCTTTAATGAAATGATGAAAGAATTTGGGAAAGTATATGTCGAAACCGATATGCGCGCACTGTACAATCCAACACGAATGAAAGTGATTGAAACAGCGGTATTAAAATTAGTAAAGGCAATTCAGTCGTTATGTCCTATGTGTGAAACACCTGGATTTGTGGTTTCTGATGCCAAAATGGGATTACCGTGTGAATGCTGTAATTCGTCTACGCGTTCTACTTTGAGTTTTATTTATACTTGTAAAAAGTGTAACCATACTTCTGAGGAATTGTATCCACATAAAAAAATGACCGAAGATCCTATGTATTGTGATTTTTGTAACCCTTAAAACGAATTATGACAATGGTTTCAAAAGACATATCAAAAGCTGCCAAGATTTTAGTCCAAGAAGATTTGGTTGCCATTCCTACAGAAACGGTTTATGGGTTGGCTGGAAATATTTACAGCGAAAAAGCCATAAAAGCGATTTTTGAAATGAAACAAAGACCTTTTTTTAATCCTTTAATTGTTCATATTAAATCAATCGAACAATTAGACGAATTAGCAAAAGATATACCGAAAAAAGCTAGATTGTTAGCTGATAAATTTTGGCCGGGACCTTTGACTATGGTGTTGAAAAAACAAGAAGCGGTTCCCGATTTAGTTACTGCAGGAAAAGATTCTGTGGCTATTAGAATTCCAAATCATGCTACAGCTTTGGCATTGTTGGAAGCATTAGATTTTCCATTAGCTGCTCCAAGTGCCAATCCTTTTGGGGCAATAAGTCCAACAAATGCTTTGCATGTTGCGGAATATTTTAGTGAAAAATTACAGATGGTTTTAGATGGAGGCGATTGCCAAAACGGAATAGAATCTACGATAATTGGTTTTGAAAATGAAGAACCGATATTATATCGATTGGGTTCTATTTCTGTGGAAGATATTGAAGAAGTTATCGGGAAAATCCAAATTAAAAACAAAAAAGAAAACGCACCAGATGCGCCTGGAATGTTATCACGACATTACGCACCAGCAACCACCACTTTTTTAGAAAGTGATGTAGCGCAATTCATCAGGGGATTTCCAGATGAAAAAATCGGATTGTTACTTTTTAAGGAAAGGATCGAAAATGCTACTGTTTTTCATCAAGAAATTTTATCCAAAAAAGGAGATTTAAAAGAAGCTACCTCACATTTGTATGCTGCAATGCATCGATTGGATAAAATGGACTTAGATATGATTGTTGCGGAACGATTTCCGGATTTTGAATTAGGAAAATCCATTAACGACAGATTAGAACGTGCAACAAAAAAATAAAAATAAAAGATGAATTTAGATTTACTACTAGATAATTTAACAAATCCGGCTTTATTGTTTTTCCTTCTTGGTATAATTGCCACAAGATTGAAAAGCGATTTAGCAATTCCAGACAATACATCCAAGTTTATTTCTTTGTATTTATTGTTTTCTATTGGATTTAAAGGCGGACAAGAATTGGCGCACAGTGATTTTCATATGGAAATCATTTGGGCAGTCTTATTTGGGATATTAATTGCGGTTGTCATTCCTATTTATTGTTTCTTTATCTTAAAGCAAAAGTTTAGTGTTGAAAATTCGGGTGCAATTGCGGCAGCATATGGTTCGGTTAGTGCGGTAACTTTTGTAACAGCAGTAACTTTTTTGGAAATTCAAAAATATACTTTCAGCGGACATATGGTAGCCGTAATGGCATTGATGGAAGCACCAGCAATAATCATCGGAGTAATTTTAATTAGATTATACAACAAGAAAGAAGTTAGTTCCAGTAAAATGAGTTCTGTCATAAGACATTCTTTAACCAATGGAAGTGTTTTATTAATTCTTGGAAGTTTGGTGATTGGTTTTTTAGCTAGCGAAGAACAAGCTATGGGAATTAAACCCTTTACCACTGATATTTTCAAAGGGTTTTTAGCAATTTTTTTATTAGACATGGGTATTGTAAGTGGAAGAAAATTAGACGATTTCATTAAAAGTGGATGGTCTACCTTGGTATTTGCCATTGTAATACCGCTGATTAATGGGGTAGTAGTAGCTTTTTTAAGTCAACTAGTGACTGATGAGGTTGGCAACCGATTTATTTTTGCCATTCTAGCAGCAAGTGCTTCCTATATTGCGGTTCCTGCTGCCATGAAAATTGCAGCACCAAAAGCCAATCCAGGTTTATTTTTGCCTATGGCATTAGCCGTTACCTTTCCGTTTAATATTACTTTTGGAATGCCTATCTATTTGTCTATTATTCTTCGTTGTTAAAAAATAATAATTGTAATCACTAATAGAATAAAAAAACTATCAACCAAATCAATCAGTTCATTTGTTGTAAATTAGCAATAATAAATTAAACCTTATATAACCATTGAAATTCAAATCATAATTTTACTTTCATCATTAAATAGATTTAGAAGTTATTTTAAAAATTGATATAGTCTAAACATTAAATATATTATTATGAAAAAACACTTTTTGATCGCTATTGCATTGTTATTAATTCAAAATATCACACATGCACAAACAGAAAAAGCTAACAAAAAAAAGGCTAGAACTCTAATGGCAATTGATTCTGTTAAATGGAGGGTTGACCATTATATTGTAAATAGGGATTCTGCTTATGCAAATCCTCGTTACGCACTTAAAAAACTCCAAGGGGGTAACAGACGATTTATTGAGAGCAAAAGTATACGCCCAAGACAAGACATTAGCTTTATCAAAAAATTAGAAAAAGGACAAGAACCATTTGCTACAATTGTAGGATGTTCAGATTCACGTGTTCCAAATGAATTAATTTTTGACCAAGGTTTGGGAGATTTATTTATTATTCGTACAGCAGGTCAAGTTTCTGCGGCTGCTTCTTATGGTAGTATGGAGTTTGCTGTTTTAAAATTAAATACAAAATTAATAGTTGTACTTGGTCATACAGAATGTGGCGCGGTTGATGCAGCAGTTAAACGTCCTGAAAACGTACCTGGTCATATTGTTACGCTTATCAACGAAATAAAAGGAGCAGTTGCAAAATCCTCTCATATTGCTGGTAATGCTACTAATAATGCTGTGAGACAAAACGTAATTGACCAAGTAGCGGATCTGAGAGACTTGGACCCAATATTACACAAAAAATATATTGATGGCGAAATTTTAATAGTGGGTGCCGTATACGATATTCATACAGGGAAAGTAGAATTTCTGGAAGAAACTCTATTAAATCTGCCACAAAATAAGTCTAAACAATAATATTGAACTATATGATTGCCGCTTTAGAAACAACTTGGTATTAGTTACGGACAGTCATATTTATTTTTATTCTAACACTATTTCTACACAATTATACTTATTCGCAAGAACAGAGATTGTCTGACCATAATAGTATTGGCTGGCTTGCCTATACCGGCACCTTAAAAATACATCCAAAAATTGCTTTGCATACCGAATACCAATGGCGCAGAGTAGATGGGCTAAAAAATCCGCAACAAAGTTTGCTGCCAACAGGGGTGAATTATGCCCTGAGAAAGGATGTAAGTTTAAATGCAGGTTATGCTTTTGCCGAAACGGATCCTTATGGCGATTATCCAAATGCAAATGCTTTCTCTGAACATCGCATGTATGAGCAAATAGTTTTGAAAAATCCAATAGGAAAAGTGGAGGTGTCCCATCGGTTTACCTTGGAACAACGGTTTCTTGAAAAATTCATTACTCAAAATGGAGTAACTAACACAGACTGGGTTTTCCTGAACAGGATGCGATACAGGTTAAGAACGGAGATTTCTATATATAAAAATAGTACCGACAATAACAGCGTGAGCATTATTTTATTGGATGAGGTGTTTGTCGGTTTTGGTAAAAATGTCGGAGCGAATGTTTTTGATCAAAATAGATTGGCTGCTTTAGTCGGTTATAAAGTAAATAAAAATGTAAAAATTGAAGCAGGTTATTTGAGTCAGATTTTGCAACAAGGAAAAAGGGTAAATGACAAATCGGTATTTCAATATAACAATGGATTTATGCTTACCACGCATTTGTCTTTTGATGCCGTGAAATAGTCGTGTAGCTTATCTAAAATTAGAAACTTTCAGTAAAATCAAATGTCATTTCTTTGAATATTAGGGATGAATTCAAATAACAACCAAAAGTACCACCTATGCATCAATCTATAGTAATAAAAAATGTTAACATCGTCAACGAAGGTCAGATAAAAAGTACTGACGTTTTTATCCAAAACGGCTTTATCCAAAAAATCGGCAATCTGTCCGGAGAAATCACAAAGGATGCTAAAACCATTGATGGAACCGGCAAGTACCTGTTTCCGGGTATTATAGATGGGCAAGTGCATTTTAGGGAACCCGGACTAACCCATAAAGGAGATCTCTATACAGAAAGTAGAGCAGCTGTTGCGGGCGGCACAACTTCTTTTATCGATATGCCAAATACAGTTCCCAATGTATTGACCACTGAAATTCTAGATGAGAAATTTCGTATTGCCTCAAAAAAATCTTGGGCTAATTATTCTTTCTTTTTAGGGGTTAATAACGACAATTTAGACAGTGTACTTCAAATGGATACGTCTCAATTCATAGGGGTTTCTGATGATGGACTTTATTTTACCAAGAAGGGAAATTTGCTTGCCGATAGTCCAGACACTATGGAAAAACTTTTTTCGAATTGTAAATCCATTATTGCCATTCATTCAGAAATGGAAAAAATCATAGAAGAGAATGAGGAAATTTACAGAGCAGAATATGGTGAAGATGTGCCAATTGCATGTCATCCATTAATTCGCAGTGAAGAAGGATGTTATCAATCTACCAAAAGAGCTATTGCCATTGCCGAAAAACACAAGGCAAGGTTGCATATTCTGCATTTGACCACAGAGGCCGAAACCCATTTGTTCCGAAACGACATACCGCTAAGAGAAAAGAACATTACCACCGAAGTATCGGTTCAAAATCTTTGGTTTTCAGACAAAGACTATCAGCGATTGGGAACCTTGATAAAATGGAACCCTGCCATAAAGACGGAGCAAGACAGAGTAGGTCTTTTGAAGGCTTTGCTGGATGACCGAATTGATATTATCACTACGGACCATGCACCGCACAGCTTGGAAGAAAAGGAAAAGCCATACTTCCAATCCATGTCGGGTGCGCCAATGGTGCAGCATTCCCTGTATATTATGCTTGAATTATACAAGCAAGGGCTTATCTCTTTAGAGAAAATCGCCGAAAAAATGTGTCATAATGTAGCGATACTTTATGGTATCGAAAAAAGAGGCTTTATCCGTGAGGGTTATTTTGCCGATTTGACATTGGTTGACTTGAATTCACCTTGGACAGTTGGTAAAGAAAATATTTTGTACAAGTGCGGTTGGTCGCCATTAGAAGGCGAAACATTTCAGTCAAAAGTGACCCATACGTTTGTTAACGGAAATCTAGTCTATGAGAATGGTAATTTTTCCGAATTCATTCCGGGGCAAAGATTAGAATTCAAGTAACTATTCAGGTCTCAATTATAACTGCTAAGTCGAATAATAAAAAATTGCCGCAAAGACACAAAGGCTCAAAGGAAATAGTTGGAAAAGAATAAGAGATTAAGTTGATTACTTAAATTATCAAATTAAATGACTTGAAAACTTAGCGCCTTTGTGTCTTAGCGGCAAAAAAATGTCTATTATTTGTGGTTACTGAGTAGTCACGAATTCAATTAAAAAAACACAACATAATGAAAACATATTTTATAACAGGAATTGGTACGGATATAGGAAAAACAATCGTGTCAGCCATTCTCGTCGAAGCGCTAAAAGCCGATTATTGGAAGCCTATTCAATCCGGAGATCTGCACCAAACAGATACAATGAAAGTGCAGGGACTTATCAGTAATTCCACTTCTGATTTTTTCCCTGAAGCGTACCGCCTTACAGAACCAATGTCTCCACATGCCGCTGCCGCTATTGATGGCGTTACAATTAATTTAGATTCCATTAAAGTTCCACCAACCAACAATAATCTCATTATAGAAGGAGCAGGCGGTTTGATGGTTCCGCTCAATAATGATTCTTTGGTAATTGACCTTATAGAAAAATTAAAAGTGGAAGTTATTCTGGTCTCCAGAAATTATCTCGGAAGCATAAACCATACACTGCTTTCCGTCGAAGCTCTTCAACGCAGAAACATTCCCATTAAAGGAATAATATTTAACGGGAATCCTGTAAATACCAGTGAGAAATTCATTTGTGAATACACGGGGCTGAAATCTTTATTTCGCATTGATAATGAAGAAACAATTGACAAGCAAACCATTTTAAAATACGCCTCTGAACCAAATATAAAATCACTACTTTAAAATTTAAGTGGGTTTTTATTTCAAACCTTAGTCTAGAGTAAGTTAACCCGTTTGAACGATGGTTGGGTATTTTACCTTTTGGTAAATCAGGTTCGTCAGCAAGCAATGGCGCAAAAAAACGAAATTTGGAAAGTGGGAAATAGAAGCATGAAAAAACTAAATCGCCGAACTTAAGCTGACAATTAAAATGTGGAAAGTGGAAAAATAAAACTTACGCAAAAAAAACAAAGATCCTACAAAATTGTCATAGTTGTTAAACATAAAACATCGACAACATAGGATTAACGTTTTGCTAACCAACAAGCTAATGTTTCTGTATTTTGCTAACAACCAATTAAAAAAAAACAAAAAAACAATTATATTGCTAAAAGGACACATTTTTATAACTAAATTTACTTGTAATAGCAGGACTTTAATAGCGTAAAAGACAACCCTGATAAAATTGACACGGAGGACAAACATAAAATATCGAAAACTTAAGATCAATTTTCGGAGGGCTTTTTGCCGATTTGACAAGCCAACGCTTAAAAATTGAAATAATTAATCTCCAACTTTAATCTGTTAAAAAAAATACTATGAAGAGCGATGATAAATTTTTAAGAATAATTATAGCCATTAATAAAAATATAATTCGTGTTTTAATTGGAATTATGACTTTAATTTTAATATTGGGCACATTACATCTTTACTATTTAGAATTTAAAAAAATTACCGCTCCACCTTATTTATTGATTGATGTTTCCACTTTATTCGAAGTGTTTAATTTGATATTGATTATTGCGGTTGGATATGAGCTTATAAAAGCATTGCTATTAATTATTTCATCCGATACAATTCCTACTATTCCAATTATAGAAATCTCAATTATTGCTATTTCAACTAAAATAATCACACTAGATATACAGCAAACAAATAGTAATACTATTGTAAGTTTAGCTTTGTTAATTGCTGCGCTCGGTCTTGCTTATTTTTTGTTGAAATATTGTAAGACACCACAAAACAAACCCTGAACAAATTTAAGTAGCACCTATTTCTGAATGATTTTAATTGTTTTTTAGATAATTAAGTAACGATAAATGAAGATTTTATGAGTAGCATAGTCCAAAATAAAGAATGGCATTCAGTTTCATACAGTAATGTATTAGAGAGTCTCGATACTTCCTCTGAAGGTCTTAGTACAACAGAAGCTGGGAAGCGCTTGAAAAAGGAAGGACCTAATATCATTTACAGGCAAAGTAGAGAAAGTGCCTTTAAAATTTTGCTGAGGCAATTTCTTAACCCGCTTATATATGTTCTACTTACTGCTACCATCCTTGCTATAACTATGGGCAAAATCACAGATGGTATAGTGGTGTTTTGTGTAATAATTATTAATGCCATTATCGGGTTTGTTCAGGAGTACCAGGCTGGAAAAACCATTCAGGGGCTTCTCCAATTAATTCCGGAAAATGCTACAGTGATTAGAGATGGAAAGCAAAAGAATATTCAGGCTGCTGAACTAGTTCCCGGTGATTATGTATTGCTTCAGGCTGGCGATAAGGTATCGGCAGATATGCGGCTCACATTCGTAAAAAATATGCAGTGTAATGAATCTATCCTTACAGGAGAATCCTTGCCGGTGGAAAAAAACACGGATATTATTGACGCAGATGCAGGAGTTGCTGATCGTAAAAATATGGTTTTTAGCGGCACATTGATTACTTCCGGCACAGCAGAAGGCGTAGTTGTTTTGACAGGCATTAAAACCGAGATTGGTAAAATTTCCGCACTTCTTCAAATTACCACATCAGTCAAATCTCCACTGACAAAATCTCTTGAAAAAATTGCACGGGGAATTACCTATGCCATCATCCTTGTTGGTATTTTAGTTTTTCTAATAGGAATATTTCGTAATTATACATTCATAGATGCAATATTTTTTGCCATTACTCTTGCGGTAGCAGCTATCCCAGAAGGACTGCCTGCCGTAATTACTATTGCATCAGCTATCGGTATTATGCGAATGGCAAAGAGACAAGCTATTATCAAGCATTTATCTGCTGTAGAAACCTTGGGTAGCACCACTGTAATCTGCTCAGACAAAACGGGAACGCTTACCCTTAACGAAATGACCGTTCAGGTACTTTGGAATGGAAAGCAAAAATTCAATGTTACAGGAGTAGGCATTAATACTGATGGTAAAATTTTAAAAAATGATTCCGATGAAGAAGGAACAGATGATGAAATTGGTGAACTTATTAAGGCTGCAGCACTGTGCAATGACGCAACACTTCATAAAAAAGAGGGTCATTGGAAATCAGTAGGAGACCCTACAGAGGTTGCCCTGATAGCAGTAGCTGGAAAGTTTGGAATAAACGAGGACGAACTAAGAAGCAAATGGCGGAGGTTGGATGAATTACCCTTTGATTCCGAAAAAAAAATAATGGCTACGCTCCATCTATCCCCTTCCGGAGAAAAAATGATTTACCTTAAAGGCGCACCTGAATCAGTTATTCCACTTTTATTAAATAGTGAAAATTCATCCATTGTCTTTGACACAGAACAGGTACGAACGGAGGCTTTACAATTAGCAGGAACAGGAATGAGAGTATTGGCTTTCGCTTCCAGAAAGTTGGATAGCGAACATTCATCACTCATTACGGAAGAGGATCTTTGCGATTTTACTTTTTTAGGGATACAGGCCATAAGTGACCCTCCAAGGATGGAAGTAAAAGAAGCGATCGATTCGTGTCATAATGCAGGTATTACGGTGAAAATGATTACCGGAGACCATCCTGCAACAGCCGCAGCAATAGGCAGGGAACTTGGATTTATAAATGCAGACAGGGTTATCACCGGAAAGGAACTTCAGAATTTGAATGCCCAGGAGATTCAAGAGGTAGTAAAAAACACCAATATTTTCGCACGGGTATCCCCCGAAGATAAATTAAATCTAGTAAAAGCCCTTCAGGCCAACGGGGAAGTGGTAGCCATGACAGGAGATGGTGTAAATGACGCCCCAGCACTTAAACGTGCAGATATTGGCGTAGCTATGGGTATCAGTGGTACGGCTGTTGCCAAAGAGGCGGCAGACATTATCCTGGCCGATGATAATTTTGAAAGTATAAAGGCTGCTGTTGAAGAAGGACGCAGAGTATTTGATAACCTTTTGAAATCGATTGTATTTCTTCTGCCTACAAGTATAGGATTGGGATTGGTTATTTTTATTGCCGTGTTATTTTTTCCCTCTGAAGGGGGAATTCTACTCATCCCAATACAGCCTGTTCAGGTATTATGGATCAATCTTATAACTGCCGTTGCCTTGTCATTGCCGCTTGCACTTGAAGCAATGGAACCCAATGTAATGAATCGTCCTCCACGTAAGCCCAATAAACCTTTATTAAGTTCTTTGATAATTTTCAGGATGACACTGGTTTCTCTGGTAATGGCAGGTGGAACAATTGGATTATTTCTTTGGGAATATAATATTGAACTGTCCAGAGGCATGGAACACTCACTGGCCATTTCGGAAGCTCAAACAATGGCTGTAACAGCAATGGTTTTATTTCAGGTGTTTTACCTTATTGATTGCCGATCTCTTAATTTTTCAGTCAATCAAATCGGGCTTTTCTCCAATCCATTTATTTATATCGGAATTGCAACAGTACTGTTTGTTCAAGCCGCTTTTGTTTATTTTCCATTTATGAATCGTTGGTTTCATTCATCTCCATTAAAAGCTGAGGCATGGGGGATGTCAGCCATGGTAGCTTTTTCAATTCTAATAATTATCAGTGTTGAAAAATGGATTCAAAGAAAATATTTTAAAAATGTTAAGATGTAATACTTGTTGTGAAGTACATGTTTTATATGCGAGGAAAAACTTGTTGTCAAGAAGTGTTTTACAAGGAGGAAGAATGGATTGTAGCATAGTAAATGAAATGTTTTGTGAACCAATCAACAAAAACCTAAAACAAGATGGATATGATCCTTATGCCGATGAAATAAAAAAACATAAACACTGAACTCATGAAACTACTTTGGCAATTACTGTGAAACAACACAGCAACAATTTGAACAATTTAGAGGTCATACAGTTTGGAGTATTGAACAAGGTTTTTATGCCGCAACATTTGTGTCAAACTTACAGAGTATTATAGAAAAAAAAATCGAACCGAATATAAACAATAGAATATGAAATATGACTATAATCAATAGTATAGGTATTACAAACTATAAAGGATTCATACAAGCATCAAGTTTTTTCATGCTATAAAATTTTGTTAGGCATTTGCCAAAAAGTTCATTACCTTTAAGAAGCGTTTTCGTTCAATACAGTTTGTACAAGTAAATCCCGAACAGCTTGTAGACGCAGACTGTCAGACCATCGTTATAGAAAAGTATTTTAGTAAGATTCAATAGACAAACATTTTGGTAAACCGTAAAAATCGACCAAATGAATTTGGTAAAACAAGAGGAGTCGAAAAATTAAACAAGTACAAGTATGCAAACGGATTTGAGTTTTTGGATTGGTTTTAACGTATTTGTACTGCTGATGCTGGCATTGGATTTAGGGGTGTTTAACCGCAAAGCGCATGAAGTAAGCATTAAAGAAGCCATGATTTGGACGGGGGTTTGGATAACACTTGCCATGTGTTTCAATGGGCTTATTTATTACTGGCAAGGCGAGGTAAAAGCATTGGAGTTTTTTACGGGTTATGTGATTGAAAAAGCATTGAGCGTAGATAATATTTTTGTATTCGTTTTAATTTTTTCTTATTTCAAAATTCCGGCTATCCATCAGCATAGAATTTTGTTTTGGGGAATTATCGGAGCTTTAATAATGCGGGCTGCATTTATTTTTGCGGGAGTCGCGTTACTCGAAAAATTCCATTGGACGATTTATGTTTTCGGGGCGATACTGATTTATACGGGATATAAGATGCTTAAGCAAAAGGAGATAATAATTGAGCCAGAAAAAAATCCCCTTATAAAATTATTCAGAAGAGTAATGCCTGTTACTAATGAACTGCATGGTGGTAAATTTTTTGTAAAACAAGATGGGAAACGGTTTGCAACGCCTTTATTTTTAGTATTGGTGTTGATTGAAACCACCGATTTGATTTTTGCGGCGGATAGCATTCCTGCAATACTGGCAATCACACAAGACCATTTTATTGTTTATACTTCAAATGTGTTTGCAATACTTGGCTTGCGCTCTTTGTATTTTGCACTGGCGGGAATGATGGATAAATTTCGGTATTTGTCGAAGGGACTTGCTTTGATATTAATATTTGTTGGACTGAAGATGTTGCTGGCTGATTTCTACAAATTGCCAATACAAATTGCTTTGTTGGTAATTCTCGTTATTTTAATCTTGAGCATTGCAGCATCATTGATGTCTCGCAAGAGATGATAATAGATTTAATCGGTCAATTGAATAGTGTTTTGCCATAATAACAATTAACATAAAAGATAATGGATAAAATTCTTGTTACCACCGATTTTTCTTCAAATTCAAAAGCAGGTTTGCGTTTTGCCATTCAATTGGCATCCCAACATAAATTTGAGTTGACTTTTTTTCATTCCTACTACATGGCAAATCTCACGTCGTTAAGCAATCTTGCCTTTGCTGATTATGAAAGGAAAGAAGCGGATAAAATTCAAAAAAAACTAAACCAATTTGTAGCATCGGTTTATAGGGACATGGATGTTGTTTCTATAAATAAGAAGTGTATAATAAATAGTGCTGTTCTTGCGGACAGCAATATCCGGGAATATGCCCAGGAAAATAAATTCAGTTTTATCTGCATCAGCACCAGAGGCTCAGGAAAACTGAAAAAAATATTCGGCACAAACACTTCCAGTCTAATCTCCCATTCAACAGTTCCTGTTATAGCCGTACCCCAGAATTATCGTCGAAGTGAGATAAAGAGCGTTATTTACGCCTCCGATCTTGTAAATCTTGAAAATGAACTGAAAAAAGTAATTGAATTCACGAAGCCATTAAAGGCAAAAGTTGAAATACTCCATTTCAATTTCCCCGCCGAAATAACAACCAACAAAAACACCATAGATGAATTGGTAAAAAAAAATTCAAAGCATAATATTAAACTGCATATCGAAAATATCAATCTGGCCAAGAGTTTAATTTCAAACATAGAGGCGGTAATTAAGCAGTCAAAACCTTCCATGATGATTATGTTCACGCAACAAAACAGAAGTTTTTTCGACAAAATATTTTTCTCCAGTAACTCAGCCAATTATTCCTTTAAAGCCAAAGTACCGTTACTCGTTTTTAATAAAATATAAGTCCAAGAAATGGAGAGATGAAAAGAACGGTAAAATACTCATAGGCAACTTCCCGTAATTTACTGATTTTAATACTTACCAACAACTTTAGGAGAAGATCAGGGTAAGCTTTTATTACTCTAAAACACAAATTCTAAAGTTGTGTAAAAAGTTCTAGTATCAGAAGGTATTATTCCTGGTCCTGGGTAGCCAGTTGCTCTTCTTGTAAAATAACTATTGTTTGTAAAGTTGGTGATTCCAGCTTCCAATTTACAGTTTTTCCATTTGTAGGAGGTGGAGAAATCAGCTACATAATAGGCTGGAATTTGACCAAAAATGCCATACGTATTGTCATTTACATCTGTTTTACTGTTATTAGCTTCCGTAAATTGAGAAGAAACATAGGTAAATTGTACACTCGAAATAAAGTTTTTATACCCAATTCCTGTCTTAATGTTATAAAGCGGAACAAACTCTACCTTATTTCCTTCAATATTTGGTGCGTCTGATTTTAAATATTCCGAATCGGTGATAGCGATATTGGAGAATACATTCCAAGAAAAGTTGTCGTTTTGTTTGAAAAATGTTTTATTTAAACTCCAATCGAACATCGTTTCAAAACCATACGTGACTGCTGTTCCAATATTATCTCGGAATCGTACTATTGCTGCTGAACCATTGGGATTTCTAGTTTCATATTCACCAATTTTATCATCATAATACAATCCGTAAACACTTGCGTCAAAAGTTACTTTGTCGCCTATTTGCCCGCGAATTCCAATATCCGAAGTATAGCCTTTTTCATCTGTAATATTTTCATCAATCACCTGACTTGGACTTACGGTTCGAATATCATTAAAAGTTACAGAGCGATAGTTCTGTGAAACATTTCCATAAAATTCAATTCTGTTTCGTGGTTTATAACTTAATCCAACTCCTACTAAAACAAAGTTTCGGTCTTTTATATTATTCTCAAACTTAGTTTCGTCTAAAATCACATTTCCTGCTAAATCCAGATTTATTTTCCGATAAGAACCTTCTGCTTGTGTTTTTATTTTTTCAAATCTAAAACCTGGAGTAATAGAGAACTTAGGTGTTATTTTAAAGATATTCTCCCCAAAAACAGATACATTCAAGTTCGGATATGTATAATTGGATTGATTTTGATAAAAAGGGAATTCTGCATCGGCAACATTAAAATTGGCATCACTACCGGAGCTTCCCGGACCTTGAATTCCGGAATTTTCAGATTGGTAATATTTGGCTCCAATTAAAAAAGCACTGGTGTTGTTTTTTATTCTGTACCGTTTTAAAAATCGTGCTTCAGCACCCCAATTGACAAATTCCCCTACTATTAAATCTCTTTCCGTTCCTAATACATCAGGATTAGATACTCTATTGGAACGATATCCAACAGCTTTGCGGCTAGCATCTAGCCCAAATAATTGCAGTGAAAAATCGGCATTAGCATTAAATTTATGTTTCAAGCGCAATGCAAATAAGTTCCAGTTTACTGCAAACCAATTCATGGTTCTGTTGCTTTGTGTAGGGTTATCGTTAAACATCACATCGGTCAATCCGCCGGCTTGTTGGGCTAGATAATTAAAATAAGTGTAGTCCAAATGCAAGGAAGTTTTATCGTTTAATTGATAATTTAAATTTCCAAAATAATTTTTACTCTCGAATTCAGAATTGGATCTAAAACCATTTCCTTGCTTGTAATTATAAAAGGTATAGTAACTGAATTTATCTTTTGTACCGCTTAATGAAGTGAAATTGGTAAACAAACCATAAGATCCAATGCTATTTCTTGTTGTAAATTCGAATGGTTTTTTGCTTGGCGTTTTTAATTTAAAATTGACTAATCCGCCAAATTGGGTTCCATATTGCAATGATGCTGCACCGCGAATTACTTGAATTTTTTCGAGAGCCTCGGTAGGTGTTGCATAATAACTTTCGGGATAACCCAAAACATCGGCACTGATATCATAACCGTTTTGTCGGGTATTAAAATTGGATGTTCGGTTTGGATCCAATCCACGTCCACCAATACTTAATTGTAAACCTCCATCTGAACTTTCGTTGATTGTTAATCCTACAACTTGAGCAAATATTTGACGTGCATTGTTGGTTGCCTTGTTTGCCGTAAGTTTGTTTAACGAGATTACTTCGGTTTTCTTTCCGGCATAAATGGCCGTTTCATCAATATCTTTTAATTTATTAAGTGCAAATATTTTTTCTTTTTGTTTATTGATAACTACTTCCGAAAGGTTGGTGATTTTATCTAAAATAATAACAATACTTTCTTCGGATGTTGAAACTGTTTTTTCTAAAAAGGCATAGTTTTCTTTGTAAAAAACGAGTTCATAATTGCCTGGTTTGTCAAACTCTATTGAAAACTCTCCTTTAGCGTTAGATAGGTATTTAGTCCCGGAAGATCTATTATATACTTCAACGGAAGCCAGTATTCTACCATCGTCAGCTGTAGTTATTCCTGAAATTTTATATTAGGAAAAACTATCTATTGTAAACAATAAAAACAGGATGTAACTAAAATCCTTTAATTTCATCGTTAAAAGGTAATATCCAAGTTTTGTGATGGAATGTTTCATTTTCGTTGGTTAAATTTATTGTTGGATTGATATATTTTTGACTTAATCTTCCATTGAGAGCGACGTAGCTTTCTACTCTAACTTCCGGGTTATAAATACCTTGTTTTTGGTAATAATCGTGTAAAAAATGTGCGTATTCCAAAATAAAATCCGGTTGAAAAGACATTTGTTTTTCCTGAAAAGTGGTTAAGAAATGACTGTTATCTACCATTATATTTTCTTTTGTTTTCGCATCGGTAACACTAAATTGTGTATAACCGGCTTTTTCCATAAGCATCACGCGCCACGAAAACCGAAATCCTTCCTCTGTCCAAAATAATTCGTCTGGATACAATACATATCGAAAAGGAAACAGTAGTTGGAAAGTTATAAAAGAGGTTAAAAAGGCGATTTTAATTTTATAAATCCCATTGAAATTCTGAATTTTTTCTTTTCCGTTCTCAAAGAAAGTTATACTGAAATTGAATAATTTTGAAACAGTTAGGAAACACTTTTTATGAAAATCCGCATCAAAAAAGAGCAATGAACTTACAATCATTATAAATGGAAAAACACCAATTGGGAAAAGAATTCTAGTCAAAATATGAAATACTACCACTAAAACAAAAGCGAATAATCGGGCTCTTTTATAAAGTAATAAAAAAGGAATACTTAAATCGTACATCATTCCTGTCCAACTGAAAGCATAATGCACCCAATTCTCGTTTAATAAAGAACCAATTATTGGTAAATTTGAATTATTTGGCAACCATATTTTGAGTGGCATGGCTTTAAAAAGCCAGTCGGAATTGAGTTTTGCTATACCTGCATAAAAATAGACAATTCCTAACAGCAATTTTAAAATATCAATAGTCCAACTCGGGATTTTCTAAAAGGCACTTTTTGGATTTCTATAGGCATCAACAGAAAAATAGGCGTTTGCCGGCAGAAAAATCATTATAAAACTCACAACCGTAATAAAATAATAATGGTTTAGGTAAGTGGTTTTATCCATAAATTCTATTTAGGTAAAGCTCAGGAAAAAGGTAATGATCGATAATTTATATTTGTATCCAATGGCGACAAATAAGGCAGCTAATCCTGAAATAAAAAACAATAAATAAGTATAAATTCCTAAAGGCTTTACCCACTCAAAACCATAATACGTAAAGTGAAATTGGGGTTGGATATAAAATTTATCAATCCAACCGTAACTCACAAATCGTATTAGACTTAAAACCATCATAACGCCAAACGCTAGCCTAAAAAAAGCTAGCGTTGATGCCTCTTGAAATTCTTCTTACACATTTATCGAAAAACCCATAAGGTATGGATGTAGAGTGGTTCCGTTCAACACAGCTTTCATTGTTCGTGCTACGCACGCAACGAAAGCTTAGCTGTTAGGTACTGGCGTTCTCATATTGTCAATTGTCTTTAAGCTCATTTTCTGTTTCTATTTTTGTTGCCAATTTTCGGAACAGTTCAAAATAAAAACCTACTACAAGAAAGTCCCGACCTGTTTCATCATTTATTTTATAGTCGAACTGATGTAAGTACCCCAATTGGATTGTTGAGCCTTTTGAAGGTTTATAGTTCAGTGTCATTTGTATTCTGTTCCGTTCAAAGTAAGGCTCGTTGTCGGTAAAAAACAATTCGTTACTAATGCTTGTCTGAAAAGGTTTGTACCCATTTCGTTCTTTCCCAAATGGATAAGATGCACCTAATCTATAACGAAAACGGTTACGGTAGCCATTGCTCGTCCATCGCAATTCTGCTCTGTATCGTTGTTCTATTTTAAATTTACCGACTGATTGAAAAAGTATTACCTGTGGCCAAAGTCTAAATTCGTCATTATTTTTTGGTAGAACAAAATTGCCTCCTTCTTTATATGTTTGGTAGCTACCTGCTCCTAATGTCAAATTTACATTTTTATGAACTTTGTAGTTTATACCGCCTTTATATTCGTAATAGTGAAAGTCGTTGTAAAATTTTAATGAACGCAATTGTGCTTCGCCAAATAAGCTTAGTTTGTCATTGTGATTGTATTTGATATTTAATATATTCCAAGAGCCTAAATCGAATTGCTGTGCATAAGTTATCGTAGGATAAATCATAAAACTCAATAGAAATAGTATCGTTCGTTTGTTATTTATTAACTTCATTTTTGATAGATTTTTCTACTACCAAAAATGAACTTTTTAATAGTAAGGCATTTGGGATTGTTAATACTCCTCTGTTTGGCGTTTTTATGAAGATAAAAAAGTAAGTAATATCTATTAGCTCACCTTCAGTTTCTTTCCCTTCAAAAGTTATTGCTATGGTATCACCAACTTTTATTGGGTGTTGGAAAAAAAGAATTAGGCAAGCTGTAATATTCGTAAGAATGGACATTTCAGCAAAAAGTGCTACACCAAAAACAGTAAGTAACGAACTTGCAAATATTAAAATGTTTTCTTGCTTAACACTCCATATAGCCACTATGATAATACAAAGTACGACCATTAATATTAGTCTGATTACTTTTAAAACATCATTTTGTTCAGCATTTTTGAAGTATGAGTTTTTAATTGTTAGTTTAACGAAATACATTAAAATTATTTTTACAGCAAAAAAGCTAATTACAGCTATGATTGTTTCAATTATTTGAATTTTATACGTTTCCATTCTTATTGTTTTGTTATTTGTTTTTCTCTATTTTGCCCAGTTAGGTTAATGCTCTCATAAAGCATTTTGGCATTATATAATAAGCGGTCAAGTTCTTGTTCAAAAAACTGTGAAGTGTAGTTGTTCCATTTGTCGGGTTGTTTCATAAGTTCTTTGAAACTATTACTCAATGTGTTTATGTATTCCTTTTTTTGTGAAGCATCATTAATAAATATAGGAGGGTATAAGTCATACATCAACATCCAGTTTTTGGCAATTCTTGTTACACGTCCATTACCATCTACAAAAGGGTGTATTCTTATTAACTCGTGATGAAAGTAAATAGCCCTTATTATAGGGTTTTGAATTGATTGAATTTTATAAAATAGCTCGGAAACCAAATGAGCAACTATTGTTGGCTCGGGACAAATATGTCCGCCTACTTGAACAAGAGTTTGCCTGTATCGGTTGGGGTGAATGGCATTTGTTTCAGGGGAAACTAAACGCAACAGCTGAAATAACTGAACTTCCTTTTCAAAATTGTTTTGTAAAATTATTTCTTCAACAACAAAATCCAGCGATACTTTTAAATTTAATAAATACTCTTTGGCTTCTTCTTCGTTTTGAGCTTCCATTTGGGCATTTTTGATGCCAACGAGTTCTTTAAGATTATGATAGCCTGCTAAATAAATGTCTAAAAGGTCATCGTCAAGGTGGTGCCTACTATAAATAATAAGACGGTAAATTGACTTTATGATTTTGTCAATTTCATCTATTTTATTTTGATTTATTTGAATAATTTCTACTGGTAGTAATTTCATTTTGCAAGCTCGTTATTAGGCATTGTATGGGTTTTTACTTGTATAAAATTTACAATAAAGGAAAATGCCATTGAAAAATAGATATATCCTTTGGGAATTTCAAAATGCAATCCTTCGCCTAACAAAGCGATACCTATCATAATTAAAAAAGATAGTGCCAAAATCTTGAATGAAGGATGCTTTTGTATAAACTCACTTATTGGTTTTGATGCAATAAGCATTATAACGACACTAACAATAACTGCCACATACATTATCCAAAGTTCTTTTACCATACCTACTGCTGTAATAATACTATCAATAGAAAAAACTAAATCCAATATAATGATTTCTAAAAGTAGCTTTCTAAAATTACCGTTTAATGTTTTTGCCTTTTCAGGATTGTTAGCTAATTCTGTTTTGTGGTATATTTCTTTTGTGCTTTTCCATATTAAAAACAAACCTCCTAATATTAATATTATTCCTTTTCCAGAGATGTCTATATTAATTATCGTAAAAAGTGTTTGGTCTAACTTTAATATCCAAGCTATACCAGCTAATAATATAAGCCTAAAAACCACAGCCAAGCCAAGCCCCATATATCGAAGTTTGTTTCTTTGTTCGGGTGGTAGTTTGTCTGTAAGGATGGAGATGAAGATGATATTGTCAATCCCCAAAATTAATTCTAAAGATATAAGGGTAATAAGTGGTATTATGAATTCGCTCATTGGATATTATTGTTTTTTTGTTAAGTCAATATTGAAATTTGCATTTAGTATAAATCCATTGTTCTGCTGAAAAACATTTCTACCATTTACTTCACGCCCAAGTTGAAGGATTTGATTTAAATAACCTGCCTCTAATCGTATATTTTGATTTAATCGGTAACCCATTAAAACACCTAACCTGTTTTGGTCAAAAATATTTTCATTTACGTTTTCACCAAAACCAATAAACACTTCCTCATAAATGGCTAAGTATGGTGTTTTATCTTTTATTTCTTTTCCTTTTAAAGGGACTTGTAAACGAAACATATACCTAAACCTGTTAAGCAAAGGATATTCATCTTCTTTGTTCAAATTGGCATTGGAGTACCTACCAACCCAACGCTGTTCAAGCATAAAACGGTGCGATAAATCCACAATACCTGCTTTGTCAGTTATTGTTGCCATTTGAAATAAGCGATGTTCAGTAAAATCTTTTCCCATTCCATTTATTGGGATTTCACCATAGGGAAAAGTTTCTATCCAAGCATAACCAACTCGTAATTGAATTTTTGGATTGAGTTGATAATTCACCCCAACTCGTAGCAAGCTTTGTTGCCATTCTGTTATTACATCGTTTCTGCGAAATTGATATTCCGTATGCAGTCCAAATTTGTTGTTGAGTTTAAATGTGCCAAAATAATTATACCACCCAATGGAATTACGGTTTGTTATTCTTGTATTTTGGGAAAATGAAGTATTACTTAAGGAAAGAAAAATGATTATAATTATGTATCTTTTTAGCATAAATTGGGAAAGTATTAAAAGGGTTGAGCTAAGCTCAGCCCTTTTAGTTAATTATTTAGTTTGTGGAGTAAAAGGAAGGGCTGATTTATGCACAATAATTCTAAGTTTTCCGTCTTTGCCTTTTTTGAAAACCCAAGTTTTGTCAACCATTACTTCTTTACCGTCTTTACCTGTTACCCATACATTACCCATAGTAATTGCTACAGAACCGTAAATTTGTATGCCTTCGTTTTTCTCTCCAGCATTGTCATATCTTGCTTTAACCCACGGTGTCAATGCAAAGCCTTTGTCGTTCGGATAGTCAGGGTCGCCACCTATAAAATAGGCTAATGCACCCTTTTTGTCGTTTCTAAAAGTTTGGTCGCCATAGGCTAATGTTGGTTTAAAAAATACTTTACCGTTGTCATAATTGTAAGCTGAAGACAGTACTTCATTTGCAAAGGCTTTGTAATCTCCACCCTCTTCTTTCAATTGTCCAATTTTTACCAAAGCATCGCACCAGGCTTGTTGTGCAGCATTTACTTCTTCGTAAGTAATAATCGTTTGTGCTCCTTCTTCAACATAAACCAACCCTAAGTCGTTAATTGTTTTCTGAACGCTTTCGTTTGTCTGAGCAATTACCTTGTTTGCTTCTTCTTTTACTTTGTCTGTTGCTTGGTTGCAGGATGTTGCTAAACCAGCTATTACGATTAAACCGTAAATCATTTTTTTGTTCATTGTCATTCTATTTATTTTTCTTTTGCCTACTTCTTAATGTGGTGTTCGGCTTGTCCACTTGCAAAGATAACTTTTATTGGTTGGGATGCTGTAGTTTTCGTGTGGTTACGCTTGCACCTAACGTCAGGCTGTGAAAAAACCTCTTCAAATCTAGAGAGTATTCGGAGGGCTACCAAAGAACAATCTCAAATATGGGATTCTCAAGAGGTTCTTTTTAGTTTTTTCATGGCCTGACGTTCCGGCGCTTGGCGAGGTTGCGAGCTTCGGAACTACTTATTTTCTTTCAAAGATAAAATTTCTTACGAAACTTAAACGTGAACGTACCACAAAATTCGCAATTGCGAGAAACGGCTGTGCTTGTTGCACACCACAACAAATATATCAAAAAAAACTTGCGAAAAAATAAATAAAATAGTATTTTTAACTATGCCACAGCCCAGTATTATGGAGAGGAAGGACAAGAAAGTATTGATCCTGTTGTGTTTTTCAAAATCTGTTTGGTAGGCTATTTAAACAATATCAATTCGGATAGAAAACTCATAGAATATTGCTCCAATTGTTTAGATGTTCGTTTGTTTATCCGGTATGACATTGATGAAGCCTTACCTTGGCACAGCACAATTAGTAGAACCCGTCAGTTGTATGGCGAAGAAGTATTTTTAACCTTATTCAAAGCCGTTTTAAGGATATGTGTTTCCAAAGGGATGATTCGAGGCAAACGTCAAGCCGTGGATAGCGTTTTTATCAAAGCCAATGCTTCTATGGATAGTTTAGTTGAGAAAGAAGTATTGGAAGATGCCAGTGCTTTTGTAAATGAATTGGAAGAGAATAGCGAGTTCAAAACAACCAGCACCAGAAAGAAACTAGTGGAACAACACCACGCTTGGAAACAAGAAGCCTATAAAGGAATGCCTAATGCCAATCAAAAAGGCGATAGAGTAGATGAATACGGGAATTTAATACGTCCAAAATATGTATCGAATCATACCCATTATTCACTCACAGATTCTGATGCCAGGGTAAGTGTAAAACCAGGAAAGGCAAGACAGTTAAACTATTTTGGACAAATCGCTGTTGACGATGCTCATCACTTAATAACAGGAGCTTGTTCTGATTTTGCAGACAAACGCGATAGTCAATGTTTAGAAAAAAAAGTTGAACTAACAGAGGGAAATTTACAAGAAAACGGCATTGAATTAGAAGAACTTTTAGCCGATGGAGGTTACAGTAGTGGAGAAGCTTTAAAGTATTTGAACCAAAAAAAACATCAATGCCTACATTCCAAACTTTGGGCAATACAAACCTGAGAGAGCAGGATTTATTTTCAACAAAGAATTGCATCAGTACGAATGTATAAAAGCAGGAGGAAACAAAGCTAATTTAGTATTTAAAGGCGAAAAAATCGATAGCAAAGGCTACACCAAACGTACCTATCGCAGTAGTGAGAGCGATTGCAAAAACTGTCCACTACGAGAACAATGCTGCGGAAAAAGCACCAAGTTTAAAAAGATAGACGACAGCATCCACAAAGAACACTACGACAGAATGCACTTAAAACTCACCCAAAATCCACACTATGCCAAGAAAATGGTACGCGTGAGAAGTAAAACAGTAGAACCTGTAATTGGAACATTGGTCAATTTTACCAATATGAAGCGAGTAAATACAAGAGGAATCAAGCAAGCTAACAAACACGTTTTGATGGCAGCATTAACCTATAATTTGAAGAAATATTTGAAGTTTATCACCAAAAAAACAAAAACAAAAGCTGGAGTTGTAAATGAAATACAAACAAAAGCACCCACTTCTGTAAAAACAGCTTTTTATGACTTGAAATACTTGTTTTTAAGTGGCTTATTTTTTAAAAACTACAACTTAAAACCAAAAACAAACCTCGCTTAAATGTGCTTAAACGAGGTTGTTTTTTATACTTATTTTGAAAGTTTAGTTTTTGAATGAGGTTGCGCAACAGCTACGGCTGTTGGCAGATGCCCTTTATTCTTTCTGTTTCCGTTCTGTTTTGCAATCCTTATATAATTAGGTTGCGGGTTTCAATCAATGTAAGTCGGATATATATAATTGCGATAGCAATAAATATAAATCAGGCTAGGTAGTTTTATATTTCTGTTTGTAACATACAATGTTTTTATATCTCCAAAATCTTTACAAATAATACCAAACTAATTTGTTAAAAAGCTTGACCTATGCCGATGTAGAAGAGTTTATCTTCTTTTGACATTCCGTAATCAAATGATAAAATTGTGGACTGATTCCAAGCAATTCTTGCACCTAAACCATACGAGTAACGAATGTTTTTAAAGTTTAGATTTTGCCATTCGTCTCTTACTGTTCCTGCATCAAAAAATGGTGCGACACCGAAAGCAAATCTTTGTTTTCCTAATTTTGTTTCTGCAATTCTATATCTTAATTCAATATTTGTGAACCACATAGAACGTGCTAAAAACCGATTTGCTCGATAACCTCGCAACGATTGCTTTCCACCAAGTGCATTGATGCTACCTTCTGGACTCCATTGGTCTTGAAATTCAAAAAATGGGGTATTCGAGCCAAAAATGTTACCAACTCCAAATCTTCCAGCGACAACAGTTCTTTTTCCAAAAGGTAACTTTTGATATCCTCTTGCTTGAATAAAAAGTTTATTGAAGTCAAATTGTGAGCCAATATATTTGCTAGAATATTCGTTTGCTATTTCAAAATAGTAACCTTTGGTTGGGTCGGGTTCAAAATCTCTTGTGTCATAAATTAATGCGGTTTGTAAAATTGAAATCCAACCACCATTT
>NZ_QNUX01000017.1 GCF_003312425.1 Flavobacterium psychrolimnae | reverse complement strand
GAATAAAACTGAATTTAAAAGGAATGAGCCCGATACAATATCGAGCTCATTATTATCAAAATTAATTATAAATTTGTCTAAACTTTTGGGGGCAGTCTATCTGCAAAATCCCCTTTTTTATACTATAAATGTTGTATTACAATCCAAAAGCCGTTTTAACTTGGTCAACGAAATCTAATTTTTCCCAAGTAAACAATTCAACAGTAACTGTTTTTTCGTTTCCACCTGGAGCAGAAAAAGTTTTAGTAACCGTTTCTGGAGTACGTCCCATGTGCCCGTAAGCAGCAGTTTCGCTATAAATTGGATTTCTTAATTTCAAACGTTGCTCAATAAAGTACGGACGCATATCAAAAATAGCTTCTACTTTTTTGGCAATTTCACCATTGGTCAAATTCACTTTTGAAGTTCCGTAGGTATCAATAAAAATACCCATTGGTTTTGCAACACCAATCGCATAGGAAACTTGTACTAAAATCTCGTCAGCAACACCCGCTGCAACTAAGTTTTTAGCGATATGACGTGTAGCATAAGCTGCACTTCTATCTACTTTACTTGGATCTTTTCCAGAGAATGCACCACCACCGTGAGCACCTTTTCCACCGTAAGTATCCACAATGATTTTTCTTCCTGTCAATCCAGTATCTCCGTGCGGTCCTCCAATTACGAATTTTCCGGTTGGGTTAATGTGGTATTGGATTGCATCATTGAATAAATGAGCATGCGTTGGATTTTTTGCAATAATCCTTGGAATCAAAATTTCAACGATGTCTTTTTTGATTTTTGCAAGCATTGTAGCTTCTTCGTCAAAATCATCATGTTGTGTCGAGATTACAATAGCATCTATACGAGTTGGCTTATTGTCATCGCTATATTCTAAAGTTACTTGAGATTTAGCATCAGGACGCAAATACGTAATTTCGTTATTTTCACGTCTTAAAATAGCTAATTCCTGCAATAATTTATGAGATAAATCAAGTGCCAATGGCATATAATTTTCTGTTTCATTAGTAGCATAACCAAACATCATTCCTTGGTCACCAGCGCCTTGCTCTTCAGGATTTTTTCTGTCAACACCCTGATTAATGTCAGCAGATTGTTCGTGAATAGCAGAAAGGATTCCACAAGAATTGGCTTCAAACATGTATTCGCTTTTCGTGTAACCAATTTTTCTGATTACGTCACGAGCGATTTGTTGTACGTCTAAATAAGTATTTGATTTTACTTCACCAGCCAAAATTACCTGGCCAGTAGTTACTAAAGTTTCGCAAGCTACTTTTGAGTCAGCATCAAATGCCAAAAAATTATCAATTAATGCGTCTGAAATTTGATCTGCAATTTTGTCTGGATGTCCTTCGCTTACAGATTCTGACGTAAATAAATAGGCCATAATAGTTATTATTTTTAAATTAAGCGAGAAAAAATAATTGCTGAAAAGGACTAAAGGAGGGTTCCTGCTTTAGCATTTTTTCTACTGAAAAATTTTCAGCATCCATAATGAATTTGTTTCATTATGAAGAGGTTGCAATCAGTTCAAATTTTTCCTCTTGTATTCGGGTGCAAATGTATGAAACCATTTTGAATTGCAAATTAATCTTAACTTTTTTTTGCTGATAAATCTTTTTGTGAGTTTAATCAATTTAAAAATTAGGTGTGAAACTATTTTTACTATTATTTTTGAAACTTATTTGGATATTTAAAAAATAATTTGCAAATTTGATTTTCTTAAAAAGTAAAAAATGAAATTTAATATTTGTAATATGTTTAAAGTCGCGCAGGATAACTCCTGAGGGTCGCTTATTGCATAATTTTTAAATTAAATTATATAGCAAAAGCTTCCCAGATAACGGGAAGCTTTTTTTTTGAATACAACAGAGATAATAGCACATAAATAAAAAATATAAATGAATAACCTAAAACTCCAGTTTACAAATAATTCAACTGTCAATAAGATGATCGCTGCCAAGGCCATTATGTGTATTTACGTCTGTTGATTCCAAAAGTATAAGTTTACAAACAACTTAAAACCCTTTTGGATATGCATCTAAAAGGGTTTTTTGTTTTAAGACTATATTTTAATTTTAAAAAACATAATGCGAATAAAACCAACAACGAATTAAAAACCTAACACCTTAAAATTATGAGCACAACTAAGTATTTCCCAAAAACATTCCAATTATTAGAAAGGATTAATAACAGGAATAAAAAACAAAAGGAGAATGATTCAAAAAACGAATTGATTCATCCAAGATTTGAAATTTCAAAAAACGATGCTTTGGCACAAAAAATAGTACCAAATTCATTACTTTTTTTAATGTATTCGCAAGAGAATGAAGCGCTTTTTATTTAAGAAATCCGAATTTATTTTCGGTTTTGAGATTTTCAAAAGGATATTTAAAATTGTTGTTTTGACGAGGTAAAAACTGTAACTGGTTTATAATACTTCGTCAAAATAACAACCGTATGTTTATTGTTTTCAGGTTTTTATTTGAACCAAACAAAAAAAATCGATTGCGTATAAAAATTTGGTTGTTAAAGAAAATAGTGCTTAATTTGCAATCATAAGTTCACAAACGTATTGAAATGTTATAAAGAAAGGCAGAGGGATTAGACCCGATGAAGCCTTAGCAACCCTTCGATTTATCGAAGAAGGTGCTGCATTCTACCACGCCAAACGTGGAAAGATAACACTAAGAAATTGTCTAGATAACTCCTAGCTTTCTTTCTAATATTTCCAAACACAAGTCAAAAATCATAAAAGATTTGCAATTGGAAAATAAACCTACATCCATTACATTACAAAATTTCACCACCGAAAGTGGCGCTTTTTATGCTGCCTTAAACTTAAGTTTTCAAGTTTTTGGACCTGAATTGCATACTGCTCCAATCGTTTTGGTCAATCATGCTTTAACTGGAAATTCACAAGTTGTTGGAGAAAATGGTTGGTGGAATGATTTAATTGGTACTAACAAAACTATTGATACTACAAAATATACGATACTTGCTTTTAATGTTCCTGGAAATGGATTTGATGGTTTTATCATTGAAAATTATTCGGACTTTAATAGCAGAGACATCGCTAAAATTTTTATTGAAGGAATTCAGCTTCTTGAAATTAAAAAACTATACACCGTTATTGGTGGTTCTGTAGGTGGAGGAATCGCTTGGGAAATGGTCGCATTGGAACCAAAAATCACACAACATTTAATTCCTATTGCAACCGATTGGAAATCGACAGACTGGTTAATTGCAAACTGTTTTTTGCAGGAACAAATTTTGAAAAATTCTTCGAAACCTATTGAAGATGCACGAACTCATGCTATGCTTTGCTATCGAACACCAGAGTCTTTTGCTGCAAAATTTCAGCGAACCACCAATGAAGAATTAGCCATTTTTAATGTGGAAAGTTGGTTGCTGCATCATGGCGAAAAATTACAGAAACGTTTTCAAATCTCCTCTTATAAAATGATGAATCAACTGTTGAAGACGATAGATATTACCAGAAATAGTGATTCATTCGAAGAAATAACGTCAAAAATTGAAGCTGAGATTCATATTATTGGAATCAATTCAGACTTGTTTTTTACTGCAAATGAAAATAAAGCTACTTACGAGGAATTAAAAAAATATAAAAACAAGGTCAGTTATCAAGAAATTGTTTCCATTCACGGACACGACGCTTTTTTGATAGAATACAAACAATTACACAATTTGCTTCAGGATATATTCTAAGCCAAAAAACACAACACAATGAAAATATTAAAATTTGGAGGTAAATCTTTATCGAATGGCGACGGAATAAATAAAGTGGTTGCAATTATTACTGATAAAGTAAATCAAGGAGAGGAAATTGCAATTGTGGTTTCAGCAAGAGGAAATGCCACGGATGAACTGGAAGAAATTTTAAAGGTTGCGGCTACTAATAAGGATTATAAACTGCTTTTTGAGGATTTTAAAAAATACCAACAAGATGAATATGAGAACGTGGATTTGTCTGAGGAATTCAATGTTCTGGAGAAATTATTTGAAGGCGTTAGTTTAATTGGTGATTACAGCAACAAAATTAAAGACCAGATTTTATCCAAAGGGGAATTGCTTTCTGCCAAATTACTGACAGCTATTCTCGTTGAAAATGGAATAAATGCCCGTTTTGCAGATACCAGAGAATTGATTAAAACCGATTCGAAATTTGGTGATGCACAACCTTTGGAACAAATTTCAAAGAAAAATGTCATCAATTATTTTAAGGAGAATAACGGAACAACAGTAAACATTGTTACGGGTTTCATAGGTTCTAATAACAATAATGACACCACTACTTTAGGAAGAAATGGTAGTAATTATACCGCTTCGTTGATAGCGAATTACTTAAATGCGGACGAATTACAGAATTACACACACGTAGACGGAATTTATACCGCTAATCCAGACTTAGTGCTTGATGCAAAAAAAATTGACCATTTGTCATTTAACGAAGCCAATGAAATAGCGAATTTTGGTGCGACGATTCTCCATGCCAAAACGATTATTCCTTTATTGGAAAAAAATATTCCGCTTCGTATTTTGAATACTTTCAACCACGAAAATAAAGGAACATTAATTACATCAAATTCTAATAAGGAAGGCATTAAAACACTTTCTGTACTTGAAAATGTGTCTTTAGTGAATCTGGAAGGAAGAGGATTGCTTGGTAAAACGGGTGTTGATGCCCGTATTTTCAGAGTGATGGGCGACAATGATATTAGTGTGAGTATTATTTCTCAAGGTTCTTCAGAAAGAGGAATTGGTTTGGTCGTAGCAGCGGATAAAGCGACTAAAGCCATGATTGAACTAGAGAAAGAATTCGAGAATGATTTCTATTCGAAAGATGTGAATAAAATCACGGTAACGGATGAAGTTTCTGTGATTTCTATCATTGGGCAGGATTTGAGTACGTTTCACAAGCCTTATACGGCGTTGATAAAAAATAAAATTGTCCCGATTCTTTTCAATAATACGGTTACAGGTAAAAACGTGAGTTTGGTGGTTAAAAAATCGCAACTGAACAAAGCCTTAAATGTGATTCACGGAGAGATTTTTGGAGTTTCAAAGAAAATTAATATTGCTATTTTCGGGCATGGTTTAGTGGGCGGAACGTTGATTAACCAAATATTGGAATCAGCTGCAACCATCGAAAAAAGAAAAGACATTAAACTAAATGTTTTTGCTATTGCCAATTCTAGTAATGTACTTTTAAATAAAAATGGGGTTACTCCAAATTGGAAAAATGAAATTCAAAATAATGGATTCTCTTATACTATTGATGATGTAATTGCGTACGCAAATGAGCATCACTTAGAGAATTTGATTGCGATTGATAACACGGCAAGTGCCACATTTGTTGAAAATTATATTCCTTTAGCAGAAAGTAGCTTTGATTTGATTTCATCCAATAAAGTAGCCAATACGTTGAGTTATAGTTTTTATAAAAAATTACGAAAAGTATTGGCAGATAATCAAAAGAGTTATCTTTATGAAACGAATGTGGGAGCGGGATTACCGTTGATTGATACAATTAAATTATTGCACCTTTCAGGTGAAAATATTACGAAGATTAAAGGTGTTTTCTCAGGAACATTGAGTTATTTGTTCAATAATTTTTCTGCAAAAGACGCTCCGTTCAGCGAAATATTGAAAGAAGCAATTGATAACGGATATACGGAGCCCGATCCAAGAGAGGACTTGTGCGGGAATGATGTAGGTAGAAAATTATTGATTTTGGCCAGGGAATTGGACTTGCAAAATGAATTTGAAGAAATTGATATTCAAAATTTAATTCCAGAACATTTGCGTGAAGGTGATGTTTCTGATTTTTTTAATAAATTGACAGAGTTTGATCCAATTTATGCTAAAATAAAAGCAGAGCAAAAACCAAATCACGTTTTAAGGTACATAGGCGAATTGTCAGGTGATTTGCAAAATGATAAAGGAAATCTGGAAGTGAAATTAGTTTCTGTACCATCTGATACGGCGCTGGGCGGATTGAAAGGTTCTGATTCTTTCTTCGAAATTTACACAGAATCGTATGGAGACCGACCAATCGTAATTCAAGGCGCAGGCGCAGGATCAGCAGTAACGGCAAGAGGTGTTTTTGGCGATATTTTGAGATTATCGGATAAAGGGTAAATCCCCTCCCGACCTCCCCGAAGGGGAGGAGATTAGTAATAAAAATTAATATTTAAAACAGACTAACCTCCAGTCTTGGCTCCCTTCCCTTCGGGGAGGGTTGGGGAGGGGAATAATATGAAAATAACATTAAACAGAGTAAACGACAATTTCCATTTCGAATTAAAAAATGAAAGAGGACATATAGTTAACGTTGATAGCCGACCAGAATTTGGAGGAAATGATATGGGTGCAAGTCCAATGGAATTGGTATTGATGGGTGTTGCGGGTTGCAGCGCCATTGATATGATTTCAATTTTGAAAAAACAACGTCAGGAAATTACCTCTTTCAAAGCTGAGGTAGAAGGAGAACGTGTACAAGTTGGAGAAGCGAAACCATTCAAGGATATTCACATTGTGTTTTATTTGGAAGGGCCAATAAACGAAGAAAAAGCAGCCAGAGCCGCACAACTTTCTTTCGAAAAGTACTGTTCGGTTTCTAAAACATTAGAGCCAACAGCAACTATACATTACAAAGTAGTTTTGAATAATAAACCATTGTAGTTTAAGCAAAGTGTTTGGATTTAATGTTCCAAAAACTTTAAGCCTTAAACTTTAAACGAAAAAATAAAATGAACGATCAAGAATTTGGTTTTGAAACCCAAGCCATACGCAACCAATTAGAAAGAACACAATATTTAGAGCACTCAGTGCCTTTGTACTTAACGTCAAGTTTTGTATTTGAAGATGCCGAAGACATGCGTGCTTCTTTTGCCGAAGAAAAAGACAGGAATATTTACAGCCGTTATAGCAACCCAAACACCAACGAATTTGTTGATAAAGTTTGTGCTATGGAAGGTGCTGCAGCTGGTTTTGCCTTTGCATCCGGAATGGCTGCGGTGTATTCAACCTTGGCGGCTTTATTGAAATCTGGAGATCATATCGTTTCTTCCAGTAGTGTTTTTGGAGCCACACATTCGTTGTTCATTAATTATTTTCCAAAATGGAATATTGAAACTTCCTATTTTGATATTAACAAGCCTGAAACTATTGAAGGTTTGATTACGCCCGATACTAAGATTCTTTTTGCAGAATCACCTACCAATCCGGCAGTTGATATTATCGATTTGGAACTTTTAGGAACAATTGCCAAAAAACACAATTTAATTTTGATTATTGACAACTGCTTTGCAACGCCATACTTGCAACAACCTATAAAATGGGGTGCACATTTAGTAGTACATTCTGCGACAAAATTAATGGATGGTCAAGGGAGAGTTTTAGGCGGAATAACAGTTGGTGATGCTGAATTGATTCAGAAAATCTATTTATTTTCCCGACTTACAGGACCTTCGTTATCCCCATTTAATGCGTGGGTATTATCAAAAAGTTTAGAAACGTTGGCGATTCGTTTAGACAGACATTGTGAAAATGCCTTGAAAGTAGCGGAATTTTTAGAAAATCATCCGCAGGTGAATAAAGTGAAATATCCATTCTTGAAATCGCATCCGCAATATGAAATTGCACAAAAGCAAATGAAGTTGGGAGGAAACATTGTAGCTTTTGAAATCAAAGGAGGTATTGAAGCCGGAAGAAATTTTTTGGATAAAATAAGATTATGTTCCTTGTCACCAAATTTAGGAGATACCAGAACTATTGTTACACATCCAGCTTCAACTACACACAGTAAATTATCTGTTGATGAACGTTTGGCAGTCAGTATTACCGATGGTTTGGTGCGTGTTTCTGTAGGTTTAGAAACCGTAAAAGATGTAATTGCTGATTTAGAGCAGGCTTTGTCTTAATGATTTTTGATTTGGGATTAACGATTTTAGATTGTAGATTTGATATCAGTAAAAAGAAATTCAAAAATCAATTATGCTGTCTAAAAAAACAAAATACGGAATAAAAGCTCTTACTTTTTTGGCGCGCCAAAAAGACAATTCTCCTGTTCAAATAGCAGAGATAGCCAAGAGCGAGACTATTTCGATCAAGTTTTTAGAAAGTATTTTATTATTACTGCGCCATTCTGGTTTTTTGGGTGCCAAAAAAGGAAAAGGTGGAGGATATTATTTGATAAAAGATCCCAAAGACATCAATATGGCTCATTTGTATCGCATTCTTGAAGGTCCAATTGCATTACTTCCTTGTGCCAGCCATAATTTTTATGAGCCTTGTGTAGACTGTTCAGATGAAGCTACTTGTGCGGTTCGGAAACTGATGATTGAGGTGCGCGATAATACACTTAAAATCTTAGAAAGTAACACCTTGGCTGACATTGCCTTTTAAAGAATATATCACAAAATAAATTTTGTAGTTAACTTAAATTATTTACTTTTGCATAATAATCTACTATTCCGATAGGGCAATAGATTTAGGCTTAAAAAAATTGAATTAAAAAAGTATGAGTAAAGAATTGAAAACCATTGCGATAAATGAAAAATCGGAAACTAGTTTTAAAGAACGCTTGTGGGTTATTATTCCCGTTGTCTTACTAGTAGGATTAATTTCTACATTGGTTTACAATCATCATGCTGAATTTTCTTGGAATGGTCTAATAGCAGGCTTTAATCAGGAATTTTTAATCTTTTTCTGTATTGGTGTTTTCGCACAATTAGTAGACGGAACTTTAGGAATGGGGTATGGAGCAACTTCTACTTCTTTTTTATTGGCTTATGGAATTCCACCAGCGATAAGCAGTACAGGAGTTCATGTTGCTGAAATGTTTACAACAGGAGCTTCGGCTATTTCTCATCATCGCTTTGGGAACATCAATAAAAAACTAGTGAGACATCTATTGATTCCGGGTGTTTTAGGTTCTATTGCAGGTGCTTATTTATTGTCGGATGTAATTGATGGGGATGCGATAAAGCCTTTTATTGCGGTATACATGATAGGGTTGGCAATTATAATCATCAGAAAAGCAATGCAGAAAAACATCATTAAAAAGAAAACCAAGCGACTGAATATTTTAGCTTCTTTTGGAGGTTTTATGGATGCTGTTGGCGGCGGTGGCTGGGGGCCAATTGTGACTTCGACCTTATTAGGGCGCGGTAGAAATCCAAGATATACTATTGGTTCTGTCAATGCAGCGGAGTTTGCGGTAGCTTTTGCAAGTGGTGTAACTTTCATGCTTTTTGGAGGAATACAAGGATGGCAAGTGATTATAGGGTTGATTTTGGGTGGTGTGATTGCTGCTCCAATTGCCGCTATTTTAGTCAATAGAATAAAGAGAAAGCCTATGATGATTTTGGTAGGGGTTTTAATTATTGTTTTGAGTTTAAAAACACTGTCTAAATTATTATAAAAGAGAAACGAAATTATGAGCATAGCGATAACAAATACTTTATTAGAAAAAACAAGAAGCTTATCTATCGAGGAAACGCTTACTTTTTTGGCTGATGAATTTAAAGGCAAAGTAGTTTTTTCTACTTCTTTTGGACAGGAAGACCAAGTGATTACGGCTTTAATTGGAAAAAATAATTTACCTATTACCATTTTTACTTTAGATACCGGAAGGTTATTTCAAGAGACTTATGATGTTTTTCATAAGACTTTAAAAAAGTATCAAATAGATATTAAAACTTATTTTCCGGAAACAAGTGCGGTTGAAGAGTTATTAAATCAAAAAGGCCCAAATAGCTTTTATGAATCAGTGGAGAATAGAAAAGAATGTTGTTTCATTCGAAAAGTAGCGCCTTTGACTAAAGCTTTAAAAGGAAATTCAATTTGGATTACCGGTTTGAGAGCCGAACAATCAGAAAATAGAAATGATTTAGACCTTTTTGAATACGATGAAAAATTCGATATTATAAAATTCAATCCGTTATTAAAATGGACATTAGAAGAGGTTCAGAAATATTTAGACGATAACAATGTGCCACAAAATGCCTTACACAAACAAGGTTTCGTCAGTATAGGTTGCGCACCTTGTACCAGAGCAATTGTCCCTGGAGAAGATATCCGAGCAGGCAGATGGTGGTGGGAATCTAGTCACAAGGAATGTGGTTTACACCAGAAATAGAAAACAGAGGTTAGAATAAAGAGAAAAGAAAAAATAATAATAGTTAAGAGATTTTAGATGAGGTTTCAACAACCTTAAACTTTAAACTTTAAACTTTTAAACTAATAATAATGAGTACCATATTAAAAACAAACGCATTAGAAAGCGAGGCGATATACATTTTTAGAGAAGTAATTTCTCAATTTGACAAACCGGTTTTACTTTTCTCTGGTGGAAAAGATTCGATTACATTGGTGCGTTTAGCGCAAAAAGCTTTTTTTCCTGCAAAAATTCCTTTTCCATTGTTGCATGTAGACACGGGACATAACTTTCCGGAAACTATTGCTTTCAGAGATAAATTGGTGGCTGAATTAGGATTAGAGTTAATCGTTCGTAATGTTCAGGATGCTATTGACGAAGGTAAAGTGGTTGAAGAATCTGGGAAATATTCCAGCAGAAACAGTTTGCAAACAACTACACTTTTGGATGCAATCGAAGAATTTAAATTTGATGCTTGTATTGGTGGTGCGCGTAGAGATGAAGAAAAAGCAAGAGCAAAAGAACGTATTTTTTCTGTTCGTGATGATTTTGGTCAATGGGATGAGAAAAACCAACGTCCTGAATTGTTTGATATTTTGAACGGAAAAATTGAAAATGGTCAAAACGTTCGTGTTTTTCCAATTTCGAACTGGACAGAGCTTGATGTTTGGAGTTATATTGAGCAAGAACAAATCGAAATTCCATCGATTTACTTTTCACACAAACGTAAAGTATTCTTGAGAGACGGTATGATTTGGTCTCATTCTCCATTTGTGTACCAAGAAGAAGATGAAGAAATCGAAGAAAGAATTGTTCGTTTTAGAACTGTTGGAGATATGAGTTGTACTGCAGCTGTTGATTCTTACGCAGCAACAATTCAAGAAGTAGTAGGAGAAATCAGATCTTCGACTATTTCAGAAAGAGGAGCCAGAATTGATGATAAACGTTCTGAAGCTGCGATGGAAAAAAGAAAACAACAAGGGTACTTTTAGAATCCCCACCCCAGCCCTCCCCGAAGGGAAGGGAGCCCAAACTGGATTAATGTTGGTTTATAGTTATGGGAAAAGAAATTAAAAAACAAAGAGAAGTAATAATAAAAATATACCACACTCGTCTCCCTTCCCTTCGGGGAGGGTCGGGGAGGGGAAAATATAACGGTAATATGGAAGTTTTAAAAATAGCAACAGCAGGAAGTGTAGATGACGGAAAGAGTACCTTAATCGGGAGATTATTATACGATACAAAATCATTGACTACAGATAAGATTGAAGCAATAGAAAAAAGCAGCAAGCAAAAAGGATACGATTATTTAGATTTTTCATTAGCTACTGATGGTTTGGTTGCTGAGAGAGAACAAGGAATTACGATTGATGTGGCGCATATTTATTTTTCGACAGCGAAGAAAAGTTACATCATAGCCGATACTCCGGGTCATGTAGAATACACACGTAACATGGTTACGGGAGCTTCGACTTCACAAGTTTCTATCATTTTGATTGATGCTCGTAAAGGAGTTATTGAGCAAACGTACAGACACTTTTTTATCAATAATTTATTAAGAGTAAAAGAAGTGATAGTTGCGGTAAACAAAATGGATTTGGTTGATTATTCTGAAGAAGTTTACAACAAAATCAAAGCTGATTTTCAAGCGCTGAACAGCAAAAGTTCATTCAAAGAGCAAAACGTAAGTTATATTCCTTTGAGTGCTATCAATGGAGGTAATGTTGCTGATAAATCAGAGAATATGCCTTGGTACACTGGACAAACGGTTTTGGAACATTTAGAAGCTTTAGAGCCGGAAGATGTTTTTGAAACAGGAAAAGCACGTTTCCCGGTTCAAACAGTTATCCGACCAAAAACGGAAGAATATCATGACTTCAGAGGATATGCCGGAAAATTATACGGGAACAATATCAAAGTGGGTGATGCGGTAACGGTTCTTCCTTCTTTGACAGAATCTAAAGTGACTAATATTCACTTTTTTGATCAGCAATTTGATGAAGCGACAGCAGGTTCTTCGATTACTTTGGAACTGGAAAATGATATCAATGTGACAAGAGGTGACATGATTGTAAAATCGAATGAGTTGCCTAAAATCGAAAAAGATATCAATACAACGATTTGTTGGATGGACAGCAAAAAGTTAGTTGCTGGCACAAAATATTTGGTACAACACAATACTAACAGAGTTTTGGCAAAAATTGAAAGCGTGAAAAACGTAATCGCTACAGATTATTCTGGAGTTACACCAGCGACTCAATTGGCTATAAATGAAATAGGCGAAGTAAATATTAAATTAAGCAAAGCTTTGTATTTTGATGCCTATAATGACAACAAATCAAACGGTGCTTTTATATTAATTGATGCTGCAACCAACACAACTGCTGGAGTTGGATTTATAAATTAGTCCCCTCCCCGGCCCTCCCCGAAGGGAAGGGTGCAATACTGGATAGTAAGTTTTCCAGGAGTTAATATCTGAAGCCTTTATAAAAGAGTAAAATAAAAATACAATAATATTCCCAGTTTCGACTCCCCCTCCTTCGGAGGGGGCTGGGGGGAGGATAAACAACACACAGATGGAAAGTTTTAGAACCGAAATAGAAAACCCGATTGTCCAAAAAGACATTATCGATTTAGAAAGAAAAATTGCTTTATTCCGTGACGGGAAAATTGATGATGAGCGTTTCCGCAGCCTTCGTTTGGCGAGAGGAGTTTATGGTCAGCGTCAGGAAGGCGTTCAAATGATTCGTATCAAATTGCCTTTTGGTAAAGTGACTAGCGAACAACTGACTCGTATTACCAAAGTTTCAGATGAATATTCTACCGGACGTTTGCACATTACAACACGCCAGGATATCCAGATTCACTATGTGAGTTTGGACAGAACACCACAACTTTGGGCTGAACTGGAAAAAGATGATGTTACACTTCGTGAAGCTTGCGGAAACACCGTAAGAAATATTACGGCTAGTGAAACAGCTGGAATTGATTCAGAAGAACCTTTTGATGTGTCGCCTTACGCGCATGCTATGTTTCAGTTTTTCTTAAGAAATCCGGTTTGTCAGGAAATGGGACGTAAATTCAAAATTTCATTTTCTTCTTCGGATAAAGATACGGCATTGAGTTATTTACATGATTTAGGATTTATTCCAAGAATTGTAAATGGCGAAAGAGGATTTAAAGTAATGTTAGGTGGAGGATTAGGTTCTCAGCCACATCACGCCGAATTATTATCGGAGTTTATTCCGGTAAACCAAATTATACCAACAACCGAAGGCGTTTTGAGAATTTTTGATCGCTATGGCGAAAGAGCGAAACGTTTGAAAGCGCGTATGAAATTCTTAATCAAAGATATTGGTAGAGATGAATTTTTAAAATTGGTTGATGAAGAGAAAAAAGCGTTGTCTCACGAAACAGTTGAAATAGATACAACAGCTTTTGATGCTGAAATTCCAGCACCTTTATTAGGAGCTCCAAAAGTAGTAATCGAAGATACACCAGCTTTCGACGCTTGGAAAAAATCAAATGTAATTGCGCAAAAACAAGCGGGTTATGTAGCGATTGGAATCAAAGTTTTATTGGGTGATTTTTATACAGATAAAGCGAGATTATTAGCGGATTTGATTAAAAATTATGCGGCGAATGAATTGCGTTTTTCTTTGAGACAAGACATATTAATTCGTCATGTAAAAGAAGAAAATTTACCTTTTTTCTACCAAGAATTAGCCAAATTAGATTTTGTGGCTTTGGGTTACAATACCATTTCAGATATTACGGCTTGTCCGGGAACAGATACTTGTAATTTAGGAATTGCAAGCAGCACCGGAATCGCAGTAGAATTAGAAAGAGTTTTAGAAACAGAATATCCACAATATAGCAACAATAAGGAAATCACGATTAAAATCAGTGGTTGTATGAATGCTTGTGGACAACACAATATGGCCGAAATTGGTTTCCAAGGAATGTCAATTAATTCAGGAAAATTAGTGGCGCCAGCATTACAAGTGTTATTAGGCGGAGGAAATTTAGGAAACGGAAACGGAAGGTTTTCGGATAAAGTAATCAAAATTCCAAGCAGAAGAGGACCTGATGCATTGCGTTTCATCTTAAATGATTTTGAAGCAAACGGAAACGGACAATCGTTCCTGAATTATTATGATGCCAAAGGCGAAAAATATTTCTACGAATTTTTGAAACCATTAGCCGATTTGACTAATCTTACCGAAGCTGATTTTGTAGATTGGGGAAATGCTGATAATTACGTAAAAGCAGTTGGAGTAGGAGAATGCGCTGGTGTTGTTATTGATTTAGTGGCTACCTTATTATTGGAAGCCAAAGATAAATTAACTTTCGCACAAGAAGCTTTTGATGATGCAAAATGGGCTGATGCAATTTATTTGGCATACGCAGGATTTGTAAATGGAGCCAAAGCATTATTATTGGCTGAAAACCAAAAAACAAATCACCAAGCTGGAATTATCGATTTGTTTGATACGGTTTTTGTAGCAACAAATATCATTCAATTGAAGTCAACATTAAGAGATTTAGTATACCAAATCAATCAGAATGAACCTTCTGCTGAATTTGCACAAAATTACATTCAAGATGCAATTGTCTTTTTTGAAGCAATTGAATCATACAGAGAAAAAGACTTAGCCGATGCTTAAAAAGATACAACCAATAGTAACGCTAGTGGGTGCGGGTCCAGGTGATCCGGATTTACTGACAATCAAAGGGGCAAAGGCACTGGCTGAGGCCAATGTCGTTTTGTATGACGCTTTGGCAAACGAAGAAATTTTAAGTTATGCTCCTAAAAAAGCAATTAAAATATTCGTTGGAAAAAGAAAAGGCTGTCATGAATATACGCAAGACCAAATCAACCAATTGATTGTAGATAACGCGCTTACCTACGGACATGTGGTTCGGTTAAAGGGTGGTGATCCATTTATTTTTGGTCGTGGGGGTGAGGAAATAGACTTTGTAGAAAGTTTTGGGATACCTACATTTGTAGTGCCTGGAATCTCATCGTCGATTGCTGTTCCTGCTTATCAAGGGATTTCGTTGACCAAAAGAGGTGTTTCGGAAAGTTTTTGGGTAATTACAGGTACAACGTCTGATAGAAAATTATCAAATGATGTTGCTTTAGCTGCACAATCATCGGCAACAGTTGTGATTTTAATGGGAATGAGCAAACTGTCTCAGATTATCGATTTGTTCCAAAAAGAATCTAAAGGCGAAACTCCAGTTGCAATTATTCAAAATGGAACTACTGATCAAGAGAAAATTGGTGTTGGAACAATCAATACAATTCAACAAGTTGTCACTGAGAATAAATTAAGTTCGCCTGCCATAATTGTCATTGGAGAAGTAGTAAAAGAAAGTAATAAATTGAAAGGATTTTACGAAGAATTCATATCAAAAGAAATAAAGTAGCATTGGAACGGAACGAATTATATCCAATATTTTTAAAATTACACAACCTCAACGTACTTATTGTGGGTGGCGGAAATGTGGGTTTAGAAAAGTTATCTTTTATGTTGAAATCAAGTCCAAACGCCAATGTTGAGGTGGTGGCGCCAAAGTTTTTACCAGAGCTGGAAAGCCTCGCTGCAAAACATCCTTCGGTACAATTGACGTATAGAAAATTCAATCGATGGATGCTTCGCAAACGCCACATGGTTATTGCTTGTACGGATGATTTGAAAGTGAATAAAAGGATTTATGATTTATCCAGAAAAAGATATTTGATTTGCAATATTGCGGATACACCGCCATTATGTGATTATTATTTGGGCGGAATTGTGACCAAAGGAAATGTAAAAATCGCCATTTCAACCAATGGAAAATCACCAACAACTGCCAAAAGATTACGGGAGTTTTTTGAAGAAATCATTCCGGACGATATTAATAAAATGGTCGAAAATTTAAATGAATATCGCAAAACGCTAAAAGGGAATTTCGAAGAAAAAGTGCAGAAGATGAATGAAATCACCGAGTCGTTGAAGAATAAAGAACCAAGAGAATAGCATAAAGAACAAAGAATCCGACTGATATTTATCATTTAAAGTAATATAAATCAATCGTTCATTTGCAATTAAATAGTTTAGCACAATTACATTACATAAAGAATAAAAAAATGATTAAAACAGACATACTTATAATAGGAGCCGGGCCTACGGGTTTATTTGCAGTTTTTGAAGCAGGATTGTTAAAATTAAAATGTCATATTCTGGATGCTTTGCCACAAGCGGGCGGACAATTATCTGAATTATATCCTAAAAAACCTATTTATGATATTCCAGGATTTCCTGAAGTATTAGCGGGAGATTTAGTAGATAATCTAATGGAACAAATCAAGCAGTTCGAACCGGGATTTACCCTTGGTGAACGTGCTGAAACAATCGAAAAACAAGAAGACGGAACTTTTATTGTAACTTCAAATAAAGGAAAAAAATTCCATGCTCCTGTAGTAGCAATTGCTGGTGGATTGGGAAGTTTTGAACCAAGAAAACCATTGATTGAAGATATCGAATTTTATGAAGATAAAGGAATTAAATACTTTATCAAAAATCCAGAGAAATTCAGAGACAAAAAAGTAGTAATCGCTGGAGGAGGAGATTCAGCTTTAGACTGGAGTATTTTCTTGTCGAATGTAGCTTCTGAAGTGACTTTGATTCACCGTAGAAACGAATTCAGGGGTGCTTTAGATTCTGTAGAAAAAGTACAGGAATTGAAAAATTCCGGTAAAATAAAAATGATTACCCCTGGAGAAGTTGTTGGCTTGAAAGGTGCTGAACATTTAGAAGGAGTTGTAGTCGAGGAAAATGGCGCACACCGCACCATTGAAACGGATTATTTTATTCCACTTTTTGGATTAACTCCAAAGTTAGGTCCTATCGGAGACTGGGGATTAGACATTGAAAAAAATGCTATCAAAGTAAATAATGCTTTGGATTACCAAACGAACATTCCTGGAATTTTTGCTATTGGTGACGTTAATACCTATCCTGGAAAATTAAAATTGATTCTTTGTGGTTTCCACGAAGCAACATTAATGTGTCAGGCAGCTTACCAAATCATCAATCCGGGTAAGAGATATGTATTGAAATACACTACAGTTTCCGGTGTTGACGGATTTGACGGAACGCGTAAAGAAGCTCCAAAAGCCGTGGTTAAAGCAATAGTTTAACAACTTAGCCCAAACTAGTTAAAAAATTAAGCGCTAATACTTGCAAGTATTAGCGCTTTGTCTTTACTTTGCACTGTTCCTATATTTATTGAAAGTTATCACGAAAGGCGGAGGGAAAGACCCAATGAAACCTTAGCAACCCTTTATCTTTAAAGAAGGTGCTACATTCTACTTTGTACTGAACAGTTTCAGTATCTAAGATAGATAACACACGAATACTCACTTAGTATTTCTCAAACCTTTTCTTGACAACATATATTTTTAGCCTGCTGAATTAATTTCAGTATCAGGAGCGAACAATTGGCGTTTTTTTGCCAATACCGTTCCCGCTTTCCGTTGCAATCTTTCTCGTCCTGAACTTGTTTCAGGATCCTGAAACAAGTTCAGGACGAGAAAGGATTTTCACTGCAATCGGGGCTAAAGAGCTAAAATAGTGAACTTTTGTAATTATTAATCAAAAGTGTGAATCCTGATACCTATCGAGATTCACAAGAAATAAAAAGGTATGTCAAGCATTCAAGAAGCCATTAAAAAAAACATACTCGTACTCGATGGAGCTATGGGAACCATGTTGCAACGATACAATTTTTCCGAAGAAGATTTTCGAGGCGAACGTTTCAAAGATTTTCCACATTCCTTAAAAGGGAATAACGATTTATTATCAATCACGCAACCACAAGCAATACGAGCAGTTCACGCAGCTTATTTTGAAGCTGGAGCGGATATCGTTGAAACCAATACGTTCTCAGGAACCACCATCGGAATGGCCGATTACCATCTCGAAGATTTGGTATATGAACTCAACTATGAATCAGCACGAATTGCCCGTGAAGTAGCCGATGAATTCACAGCCAAAAATCCAGACAAACCTCGTTTTGTTGCGGGTTCAATAGGACCAACAAACAGAACGGCCAGCATGTCACCAGATGTAAACGATCCGGGTTACAGAGCCGTAACTTTCGATGATTTGCGCATTGCTTACAAACAACAAGTTGAGGCTTTGATTGACGGAGGAAGTGATTTATTGTTAGTAGAAACTATTTTTGACACTTTAAATGCCAAAGCAGCACTTTTTGCCATTGAAGAAGTCAAAGACGAACGCAATATCGATATTCCAATCATGGTTTCCGGAACGATTACGGATGCATCAGGAAGAACACTTTCTGGTCAAACCGTAGAAGCTTTTTTGGTTTCGGTTTCACATATTCCGTTGTTGAGCGTAGGTTTCAATTGCGCTTTGGGAGCTGATTTGTTGAAGCCTTATTTGCAAACTTTGTCGCAAAATACTTCATTCAATGTGTCGGCGCATCCTAATGCAGGATTGCCAAACGCATTTGGAGAGTATGATGAAACACCGCAAGAAATGCAAGCTTTAATCAAAGAATATTTAGACGATAATTTAGTCAATATCATAGGCGGTTGTTGTGGAACAACGCCAGAACATATCAAGTTGATTGCTGATATAGCAAAGGACTATAAGCCGAGAGTTTCGACGGCGGTGATGTAACTAAGAATGCCCGCGTGAGGGATAGCAGTGAAAAGCCCACAGTCTCGTCTTTTCGGATGAGACGAGGACTTGCAACGAATAGCCCGACCCTTTTTGGGTCACGCCCAAAATAATAATAAGATATACGAAACCTGAACGTTTGCTGAAATCGTGAAGGATCAAACAAAATAAAAATGGCACAAGCAGAAACTAGAAGAAACCTTGTTTTATCGGGATTAGAGCCTTTAATCATTACGCCGGAAAGCGTATTTGTGAATATTGGTGAACGTACGAATGTAACAGGTTCTAGAAAATTCCTTCGATTAATCAAGGAAGAAAAATACGAAGAAGCACTCAGTATTGCCAAAGAGCAAGTGGAAGGTGGCGCGCAAATCATCGATATTAATATGGATGAAGGAATGCTGGATGGCGAATACGCTATGACAAAATTCCTAAATCTAATCGCTGCAGAACCTGATATTTCCCGAGTGCCAATCATGATTGACAGTTCGAAATGGGACATCATTGAAGCGGGATTAAAAGTAGTTCAAGGAAAGAGTGTAGTAAATTCGATCTCTTTGAAAGAAGGGGAAGAACAATTTATTCATCATGCTAAATTGATTAAGCGTTATGGAGCTGCAGCTATTATAATGGCTTTTGATGAAACTGGACAAGCGGATAATTATGAACGCCGAATAGAAATTTGCCAACGTTCGTATGATATTTTGGTAAACAAAGTTGGTTTTCCTCCACAGGATATTATTTTCGATTTGAATATTTTTCCTGTTGCAACAGGAATGGAAGAACACCGATTGAACGCATTGGATTTCTTCAGAGGAACCAAATGGGTTAGAGAAAATCTTCCTCATGCGCACATTAGCGGTGGTGTGAGTAATGTTTCGTTTTCGTTTAGAGGAAATGACACGGTTCGGGAAGCGATGCACTCAGTGTTTTTGTACCATGCGATTCAGCATGGTATGACTATGGGAATCGTGAATCCAGAAATGCTTTCTATCTACGACGAAATTCCAAAAGATTTATTAGAACGTGTTGAGGATGTAATTCTAAACAGACGCGATGATGCAACGGAACGTTTGTTGGACTTTGCAGAAAATGTAAAGGGAGACGTAAAGAGTAATGAAAAAGCAGTTCAGGAATGGCGTTCGGGAACTATTCAGGAACGATTGACGCACTCGTTAGTAAAAGGAGTCGATGAATTTATAGAAATCGATGTTGAAGAAGCTAGACTTGCAGCAACAAAACCTATCGAAGTAATCGAAATCAACCTAATGGCGGGAATGAATGTTGTTGGGGATTTATTTGGTTCGGGTAAAATGTTTTTGCCACAAGTGGTAAAATCAGCTCGTGTAATGAAGAAAGCGGTAGCTTATTTATTGCCATTTATTGAAGCCGAAAAAGATGGTGTTTCGAGTTTTGCAGGTCGTATCTTAATGGCGACGGTAAAAGGCGACGTACACGATATTGGAAAAAATATTGTTTCAGTTGTTTTGGCTTGTAACAATTATGAAATCATTGATTTAGGGGTTATGGTTGCACCTGAGAAAATCATCGCTGCCGCAATAGAACACAACGTTGATATTATTGGTTTAAGCGGATTGATAACACCGTCACTTGATGAAATGGTTTATCTCGCTAAAGAGTTAGACAAAAGAAACATAAAGATCCCTGTGATGATTGGCGGAGCAACGACTTCACGAGCGCACACTGCCGTGAAAATTGCGCCACAATATAAATCAACTGTTATTCACGTAAATGATGCTTCAAGAGCCGTAACGGTTGCTGGAAATTTATTGAATAGTGAAAAGAAAATTTTTGCAAGTGACATCAGAGCAGAATATGATGCTTTTAGAGAAACTTTTTTAAATCGTTCACGCGACAAAAATTTCTTGACAATTGAGCAAGCTCGTGTTAATAAACTTAAATTAGATTGGGAAAACTACAATCCAATGAAACCTAATTTTATTGGAACAAAAACAATCGAAGTCGATTTGGATGTTTTGGTTCCGTACATTGATTGGACACCGTTTTTTAGAACCTGGGAATTGTTCGGGAAATATCCGGCTATTTTAACGGATAATGTTGTTGGCGAACAAGCTACTTCTGTTTTTGCGGATGCCAAAGAAATGTTGGACGTTATTTTGAAAGAAAAGAAATTGACTGCCAAAGGAATTTACGGAATCTTTCCTGCGAATCAAGTGAATGATGACGATATTGAATTAAGCGATGAAAGTGGAAAAGTCTTGGAGAAATTCTTGACGTTGCGTCAGCAATCACAAAAAACGAAAGGTGCTCCAAATATTGCATTGTCGGATTTTATTGCTCCGAAAGACAGTGGTAAAACCGATTATATGGGTGCGTTTTGTGTCACGACCGGTTTTGGGGTTGATGAATGGGCAGCAGAATTCGAAAGAGATTTAGACGATTACAATTCGATTATGGTGAAAGCATTGGCAGATCGTTTTGCAGAAGCTTTTGCAGAATATTTACATGAAAAAATCCGTAAAGAAATTTGGGGATACGCTTCTGATGAAAATTTAACAACAGAAGCTATGATTGAAGAGGTTTATAAAGGTATTCGTCCTGCACCGGGTTATCCGGCTTGTCCTGACCATTTAGAAAAACCAACAATTTGGAAATTACTAAATGTAGAACAAGAAATTGGAGTGACTTTAACCGAAAGTATGGCGATGTGGCCAGCTTCTTCGGTTTCAGGATACTATTTTGGGAATCCGGAAAGTAAGTATTTTGGACTTGGAAAAATAAAAGAAGACCAAGTTATTGATTACGCCAAACGTAGAAGCGTTTCGACTGAAGTAGCTATGAAATGGCTGAACCCAAATATTGCGGATTAAAACATAGTCGTAAAGTCAAAAGTCATAAAGTCCAAAGGACGTGACTTTCGACTTTTGACATTCAAACTTTAAGACTTAAAATGAAAGTAACACAACATATAGAAGACTCAAAAGGAGAAACGTTGTTCTCCTTCGAAATTATTCCGCCTCAAAAAGGGAAAAGCATTCAGGAATTATACGATAATATTGATCCGTTGATGGAGTTCAAACCGCCATTTATAGATGTAACCACTTCTCGCGAAGAGTTTATTTATGTCGATAAGGGAAATGGATTATTGGAAAAAAAACTAACCAGAATGCGTCCTGGAACGCTTGGAATTTGTGCTTCAATCAAGCATAAGTACAATGTAGATACAGTTCCTCATGTGCTTTGCGGTGGTTTTACCAAAGAAGAAACCGAATATTTATTAGTCGATTGTCATTATCTGGGAATTGATAATGTGATGGCTTTGCGTGGCGATGCGATGAAGGACGAGCAGTCTTTTGTTCCTAAAAAAGGAGGGAATGATTTCGCAGTCGATTTGGTCAAGCAAATTAACCAATTGAATTGCGGAAAATATTTGCATGACGTGATGGATGTTGATAACAAAGCTAATTTCTGTATTGGAGTTGCGGGATATCCGGAGAAACATTTAGAATCACCGTCTTTAATTTCTGATTTAAAAAGATTGAAAGAAAAAGTAGATGCAGGAGCTGATTATGTGGTGACACAAATGTTTTTTGATAATGCTAAATACTTTGAATTTGTTGCTAAAGCCAGAGAAATGGGAATTACAGTTCCTATTATTCCAGGAATTAAACCAATCGCAGTACAAAGACACTTACAGGTTTTACCACAAATTTTTCGAATTGATTTGCCAGAAGATTTAATTCATGCAGTTGATCAATGTAAAAACAATGCTGACATCAGACAAGTAGGAATCGAATGGGCGATTCAACAATCTTTAGAATTGAAAGCTGCCGGAGTTCCCGTGTTACATTATTATTCCATGGGGAAATCAGAAAATATTCGACAAATAGCGAGTAAGGTTTTTTAAAGTCATTGCGAGGAACGAAGCAATCCTATTAAATTAATAATATTATGTTTGATCTCAGAGGTTTTTAAAACCTTTGAGGTCATTTTCTATCTAGTGTTAATACCACTTCTAAAAATATCCTTTTGCTTTTGGTGGTTTGTAGGGAATATTTTGTATTTTGGCAATAGGGGATTTAGTAGTTTTTATTTATAAAATATTAACAATTAAAAATTTATGAGTGAAGGAGTTATGTTTTACAAAAATCCAAAAATTGATTATATACTCATGCTTTTTGGAGGACAAGCAATACCAACAAAGCAGGATAAATTTAAGCCTATAAAAATTTATGAGATTCAAAAAAACGAAGAAGAAAAAGTTTTAGACAATTTTTATGTAAAAAAACCGATTACGGATTCTGTTCTTAAATTTAATAATCTTATAAAAGATACTGCTAAAGAAAAATTTAGAGAAGGTAAAATAATAAAAAAACCTCATGAAGTTGAAGTTATAATTTCTATATCAATCACTGAAAAAAGGTATAAGGAAGTTGATGTTGATAATCTTGCAAAATGTGTTTTAGATAGTTTGAATAGTATAGCATTTGAGGATGATTCTCAAATTTCTAGTTTAATATGTACAAAACATATTCATCCAATGAAGCTTAATGGTATTATGATTGGAATAACAAAGATCACGGAAACTAATAAAGGATTTAGAGATGGTATTAAAATGATGAGTACAACAGAGTGGTAGATTTCTTTTCAAGAAATAGTAGATTTATTCTCTAATTTCAAAATATTATTAGGCGTTTTAGGGTTAACAGTTAATGTGAATTTTTGATTTGGTTATATTGCAATTGATAGAAAGTCTAATGATTATGAAAGTAAATTTTTTATAAAATAAATAATATGTCAACAAAAAAAGGGGGACTGCAATTTGGAATAATTATTATAGTATTAATCGCTTTATTTTATACAGCGAAAGTTTATTGGTTTAAAGAAGAATTAAAAACTGTGTTTGGTGAGCAAAAGAATGAAAAATTTGAAATAACTGATTTGAATACGTCTTTTGGGATAATTGATCGAGTTGAGAGTGGTAGTATCATTGCTGCTATCAATAATAAACCGCGTAAAATTAGTTATAATGTTCCTTATATTCATATTAAGGCTAAAATTAGAAATATAACAGGTGATAATATAGAGGATGCAGAATTAACGCCTGAACTGAATGTGAATTTTAAGTATGGTGAGAAATCTTATTTATTATTCAGGAAAACACTTTATTGTTGTGGCCAAGAATGGAAAGCTGGAGAAACTATTACAGTGGATGATGACTTTTACTTGACAAGTGACAAGAGTTTTGATAGTAAAGTATTAAATCATAATCCAGAACAAATTAAGTTAAATCTCTATTTAAAAGCTTCAAATTCTGTAGGATTAAATTCATACGACATGATCTATAATGAAATAATTAATTCATGGATTGTAAATCCACGCTAACTACTCAAAATAAGTCTGAACATTGCCAACTATTTCGTAATCTCTCTAAATACAGCTTCTAGATTTTTATTTTTCTGATTCAGCTGCAAGGTTTTCAAACCATTGGCATTCGCAAAATCAAAAACAGCAGGACGCATGTCTTTATCCGCTTTGAAAGTTAATTCCCAAATCATATCATGCGTATTTTTATAAGAAACAAGATTTTCAATTTTAGCAATTAATTGTTCCTCTATTTTATAATCAAATTCTACTTCGATAACTTGTTCCTTGTCTTCAGAAATTAAATTGTCCAGTTTTTTATCGGTAACAATTTTACCGTTATTGATGATAATCACGCGGTCACAAATGGCCTCGACTTCCTGCATAATGTGTGTGGAAAGGAAAACCGTTTTGTCTTTCCCCACGTTTTTAATCACATTACGAATTTCCATTAATTGATTCGGGTCTAAACCGGTAGTTGGTTCGTCCAAAATCAAAACATCAGGATTGTGCAATAAAGCATTGGCAAGACCTACACGCTGGCGATATCCTTTAGATAATTGTCCAATTTTTTTATGACTTTCAGTACTTAAACCAGTCAATTGAATTACTTCTTCGATTCTGGATTTGGCTACTTTATAAACATCAGCATTAAAAGCCAAATATTCTCTCACATACAAATCCAAATACAACGGATTGTGTTCCGGAAGGTAACCAATAGAAAGTTGCACTGCTTTCTGTTGAGTGTTTACATCATTTCCATTTACGATTGCAGTGCCTTCATCGGCATTGATGTAGGTTGTCAATATTTTCATTAAAGTTGATTTTCCGGCTCCATTTGGACCTAAAAAACCAACGATTTCTCCTTTTTTTATAGAAAATGAAATGTTATCCAATGCTTTTTGGGCACCGTAACTTTTTGATATGTTATTTACTTCTATTGACATGGAATTTTATTTGTTGCAAAAGTAAACAGAAAAAACATTGATTTATTGTTTTTTGTAGCTCAATAGCTAAAAAGACCTAAGTCAAAGTTTTACAAAGCGGGATGATATTCTATTTTAGATTTATATATTTACCCTAAACTATATAAATATGAATTTGAAAAATACACAGTCGGGCAGTTTCTTGAAAAATTACAAAAGTATTTTATTGCTACTTGGCGGAATTCTGGCAGGTAGCATTTTGGGTTTAGTTTTTGGAAAAGGCGTAGAGGTGATTAAGCCTTTGGGCGATATATTTCTGAATTTATTGTTTACAGCAATTATCCCGTTGATTTTTTTTACGATCGCTTCTTCGATTGCTAATTTAGAAAAATCAGAGAAACTCGGTAAATTGTTTGTAATTGTCATTGGCGTATTTTTAAGTACAGTATTGATTTCGGCTATTTTGATGCTCGTTGCTGTTTTGTTATTTCCCATTCAGCAAGATATTATTCTTTCAAAAATACCTTTGGAAAGTGTACAAAGTGCAAATACAGGTTCACAAATTACTCAATTGCTCACAGCGGGGGATTTTTATGAGCTACTTTCTCGAAAAAGCATGTTAGCGCTCATCATATTTTCGTTTTTAATAGGATTTGCCAGTTTGCAATCGGGTGAAAAAGGGAAAGATTTCAGTAGGTTCTTGAATTCAGGCAATGAAGTGATGAAACAATTGTTACACATGATTATGAAAACTGCTCCAATAGGGTTGGGTGCTTATTTTGCGTATCAAGTTGGGATATTTGGACCGCAATTATTTGGCGCTTATGCAAAACCTTTGGGACTTTATTATGCAGTTTGCGCTTTTTACTTTGTCGTATTTTTTAGTTTGTACGCATTTATCGCCGGAGGAAAATTAGGATTTAAAGTGTTTTGGAAAAATAATATTACGCCTTCCTTAACAGCATTGGGAACCTGCAGCAGCATTGCGACAATTCCTGCTAATCTGGAAGGTGCCGAAAAAATGAATATTCCGGCTCACATCAGGAATGTAGTTATTCCACTGGGAGCACCTTTGCACAAAGATGGTTCTAGTATGTCGTCGATTATAAAAATTGCAGTAATTTTCGCCATGTTTGGAAAAGATTTAACGGATCCGAATACGTTACTAATGGCATTGGGAATTACAGTAATTGTTTCAGTAGTTGAAGGCGGAATTCCAAACGGAGGTTACATAGGAGAAATATTGGCGATTACCGTTTATGGATTTCCAATGGAACAAGCGCTTCCGGCAGCAATGATTGTGGGAACTTTGGTAGATCCAATGGCGACATTGCTGAATGCCAATGGCGATTTGGTTTCGGCTATGATGGTAACTCGAATTTCGGAAGGTAAAAAATGGATTTCGGAAAAATTAGTGACTTGATTTCTGAATGTTTCAAAGGTGGAATGGAGGGTGAGAATATTTTAGTTGACTGAAATCTTAAATGTGTAATAACTAAAAAGGATTTTAAAAGTCTTTTTTTTAAACATTATATAATTAATAACCAGTTTTTTAGCGAATCCTTTTTTTGTTCAACAAAATCAGCTTTTTTTTTTGGTTAGCTGGAAATTATGTATACATTCGCACAGTAATTAATACAAAAAAGCAACAACATGTTGAGTAACCGATTTTATTTTAGCAATTCTTATTATTTCTTCTGGAAAGTAGAAAGGGATTGTTGTATGGTTATTTGATTATAAAATTAAATTGATACTATAAATATACAATCCCGATGAAAATCGGGATTTTTTTTTGCTTAAAAATGTGTAAAATGAATGAAATAATTGGAATACAAGGGATAACGGGTTCTTTTCACCATCAGGTGGCACAGGAATATTTCAATCAGGCAGTTATTGTTGATGAATGTTTGTCCTTTGAAGAATTAGTAGATAACCTGCTTTCAGGCAAATCAGATCAGGCAGTTATGGCGATAGAAAATTCTATTGCGGGTCCAATTATTCCAAATTACGCATTGATTGACAAAAATAATTTGCACATAATAGGAGAACATTATTTGAGAATTCATCAAAATTTAATGGCGTTAAAAGGTCAAAAAATGGAAGATATTCAGGAAGTGCATTCGCATCCAATGGCTATTTTACAATGTATGGAATTCCTGAAAAAATATCCAAACATAAAATTAGTTGAAGACAAAGATACTGCTGAAACGGCGCGTAGAATTCAGGAAAAACAGTTGAAAGGAATTGCCGCAATTGCCAGTAAAATCGCTTCTGAAATGTATGATTTAGAAATTTTGGCTCCGGAAATCCAAACGATTAAAAATAATATGACACGTTTTGTGATTATCAAAAAGGACAATTCATTTGTTCCGGAAAACAAAATCAACAGAGCGTCCATCAAATTTGAATTGGACCACAAACGTGGCAGTTTGGCGGCAGTTTTGAATGTAATGAGCGATTGCAAATTGAATTTAACCAAAATTCAGTCGTTACCAAAAATAGAAACACCTTGGAAATATTCGTTTTTTGTGGATGTTACTTTCGAAAAATACGAAGATTATGCTAAAGCAAAGTCATTATTGATCATCATGGCGGAGTATTTCAAAGTGTTAGGCGAATATAAAAACACAAAATTATAATTAATCGAAAGTTACAAAGTCAAAAAATATTAAAACTTACACATGATTACTACAGCGAAACGTCTCGATATAATTGAAGAATACTATTTCTCGTCAAAATTGAGAGAAGTAAGACAACTGGCTTCTGAAGGGAAACCTATTATCAATATGGGAATTGGAAGTCCGGATTTGCAGCCGTCACAAGCGGTAATTGACGCAGTAGTTCTGGCAATGCAAGATGAAAATGCGCATCAATACCAAAGTTATCAAGGATTACCGGAATTGCGTCAAGGCATGGCTGATTTTTACAAAAATAATTACAGAGTTGCGTTGAATCCGGCTAACGAAATCTTGCCTTTGATGGGTTCCAAAGAGGGAATTATGCATATTTCACTGGCTTTTTTGAATGAAGGCGATCAGGTGTTGATTCCAAATCCAGGATATCCAACATACACTTCGGTGACGAATTTAGTTGGAGCAGTTCCAGTTTATTATGACTTAAAAGAAAATAATAACTGGGAACCGGATTTTGAAGCTTTAGAGAAATTAGATTTATCGAAAGTGAAAATCATGTGGATTGGTTACCCGCACATGCCAACAGGAGCAAGAGGAAGTTTGGAATTGTTTGAAAAGTTGGTGGCTTTCGCCAAAAAACATAATATTTTGTTAGTTAATGACAATCCGTACAGTTTTGTTTTAAATGACAATCCGATGAGTTTATTGCAAGTGGAAGGAGCAAAAGACGTGGTTTTAGAATTGAATTCTTTGAGCAAGACTTTCAACATGGCGGGCTGGAGAGTTGGAATGCTTCTAGGAAATGCAGCTTGTATCGATGCAGTTTTAAAAGTAAAAAGTAACATGGATAGCGGAATGTTTTACGGGATTCAAAAGGGAGCAATTGAAGCTTTGAAAAGTGACAAAACTTGGTTTGAATCGATGAATGCGATTTATAAAAAACGCAGAATTCTTACGGAACAACTGGCGGAGAAATTAGGGTGCAAAGTGTATAAGGAAGGAGTTGGATTATTTGTTTGGGCAAAATTGCCGGACGGAATTACATCGGCAGAGAAATTCATTGATGAAATTTTATATGACAAATCTATTTTCATTACACCGGGAACAATTTTTGGTTCTAATGGCGAAGGTTACATCCGATTTGCACTTTGTGTAAAAGAAAAAAAAGTACAGGAAGCGATAAATAGATTCTAGATTGTTGATTAACGATTTCAGATTTTCCTACAAGACTTTCAAAACCTTGTAGGTATATAAATAAAACCATGAAAATATACGTAATAGGAATAGGATTAATCGGTGGTTCAATGGCATTGGACATTAAAACGTTGCATCCGGAAGCCAAAATTTATGGAATTGATAACAACGAAAGTCATTTGGCGGAAGCCATAGCTTTAGGAGTTGTGGATGCAGCTGCAACATTTGATGATTTAGTGGATGCAGACTTTGTAATTGTTTCAGTTCCTGTTGATGTTGCATTGATAGTTTTGCCGAAAGTTTTGGATGTTATTGGGGATAATACGATTGTTTTTGAAGTGGGTTCTACTAAAATGCCTATTTGCGAAGCAGTAGCCAATCATCCTAAAAGAAGGAATTTTATAGCCACACATCCTATTGCAGGAACGGAGTTTTCGGGACCTTCGGCGGCGATAAAGGGATTGTTTCAAGGGAAGACAAATATCATTTGTGAGGTAGAGAAAACGACTTTCAAATTACAGGAGAAAGCGCTGGATTTGTTTAAAGCAATGGGAATGAGAATCCGTTATATGGATCCAAAATCACATGATAAACATATTGCTTATGTGTCTCATTTATCACATATAAGTGCCTTTATGCTGGGAAAAACGGTAATTAATAAAGAGAAAGACGAACAGGATATTTTTGATATGGCAGGTTCCGGTTTTGAAAGTACGGTTCGTTTGGCCAAAAGTTCCCCAGCAATGTGGACGCCAATTTTTAAACAAAACAGGAAACAGGTTGTGAAAACATTGGAGGAATACATTTCGAATTTATCGAAATTTAAAGAATTATTAGAAAAGGAAGATTACGATGCGATTTACAATGAAATGCAAAGCGTCAATAAAATAAAAGAAATATTAAACGGAATGAATGTTAAAAAGTAATCAGCATTCATCCCGAAGCTTCGGGAGCAGGTTACAGTCAAAAAGAACAACACACAATAAAATATTAAAATAAAATTAGAAAAGATGGAAAACAAGAAAGAAATGAGAAATTGGTTGAATGAATTCAATTTGACTCATCCATTTGTGATCGCAGGACCTTGTAGTGCTGAAACAGAAGAACAAGTATTGAAAATTGCACATGAATTGAAAGATTCAGATGTAAGCGTTTTTAGAGCAGGAATTTGGAAACCAAGAACACGTCCGGGAGGATTTGAAGGTGTTGGTGAAATTGGATTGAAATGGTTAAAAAAAGCTAAAGAACAAACCGGATTGCTAATGGGAACGGAAGTGGCAAATGCGGCTCACGTAAAATTGGCTTTGGAATATGATATTGATGTATTGTGGATTGGTGCCAGAACTACCGTAAATCCATTTGCAATGCAAGAAATTGCAGATGCTTTAGCAGGAACTAAAAAAATCGTATTGGTTAAGAATCCGGTAAATCCAGATTTGTCTTTATGGTTGGGTGGTGTTGAGCGCTTGTACAATGCTGGAATTGAGAAATTAGGGGTGATTCACAGAGGTTTTTCAACTTATGAAAAAACAAAATACAGAAATATTCCAGAATGGCAGATTGCTATCGAATTGCAAAATAAATTCCCTGATTTGCCTTTAATCATTGACCCGTCTCATATTACAGGAGACCGCAAAATGATTCTTGAAGTGACTCAACAAGCTTTGGATTTGAATTATGATGGGATGATTATCGAAACACATTACGATCCAGACAATGCATGGAGTGATGCTGCACAACAAGTTACGCCAGATGCTTTAAAACAAATTTTTATTGATTTGAAAGTAAGAAAAGTAAACGATGTATCGGATGCATTTACTCAAAAAATGGCTAAATTAAGAGCTAATATTGATGTTTTGGATGCTACGTTGTTAGAGCTTTTGGGTAAAAGAATGAAAGTAGCGGATGAAATAGGTCAAGTAAAAAAAGACGCGAACGTTGCTGTATTGCAAAATAATCGTTGGAATGAAATCCTTGGAAAAATGATTTTGGATGGTGAGAAAAAAGGATTGACTGAAGAATTTGTACTAAAAATGTTCAAAGCGATTCACCAGGAAAGTATTGGTCACCAAGAAAAAGTATTGAATTCTTAGTCCGTATTTTTTTCAACAAGAAATCCCTACAGCTTTTTTAAGTCGTCGGGATTTTTTGTTTTTACAGATTGATAAAAACTTTAAACTTTAAACTTTAAACCTCAAACAAAGAATTATCTTTGCAAAGTCTTAGATTTTAAATTAGAAATCTAAAATCGTTAATCTTCAATCAAAAATCCTCAATGACAGGACTCGTATACAAATCTACAGGAAGTTGGTACACCGTAAAATCCGAACAAGGTGATTTTATTGAATGCCGTATGAAAGGGAAATTCCGAATTAAGGGAATCAAAAGTACCAATCCTATTGCTGTAGGCGATGTTGTGGATTATGAACTAGAAGAATCATCTGATACCGTTACGGGGACCATTCATAAAATTCACGACAGAAAGAATTATATTGTTCGGAAATCTGTCAATTTATCGCATCAGGTGCATATTATTGCGTCTAATATTGATCGAGTTTTCTTGTTAGTTACGATTAATAATCCGCCAACGACTTTTAATTTTATTGATCGTTTTTTGGTTACAGCAGAAGCATATGGAATTGAAACGATATTAGTTTTTAATAAAATAGACACTTTTGATGACGCCTCACTTGATGAGCAATTGTATATGCAGCATGTGTATCAAGAAATAGGGTACAAATGTCTTCGCGTTTCTTCGACTGAAATGAAAGGAATCGAGGAGTTGAAAGCAATGATGATTGGCAAAGTGAGTATGTTCTCCGGACATTCTGGTGTTGGAAAATCAACATTGGTAAATGCAATGGAGCCTTCTTTGCATTTAAAAACAAAAACAATTTCTGAAGCAAGTAAGCAAGGACAACATACCACAACATTTGCTGAGATGTACGATTTGTCTTTTGATGCTAAAATTATTGACACGCCAGGTATCAAAGGTTTTGGAATTGTCGACATGGAAAAAGAAGAAATTAGTGGGTATTTCCCTGAATTTTTCAAATTGAAAGAGCAATGTAAATTCAATAATTGCTTGCATAAAGACGAGCCGCATTGTGCTATTAAAGTTGCTTTAGAAAAAGACGAAATCGCTTGGTCCCGTTATAGAAGTTACCTTAAAATTCTGGAAGGAGATGATGAAAATTACCGTACTGATATTCATAACGAGGATAGAATAATCAGTGATAAAACAAGGGAATAATAATATCAATTTCAATTTTAATAATGAAAGTTGTAATTCAAAGAGTTTCCTCAGCCTCCGTAACAATAGATGCTGAAATCGTAGCCGATATTCAGAAAGGATTATTGGTTTTAGTTGGTATTGAAGATGCAGATAACCAGGAAGATATAGATTGGCTGGTTAATAAGATTACTAACATCCGCATTTTTGGGGATGAAAATGATATAATGAATTTATCCGTCAAAGATATAGATGGCGATATCATTGTGGTAAGTCAATTTACACTGCACGCCGCTACCAAAAAAGGAAATCGTCCTTCCTATATAAAAGCTTCAAAACCAGAAGTAGCCATTCCGTTGTACGAAAATTTTGTACTTCAGTTAGAAAAAGAATTGGGTAAAAAAGTACAAACCGGCATATTTGGTGCTGATATGAAAGTGCTTTTATTAAATGATGGTCCTGTAACAATAGTAATTGACAGTAAAAATAAAGAATAAGATGAACCTAAAAAATTCCCAACTCGACGTAGATACTTGGATCAAAGAACACGGCGTTCGTTACTTTAACGAACTAACTAATATGGCACAACTTACCGAAGAAGTAGGCGAAGTAGCCCGAATCATTGCCCGCCGTTATGGAGAGCAATCCGAAAAAGAAAGCGATAAAAATAAAGACCTTGGCGAAGAATTAGCCGATGTGGTTTTTGTGGTATTGTGTTTGGCAAACCAAACCGGAATCGATTTACAAGCCGCTTTTGATAAAAAGATGGATTTGAAATCCGTTAGAGACAAAGACCGTCACAAAAACAACGAAAAACTCAAATAATTTGTGAAGTATAAATTATGAATTATAAATGCGGAGTGGTAAATTGCGAACTTGAATTATACCACTCATAATTCATAATTCATAACTCATAATTAGCTACATGAATTTAAAATTAAGTACGAATTCACAATTCACAATTGATAATTCAAAATTAAATATTACTGGTTCAAAAAGTGAGACTAACCGATTATTACTGTTACAAGCCTTATTTCCAAATATTACTTTGGCTAATACTTCCAATTCTGATGACAGCGAAGTCATGCAAAAAGCGTTGAAAGGAAACGAGGAAATAGTTGATATTCATCATGCGGGAACGGCAATGCGTTTTTTAACGGCTTATTTTGCTGTAAACGAAGGTCGCGAAGTTGTGTTGACCGGCTCTCAAAGAATGACGGAGCGTCCCATAAAAGTTTTGGTGGAAGCCTTGGAACAATTGGGTGCTAAAATCTCCTACGAGAAAGAAGCAGGATATCCGCCAATTCGAATCAAAGGACAAAAAATTACTGCTTCTAAAGTGAATATTCCTGCCAATGTAAGCAGTCAATACATATCGGCGTTGTTATTAGTGGCGCCAAAACTGGAAAACGGAATCGAAATCACTTTAGTCGGTGAAATCACTTCTGTTCCTTACATCAAAATGACATTGGCTTTGTTGAATGATTTAGACATCAAAACCAGTTTCGAAGGAAATGTAATTACGGTATATCCAAAACAAGAAGTAGCGTCGAAAGTAATGACCGTTGAATCCGATTGGAGTTCTGCATCGTACTTTTTTAGTCTGGCTGCCTTGGCTGAAAATGCTACGATTTCATTAAACAGTTATAAAAAAACTAGTTTGCAAGGTGATTCAGCTTTGGTTGAAATCTACAAACAAATGGGTGTTGAAACGCATTTTGAAGGAAACAAAATGACTCTGGTAAAACAGTCTGATTTTAAACCTGAAAATTTAACCTTAGAATTGAATAATACACCAGATATCGCCCAAACCATAGTTGTTACTTGTCTTGGATTAGGAATTGGTTGCCATCTGACAGGTTTGCATACCTTGAAAATTAAAGAAACGGACCGACTCGAAGCACTTAGAATTGAGTTAACAAAATTGGGAGCGAATATATCGGTGACCAATGATAGTTTGACGCTTCTGGCTTCAAACCAAATCAATCCTGATATTAAAATCGGTACTTATAATGATCACCGTATGGCGATGGCATTTGCACCATTAGCTATAAAAGTGCCAATTATCATCGAAAACGCGGAAGTCGTTTCAAAATCATACCCTGATTTTTGGGAAGACATGAAGAAGTTAGGATTTAACGTGTCTGAAATTTTATAAATTAAATTTTATGTAGTGCCTTCGCGCCTTTGTGGCAGTGGACTTTTGAAAATAAACAGCAAAACACTTGACAACGCCTATCTCACAATCGTATATTTGCAAACTATTATAATTTATTGAGGCTTAACTCGTAACTTATAATTCATAACTCATAAATTTATCAAATGAAATTATCACATTTTCAATTCGATTTGCCAAAAGAACTTCTTGCCGAATATCCAGCTGAAAACAGAGACGAATCTCGTCTAATGGTTATTGATCGCAAGAAAGGAACTATAGAGCACAAAATGTTCAAAGATGTTATCGATTATTTTGACGAAGGTGATGTTTTAATTCTGAATAACACGAAAGTTTTTCCAGCTCGTTTGTACGGAAATAAAGAAAAAACGGGAGCTAGAATCGAAGTTTTTTTACTTAGAGAATTAAACTCTGAGCAAAGACTTTGGGATGTTTTAGTTGATCCGGCACGTAAAATTAGAATTGGTAACAAACTATATTTTGGAGATGACGATTCATTAGTGGCTGAGGTTATCGACAATACAACTTCTCGCGGAAGAACATTGCGTTTCCTTTACGATGGTTCGTATGAAGAATTCAGAAATAAATTGACAGAACTTGGAGAAACTCCAATCCCAAAATATATTTCTAGAGATGTAACTCCGGAAGATGCGGAACGTTACCAAACTATTTATGCTAAAGAAGAAGGAGCTGTTGCAGCGCCAACTGCAGGATTGCACTTCTCGAAACATTTATTGAAAAAACTGGAAATCAAAGGAATTAAATTTGCCGAAGTTACGCTTCACGTAGGTTTGGGGACTTTCAATCCAGTTGAGGTTGAAGATTTATCAAAACACAAAATGGATTCTGAGGAATTAAAAATTACTCAGGAAGCATGTGATATTGTGAATGAAGCCAAAGCTAAAAAGAAACGTATTTGTACCGTAGGAACTACTTCTATGCGTGCCGTTGAAAGCTCAGTTTCTTCGCAAAATACCTTGAATCCGTTTGACGGATGGACAAACAAATTTGTTTTTCCTCCTCATGATTTCACGATTCCAACGTGTATGATTACTAATTTTCATACGCCAAAATCAACTTTATTAATGATGGTATCTGCATTTTGTGGTCATGATTTAATGAAAAAAGCATACGCAGAAGCTATCGAAAAAGAATATAAATTCTATTCTTACGGTGATGCAATGATGATTATCTAATCTAAAATTAGATTCTAAATAAAAAAATCTCGTCAGTAATGGCGAGATTTTTTGTTTTATAATAGTGTGTGTCCCGCTGAAAAAGCGGGTCGGGCTCTACGCTGTATCTTTATTTTCTTAAAGAAAGAAAATAAAGGATGCCGCTTCCATCCCTCACACGACGTTGTATGTATAAAAGTGGTTTGTATTCCTAATTCACTTGATACACCAATCGTACCGTGATATTAGCCGTTTTGTTTTTGGATTGCGTATTAAAGGAACCGCCATAAGAAAAATCTTCCGATGAGTTTTGACCTGTAATTTGAAAAACGCCCATATCTGATTTCTTTAAATTCCCTAAACTCGCATCAGCATTTTCAGCAATACTTTTCGCTCTGATACTCGCGTCTTTTGTGGCTTCGGCAATCATTTTTATTTTTAACTCAGCTAGTTTGGTGTAATAGTATTCCGGTGGAGACGAATAAAATTCTACGCCTGAGTTGATCAATTCACTGGATTGTCTGGATAATTCCTCAATTTTATTTACTTCCTTAGATTGGATACTTACACTTTGGGTTAAAGTAAATCCAGTAAAAATTTGCTGCCTTGTAGTTCCGTTTTCATTGAAGGTAGTTTCAAAATCTTTATTGAAATTCACCGCTGAGAAAACCATTTCATTCGGCGCAATTCCTTTGCCGGATAAATAGCTTTTTATTTTTTCTCTATCAGCATCTAATGCGGCATAAGCATCTTTCAAAGTCATGCTTTTTTTAGAAAACGAACCGCTCCAAACAATCAAATCCGATACAAAATCCTTCTTTCCGGAACCGGTCACACTTATGGTATCGTTACTTTTATTTCGATTCTGAAAAGCATTCGAAAATAAATACGAGGAAATTACCACAGCGATGGCAATAATAATAACGTTTAAACTGTTTTTAAGCATAGCTAAGAATTTTAAATTCAATCAAATATAAGTAAATAACGAGTAGTTTCTTAATTCCGTACAGGAATTGGGAACTATTTTTTCGCATTCTAAAATTTAACTCTTTTATGGGTTGCCAATCAGTGAAAACTCTTTTATCTATCGCTCCTTTTTTACTACTTTTACAAAACAAAATACATATTATGACTTTCGAAAATACCCTTGAATTTGCAAAAAAATTGGATTCACAAGATCAATTACATAAATACCAAGACGAATTTATCTTTCCGCAGGTAAATGGAAAAAAGGTGATTTATTTTACTGGAAATTCATTGGGATTACAACCCAAACGAACTAAAGCATATGTAGATGAGGTGATGAATGATTGGGCAAATCTCGCCGTTGAAGGACATTTTTACAGTGAAAAACCTTGGTGGGATTATCACGAACGATTTGCAAATCCGTTGAGTAAAATTGTTGGTGCACTTCCAAGTGAAGTCACGGTAATGAATACCTTGACAGTGAATCTTCATTTGTTGATGGTGTCTTTTTACCGACCAACAAAGACCAGATATAAAATTATTTGTGAAGAAAAAGCTTTTCCTTCGGATCAATATATGTTTCAAAGTCAGGTTCATTTTCATTCCCGAAGCATCGGGATAAAACCAGAAGATGCGATTGTCGAAATCAAACGTCGCGAAGGCGAACACAACATTCGCTTAGAAGATGTTTTGGCAAAAATTGAAGAAGTCGGTAACGAGTTGGCTTTAGTTTTAATTGGTGGTGTCAATTATTACACCGGACAAGTATTTGATATGAAAACCATAACCGCCGCAGGTCATAAAGCGGGAGCTTATGTAGGTTGGGATTTAGCGCATGCTGCTGGAAATGTGAAGTTGGAATTGCACGATTGGAATGTGGATTTTGCAGCATGGTGCAGTTATAAATACATGAATTCAGGTCCGGGAAATGCTTCGGGATGTTTTATTCATGAAAAACACCACAACAATGCGGAGTTGCCTAGATTCGCGGGTTGGTGGGGACACAATAAAGAACGTCGTTTCAAGATGGAACCAACTTTTGATCCTATTCATGGAGCCGATGGTTGGCAAATCAGTAATCTGCCCGTACTTTCTCTGGCGCCATATTTAGCATCAGTAGACATGTTTGACGAAATAGGGATGGATGCATTACTCCAAAAAAGAGATACTATCACCTCGTATTTAGAATTTATTCTGCACGAAATAGACAAAGAAGTCGCTAGTAGTTTCGAAATTATTACACCGTCAAATCCATCGGAAAGAGCGTCTCAATTATCAGTCTTACTCCATGGGGAAGGACGCAGTTTGTTTGATTATTTGATGAAAAATGGCGTTATAACGGATTGGCGTGAACCCAATGTTATCCGTTTAGCACCAGTTCCTTTATACACATCGTATGAGGATATGTACGAGTTTGGTCAGATTCTGAAAGCAGGAATTTTGGACAAAGCGAATCTTTAAATTATATAAATTATTAATTGAATTACATAAGTGCAATTTACAAGTTTAAGCGTTTCTTTGTAGTATTAGAAATTGAAAACATTCAAATTATGAAAGCATTATATTTTATATTAGTAGCTATACTTATTGTTTCTTGTCAGAACCAAGGAAAAATGGAAATTGAAAACGCTAAAGTAGCAACGGTAGATTCCATGAAAGTTGAAATGGAAAAGCAAAGAGTAATTGACTCTATGAAACAAGAAATGGTCAAAATTGAAGCTGCTAGAATTGAAACGCAAAAAGAAGTTGTTGTTGTAAACAAGCAATCACCTTCGACTACAACGACTACAACAAATACTACCACGCAAAGAAAAGGCTGGAGTAGTACTGCAAAAGGTGCTGTCATTGGAGCTGGTGTAGGTGCTGCAACAGGAGCAATTATCAGTAAGAAAAAAGTACAAGGTGCTATTATTGGTGGTGTTGCAGGTGCAGGAATTGGAGCCGGGACCGGAGCAATTATAGACGGAAGCAAAAAGAATTAGATTTACCAGTAAATAAACAAGAGTGTTTAAGTTCATAATAGAATTTAAACACTCTTTTTTTATGGAAAATTTTGGGTTTAATACGAATCCATATTGGTGATGATTTCATTTGCCTTAACTTTGATTTGATATAATTCTTCTGGATTTATTTTCTTTAATAAATTCAGCATCATTCCCATTCGTTGGTTTCCTTTGAAATATTCTTTTTTCTCATCCAGGAAATTCCAATATAAAGTATTAAAGGGACAGGCGTTATCACCAAATTTTTCTTTCACTTTATAATGGCATTTGGCACAATTATTACTCATTTTATTGATATAACTTCCGGAGGAAACATACGGTTTGGTGGCAATTATTCCGCCATCTGCATATTGTGACATTCCGCGGGTGTTGGGCATTTCGACCCATTCAATGGCATCAATATATACCCCTAAATACCATGCGTCTACTTCGTCAGGATGAATCTGCGTTAGTAATGTAAAATTTCCAATTACCATCAGTCGCTGAATATGATGCGCATAAGCTTCGTCTAAACTTTGATTGATAGCGTGGCTCATGCAATTCATTTTGGTTTTACCAGTCCAAAAAAAATCTGGTAATTTATTTGTATTTTCCAAGACATTCATTTGGGCATAATTGGGCATCTCTTTCCAATATATTCCCCGAATGTATTCGCGCCAACCTAAAATTTGTCTTACGAATCCTTCGACTTGTGAGATAGTTATATCCATTTCATTGGCATGATAAAAAGAAATAACGGTCTCGATTACTTCTTTTGGCGAAAGCATTTTACTATTCATGGCAAATGACAAACGAGAATGAAAAAGGAATTTTTCATCGGTGTGCATCGCATCTTCATAATCACCAAAATGTTTCAACAGATTTTTACAGAAATAATCTAAAACCTCCAACGATTGTTCACGCGAAGTAGGCCAACTGAAATTATCTGGATCGATGTTCCCAAAAGTCACGATTCCTGCTTCTACTATTTGTGCAACAACTTCTGAAACATTGGTATGAAAATTCTTTTCTGACGGAACCGGAACTTCACCTTTATATTTTTTGCGATTATCAGCATCAAAATTCCATTGGTTGCCCAACGGAGTGCTTCCATCCATCAAAACATGATGTTTTTTTCGCATGTTCCTGTAAAAATTCTCCATCAGCAATAACTTCTTTCCTTCAAAAAAATCAGAAAGTTCGTGACGTTTGGTGTAAAAATGTTCGGAGTCAAAAGCTTCAGATGCAATTTTTAAATTGGAACAAATCATTTTTAGTTGTTGGTCCAGTCGGTATTCGTCGGGTAATTGATATTCAAATTTTTCTATGTTATATTTTTCGATACAAATGGAAATGATTTTTTCTAAATCTTGTGGATTCTCAACATTGGTAATTTGAAAATAGACTGCTTGATGTCCATTTTCTTTTATTGCTGTGTAAAAATTCCGGATTGAGATGAAAAATGCCACTACTTTTTGGATGTGGTGCTTTACATAATCCGTTTCCTGACGCATTTCTGCCAGAAGATAAATAGTATCTTTATCACATTCACGAAACCAAGAATGTTCTGAATTCAATTGATCGCCAAGGATTAAGCGCAGTTTTTTCATTTATTATTTTTTAAAAAAGGAAGTGGTTGGAATTTCCTTTCGGGCATATTGAAAACGATCCACTAATTTGGGTAAACAATACCCATCAAGACCATTTAATGCCACAACATTGCCTCGGTCAATTTGTAACCAGCCATCTTTATGTTCTAATTCTTCCTCAAAAAATAAATTTTCGATTGACGCAATTACATGAATCGTATCATTTTCCTTGATGTAATATTCGTTTACGTATTTGCAATACAACTGTACCGGACTTCCTTTTACAAATGGAATTTCTATGTCATTTTTATATTCTTCTTCCAGATTAGTTTTATCAAATTCGGAAATCCCCAGTTCATAATTTGCAGAGGTGTGGTGCGCATCTTCAATCATGTCAACCGTAATGTGATTTACTGTAAAATATCCGGTGTCTTTGATGTTTTTATATGTATCTCTTGGAACAGTTGTAGGACGCATTATGAATCCAATCATGGCAGGATTGCTTCCAAGATGCGTTACGCTGCTAAAAATAGCAACATTAGATTTTCCTTTCAAGGATTTTGTAGCAAGCAAATTAGCTGATTTATAACCAGTGCAGGAATTGATTAAATTTAATCTTTCGATTTTTTCCATTTGAGAAATATCGTCTCTTGAAATGTGTTTCATATTTAGTCATATTTGAAACAAATATACTTTTGTTTAATTAAATATAAAATTAATTAAACAAAATATTTTAAATTAAGCAATGATTTATTCTATTTAGTTTGAAATAAACACATTGGAACAAATAGTTTTTAAATAACTTACAAATCCTATATATTTGTTTTTCAATTTATCCAATGATGAAAATATTTAGAAAAGTCCTTCTCGTTTTACTTTCGTTAGTAATCGTTTTAGCGGTAGCAATGCTTGTTTATGGTTATTACTTAAAACCAAAATACGAAGGCAAGTTGCGCTTGAAAAACATTCAAAAAGAAACTACAGTTTATTTCGATGAATTTGGTGTTCCTCATATTTATGCGACTACTTCAAAAGATGCCATGGTAGCCTTGGGTTATGTGCATGCACAAGACAGATTGTGGCAAATGGAATTGATGCGTCGTATTGCTCCAGGTAGATTATCGGAAATTTTTGGTTCAGTGGCATTGAAAAATGATAAATTCTTTGCTGGATTGGGAATCGAAGAAGCTTCCGCTAAAGCGATTGCAAGTTTAGATAAAAACAGTCCAAGTTATCAATTGACTATGGCTTACTTGGATGGAATCAATCAATACATGGATGAAGGAACTAGACCAATAGAGTTCAGTTTAGTCGGCGTCAAAAAAGAGAAGTTTACCGTTAAAGATGTTTATAATATTTTTGGATACATGTCTTTTAGTTTTGCAATGGCTCAAAAATCAGATCCGTTGTTGACCGATGTTCGAAACAAATATGGAATGGAATATTTGAAGGATTTTGGAATTGATGGTTCCTTCAATACTACGAAAATTAAAAATGCCAAAGACAGGCCACAGGAATATGCTGCTATTTCAAAATCAGTAGCGTCGCTTTTAGATCAGTCGCCAGTATCGCCTTTTATCGGAAGTAACAGTTGGGTTATTGCTCCAAAGAAAACGAAAAACGGAAAAGTTATTTTTGCAAATGATCCACATATTGGGTTTTCGCAACCGGGAACTTGGTACGAAGCGCATATTGTTACTCCGGATTTCGAATTGTACGGGTGTTATTTAGCAGGGACTCCGTATCCGTTATTGGGACACAACAGAGATTATGCGTATGGTTTGACCATGTTTGAAAATGATGATATTGATTTGTACCAAGAGCAGAATAATCCGGCTAATGCCAATGAATATAAGACCCCAACTGGTTTTAGTGCGTATGAAATTCGGGAGAAAATAATTAAAGTAAAAGATTCATCTAACGTGGTTTTGAAAGTGAAAACTACTCGACATGGACCTGTTATGAACGATTTGATAGATGGTTTACAGCAAGACAAACCTGTTGCGATGTCTTGGATTTATACGCAACAACCCATTCAAATTCTTGATGCGGTATATGCGCTTTCACACGCTAAAAATAAATCAGATTTTCAGAAAGGAGTTTCACTAATTGCAGCGCCAGGATTGAATGTAATGTATGGTGATGCCAAAGGAAATGTCGCTTGGTGGGCAACTGGAAAATTATACAAGCATAAGGAAGGAGTTAATCCTAATTTTATTCTCGATGGTGCCAGTGGAAAGGATGATATTGACCAATATCTGGATTTCTCCAAAAATCCTTCGGCGGTGAATCCTAGATGGAATTATGTATATTCCGCTAATAATCAGCCAGAAGCAATTGATGGATTTTTGTATCCGGGGTATTATCTTCCAGAAGATCGTGCCAAAAGAATCACGCAATTATTGAATCCAAAATCAGATTGGGATATGGTTGCGGTTGGGAAGATGATTTTTGATAATACTTCTTCTGTGGCTCCAAAAGTTGTGAAAGATTTAATCTCAAATGTAGATCAGGAATCCCTTACTGAAAACGAAAAACAAGCTCTTAGTGTTTTAAAAAATTGGAAAGGAACTAATAATCTGAGCGATGTGGCTCCAACAATTTATAACAAATGGATTTTTAATTACTTAAAAAACACATTTGAAGATGAACTTGGTGCTGAAAATTTCAAGATGTTTTTAGGAACGCACATCATGAAGCAAATTATTGCAAGACAAATCACGAATGAAAAATCGCTTTGGTGGGATAACATCAATACCAAAAAGGAAAAAGAAACAAGAAGCCAGATCGTCTCAAAATCATTTAAAGAATCGATTGTAGCTTTAGAAAAACAATTAGGAAATACCGTTTCGGATTGGACTTGGAATAAGGTGCATACGGTAGAACACGAGCATCCGTTGGGGAAAGTGGCAGCTTTAAGAAGTATTTTTAATGTTGGTCCTTTTGAAGTTTCTGGTTCTACCGAAGTAATTAATAATCTGTTTTTTGATTTTACTGATGATGGTAATTATATCGTAAAAGGAGGTCCGTCCACAAGAAGAATTATTGATTTTTCAGATATAGAAAACAGCTGGAGTATATTGCCAACGGGACAATCCGGGAATCCGTTGAGTGCACATTATAGCGATCAGGCAGAGTTGTATAATGCCGGTAAATTCAGGCGAATGATGCTCAATAAAGAGGAAATTGTTAGAACTTCAACAAAATTGGTTTTTATTCCCCGTAAAAAATGATTCTTTTTAAAGAGCCTAAAATAATAAATCAGTAATTTTGCTTAACTTTTTATAAAAAAATAATGCAAACTCCCATAAAAATAGCGGTTGTAGGTTCAGGATTAGTTGGATCTTTATTGGCTATTTATCTTCGTAAAGCGGGTCATACGGTTCATGTTTACGATAGAAGTCCTGATATCCGAAAAATACAATTTTCTGGTCGTTCTATTAATTTAGCGATGTCCAATCGCGGATGGAAAGCTTTGGATGGAGTAGGAATAGGAAACGAGGTTCGTAAAATTGCTATTCCTATGGAAAAACGAGCGATCCATTTGGTTGATAAACTCAATTTTCAAAATTACGGTCAGGAAGGGGAATCGATTTATTCTATTTCAAGAGGAATTTTGAATAGGAAAATGATTGATTTGGCGGAAGCTGCCGGAGCAGAATTCTTTTTTGAACAAAAAATATGGGATGTTTCACTTGATGACGCAACCCTTCATATTGGTGAAACAGAACGTGGTGCTTGGGAAGATAAAAAATACGATATGGTTTTTGGCGCTGACGGTGCTTTTTCGAGAATTCGTCACCGCATGCAACGCCAAAGTATGTTTGATTATTCGCAGGAATTCTTGCCTATTGGTTACAAGGAATTAAATATTCCTGCAAATGCTGACGGAACACATAAATTAGATAAAAATTCATTTCACATTTGGCCTCGTGGCGAATATATGTTGATTGCGTTACCCAATTTAGATGGAAGTTTTACTTGTACTTTGTTTATGCCGTTTGAAGGAGAAAATTCTTTTGCATCATTAAATGATATAAAATTAGTGGAGGCTTTTTTCGAAAAAAACTTACCAGATACTATTGATGTAATTCCAAAACTTGCGGAAGATTTCTTTAAGAATCCTACAAGTACATTAGTAACAATGAAATGTTATCCATGGACTTATGAAGATAAAATCGCGCTTATTGGCGATGCCAGCCACGCAATTGTACCTTTTTATGGTCAGGGAATGAATGCGGGTTTTGAAGATATTTCAGTGCTTTATGAAATGATGGAGAAATACGGTGACAACTGGAAATCGATTTTCTCGGAATATCAAAAATCACGCAAACCAAATGCGGATGCGATTGCGGAACTTTCGTATCGTAATTTTTTAGAAATGAGTTCCAAGACAGCTGATGAAAATTTCCTTTTGCAAAAGAAAATTGAAAAGTCATTTTCAGATAAGCATCCTGAAAAATGGATTCCATTATACAGTCGCGTTACTTTTAGTGACCGTCCGTATGCAGAAGCTTTAGCGATAGGAGATTATCAAAATGCAATTATGGAAGAAGTCTTGAAAATGGAAAACATTACTGAAATATGGGATTCAGAAGCTGTTGAAAATAAAATCCTAGAGCTTTTGGGATAAATATTCAGAAGTTGCTAGTTTTATAGATCAATAACGTTTTCCGTGTATTATTGCTTATTCCTCGCGATGTACTTTAGTAAAATCGAAAGCTGGTTTGCAAATCGCAATATATTCACAAGGTTCGTCAAAAGGATTGGAATATTGAACCCGTGTATTCTTCTCGATTTGTATGGATTGCCCCGCTTCCAGTACGATAATTTCATCGTCAATTATAAATTGTTTTTTACCTTTAATAATATAGGTGTACTCATCAAATTCAGGAGTTTGAAATGGTTCACTCCATTCAGGAGGAGCTATCATGTGTGCTATGGAAATTTCTGCATTATTTGTAGACGCCATACCGTGGTGTTCCTCGATTAGTTTTCCATCGGTAGTGGGAACAACGAAAGGAGTGGTTTGAACAAAATATTTTTTCATAACTGATTTTATTTTTTAAACATTTTAGTTAATACACCAAAAGCACCTCTTATAAAAGTGGCGCTTGTCAGCACTTTCAAAACAGATTTCCCTACTACACTCGCAGTACTTGGTCCTTGGTTTTGTTGCTTTTGAGGTTCCTGTTTTTGCTCTTGTTCGTTTATTTTCTCTTCGACAACGGCAATTTTTTTATTTAACATCTCATAGGCACTTTCGCGATCAATCAGTTCGCTGTATTTTTTTACTAATTTAGATTTGTTGTTGATTTCCTGAATTTCGCTTTCGGTCAATATATCCATTCGGCTCATTGGGGCACGCATCATTGTTGCTGCAAGTGGCGTAGGAATTCCTTTTTCGTTTAATGCAGTAACGAGAGCTTCTCCAATTCCAAGGCTGGTCAGGATTTCATCGGTTTTGTAATAATCAGATGTAGGGTAATTGTCAGCAGTTTGCTTAATGGCTTTTCGGTCATTGGCTGTAAAAGCTCTTAAAGCATGTTGGATTTTTAAACCTAATTGGGCCAATACGCCACTTGGGATGTCCATCGGGTTTTGTGTGATAAAGTAAATTCCAATCCCTTTAGAGCGAATCAACTTTACGATAGTTTCTATTTGTTCTAATAAAGTTTTGCTGGCTTCGTTGAATATCAAATGCGCTTCATCAATAAAAATCACTAATTCTGGTTGATCTGAATCTCCTTTTTCAGGCATTTGCTGGTAGATTTCAGCCAATAAACTCAACATAAAAGTCGAGAATAACTTAGGTTTGTCTTGAATGTCAGTCAGTCGAAGAATGTTGATATAGCCTTTTCCATTTTCATCAATTCGCATTAAATCCTCAACGTCAAAGGACATTTCTCCAAAAAACAAATCAGCTCCTTGTTGTTCGAGTTCAATTATTTTTCTGAGAATAGTTCCAGTAGTAGAAGTTGAAATTTTCCCATAATGTTCTTCAATTTCGCCTTTCCCTTCTTCAGTAATGTAATTGATTACTTTTTTGATGTCCTTTAAATCCAATAAAGGCATTTTATTGTCATCACAATATTTAAAAATAACAGAAACTACACCGGATTGAGTATCGTTCAAATTTAGAATTCTGGAAAATAATACAGGTCCAAACTCTGATATTGTTGCACGAAGACGGACTCCGTTTTGTTCAGACAAAGTTAAGATTTCAACCGGAAAACTGGCTGTGGAGTAAGGAATGTTGATTTTAGCGTGACGTTCCGTTATAAATGGTTTTTCTTCGCCTTCTTTTGCGATACCGCTAAAATCACCTTTGATATCCATCATTAAAACTGGAATACCAAAACTTGATAACTGTTCAGAAAGGACTTGAATGGTTTTTGTTTTTCCAGTTCCGGTAGCTCCAGCTATCAAGCCATGTCGGTTTAAGGTTTTCAAAGGCACTTTTATAAATGCATCTGGCAAAGCCTCGCCGTCTAATATTGCGCCACCCAGAATAATGCTTTCTCCTTTAGAACTGTATCCTTCAGAGATATGCTTAGTAAAATCTTCTTTTTTGCTCATAATAATTTTAGATTTAAATCACATGCAAGATATTATATTTTTATAAAATCAACAATTTTAGTGCATACCGCAGTTTTCCTGCTTTTTTATTGTTAATATCACAAAATAATAGTTTTCCTGCTAAATAGCTTGTTTTTGAAATATTGTGTTAATTTTTCTTAAAAAAATATGGTATTTTGTATAATATAACCTATTTGTTTGCGTTTATTGATATAAATGGAAACTAACAAACGGTAAATATGTTTTTGAAATAAATTTAATTATAATAAAATAAAAAAAAGTTTTTTTATTTGAACTAAAAATATAAATTTGCTCCACTACAAGTTTAATATAACTAAGATAATTTATTTAAAACTATTAAAATTAAAAAAAAAATGGCAAACGTTAAAAAAGAAAAAACAGCAAACGGAGGAGGAATGGTTTCAGGATTGATTATTGCTGCCTGTATTGGTGTTGGTGTGGTGATTTGGAAATTCGTGATGGGGAATCCTGCGAACTTTGAGGGAGGTAACATAGAAACAGGGACTCCATTGAATACTTTAGGGCAGGTTTATCATGGAGGTGCAGTAGTTCCAGTGTTACTTGGAATGTTATTAATGGTTCTTGTTTTTTCTATAGAAAGATTTTTTGTGATTTCAAAAGCAGCTGGTAAGACTAAATTAGATGTTTTTATGGCAAAAATACAAGCGAGTATTAAAGCAGGAGAGATTGATGAAGCTATAGTTTCGTGTGACAAACAGCAAGGATCTGTTGCTAACGCAATTAAATCTGCATTGGTAAAATATCAAGCAGTGAAAAAAGAAGGATTTAATAGTGAGGAAGCAGCAGAGACTATTCACAAAGAAATTGAAGAGGCAACTTCACTTGAAATGCCAATGTTGCAAAAAAATATGACTATTATCTCTTCATTAGTTTCTTTAGGAACTCTTGTTGGATTGTTAGGAACAGTAGCGGGTATGATTAAAGCGTTTGGTGCATTAGCAGCGGCTGGTACTCCTGATCAAGCGGCACTTGCAGCTGGTATTTCTGAAGCATTGATTAATACTGCAACTGGTATTGGAACTTCAGCTGTAGCAATTATCTCTTATAATTTCTTTACTTCTAAAATAGATGATTTGACTTACTCAATCGATGAGGCTGCGGTTTCAATTGTGAACTCTTACAGAAGATTTAGAGGGAGTTTAAAGCAATAATCTTGTTGATGTTATATCAAATAAAAAACAAAAAGAATGGCTAAAATAAAAATAAATAAAAATCCGGGCTCTACAGATATGACCGCTATGTGTGATGTCGCATTCCTTTTGCTTACTTTCTTTGTAATGACTTCAACAGCCAAGATACCAGAAGCACTTCCTGTAGATACACCTACATCAACAGTTCAGACTAAATTGCCTGAAACGGATTTAGCTACTTTAACTGTAGGTAAAGGAAAAGTGTTTTTTGATTTGAAAGGCAGAGAAGTTCGTATGAGAACGTTAGAGTTAATGGGTGAGAAATACAATGTGAATTTTTCAGATAGTGATAAGGCAACTTTTTCAATGATGGATGATTTTGGTGTGCCACTTCTTAATTTGAAACAAATTATTGATATGAAAGCAGCCGATAGGAGTAAAGCAGGTCAGCCTGGTATTCCAATTGATTCGCTTGACAATCAATTAAAAGAGTGGATCTATAATGCGCGTATAGCGAATATAGAAATAAATGACAAGGAATTGCAAGTCGCTATTAAAGGAGATGCAAAAGAAGAGTATCCAGCTATTAGAAAAGTTATGGATATTTTACAAGAGCAAAAAATCAATAGCTTTAGTTTGGTTACTGGTTTGAGAGGAAAAGATTTTTAATAAAAAAAATACACTAAAATGGCTGAATTAAATACCGGTGACGGTGGAGGCAAAAAAGGTGGGAAAGTAAGAAGTAAAAAATCAAATGCTAAGGTAGATTTAACTGCTATGGTTGATTTAGCTTTTTTATTGATTACATTTTTTATGTTGACTACCACTTTGTCTAAACCTCAATCGATGAGTTTGGCGTTGCCAGATAAAGATCCAAACAAGGACAATGTTGACATGAAAGTTGACGAGAATCGTACTATGACAATTTTGTTAGGTAAAGATGATAAGTTGGTTTATTATGTCGGATTGTTAAATGCGCCAATTGCAGGTCCGAAAGATATTGCTTTTGGAAAAGATGGTATACGTAAAGAACTTTTGTCTAGACAAAGATCAGTTTTAGCTTATTCTGCAGCATTAGGAAAACCTAAGAATGGGTTAATTGTAATCATCAAGCCTAGTAAAAAATCTAATTACAAGAATTTAGTTGACATACTTGATGAAATGGCAATTGTTGGGGTAGGAGATTTTGGTAATTACGCCATAGTTCCTGAATATTCTCCTGAAGAACAAAAATTGTTAGAAGGAAAGCAGTAATAATCTTGTTTCCTAATAACCTAATAATTAAGAAAAATGAAATTAGACATATTAAAAAACCAATGGCTTGATATCGTATTCGAAGGGCGTAATAAGGTTTATGGAGCTTATCAATTAAGACAGTCAAACAGAAAAACTACTATTAAAGCACTTATAATTGGTGCAATATTTTTTAGTATTGCTGTGGCCGCTCCGCTTATCATAAACTTATTGCCTGAAGGTGAAGAGCAGGAAATTGATAGAGATATTAAAATCACTGCTATTAAATTGCCCCCAAAAGAAGAAAAGCCTAAATTGAACGTTCCACCACCGCCACCGCCGCCACCTAAAGTAGATCAAGTGAAGTTTGTGAAACCGGTTGTAGCCAAAGCGGAGGAAGTTACTGAGGAGCCACCAAAAATTGTCGAAATTAAAGACAAGAAGGTTGGAGCTGAAACTATAAAAGGTGATCCGGATGCTATTTTGACTGTAGAACCTGTAGGTACTGGAAAGGCAGCAGTAGTCGAAGAAGCTCCTGATAACCAAATCTACAACACCGCTGGTATTGAGGTTAAACCTGATTTTCCGGGTGGTATCAATAAGTTTTATAAATTTGTTGGAGATAATTATCAAACTCCAGAAGAAGATGGATTAAAAGGTAAAGTTTATGTTACTTTTGTTGTTGAAAAAGATGGTTCATTAACTGATATCAAAGTTATTAGAGATATTGGATATGGAACTGGAAAAGAAGCGATACGAGTTTTGAAAAAATCACCTAAATGGTCTCCAGGTATTCAAAATGGTAAACCGGTAAGGGTTCTTTATTCTTTACCAATTACTATTCAATCAGCTGAATAATGTTGAAGAAATTACTTAACAATATTAAGAAGAAATCGCTTAGAGAGCGATTTCTTCTTGTTTTAGGAATTTTCTTTTTTTTACTATATTTTGTTCTAGGTCTTTTTATAATATTTATGAAGAATTTCCCTTTAGAAATGGGACAGGTCTATAGAGTAGTTTTTGGGATCATTTTGATTTTATATGCATCCTTTCGATTCTTTAGAATTATTAATGATAACTACTATTAAATTATGAAAATTACCTCTAAACTACCAGCTTTGCTACTATTAATTTCAGCACTACTAGTTTTTTCATGTAATGAAAAGAACAGTGATAAAGAAGAAGAAACTATTTTAAAAGGAGCAATTTCTATTTATGTAGATGAAACTTTAAAACCAATCATTGATGACCAAGTGGCGGTTTTTGAAAGTAAATATGATGCAAAAATTACGCTGATATCAAAATCAGAGTCGGAGACTATTAATTCATTGTTTAATGATAAAGGAGGAGTAGCCATATTATCTAGAAATTTGACCGAAGAAGAACTTAATGTTTTTAAGCAAAGAAAGATTACACCTAAGATAACTCCTTTCGCAATTGACGCTATAGCTTTTGTATCTAATAAAAGAAACAATGATACGTTGATAGCTTTGAAAGATGTTGTTGATTTCATGCAAGGCAAGGATGTTCCACCAATAAAAGGTCTTGTTTTTGACAATTTAAATTCCAGTACATTACGTTATTTGAATGATTTGGCAGACATTAAAGAAGTTCGCAATAAAGGTATTTTTTCGTTTAAAACAAATGAGGAAGTTATAAAACATATTTCTCAAAATGATGGGCTGATAGGCGTTGTAGGGGTTAATTGGCTATCTCAGGCTTCACCAAATATGCAAAAATATGTTAAAGAGCTAAATGTTTTGCATGTCAAAGGACTAAAGGACGATTCTTATTATCTCCCTTCTCAAAATGATATTGCTGAAAAGAAATACCCTTTGGCACGCGATTTGTATATAATAAATTGTCAAGGATACTCTGGATTAGGAATGGGGTTTGCTTCATTTGTTGCTGGAGATATTGGACAAAGAATAATATTAAAATCGGGACTTTTACCCGTACGTATTCCTGGAAGGAAATTTATTATTACCGGGGCAAAAAATGATGAAAAATAAATTAACTACAATGAAAATGAATAAATTTACAACTTTTAGTGTAGCCTTATTGGCTTCAGCTTTTACGACACAAGCACAAGATATAAATCAAGCAAAAAAAGCAATTGATGCAGAACAATTTGAAAGTGCAAAAACAATTTTAAAATCAATTATAAAAGCAAAACCTTCAAATGGTACTGCTTATTTTACTCTAGGAAATGTTTATCTTACTCAAAGTGTAGAAGATTCTGCTAAGATTTATTTCCAAGAAGGATTAAACGCTTCTGATGGAGCAAAACTAAATTATATTGGTTTAGGCCAAATGGACTTAGATAAAAATGATATTACTGGCGCTCAAGCTAAGTTTGCATTGGCATCAAAAGACATGAAAAAGAAAGATGTACAAGAATTTGTTTACATCGCTAGAGCATATATGAATGCAAATAAGCCGGATTATAAAAGCGCTATTGCAATACTAACTCGAGCAGCAATTAATAATTCTCAGGATGCACAATTACAACTTGCATTGGGAGACGCTTATTATGGTGATGGAAAACAAAATGAGGCGTATATCGCTTACAGAAGTGCTTTTCAATTAGATAGTACTTTACTTAGAGCTAAAATGCAACTAGGTGTTTTGTTGAAAGGTGCTAAATCGTATGATGAAGCTTCAAAAGCTTACAATGAAGTAATTGCTATCAATCCTAATTATGGTCCAGTATATAGAGAATTAGCTGAAACCTACTATAAAATAGCACGTAACAAGCCATCTCAAGCTGCAGCTAATTATAAAATTGCATTAGGTCACTATGATAAATACATGTCATTGACGGATTATTCTATAAATTCAAGAATGCGTCGTGCTGATTTTCTTATTTTGATTGAGGATTATGTTGCTCTAGAAGCAGAAGCTAATAAAATGATTGAATTGGATAAAGTTAATCCTCGAATCTACCGTTACTTAGGTTACGCTGCTTACAAAAATGGTAATGTAGATGTTGCTATTAAGTCATTAGAAACTTTTATTACTTCTCCAGGAAACAAAGCAATAGCATTAGATTATTTATATCTTGGTCTAACTAAAATTAAAAAAGGAACAAGTGCTGATGGTTTGTCGATTGATCCAACAGCTTTCAGTTCAGGTCTTGTTGATATAAAAAAGGCAATCGAGATGGAGCCTTTGGCAGTTCAGGAATTAAGTGAAGTTGGTAAACAATTGTTCACTCAAAAATTATACATCGAATCCGCTGCTATATTTGAATTTGGTGCAAATACACCAGATTCTACAAGTTTTCTTGATGATAATGTATATTATGGTTTAGCAAATTATTATGCTAATATTAATAAAGAAAAAGGGGCAAAGGTTGACGCTGTAGCTTTACAAAAAGCTGATGCTGCGTTTGACAAAGTATTAGTTGCATCTCCTACATATTTAGAGGCATACTTATACAAAGCAAGAACTAATAGATTACTTGAAAAAGATGATGTAATGGTTAAGAACTATGAAGATTATGTTTCAAAAACTACTGCGTTAGGAGCTGAAGAATTAGCTAAACCTGCAGTTAAAACTAAATTCATCGAATCGTATAACAATATGGCGGCAAGTTTTGCAAATACAGATAAGGCAAAAGCTATTGAGTATTTCAAAAAAACATTAGCACTTGATCCAGCTAATAGCTATGCTAATGAGTCGTTAAAAATTTTAAAGTAATTTATTTTTAAATTTCTTAGTATTTAAAACCGATAGTCTAAAGGCTATCGGTTTTTTTATACCTTATAAGCAGATAAATTTATTTTGAATTTGTTTATTAGTTTAAGAGTCTTTATTCCGATTTCAAAGTTTATCACATTAGTAACTGTTTTCAAATTGACTCCTTTTCAAATTAACTATCTTTGCACTTCAAAATTAAAGAATGCTATCAAAAGAAATACAGTTAGAAGTTAATAAAGGCGCTATGCTACCATTGATGGAGGAATTCTATACCATCCAAGGCGAAGGTTTTCATACAGGGACAGCCGCATATTTTATTAGAATTGGTGGATGTGATGTAGGTTGCCATTGGTGCGATGTTAAAGAAAGTTGGAATGCAGAATTGCACCCGCCAACTAGTGTTGAACAAATTGTTTCTAATGCTAGTCAATATTCAGAAACAGTTGTTGTTACTGGTGGTGAGCCATTGATGTGGGATATGACTTTGCTGACGCAAAAGCTAAAACAGAATAATAGAAAAGTTCATATTGAAACTTCTGGAGCATATCCGTTGACGGGAATTTGGGATTGGATTTGTCTGTCTCCAAAGAAAAATAAACTTCCAACAGAAACAGTTTATGATAATGCGCACGAGTTGAAAGTAATCATTTATAATAAGCATGATTTTATTTTTGCCGAAGAACAGGCTGAAAAAGTAAATCCAAATGCTATTTTATTCCTTCAGCCAGAATGGAGTAAAAAAGAAGAAATGACACCGCTAATTGTAGATTATGTCATGAACAATCCAAAATGGCGTGTTTCTTTACAAACCCATAAATATTTGAATATTCCTTAAAAAAAATGCCAAATACGAACTGTATTTGGCATTTTCTACATTTAGAAAAGATTGTTTAAGTGCTCAATTACCAACCTTTTAGTTTTTTCAATTCTGTGATATGTGCTAAGTGATGGTTTCCATGCCAAGCATAAGTTCCTATTACCTCTTTAATTTTATATTCTTTGTTATTTTCAGGATGAATAAAGGTTTTTTCCAAGTCTGCTTGAGATAAACTATTCATTAAATATACTAAACGAAAGTGTAATCCTTCCAGGAAAGAAAGACTAGGTTGAATGGGCATTGTTAAGTTATCATGTAATTCTGACCAAAGTTCTTCGTGATAGAATTTTATTGTTGGTTTATCTTCAGTCAGTGCCCATTTGATTCTGATGAAACAATTCATGTGACTATCGGCGCAATGATGAATAACTTGGCGAACAGTCCAGCCGTTTTCTCGGTATGGCGTGTTGAGTTGTTCTTCGTTTAGCGAAACCACTTCCTTTTTTAATCGTTCTGAGAAACTGGCGATTTCTGTTATTTTAGTATTGAGATAATCATTTGAATAGATTTCTGGGGCGATAAATTTTCCAATAGGATAACGTAATTTTTCTGATGCTGTATTTTCCATGCTAAAATGTATTCTTTTAAATTGAAAGCTTCGCCAAATAATCATAATGTTCTCCTTCAAGAATTAACTCGCTTTGTAATCCATTGGCGAAAGCCGCATTTTGTAAGGTGTTATAATCTAAATACAGCCAAGGGAATTCGTCTTCTTTTTCATTTTTATAACGTATTGTAAAAGTCAATTCACCGTAATATCCGTTACTTGGAATCCATTTTCCACCATCTTCATCATTATCAAACATATAAATGATATCCGAAGAATCAATAAGAATTTGTCCTTTTGGATTTAGCAAGCTTCTTAGTTTCTGTAAAAACTTAGTGGTGTCTTTTAAAGTTCCAAAAATACCTGTTCCATTCATTAATATTAAAATAGTATCAAATCTATTTTCAGGATTGTCAGAGTCCATTTCAAGAATGTTTTTAACTTGAGCATTTTTTAACCCTCGGAGATGACAGGTTTCAATTGCATTTTTAGAAATATCAATCGAATGAACATCAAGATTTCTTTCGTTTTGTAAATACAAACTATGGCTTCCTGCGCCACATCCTACATCCAGAACTTTTCCATTTGCAAGTTGTAAAGCTTTTTGCTCTAGTTTTGGCATTTCGGCATACGAACGAAATAAATATTCAACGCTCATTTCATCTTCTTCAGAAATCGAGGTTTCCGTGATTAAATCTTCTGGTAAATTATTAGTTTGAAAATCAAGTATGGCTTTGCCAAAAAGGTCTTTCATCTTTTTTGTTTAAAGTTTAAGGTTTCAGGATTCAAGTTTGCTACTTTTGTCGTTCCAACTTTAAATTTTAAACTTGAAACATATTTTAAACAATCTTCCTAAAGAAGCCAAAGATAAGCATATCGAAAATAAAAAGTATTTCAATAAGCTGAAAAAGAATACACCAAAGAATCTAGATTATGTGATGCAAGATTTACATGATGCTGAATTTAAGAAAACAGATTGTTTAAAATGTGCTAATTGTTGTAAAACAACAGGTCCTTTATTTACGGATGCAGATATTGAACGTGTTTCAAAATATCTTAGACAAAAATCACAACAGTTTATTGAACAATATCTTCGCATTGATGAAGACAGAGATTATGTTTTGCAAAGTGTACCGTGTACATTTCTGGATAATGAAAATGCGTGTATGATTTATGATGTTCGTCCAAAAGCATGCAGAGAATTTCCACATACGGATAGAAAAAAGTTTCAACAAATTACGGACTTAACGCTAAAAAATGTTGCTATTTGTCCTGCAGCTTTTAATATTGTTGAGGAAATGAAGAAGAAGTTACCTTTATAAATAATTTATGGCAAGCTTTGCTTCTTGTTTCTTTATTCTTTTTTAGTATATCAAATATTGCGATCTCATTTCCTGGAACTCAATTAATTCTTTCTTCCAACTTTCTCTGATTTTATCTTCTGAAGTTCCCGCTTCTATTTGCTGTTGTAATTTTTTGGTTCCTGCAAGTTTGGTGAAAAAAGGATTGAAGAATTTTGATTTGTCCATTGTGGTTTGATAAGCCTTAATTATCCATTTCAATTCGAGTTGATTCAGTCTTGAATGTGTTGACAAATCTTCGCCATAACAAAGTACTCCATTATAAACAGGATTTTGTGCACCAAAATTTGGTTTTGGAATAAAACTAAAATCACTTTTAGGTAAATAAGGAGAGCCATAAATCTGAAATTGCTTCTCAGTTCCTCGCCCCACACTTACATTCGTACCTTCAAAAAGGCATAAACTCGCATAAAGATTCACGGCTTGATCATTCGGAAGATTCGGTGAAGGCTTTGCAGGTAAACTATAATCCATTTTTCGATTGTAATTTACACAGGGAATAACGATCAATTTGCATTGAATTTTATTCTTTAGCCATTTCTCGCCATTTATCATTTGTGCATATTCGCCAATTGTCATTCCGTGAAGCAAAGGAATTGGATGCATACCTACAAAACTGCTAAACTCTCGCTCAAGAATTGGACCGTCTACAATACTTCCGTTCGGATTTGGTCGGTCAAGAATTAAAAGCGGAATCTTATTTTCGGCACAGGCTTCCATTATATAATGTAGCGAAGAAATATAAGTGTAAAATCTCGCACCCACATCTTGCAAATCAAATACCATGATGTCAATTCCAGCTAATTGTTCCGGTTTCGGTTTTTTGTTGTCACCATAAAGTGAAATGATGCGCAGTCCTGTTTTGGAATCCTTTCCATCAACAACATGTTCGCCCGCATCAGCAGTTCCGCGAAAACCATGTTCGGGAGCAAATATTTTTTGGATATCAATATTTTTTTCTATTAGAAAATCTACTAAATGTGTTTTATTGGAGAGAATTCCAGTCTGATTGGTCACAATTCCAATTTTTTGATTCTTTAATAAATGTAAATAATTGGCGTAATTATCTGCTCCTGTTATGATTTCTGTTTTTGGATTTTTAGTAATTTGTTCTAAATCGTTTGTTGTATTTCTTTCTGAATCTGTTTTTCTGGCAGAGCAGGAAGTCGAAATGATTGTTAGAAAAATAAAACGAAGCGTTATTTTGAAAATTGGATTCATATATAGGTTCAAATAAAATTAAGGCCAATTAGTGTAATTCGTGTTTTAGCTGTATTTTTGGCTTTAGCAACGCAAACTGGCGAAGCAAATCCAAATTAGAAAAGTAATCAAATTGAATTTAGAATATTTCATAGCCAAACGACTCATTACTGCTAAAGATTATAAAAGTAGCATATCTGCTCCAATTATAAAAATTGCAATCTCGGCAATTGCCATTGGTATGATTATGATGATTGTTTCAGTGGCGACAGGAATTGGACTACAGCAAAAAATTCGAGAAAAAGTCTCGGCTTTCAACGGACACATTATTATTTCCAATTACGACAACAATCAATCCGAGGTCACGTTGGTTCCAATTTCTAAGAAACAGGATTTTTATCCAAAGTTTGCATCGGTTCCCGGAGTGGAACATATACAAGCAATCGCCAGTAAAGCTGGAATTATTAGAACCGAAACCGCTTTTGAAGGAATTATTTTCAAAGGAGTGGGAAATGATTATAAGTGGGATAATATAAAGGAGTACATTGTTCAAGGAAGAATTCCAAATGGCAAAGGAGATTTAAACGAAGAAGTTGTGATTTCTCAGTTTATTGCAAACAGACTGAATTTAAAAGTGGGTGATGCATTCAATACTTTCTTCATGAAAGAGAAAGGGTATAACTTGAGGAATTTTGATGTTGTTGGAATTTTCAATTCAGGCTTTCAAGAATTTGACGCTACTTATATAATAGGAGACATTCGCCACATGCAGCGCATCAATAAATGGGCTCCAGACCAAATCGGAGCTTTCGAAGTATTTGTAGATGATTTTAATACTATAGAATCTACAGGAGAACAGGTTTATGCGCAAACAGCATCAACATTAGATTCCAAAACTATAATAGAAAAATACAGTTATATATTCGAGTGGTTGCAATTATTCGATTTCAATATCATTGTTATATTAGTAGTAATGATTCTAGTTGCCACTATCAATATGGTAGTAGCGCTATTGGTACTTATCCTGGAGCGAACACAAATGATTGGGATTCTAAAAGCGTTGGGAGCTAATAATTGGTCAGTGCGAAAAATATTTCTTTATAACGCCTTTTATCTTATAGTTAGAGGGCTGTTTTGGGGGAATCTAATAGGTATCTCGTTATTGTTAATCCAACAACAATTCGGTATTATTCAACTTCCTCCTGAGAACTATTACGTCAATCAAGCGCCAGTTTATCTAAATTGGGGCTATATACTGTTGTTGAATATGCTCACGGTGACCGTTTGTTTCTTGATATTACTAATTCCTTCCTATATCATAACCAAAATTTCACCGGTCAAAGCCATCCGTTTCGATTAGTTTATCTTTCGAGCGTTCCTTATTAATACAAAAAGGCGATTATCAAAAAAAGATAATCGCCTTTTTGTATTAATAAGTCGGGCTATCCGCTACAAGTCCTCGTCCCGTTGAGTTTGAGACTCAACGGGGCTGCGGGCTTTTCACTGCTATCCCTAACGCGATCCTCGAATAATTAAAATATTCAGTTTAATCAAGAGCATAAGAACTGATACCAACAAAAATCCAGTAACCAGATATATATAGCAGAAATTAGAAAAGCTATGTTCTTATATATAGGACGGGATAAAGTCATTTTATTGATTCAACAGTTTTTTCTCCATAGAAAATAGGCAAGGCAAGCTTTTTATAGGAGAAGATCCGAAGAGACGAACCAAGAAATAGGCAACAAATTATAAATTGAACAAGATTGTATGGGTAAATCAAGTCGCTATTAAACTGCTTAAGATTATAGAAACTGCCATTTTTACACACAAATTCATCTTTTCCTTCGGAGAGGGTCGGGGAGAGTAAAATAATTTACTTTCAAAATTCACTGTTTCAGCGATTTAAAGTTTAAGTTAAGAAAACATCAAAAAAAAGGTTTAAAAAAGCTTGAATAACGCAATAAAGGTGCTAGTTTTGCACCCGCAATGACGCAGACGTTCTTTCAAATACTGGCAAGTAAAGTTAATCAAAACAGAAAAAATATTTTCTAAAAAAGATTTCAAAAAGCTTGTGAGATTAGAAAACGGATGTTACATTTGCACCCCGCAAAACGCGCAAAGTTCCTTGATAGATTGATAAGAAAAGAGAAGCAAACGAGATAAAATTTATCTTAAAAAAACTTCAAATTTTTCTTGCCAGTTAAAAAGAAAGTTGTACTTTTGCACCCGCTTCCAGAGAGACATTATGTGGCTCAAACGAAGAGAAAAACAA
>NZ_QNUX01000016.1 GCF_003312425.1 Flavobacterium psychrolimnae | reverse complement strand
TGTGTTGCATTCTTAAAAATACGAAAAATCTTCTTTTTATACTAGTATTTTGTTATATTTGATGATAATACAACGGAGGTTTTTTCACAGACTGACGTTGGGCAAAATTTTGCCGCTGCAAAAACTGTTATTGAAACTAAAATTATAAAATATGACATTAAATGAATTAGGAGCAAAACTTAGCGAAATGTATAATAATGCACCGAAAGGTGATTCTGTAGCAATGATACATTTATTTGGAATTAAATATGCAAGCGAAATTAAAGGATGTAATTACTCAAAAAAAGATATAATTACACAATCTGGAATTTCTACATCATATTTAACTGAATTAACCAAAGGTGTAAAGTTGGCTGAATATGTAATTCCGAAAAATTAATTGCATGGATAAATTATATATTCGCTCCAAACACTTTAAATACGACGAGTTACAAACAGTTATAAAGCAATTAAAAGAATTAAATTACGAATGGATTGCTAACGTAGATTATATTGGTAGTAGCGATTCGGAAGAAATAGACGTGACTTTTTCTCTTTTAAAAGAAGATTTAGGAGAATTTCTTGCAGTTATATTTAGTTGCGGATACTTTCATGCATTCGAAAGATAAAAACGGCGCCCAACAGCTACAAAGGATTTGGGCATTTGGCTTAATGAAAAGTTGGTTTTGTATTTGGGATAATTTGCTTCGCTTGTTCGCTATCGTTCGGGTAGCAAATCCGAAAATAAGGCTTAATTTATACACACACCATCTAAAATCCATAAAACCTTAGTTTAACATATCCGCTTCAAAAGAAGCGGATTTTTTTTACTATTATGATTTTGATTGAATAGTTATAGGTAAGCTGTACATTACTCTCACAGGAACGCCGTTCATTTTACCAGGAATCCATTTCGGGCATATTTTCAAAACACGAATGGCTTCATCACCAGTTCCAAAACCAATATCTCGTATGTTTTTTATGTCACTTAAACTTCCGTCTTTTTCTATGATAAAGGTGATGTATACTTTTCCTTTTAAGTTAGGTTGTTCAGGAGTTTTAAAATTATTGCCTACAAATTTGTAAAATTCCATAATTCCTCCCGGAAAATCTGGTTTTTCGGTTATTCCAGCAGTATTATAGACTTCATTTTCCCCTTTTTGGACAAACTTATTTTCAGAATCGTACGCATCAATTTCAATTACTTCAGGAGCTCCTTTACTTAAAATCACCAGAAGTTCCTCGTTTGTAGGCAATTCTTTTTGCTTGGATAGGATAGAAGGTATACCTCTCTTTTCTACAGGAGTTAGTTCATTGTATTTTTTTTCGCTGGCAATCTTTCCTTTTTCATCTTTAATTTTAAAAGTAGTTTTGTCGTAATACGTTTTAATTAAATTTCCGGGTTTCGCAGGAGTAGTTTCTTTTTTTACATTGGTTTCTTGCGCAACGACTTTCGTACACAATAAAAACAATAAGGCAGTTACTACAGGGATTAGCATTGCTTTTTTTAATAAAGCTTCTGTTTTTGATGTGGTTTTTGTCATCATAAGTAATCGTTTTTTAGTTATTAAATAATTCAAATTACTGGCCAAGTAAAAAGTTTGGTTCTCGTTCGCTTTCGATAATAATAAAGATTGGTAGAACGGAACATTGTTATAGGAGGTCACTACTTTCTCGTCAGCAAGAAATTCGTGGTTGAGTTGTATGGCTTTTTTGTAAAAAATAAAAATGGGGTTGAACCAAAAAACGGTTTTCAATAGTTCGATGAACAAAATATCCAAAGTGTGTTTTTGGGTTACATGCGTAAGTTCGTGTGTGTACAATTCAGCTTCAATTTCACGGTTGTTGTATTCCGTTTCGTTGATAAAAATTGCATTCAGGAAAGTATGCGGCAAGGTTTTTTCGGGAACCAAAATCAATTTGGCATTCTTATAATCAATTGGTGTATTCGACTTCATTTTAGATGAAATCTTGATGATATTGCTGATAAAACGTATCGCTAAAACGAGTGTTACTAAACCATATAAACTCCATAATCCTATTGCCAGATAGTTAGTTTCCTCCAGTATTACAGCGTTTCCTTGCAGTATTTGGATATTTCCCGGATTGACTGTAGGTTGTGCTATTTCCTGAATCACTTCGATAGTTATAAATGGAATCACCATCGAGAAAACAAGGCTGAACAACAAGTAAAACCTATTGAAAACGTGTATTTTTTCTTTTTCCAAAAACAAATAATACACTGCCAGTAGCACTAATAAAGTAATTGTCGATTTGATTAGAAAGTCACTCATTTTTTCTTTTTTAAAATTTCACTGTCGATTATTTTCTTGAGATCTTCCAATTCCGTTTGAGACAAATTGGTTTCTTTGGTAAAGAATGAGGCAAATTGCGAAGCTGATTCAGGAAACATAAATTTGGCTTTTGTAAATCAATTGATTCTTTAACTATTTGGTTCTTATAGGTCTGACATTTTTATTATTTGAAAGTGTAACTTCTACTTTCTCTCCGGAGAATTTCTTATGCGAGTTTTTTAAATTTTTATCAAAATAATTATGTGTGTAAAAATTATATTGAAAGGCTTGCGGGAATTTTTTGCTTCTAGCATTTTTTGAAACGCTACTTCCTTGAAAAAAAGCAATATCAGTTGGTTTGAAATTATTCAAATGAGCATTTGGTTCGTGTTTACCATCCACCCATATCGCGTATTTCTTAGAATCTTTGAAGTTTTCCAACTCTTTTTCGTTTGGAGATTTTTTTTGAAACGCATTAGGTACATAGAAAAAACATTTTCTTTTTTCTTCTAAAGTTAAATCTTCATATTTTTTATCAATTTTTTTGTTATTGATAAGGTCATGGATTATGACTCTAACTCCAGAATAATAAGCATCTTTTCTTTCATCATCTGTTTGTGCTTTTTTGGGTTGGTCAGCAGTGAGAGGTTCAGTTTTTTCCTGCGCAACGACTTTAGTACAAAGTAAAAATAATAGTGTAGCTACTATTGGCATGAGTATTACTTTTTTTAATAAAGCTTCTGTTTTTGATGTGGTTTTCGTCATCATAAGTAATCGTTTTTTAGTTATTAAATAGTTCAAATTACTGGCCAAGTAAAAAGTTGGGTTCGAGCTTGTCTTTGAGAGTAACAAAGATTGGTAGAACGGAACATTGTTATAGGAGGTCACTACTTTCTCATCAGCAAGAAATTCGTGGTTGAGTTGTATTGCTTTTTTGTAAAAAATAAAAACAGGATTGAACCAAAATACGGTTTTTAATAGTTCGATGAATAAAATATCCAAAGTGTGTTTTTGGGTTACATGTGTCAATTCGTGTGTGTACAGTTCCGCTTCAATTTGACGGTTGTTGTATTCCGATTCGTTGATGAAAATTGCATTCAGGAAAGTATGCGGTAACGTTTTTTCGGTTACCAAAATCAATTTGGCATTCTTATAGTCAATAGGTGTATTCGACTTCATTTTAGATGAAATCTTGATGATATTACTGAAAAAGCGTATCGCCAAAACGAGTGTTACTACAGCATACAAACTCCATAATCCTATCGCCAGATAATTTGTTTCCTCCATGATTATAGGGCTTCCTTGTAGTATTTGGATATTTCCGGGTGTAACTGTAGGTTGTGCTATTTCCTGAATTACTTCAATAGTTATAAATGGAATCACCATCGAGAAAACAAGACTGAACAACAAATAAAACCTATTGAAAACGTGTATTTTTTCTTTTTCCAAAAACAAATAATACACTGCCAGTAATACGCATAAAGTAATTGTCGATTTGATTAGAAAGTCGCTCATTTTTTCTTTTTTAAAATTTCACTATCGATTATTTTCTTGAGTTCTTCCAGTTCCGTTTGAGACAAATTGGTTTCGGTGGTAAAGAAAGAGGCGAATTGTGATGCGGAATTGTTGAAGAAATTACTAATCAATCCGTTGACGTGTTTCGAGAAATAGTCGGTTTTCTTGACCAAAGGATAATATTCACGAGAGTTCCCAAATTCATTGTAGGCTACAAATTGTTTGTCGATCATTCTTTTTAATAAAGTAGCGATGGTTGTGGTTGCGGGTTTTGGTTTTGGGTAGGCTTCAAGCAAGTCTTTCATAAAGGCTTTCTCGAGTTTCCAAAGGTGTTCCATTACTTGTTCTTCAGCGTTCGTTAGTTGTTGCATGTTTATTTTTTATTTGGTGTGAATTTCTTGAACAGGTATTCCTTTTTCATAGATTTTGGTTCCTAGTAAAACCCCTTCGGAGTCATAAAATGTCCATTCTCCTGTAGGCAGCCATTCTATTTTTGATTCGATTACATGTTTTTTTGAAAATCCTATTTGTTGAATTTTTCCAGTATTGTGATATTTGATAACGTGGCAACTATTTTTTTTATACTTTTCTTTTGAAAGTAGTCGATCGCTCATAAATTCTTTCCAAGTTCCTGTTTTATCTCCTTTTTTGTATCTTCCTGTTGCGACAGATTCGGTGTTCATGAATTTTTCCTTCTGAATCCATTTGCCTGTTTTTAATCCGTTTTTGGTTTGATTAATTTTGCAGCTGGTTAGGCTTATACATATTAAAAGGATGATAATTTTATATTGATTTTGGACTTTCATACTCTACATGTTAAAACATTGCTCTACAAATGTAGAATAAAAAATAACATAAACAAATTTTAAAGAAAAATATTTTGATAGTCAGCGGTTTGCGTTAAGGATGGGAGTGGAAATCCTTTTTATTTTTTTGTTTTAAAAAATAAAAAGATTGAGAACGGACAGCCTGACCCGCTATTTTCAGCGGGAAACGCCCAAAAAAAAATCCGCCCTGTGTAGAGCGGATTTAGTATTTGATGAAAGGGATTTATTTTGATAACTCCACAAAATATTTGTAAAACAACGGAATGGTTTCAATTCCTTTTAGGTAATTGAAGATCCCGAAGTGTTCGTTTGGCGAGTGAATGGCATCGCTGTCCAGACCAAATCCCATTAGGATAGTCTTACTTTTTAGCTCTTTTTCGAATAAGGCAACAATAGGAATACTTCCTCCGGAACGCACCGGAATTGCGGGAACGCCAAAGGTTTCCGTATACGCCATGTTTGCGGCTTTGTAGCCAATGCTGTCTATTGGGGTTACGTAACCTTGTCCGCCATGATGCGGTTTTACTTTTACGGTAACGCCGGCAGGAGCAAGGCTGGTGAAATGTTTGGTAAACAATTCGGTGATTTGCTCCCAATCTTGATTGGGTACCAAACGCATCGAGATTTTAGCGAAAGCTTTGCTGGCAATTACTGTTTTGGCGCCTTCACCGGTGTAACCACCCCAGATTCCGTTTACATCCAGTGTAGGACGAATGGAATTTCTTTCATTAGTTACATAGCCTTTTTCGCCATAAACGTCATTAAGGTCTAGTGCTTTTTTATAATTGTCTAAATTGAAAGGCGCTTTAGCCATTTCAGCTCTTTCTTCTAAGGATAATTCTTCTACATTATCATAGAAACCGGGAATGGTAATGTGGTTGTTTTCATCATGAAGCGAAGCAATCATTTTAGCCAACACATTGATTGGATTGGCAACGGCACCTCCGTACAATCCAGAATGTAAGTCACGGTTTGGTCCAGTAACTTCAACTTCTACATAGCTTAAGCCACGCAAACCTGTTGTAATTGATGGCTGCTGATTAGAGATCATTCCAGTATCCGAAATTAAAATCACATCATTTTTTAGTTTTTCCTGATTGCGTTCTACGAACCAGCTTAAACTTTTAGAGCCAATTTCCTCTTCACCTTCAATCATGAATTTCACGTTGCAAGGTAAAGTATTGGATTGAACCATATATTCTAATGCTTTTACGTGCATGTACATTTGGCCTTTGTCATCACAGGATCCACGGGCAAAAATGGCACCTTCGGGATGAATTTCGGTTTTCTTGATTACGGGTTCAAAGGGTGGAGAAGTCCATAATTCGATTGGATCTGGTGGTTGCACATCATAATGTCCGTAAACTAAAACGGTGGGTAATGTTGGGTCTATAATTTTTTCACCATATACGATTGGATAACCCGGAGTATCACAAATTTCAACAAAATCACATCCTGCTTTTTCTAAACTGGCTTTTACGGCATCAGCTGTTTCAAAAACATCGTGCGAATAAGCGGTGTCGGCACTTACGGATGGGATTTTTAATAATTCGATTAACTCGTTGATAAAGCGGTCTTTGTGTTCTTGAACGTATGCTTTAATATTTTCCATTATTTGAATTTTGTTTATATTTCAAAAGTACAAAAAAGAGTATGAATAATTTTTATCAAAATTGTTTTGAAAATTGGAAGTTAAGTGTATCTTTGCACCCACAATTGCGCGGATATGGTGAAATTGGTAGACATGCCAGACTTAGGATCTGGTGCCGCAAGGCGTGTAGGTTCGAGTCCTATTATCCGCACAAAAAAAAGCTTCTCAATTTGAGAAGCTTTTTTTATACCTATACCTTAAAATTACTTGTTTTCTATCCAAGCATTAATTTTCTTTTCCAATAATGCCAATGGCATTACTCCGGATTCCAATACTTTTTCATGGAATTTTTTAATATCAAATTTAGCACCCATTTTAGTTTCCGCTTTTTTGCGTAGCTCCATTATTTTCAGCTGGCCAATCTTATATGACAAAGCTTGTCCCGGAATCGCCATATAACGCTCAATTTCAGGAATAATGCTCGCTTCGCTTTCGGCTTCATTTGCTAACGAATATTTAATAGCTTGCTCTCTAGTCCAGTCCTTGGAATGTAATCCGGTGTCAACAACTAATCGAACCGCACGGTGCATTTCATTGCCTAGCATTCCAAAATACTGATACGGATCTTGATACAATCCAAGTTCTTTTCCTAAACTTTCCGTATATAAAGCCCAACCTTCGCCATAAGCGCCAAACCAATTGAATTTTCTGAAATCAGGAAGACTTTCGTTTTCTTGTTGCAAAGAGATTTGAAAGTGATGTCCCGGAATGGCTTCATGCAAAAACAAATCTTCATCACCATACATATTATAATTGGCTACATCGGGAATTGGAACATAGAAAATACCGGGACGCGTGCCGTCAGCAGTTCCTTGATTGTACTCAGCACTGGCTGTTTTTTCTCTAAAAGCTTCTGTTCGTCTGATTTCGAATTTTGTTTTCGGTTGCAGCGCAAATAATTTATCTACATTTGGTTTGATGCGTGTGTAAATGCTTTGAAAATTAGCAATCACTTCTTCCGGTTTGGTGAAAGGTTTTAACTCCTTTTTATTTCTAACTTCCCCAAAGAATTCTAATAATGTGCCTTTGAAACCTACTTGGTTTTTTACCTTTTCCATTTCGGCATTCAATCGGGCTACTTCTTTCAATCCCAATTCATGAATTTGCTCGGGAGTCATTTCGGTAGTAGTCCATTGTTTTACATATGTGGCATATAACTCTTTTCCAAAAGGCAAACTTCCTATTCCGCTGGTTGCTCTGGAAGCAGGAAGATATTCTTTATTCAGGAAATCAGCCATTTTCTTGTATTGCGGAATCAGTTTGGTATTGATGGTCGCTGTGTATTTTGCTGTTAAATCTTCTTTTATGCTGTCAGGGAAAGAAGCAGGCATTAGTTTTATTGAAGAGTAAAATAGATTGTCTTCAATATTTGGCGTAGCCATTTCTGCAAATTGTGGAATCAGTTTTACCGTTAAAGATTTTGGTAACACAACACCTTTTGCAAGTCCTTTTTTCATGTAGACAATCGCTGAATCAATCCAAACAGCATACTTATCCATTCTTTTTAGGAAATTAGTATAGTCTTTTTCTGTTTTAAAAGGTTGTGCTCCGGTTCCTCCTGCAAATTGCCCCATAGTCAGATGCGTTCCCCAAAACTGGTGAACTGGAAGCAAATTTGTAGGTTGTTTCAATAAGTCCTTACCAATCTCAACTTCCCATTTGATGATTTCGTAACTGTTTCTTTCTTCTTCTGATAAATCTTCGACGGTGATATTTTTCAGAGCAGATTGGTACTTGTCAAAGAAAGCGGCTTGCGATTTTCTGAAACTGTCTGTCATTTCAAACTGCAGCTGATCGTTGTATTGATTTTGACCACTTTGAGTCGCATCCAATGGACTCATGGCATTTTTGTCGTCAAAATAATTTTTCGTCAGACTGCTGAAGTCTTGTTTTTTATCTTCGGATTTACAGTTAACCAGCAATAATGATGTGGTTACGGAAAGTAAAATAGTGGTTATTTTTCTCATAATGTATATTTGGTAATAGATTGAGCTAATTTATTGATTTTTTTTCAATTTATAATGTCAGAATAATTTTTCGTTTATAAAAGTGTTTTTGGTTGTCATAAAATTTAGTTAAGGCGCCGTTGTAGTTCTTGTTTTAAATAGATTTCGGCTAAATTTACTATTCTAATTAATCACACCTAAATGAGAAAAAAATCCTTTTTCATTTTGTTAGTCATTGGAAATATGCTAACAATTGAAGCACAAGAAAAAAAAGAAAACACAACTATGAATCCATTTTTTCAAGCTTACGACACGCCGTTTAACGTGCCGCCTTTCGACAAAATTAAAAATGAACATTTTAAACCCGCTATTTTAGAAGGAATCAGTAAACATCAAGCGGAGATTAATGCTATTGCAAATAATACGCAACCGGCTACTTTCGAGAATACGATTCTTGCCATGGAAAATGCCGGAGAATTATTGTCGAATGTGAATACGGTTTTTTCTAATTTGAATTCGGCGAATACCAATAAAGAGATTCAAAACATTGCCAAAGAAATGGCGCCAAATCTATCGGCACACCGAGATAATATCTACTTGAACGAAAAATTATTTGCAAGAGTAAAAACACTTTGGGACAAAAAAGAAACATTAGGCTTAAATTTAGAACAAGCTAAAATTTTAGATAATGCGTACAAAGATTTCGTTCGAAGCGGAGCCAATTTATCAAATGCTGATAAAGAAATATTGCGAAAAATAAACGGAGACCTTTCATTAACCAGTTTAAAATACGGTCAGAATATTTTGGCGGAGACCAATTCATACGAGTTGGTTATTGATAATAAAAAAGATTTAGCCGGATTGCCACAAGGATTAATTGATGCTGCCGCAGTTGATGCTAAAGCAAAAGGCAAAGAGGGAAAATGGGTTTTCACGCTTTCTAACTCCAGCGTGATGCCGTTTTTGCAATACAGTTCTAATAGAGAATTGCGCAAGCAAATTTGGAATGCGTACCAAACCAGAGGCAACCATGATGATGCTTTTGATAATAAGAAGAATGCAGTGGATTTAGCAAATCTTCGTGGACAAAAAGCGAGATTGTTAGGCTTTAAATCGCATTCGAATTATGTTTTGGAAGAAACGATGGCTAAAACACCGGAGAATGTAAACAAGCTGTTGAATGATTTGTGGAAACCAGCTTTGGAAATAGCTAAAACGGAAGCCGCAGATATTCAGAAAATGATGGCTAAAGAAGGAATTAAAGGTGCGGTACAACCGTATGACTGGAGATATTATACAGAAAAAATCAGAAAAGAACGTTTTGATTTAGACGAAGAAGAATTGAAACCGTATTTCAGTTTAGATAATGTTCGAAAAGGTGTTTTTCAAGTAACTGAAAAGTTATACGGAATTCAATTCAAAGAGTTGACTAATGTTCCAAAATACCACGAAGACGCAACCGTTTGGGAGGTTTTAGAAAAAGATGGTACACATCTTGGTGTTTTGTACATGGATTTTCATCCGCGTGAATCGAAACGTGGCGGTGCTTGGATGACCTCGTACAGAAATCAAAAAACGGTAGATGGTAAACGTGTTGCTCCAGTAGTTTCTATCGTTTGTAATTTTACAAAACCATCAGCAAATGCTCCTGCACTTTTGACTTTTGACGAAGTGACGACTTTCTTTCATGAATTTGGACATTCCCTACACGGGTTATTGTCAAATGTGACGTATAAAAGTTTAGCAGGAACAAGTGTTCCAAGAGATTTCGTAGAACTTCCTTCTCAAATTATGGAGAATTGGGCGGCTGAACCAGAAGTTTTAAAAATGTATGCAAAGCATTATAAAACTGGCGAAGTGATTCCAGAAACGCTAGTGAATAAATTGAAAAAAGCAGGTACTTTTGACCAAGGTTTTACCACAACAGAATATCTTGCTGCGTCTTTATTGGATTTAGAATACCATTCTCAAACCAAAGACATTACTGTTGATGCAAATGCTTTCGAAAAAGCAGCAATGACAAAAATTGGTTTAATTTCTTCTATTATTCCAAGATACCGCAGCACATATTTCAGCCATATATTCTCAGGAGGTTATTCTTCTGGATATTACAGCTACATCTGGTCAGGTGTTTTAGATACGGATGCTTTTGAAGCGTTCAAAACAACTAGTTTGTTTAATCCTGAAAAAGCCAAATTATTCCGTGAGAATGTTTTGGAAAAAGGAGGGACCGAAGATCCTATGGTTTTGTACAAACGTTTCCGTGGTGCCGAGCCAAGTATCGAACCGCTGTTGAGAAAACGTGGTCTGGACAAAAAGGCAGAACCGCTTAAAAAAGTGAAGGGATAACTATAATTTTCTTTTAAAATAAAAACCCTACGACATAAATAAATTGTCGTAGGGTTTTTTGTTTCTAATCAAAATCGGTTTTTTTATCCGTGATACACTCTAGAAGCAATTATTTTGTCTTCTCTGATGTCCAATACTTCCGCTACAAGCAAATCTTCCTCGCCAGTAACCGTTCTTATGTATTCCATAAAAACGCGGTCTCCATTGGCAGTAAGCGATTTTACTTTGTAATTTAAGCTTGGTAAACGCTCAAAAGCATCTTTCCACCATTCTCGCAAGGCTTCTTTACCGGTAACAAAACCGTTACTTTCCGGTTTGTACATTTTTAGTTTTGGACTAAAATGTACCGCATCTTCATCATATAAAGACAATAATTTTTCTAATTCTTTATTATTGAAAGTTTCAAACCATTTAAAAGCAATTGATTGTAATTTTTCTGGTGTCATACTTATTTAGGATTGAATTTTTAATTAAAAAAATCCCATTCCATATGAACGGAAGGGATTTCATTGTATAATTTCAAAGAAATATTAAACGTTCTTCAAATTGATAATTTCTTGGTCAGTAAGCAATCTCCAGTTTCCTCTTGGCAAATTCTTTTTGGTCAAACCAGCAAAAGAAACTCTGTCAATACGCAATACATCATAACTAAAGTGTTCAAAAATAGAACGAACTACTTTTACGTTAGCTGAACGCAATTGTAATCCAATTTCACTTTTCGCTTCTCCGTCAATGTAACTTACATCTTCCACAAAAACGCGGTGTCCGTCAAGAGTCAACCCTTTGTTTATTTTTTCTAAATCCTCAAATTTCAAGTTTTTATCCAATGAAACTTGGTAAATTTTAGATGATTTTTGACTTGGTAAGGTAAATTTACGAATCATATCCGTGTCATTCGTGAACAATAATAAACCAGTTGTATTCTTGTCCATTCTTCCCACTGCACCAATTTTTGCAGTCGTAGAACCTTTTACTAATTCTAATACATTACGATATTCCTGACCTTCGTCCATCGCAGTGGTAAAGTTTTTAGGTTTGTTCAGTAAGATGTATACTTTTTTCTCCGGTGTCAAAGTAGCCCCGTCAAAATTCACAACATCACCTGGTTTTACCATGTATCCCATTTCAGTAACAGGAATTCCGTTTACTTTTACCGTCCCAGATTGAATATAAATATCCGCATCACGACGCGAGCACGCACCAGAATTAGCAATGTATTTATTCAAACGAATTTCGTCTTTTACTTTCGGTCTCTTTGGTGCTTGATTTGGTTTTTTCTCTACTTTATCAGTAGCGATATCGGCAACTTTAGTATTTACTTTAACTTTTTTCGGCCCTTGAGCGCGCTTCTGCATGGCAGGTTTTGGCTTATTCGAACTTGGTCTTGAGCTAGGTGCTCTTGGACCACTTTTCTTATTATTGCCTTCCTTGTTATTCATAATATTCCAATAATTTGTGCAAAGATACTATTTATATACTTGACAATCAATAACCACCAATTATAAAAACGCTAACTGTCTAGTTAATAAGTCAATTAATATATTTTAGTGTGGTTTTTTTGGAGCTATTTCCCGCTATCGTTTCAATCTTTTATTTTTTAAAGAAAAAAATAAAAGGATTTCCGCTACTATCGGGGCTATGCTAATCGGGGAATATAGGAGAATTTCGAGAATGGTTTTTTATCCTTTTTACAATTTGGAAAAAGGCAACATTAAACCATCAACAATTTTTTTCCATGCCATAAAACACTTGGATTAATCAAGACAATGCAAAGTACACCGGCAACAATAAGGAATTTCAATACATTGTGAAGTAGTAAAAACTGTGGTTTCGCATTTGATTTCCATAAGTATAACAGGAAAAATATCAAAACGATGAGGCAACAGTAAAAATAAATATCCATATAACCCACATCATAAATATCAATCAAAGCGTAAACGGGTAAAACAGTCAGAATGGTTAATACCGTGATGGTTTTCTTTGATACTTCCTCACCATAAACAATAGGAATCGTTTTATAATCATTGACTAAATCCCCTTTTAGGTTTTCTAAATCCTTAATCATTTCTCGAATCAACAGTAATAAAAACAAAAAACTGGCATGCGAAAAAATAACGCCTAATTGTCTTCTGTAATTTTCAATTTCTTCAAATGGAATCCGAGTGTAAAAATACAGCAGTATAGCAAAAAAAGGTAAAACAGCTAATAATGCAGCCATTAGGTTTCCTATTATTGGGTGTTTTTTTATTTTGTGGGAATAAAACCAGATGAAAAATATATATCCTGAAAAGAATAAAAACACACGCCAGGAAACAAACAAAGCCATTAAAGCAACAATAAAGTTGAGTGTAAAATAGACGTTTAGTTTAGTCTTTTGACTTACCAATCGATCCAACATCGACTTGTTAGGCCGATTGATTAAATCCTTCTGGCTGTCATAAAAGTTGTTGATGATATATCCTGAAGCAATCGTAAGGGAAGATGCAAAAACCAGAATAAATAAATTGAAGTCCAATAAAATATCAAGCGCTCTTTTTTCCGGAGCCAAAATAAATATAGCCGAAAGGTATTGGGCCAAAATAATGACGGGAATGTTATAGCCTCTAACCACAGAGAACAAACTTGCAATTTTCATTAGGAGAAGTTTGTGCTGCCTGCTTAACATTTATATTTATTTAAGAATATGTTCCCAATAATAAGGAAACTATTTTAGGATTAAATCTCCCTCTCCTTGGGAGAGGGTCGAGTAGAGGATGTCTAAAACTGATATACTACTTCTAGTTTATAATCTTTTAGCGACGCTTTGGCTTTTTCTAAATCTTCGGTAAAACCTAAGATGTAACCGCCACCACCGGAACCGCATAATTTTAAATAATAATCGTTGCTGTCAATTCCTTGCTGCCAAATTCCGTGAAATTGTTCCGGTATCATTGGTTTGAAGTTATTCAAAACTACTTTAGATAATTTCTTGGTATTCATGAACAATGATTTCATGTCTCCGCCAAGGAAATTTTCTACACAAGCATCCGTATATTTTACAAATTGATTTTTCAACATCGCACGGAAACCTTTATCTTTTAAGCTTTCCATGAAAATGTTTACCATCGGAGCCGTTTCGCCTACAATTCCTGAATCTAATAAAAAGACAGCACCTTTTCCGTCAAAACTTTGTGTTGGAATTCCGGTTGCTTCAATATTATCTTTCGAATTAATCAAAATCGGGATACTCAAATAGCTGTTTAATGGATCTAAACCAGAACTTTTTCCGTGGAAAAAACTCTCCATTTGAGAAAATATATTTTTTAATTGCAATAATTTTTCACGAGTTAAGTTCTCTAGAACCGTGATTTTGTTGTGTGCGTATTTATCATAAATGGCGGCTACAAGTGCGCCACTGCTGCCTACACCATACCCTTGAGGAATACTGGAATCAAAATACATTCCAGTTTCTACATCATTTTTCAATGAGTCTAAATCAAAAGTTACTAAATCTGGCTGCTCGTTTTGTAACGTTTCTAAATACGTTACAAATCGTTTCAAGTGACCGTTTGATTTAATCGCTTCTTCAGATGGATTTTCTTCTTTTTTAAGTGCTCCGTTGTAAAAATTATAAGGAATTGAAAGCCCTTTTGAGTCACGAATAATTCCGTATTCTCCAAAGAGTAATATTTTTGAGTAAAACAAAGGTCCTTTCATATGATGTTTTAAATTAACAATTTGGGGTTGATAATTAGGTATTTGTATAATAATTTTTATAAATCAACTTGGTCTCCGCGATTTGCTTCTAAGATTCCTAGATCAATTTCTTCTTGTTGTTCAGGAGATAAATCTTTCCAAACGTCTTTTTTTTGTGCTTTGAAAATATTTTTTACAGCCTCGATTATAGCGTTGTCGTTCGTTTCTAACAATAACTTAATCAATTCTAATTTCTCTGATTGAATATCCATAATTTCAGCTCTTTAAAAAATAAAGATAGGGAAAAATAAAGACATTAAATCATCACAGCACCATTTCCAATTTCGTCACAAATGTACTGACCATTTTGGCAATAGCCAACTAATTCGTTCTTAATAAATTGTAAAACTTTTTCGGCAACATTTTCCGGATATAAAACATGCACATTTGCACCGGCATCCAGCGTGAAACAAACCGGAATTTTAGTCTCATTTCTGAATTTCCAAATCGCATTTATAATCTCCAAAGTGTTTGGTTTCATTAATATAAAATACGGCATTGAGGTCATCATCATGGCATGCAACGTCAAGGCTTCACTCTCTACAATTTTGATGAACTCGTCCAGATTACCGTTTTCAAAAATTGAAATCAGTTGGTCTAAATTTTCATGCGCTTGTGCAAATCGCCTTTCGGCAAAAGGATGGTTGTGCATTAAATCATGTCCCACGGTACTTGAAACTTGTTTTTCTCCTTTATCAACCAGTAAAATGGTGTCTTGAAAATTCTTGAAATTGGCATGAATAGCATTTGGAAATTCAACTCCAAATAAATCAGAGCTTCCGGAGATATTTGCATGTTTACCCCAAACCACTACTTGGCCTTTTACACTTCTGCAAGCGCTTCCAGAACCCAAACGTGCTAATAACGACGCTTTTTGATAGAAATATTCCTCAGTCATTTCAGGATTTAACACTTTTTCTAAACTCATTAAGTTCATCGCCAAAGCAGCCATTCCAGATGCCGATGAAGCAATTCCGGAACTATGCGGAAAAGTATTTTCGGTATCAATTGTAAAATGATAGTCTTTTAAAAACGGCAAATAGATTTCAATTCGCTCCAAGAATTTTTGGATTTTCGGCTTGAAATCTTCTTTTGGTTGTCCTTCAAAAAGTAAATCAAAAGAGAAATTATTATCCGTCACATTGAGCGCAGTCGAAATGTCTTTTTTGGCGAAAGCCAATTTGGTAATCGTTTTACAATTATTCAACGTAAAACTCACCGAAGGATTCGCTGGAATTTGATTGTCTTTTTTTCCCCAATATTTTACAAGGGCAATGTTGCTGGGCGCGCTCCATTGAAAATTTCCGTTTTCAACTGAATGCGTATATTTTGATGGAATAAAATCGTTTATTGAAATCATAAAATGAAAAATTTACGCAAAGATACTTTTTTTGCGTTATTTGTTTATTCGATTAGATGGTTAATCGTTAGAAAGATTTAAGTAAATTTGGACAATAAAAATAATCATATAAGTCCACCAAGGATTTTTTAACCATTGAGGAATTAAGCTTCATTAGGTACTGAGCTTAATTTTTCTTAATTCCGTAATTGTGAGAAATATAAAGTTTACGAGATAATTAATACACTTATTGTTTCTTAAATGGCTTATATGTTTCAAGAAAATAGTACATTTTAAAAATTATAAAAATGAATAAAATCACCCGAATATTGGCTGTTGTTGTTACGTGTCTTGCGATTGGATATTTCTCTGGAACGGTTACTCGTTCTGCTATTACTACTTGGTATCCCACTTTGATAAAACCAAGTTTTAATCCGCCCAATTGGATATTTGCGCCAGTTTGGAGTATGTTGTACGTAATGATGGGTGTTGCCGCAGGTTTAGTTTGGGACCGAATAGAAGTAGAAAAAGAAGCCGTAAAAAAAGCGTTGATTTTCTTTGCAATACAATTGGCACTAAATGCTTTGTGGTCGTATTTATTCTTTGGATTGCACAACCCGATGTTAGCCGGATTAGAAATTATTGTATTGTGGTTGATGATTTTTGAAACGTACATTCAGTTTTCTAAAATCAATAAAATTGCGGGTTATTTATTCATTCCGTACTTAGCGTGGGTAAGTTTTGCAGCGGTTTTGAATGGAAGTATCTGGTGGTTGAATAGATAAAATTCTGTTTAAAGTCTTTTAAATTTAATATTTTTCGCAAGCAAAAAATCCATTACAGTCAATACATTGTTGCTTTCGGCTACTGTTTTTGATTTTGGGTCCGCATCGCAAAATTCTAGGAAAAGCTCTATTTGGTCAGGATTTAATTTTAAAGTTTGATGATAAAATTTTTCGTCACAGCTGTTTCTTGCCAATTGTTTGAATTCAATTTGAGGAGTTCCTTTAACGACTTCTTTTTCTTTGATGAACAACTTTAAAATCATTCCGCCAATCCGCATTAAATCCATGCCGTTTTCAATACTACCATTGTAAACGCCCGTTTTTAAGCTTCTTGCAGACTTTTCTACGGCTAATTGGTCAAGTTTTCCCTGTTCGTAGGCTTTATCTGTGCTTAATTTTATTGACGGCATTTTTGTAATTAATACTTCTTCTAATTCTTCCGGTTTAAGTATTAATGAAATAAGAAGGTTGTTTTTATCAATGGTCTTTTGATCTAAAACAATTTTTTTGATGTCATGATTTTTTGAAATAAAAATGAGTTCGTCACCCGCTTTTGCCATAATAGAAAATTCACCAGCAGCGTTTGTAACTGCGACTTTTTTAGAACTAAAATTAGCAACCTCAACTTTTTCCACAGGAAATTGTTCGTGTAAAACTTTCCCGTTGATTAATTTTTCAGTTTGTGAGAAACCAGATTGAAGTACAAATAATAGTAAGAAAGCAAAAAAGTAGTTTTTAATCATTCGTAGTTATTTGATTACAAAAATATTCAAATCGTTTCATGAAAATGAAAACAGAATGGTAAAGTCTTGTTAAGCTAAAACTAAATTTATCTTAATTAAAGTATTGAACTGTAATGACTTTGGTTTTATATCGCACTTGCCACAATAAACCCACTCGTCCAAGCATTTTGAAAATTGAAACCGCCTGTAATAGCATCAATATTTACGATTTCTCCAGCAAAATAAAGGTTTTCATGAAGCTTACTTTCCATGGTTTTGAAGTTGATTTCTTTTAAATCGATTCCACCAGCAGTTACAAACTCTTCCTTAAAGGTACTTTTTCCATTGACTTGAAAAGTTCCGTGTGTCAATTGATTCGCTAAGTTTTGCAATTGTATTTTAGATAAATCAGCCCATTTCGTCTCCACTTCAATTCCTGAAGCGAGAACCAAACTTTCCCAAAGTCTATTGGTGATTTCGAATGGTGATTTCTTAGAAACTGATTTTTTTGCGTGTTCCTTTTTTAATTCTTTTAGTTTTTTCTCGACATCTTCTTTGTCAGCATCATTCAACCAGTTCACGAAAATGGTGAACTGATAATTTTTGTCATGCAAGATTCGGGCACCCCAAGCGGAGAGTTTCAAAATCGCTGGACCACTCATTCCCCAATGCGTAATTAACAAAGGTCCAGTTGATGTGAGTTTAGTGTCTTTTACTTTTACGGTTACTTGAGCCGCAACTCCGGGTAATTCTTTTATTCTGGAATCTTTGATGTTGAAAGTGAATAGGGAAGGAACCGGGCTGACAACAGCATGGCCAAAATTCTGTAACATTTCCCATACTTTAGGATTGCTTCCTGTGGCTAAAATTAGCTTTTCTACAAGATAATTTTCGGTTTGCGTTTCGATTTTCCACTCATTTTCTTTCTTGAAAATAGATTGTACGCTTTGTCCCGTAAATACTGCAATTCCCAGTTTTTGTGTTGCTTTCAGGAAACAATCAATAATCGTTTGAGATGAATTCGAAACGGGAAACATGCGTCCGTCCGCTTCAATTTTTAATTCTACGCCATGTTTCTCAAACCATTCAATCGTGTCGCCAGAGCAAAACTGATGAAAAGGACCACGTAATTCTTTTTCGCCACGCGGGTAAAATTTCACTAATTCGTTAGGTTCAAAACAAGCGTGCGTCACGTTGCATCTTCCGCCACCGGAAATTCGAACTTTTTGCAATACTTCTGCACCGCGTTCTAAAATCGCGACTTTCAGTTTTGGATTTTTCTCCACAATATTAATCGCTGTAAAAAAACCTGCTGCGCCACCGCCTACTATTATTATATCGAAATTCTGATTCATTTTTTAACCATTAAGAGAGTTAAGATTTTTAAGTTTAATCATCAGCAAGCCGAGAAAAATATTCGTTAATTAAAGGTTTGCATGATTTTGTTATATTGAGAGTATTAAAATTGATGAGTAGCCCTTGTGGAATACTTAATAGTTTCATGTAAGTTAGTAGTTTAGCTTCATCAATTGGGTGAAATTTTTCAACCGTTTTCAACTCAACAATAATACAATCATTTATTAATAAATCTAATCGTAATGGATTGGCAAGTTCTAAATCATAGTAATCTATTGCGACATTAAATTGTTGCTTCACATTATACCCATTTTTTTCTAACTCATATTTCAAGCATTCTTCATAAATTTTTTCTAATAAACCGGGTCCTAGTTTTTTATGAACTTTTATTGCGTAACCAATAATTTCATAGGATAATTGTGTTATCTCTTTTTTTGTCATAAACTGAATTATTTATCTCGTTACTTAATTGACTTAAATTACTTAATGGTTTAAAAGAAAATATTTTGTTGAGGATATAATATTAAATTAAAATATTCTGGTTCATATTCTATTTGGGAAATCGGTGATGATTCCGTTTACGTTGAATGTTTTTATTTTTTGAATGTCTTCTAATTCATTGATGGTCCAAGGAAAAACCTGCAATCCTTTTTCCTGCATTTGTGCCGTGTTTTCTTTTGTCAATAAATGAAAATGCGGATGAATGGATTTTGCCTGAATGAATTTGGCGAAAGCCAAAGCCAAGTCTAAATCGGTTTCCGTTAAAACGCCAATGGGAATTTTATCATTTAAAAAAGCCACTTGCTGCAGTGCATTCCAATCAAAACTGGAAACTAAAAATCGGTCGTATTTCCAGTCTTTTTTAGCGACGTATTTTTCAATAAGTGAAACTACTTTATCAGTTGCTTCATGACTTTTGAGTTCAATATTGATAAAACAATCTTGGTTTACCAAATCAAAAACCTCCTTCAGAGTTGGAATTTGCTGCGCCAGTTCGGCTAAATGCCTCGGGTCATATTTTCCATCTATTCGAAAAGTTTTCAATTCGCGCAAAGATAATGTATTTACAAAACCTTTTCCATTGGTCGTTCGGTCAATAGTTTCGTCGTGAATAACGATTATTTCGCCATCAGCACTCAAATGCACGTCAAGTTCAATGCCGTCCACTTGCATATCTAATGCTTTTTGGAATGAAACAAAGGTGTTCTCTGGTTCATATCCTTTTGCGCCACGATGTCCAATTTTGAGCATTGTCTTTTATTTTTTGGTAAAGGTAAACATAAAAAAAACGCCTTTATTTCTAAAGGCGTTTGGATTAAATTATTTTGAAAATTATTTTGAAAATTATTTTTTCAATTCCAATAAAACAATGTCAAATTCTGAATTGATTGTCACTTTTCCATTTACAACAAGTACTTCTTTACCTGAATACGAATCTTTTAATAAGGTGCCATCTGCGAAAATAGAACTTACTGAAAGTTCTTTGGTGCCAATTGCTAAATCCAATCCTACCACCACTGCATCCGAATAATCTCCTTTAGAAAAAGTTCTAGAAAAAGTATATGGTTGAGCCGAAATTTGTTTGTGAATTCCTGCTCCAACCGAAGGATGATTTTTTCTGAATTGACCCAATTTTTGCCAATGCAACAACGTTTTTTGTGTTTCAGGATTTGATTTGATAGCTTCCCAATTCATAAACGAACGCAAGGTAGCATCGCCTTTTGTTCCTTCGATAACTAGCGAACGAGCACTTTCATCACCATAATATACTTGAGAAAGTCCGGGACTGAGTAATAATTTTGTTCCGCTTTCTATAGTTTTGGTACGATTTGCATCAAATGGTCCGCCGTCATCATGCGAAGACAAATAGTTCAAAACACTATATCCTTTCAAGTCATTGTTCAGCTTGTTTGAATATTTGGAGAATATAAATTCATAGTCTTTCTGGGAATCCCATTTGAATTCGAAATTGATCATGTTGTTAAAACCATTTTTAAAATAGTTTATTTTTTTGTCTCCAAAATCAAAATCTTGTCCGCCACTGATGCCATAATTATAGACTTCAGCAATGGTGTAAAAGGAATTGTTATCTAACACTTTTGTTGGGTTGTTTTTCTTCCAAGTTTCAAAAGCGTAATCACATTGGGTTTTAAAGTCTGCCCATACGGTTTCGTCGGTATGTTTTACTGTGTCGCCTCTGTAACCGTCAATTCCGTAATCAGCAATATAATCCGTCAACCATTTGATGATGTAATATTTTGGCGCTCTTGGATATCCCGTGCGAGCAAAAAACATATCCAGTTCTTTCATTTCTTGTTCGTAACGCCCTTCTTTTTTCCATTTTTCGATTAAAAAAGTAGGTAAAGCCACAGCTTGATTGCTCTCAGTTTTTATATCCGGAAGATTAGCTACGAGTGTGCAAGCTGTTGTGTTTTCGAACGATTTATAATCGCAGGTTGGTCCTGTTCTCACCCAGTCATTTGGCCAAACCGTATCTTTAGCAGTTACAGGTCCTGTATGGTTGATTACACCATCAAGAATAATTCGGATGCCGTGTGCATGTGCTTTGTGAACTAACGCAGCCAAGTCTTCTTTGGTTCCAAAGTTAGGATCTAAGTTGGTCCAGTCTTTGGCCCAATAGCCATGAAAGCCATAACTTAAACCGGTTCCTTCGTCAACGCCATCGTGAATTTGTTCCACTACTGGTGTGAACCAAATGGCATTGATGCCTAATTTATCAAAATAACCTTCGTCAATTTTTTGAGAAATCCCTTTGATATCGCCACCTTCAAAACCACGAAGTTTTCCCGTAGTTTTGGTTCTGTTGAAGTTTATATCATTCGAAGTGTCACCATTATTAAAACGGTCTGTCATCAGGAAATAAACATTCGCTCCTTCCCAAACGAAAGGTGTTTTGTTACTCTCAGCAACCGTTTTTGTACTGGAGCAACTACTTATAATTGTCATGGTTAATAGTAAAAGTGGGATTGAATATTTTTTCATTTTTTTAGTATTAAATGATTGTTTTTTTTGAAACATATAAGTTATATAAGTTCATTAAAGATTAGTTCTTCTTCTTTTAAACTCATTTTTTCTTAAATTGCTTATATGGTTTAAATTATTTCAATTCTAAAATCAAAACCGATTTTGGCTCTATTATAATTTCGTTTGTAACATCAAATGTAAGTTCAGAAATTACATCTTTTCCGGTTTTAAAGTTTTTGATGTTTTCTTTGAAACGATTGGTTTTTACCGATTTTGTTTCGTTGCTGTTGTTCATTAAAACCATCACTGTTTCATCTTTGTTGTATCTAAAATAAACGTAAACATTGTTCTCCGGAATGTAGTGTGTCATTTTTCCAAAATGTACCGCCGCCTTTGTTTTTCTCCAATTGAATAATTTGGAAGTAAAGTCAAAATACTCACTTTGTCCCGGAGTTCTTCCTTCTTTTACAAAAGCATTGTTCTCGTCACCTTCCCAACCGCCAGGAAAATCTTGACGAATATCGGCATCGCCTTTGTTTTTATCACCGGCCATTCCTATTTCACTTCCATAATACAATTGTGGAATTCCACGAACGGTAGCCATCAAAGTTATTGTCATCTTGTATTTTCTGATGTCGTTTCCGTAGGTTTGATTGATGCGATTGGTGTCGTGATTTTCGACAAAAATCAACATATTATTGATATTTGGATACAGAAAATCATTGGTAAAATTGTCATAAATTTTCACCATTCCTTTGTCCCAAGTCTCTTCATCTTCGTTGAAAGCTTTGGTTGTTGCCTCATATAAAGTAAAATCCATTACACTTGGCAAATACGAGTTGTAATTTTGAATTTCAGCAATTTTACTATCTTTTTGCCAATACGCCATTTGCGCCTGACTTTGCATCCAAACTTCCCCTACAATATTAAAATTTGGGTATTCATCTGTAATGGATTTAGTCCATTTTGCGATTCCTTTTGGGTCGGAATAATTATAGGTGTCAACTCTGAAACCGTCCAAATCAGCGTATTCAATCCACCAAATCGCATTTTGAATCAGGTATTTTAAAGTCAAAGGATTTTGCAAGTTTAAATCAGGCATCGATGGAACGAACCAACCATCTATCGCCACTTTTTTATCAATTTCAGAGGCGTTGGTGTCATGGATAACCGTTCTTTTATGATTAGTTTGCGTGTAAGTTTCAAATTGATTAATCCATTCTTTTGTAGGTAAATCTTTCATCATCCAATGCTCAATTCCCCAGTGATTCGTCACATAATCCATCACCAGTTTCATATCTCGTTTGTGCATTTCGGCAGCCAAGCGAACATAATCAGCATTGGTTCCAAAACGAGGATCAATTTTATAAACGTCAGATTGTCCGTATGTGTGATAGGAATGTTTAGCATCGTTATCCTCACATAGAGGCGTGCTCCAGATGGTTGTTGCACCTAGTTCTGCTATATAATCCAGATTTTTTATGATTCCTTCAATGTCGCCACCGTGTCTTCCGCCCGGTAATTCTCTGTTATATTTTTCTTGGGTCGAATTTTCGCTGTCGTTATTCCTGTTTCCGTTGGCAAAGCGGTCCGGCATCAATAAATACATCATATCCGAAGAGTCAAAGCTTTTGCGTTGCGCAGAATTTTCTTTTCTTTTATTTAAAGAATATTTTTGAGTAAACGTTTCTTTGTTTTTGCTTTTAAAGGTAAAAACGAAATCAGAGGCCACAACTTTTTTAGTATCGATTGTAACAAAAATGTAGTTGGGATTCTCGGTTCTTCTTACGTTGGTTATTTTTATCCCATTAGAAACGGTGACTTGGTTTTGAGAAATGTCTTTGCCGTAAAAAAGTATCTGCAGTTCTGGATTTTGCATTCCTGCATACCAAAAAGGCGGTTCTACTTTGTCGATTTGAGCGTGTAACGTTACAGACATAAAAAAAAGGAATAAGGTTATTTTTTTTAGAAAGCTCCTATTTGTGAAAGGTAAAGAAATAATTTTATTCATGGTGAAATAGATTGTTTACATTAAATTTTAATGAGGATTGTAAAAAAAGCGCTGCAGTTTTAAGCGGATTATGCATTGGATAATTCCAAGAAGAATCATACTTATATAAACAATCCCAATGTGAATTGGGATTGTTATTTTGCTTGTTACGGCTTGAATTAAATGATAGAATAAACTACAAGTTCTAACAATTGCTTATACAGTAATTAAATTCTCAGGCGTAACTACAACAGCTTTTCCGTTTACAACGATAGCTAATTCTTTATCGCCAACAATTGAGAAAGTAGTTTCATTATGATTGATTGCTACTTTCAAAATTTGGTTTCTGAAATTAATTTTAAACGAATATCCTTCCCATTCTTTCGGGATTTTTGGAGAAAAATGAAGTGTATCATCTTTAATTCTCATTCCGCCAAAACCTTCTACAATACTCATCCAAGTTCCTGCCATTGAGGTAATATGACAACCTTCTTCAACTTCTTTATTGTAATCATCAAGATCCAGACGTGAAGTTCTCAAATAGAAAGTATAGGCCATATCCATTTTGTCCAATAAAGCGGCTTGAATCGAGTGAACACAAGGCGAAAGTGAACTTTCATGAACCGTAAAGGATTCGTAAAATTCAAAATTATTTTTCAATTCTTCTTTAGAAAAATGATCTTCGAAGAAATAGAAACACTGCAAAACATCGGCTTGTTTGATGTACGGCGAACGTAAAATTCTATCCCAAGACCATTTTTGATTGATTGGTCTTTGGCTTTTGTCCAAATCAGCTACGCGAACCAATTCTTTGTCCAAGAAACCGTCTTGTTGCAAGTAAACATTATGTTCCTCCGAAAACGGGAAGTACATATTATCCGAAACTTTTTTCCAAGATTGTAATTCGGAATCCGATATTTTTACTTTTTCCGTAATTCGCTTGTGATCTACAGGATATTCCAGAGACACTTTCTGAATTTGTTCGTAAGTATATTCCAAACACCATTTTGCAATATAATTGGTATAGAAATTATTGTTTACGTTGTTCTCGTATTCGTTTGGACCAGTAACTCCAAGAATTACGTATTGGTTTAAATTAGTCGAAAAATTCGCTCTTTGATGCCAGAAACGAGCAATTGCTATTAATACCTCTAGACCTTTTTCAGGAATGTAGCTGTAATCGCCGGTGTATCTGTAAAAGTTATAAATGGCAAATGCGATAGCTCCATTTCTATGAATTTCTTCAAAAGTAATTTCCCATTCGTTATGACATTCTTCACCGTTCATGGTAACCATTGGGTACAAAGCGGCACCATTAGTAAATCCTAATTTAGCAGCGTTTTCAATGGCTTTGTCCAATTGATTGTAGCGGTACGTCAATAAGTTTCGAGCCACTTCCTGATCTTTGGTCGCCATGTAAAACGGAATGCAATACGCTTCGGTGTCCCAATACGTAGAACCTCCGTATTTTTCCCCAGTGAAACCTTTAGGTCCAATATTCAATCGAGAATCTTTTCCTAAATACGTTTGGTTCAACTGAAAAATGTTGAAGCGAATTCCTTGTTGTGCTTTTACATCACCATCAATGGTAATGTCTGACATTTCCCAAATTTTTGCCCAAGCATCAATTTGGTCTTGTAACATTTGATCATATCCTAATGCTAAAGCGGATTGAATCACTTTTTCGGCAGCATTAATGGTGTTTTCATGGTTTAAGGAAACCGTATAGCCACCAATTTTTTGTATTGACGATTTTTGGCCTTGTGCGACAATTACATCGTAGCTAAACTGAATTCTATCAGTTGTTGCATCAATATTAGAAGGAGAAATTCCTGTTTTTTCACCATTTGTCAAAATGGTGTTTTGCATGAAAGTGGTTACTTTGAAATGTGTTTTGAACGTCTGAGCGGTTACAAAAGCCTCATTTCCGGATTTTTTTACGTCAAGCGGTTCCCAAAATTTTTCTTCCCAGTTCGCATCTTCATTGGTTACACCAGCATCAATGTAGGGTTTGTAAATTATTTTTGCATCCTTGTTCAAAGGTGTTATTTCATAATTAATAACGCCAACTTCATCCAAGTTTAACGAAAGGAAACGACGCACATTTACAGAAATTTCAGTACCGTTTTTTAAAGTGGCTTCAAAAGAACGATGGTACCATCCTTCTTTCATATTGAGTTCACGACGAAAGTTTTTGAAATCGGAACAGGTATTCAAATCCAGTTTTTCATCATTGATTTCAATGTCGATTCCAATCCAGTTTGGTGCATTCAAAACTTTGGCAAAATATTCCGGATAACCGTTTTTCCACCAGCCCACTTTGGTTTTATCAGGATAATAAATTCCGGCAATGTAGCTTCCCTGGAACGTTTCACCAGTATAATTTTCTTCAAAATTAGCACGTTGTCCCATGGCACCGTTGCCAATACTGAACAAACTTTCGGATGATTTTACGCTCTCTGCATCAAATCCTTCTTCTATGATGGACCAATTATCCGGTTTTATATAATCTTGATTCATTCTTTACTTTTGTTTAAAGTTTAAAAAGTTTAAGGTTTAGAAGTTTAAAGTTGTTGAAATTTATCACAGTTTTTCTAACCTCTTACTTCTTGTTTCTTTTTATTCTATCTTTTTATTTTCTAATTATTTCTTCTATGAAGTTTGTATCGATGGCTGTAAAATCCTTAAAGATATATTTAGCCTCATGCAAAGTATTTGCTTCACCTATTCCTACGCTAGTCATGTTTCCAATATTTGCCGCTTGAACTCCTGCCACTGAATCTTCAAAAACGATTGAATCCTCTGGTTTTATGTTCAGTAATTTTGCAGCCATTAAGAAAACTTCCGGATCCGGTTTGGCATTTGTTACATCATTTCCGTCTACAATGGCGTCAAAATAGGAGAGTAGTCCTGTTTTTTCTAAAATAGGTCTGGCATTTTTACTGGCTGAACCTAATGCGATGGGTTGGTTGTTCTCTTTTAAAAATTTTAAAATAGGAAAGACTCCTGGAAGAATTTCGCTTGCATCCATGTCGACTAAATAGGATAGATAGTCTTCATTTTTTTGAACTAACCATCGGTTTTTGTCTTCTTGCGAAGCTTCCACTTTTCCTAATTCTAATATGATATCCAAAGAGCGCACGCGGCTGACTCCTTTTAATAATTCATTATGTTCGTGTGTAAATTCGATATTTAATTCAGTAGCAATTTTTTGCCACGCTAAATAATGGTATTTTGCGGTGTCAACAATTACTCCGTCTAGGTCGAATATAAATGCTTTTGTATTCATTATTATTGTTTTATTACGTCATCAACATCTTTCACTTTAACAACTAAAATTGCAGCAATCAAGAAGCTGACGCCACTAGTCACTAATGCAAATATGGCATTGTCATTGTATACGTATTTAACTAATGGTCCGCCAATTAAGGCATTGATAATTTGGGGAATAACGACAAAGAAGTTGAAAATACCCATATAAACTCCCATTTTCATTGGGGAAATTGATCCGGCTAATATTGCATACGGCATAGATAAAATACTTGCCCAAGCAATACCTACAGCGACCATAGAAAGAATCAACCAATTTTCATTAGGAACAAAATAGATAGATATTAACCCAATTCCTCCAACAATTAAAGAGATGGAGTGCGTTAATTTTCTGCCGAATTTTTTTGCGATATATGGCAAAGCAAAAGCATAGAAAGCAGAAACTAAATTGTAAATACCAAACAGTACTCCAACCCAGTCACCAGCATTTTGATAAGCTTCACTTTTGCTGTCCGAAATAGGTAGACCATAAATATGATGGGCTATGGCAGGAGTGGTGAAAACCCACATTCCAAAAAGACCAAACCAAGAGAAAAATTGTACCCAGCTTAATTGTCGCATCGTGGTAGGCATTTTTCTGAAATCATCAAAAATGTCCAGTAAACTAGATTTTTTTGGATCAGCATCAGCCACTTTAGTTTGGTGATGCACCATTTCGTCTTCAAACTGTGCTAACTCCTCCGGAGAATATTCTTTGGCAGAAAAAATGGAAACCAGAATAGAAACTACCAGAATAGCCGCTCCTATAACAAAAGATAAAATCAAGTGCATTGGAACCCCGCCATTATCATCTCTGTTTGAAACGCCAAAATAATTCGTTAATACATAAGGTAATAATGAACCAATAACAGCACCAAAACCAATTAATGCGGTTTGTACGCTAAAACCTAATGTTCTTTGGTCGGTTCTTAAATTATCTCCCACTAAAGCTCTGAAAGGTTCCATGGCGATGTTGAAAGACGCATCCATAATCATCAGCATTCCGGCACCAACCCATAAGGCAGGTAGAAAAGCGATGAAAATTTCGGCTTGAGGCATTAATATTAGTCCAATTGAGGCTAATAAAGCACCTACTAAAAAGAAAGGTTTTCGTCTTCCGAATTTCCCCCACGTTTTGTCGCTGTAATGTCCTATAATGGGCTGAACGATAAGTCCCATTAACGGGGCAATAATCCAAAACCAGGATAGTTCATGTACATCTGCGCCAAAAATCTGGAGAATTCTGCTGGCATTAGCATTTTGAAGGGCAAAACCCATCTGGATTCCCAAGAAACCGAAACTCATGTTCCAAATTTCCCAGAAACTTAATCTACGCTTTTCCATTATCGTAATTTAAATATTAATACGATAAGCGCTATGCTTATCAAAACTTATCTTATTTTTCGAAGTAAAAGTTAAAGTTTTGAGAGGTAAATATAAAAATATATTTCAAACTTTTGTTTTACGGAAAGAAATTTTGGAGAACTTTTTCTACTACAAGGTTGTAGTAATGAATAATTTAACAAATAATAATTTAATTGGTTGATTCTCTTTCTATCAAATGGGTTTCTATAACTTCGGTTTTGTAGTTTTCGTCTTCTTCATCTTCCTCGGATTCGAGTCGGTCAATAAGCATTTTTGCAGCTTTATTTCCCATTTTTATTCCACTCTGACTTACGGTTGTAATAGTAGGTGTAGAATATTTGGAAATTATTCCATCCGTAAAAGCAATAACGGCCAAGTCATTAGGTACATTGAGTCCTATTTTATTCGCAGTTTTGATTATTGTTACTGCAAAAAGTTCATTCACAGCAAAAACAGCATCTATAGCTTTGTCTTCCAATAGTTTTCCAATAGTGATTTCGCAGGTATCTACATCTTCTATCTTGATGATTAGATTCTCATTGAAGGGAATATCGTTGTCCAGCAGTGCTTTGATATAACCATCGGTACGTAGTTTACCCACGCTCACGTAATCAACGGTGGTGACTAATGCGATCTTTTTTCGTCCTTTATCAATCAGGCTTTGTACCGCTTCATAAGCAGCGTATTTATCATCAATAATGACTTTGTCACAAAGGATATCATTTGTAACTCGGTCAAACATAACAACAGGCATTCCTTGATTGATGACTTCTGTGATATGATGAAAATCGCCTCTGAATTGAGTTTCTTTGGAGAGCGACATGATGAAACCATCGATACTTCCGTTGGCCAGCATTTCCATATTTAAGACTTCTTTGTCAAATGAATCGTCTGACAGACAGATGATAACACTATATCCATTTTCGTTTGCAACCTGTTCGATTCCATTTATAACTGTCGAGAAAAAATGATGAACAATTTCAGGGATAATAATTCCAATTGTTTTAGTTTTTCTATTTTTTAAACTAAGTGCAATATTGTTTGGTTTATAGTGGTAGAATTTAGCAAATGCCTGCACTTTAAGTCTGGTTTCTTCGCCTATTTCGAGACTGTTTCGTAAGGACTTAGAAACGGTGGAAATGGAAACGTCTAATTCTTTGGCAATTTGTTTAAGCGTTATTTTCCTTTTCATAGTAGTTTTTGGTAAAAATTTATTTCGTAATAAAGGTAAAATTTAATTTTACAAATGGTAATTAAAGTCGTAAAAATTTCAATAAATCAGAAAGTTTTCAACACTATTACGTTTTCGTAACTCAATAAAAAACTGCCTTTGTCGAGCGTGACAAAATTTACATAAATTTAACATTCGAAGTATAAGTTAATGTTAAAAACTCAAAAAAAAAATTAAATTAAATTAAACAAAAAGTATGAAAACAATTTATAAAAAGTTGTTAATTTTAGTACTGCTAATCCCTTTTAGTGTTCTGGCTCAGAATACTGTTGGCGGAACGGTTCTTGATAAAGCATCAGGGCAACCAATTCCGGGGGTGAACGTAAATGTACAAGGTGCCGCTAATGGTGTTTCTACTGATTTTGATGGTAAATATCAGTTATCAAATGTAAAAAGAGGTGATAAAATCGTTTTCTCTTACATAGGATACAAGAATACTGTAGTGGATTATGTTGCTCAAAATTCATTAAATGTATCTTTGGAAGAAGATGCTAATCAATTAAAAGAAGTCGTAATTCAAGTGGGTTACGGTACGGTTAAGAAAAAAGACGCTACAGGAGCTGTAACAGTTTTGACTACAAAAGATTTTAACAAAGGACCAGTAACCTCTGCGGATCAAATGATTCAAGGTAAAGTAGCTGGTTTGCAAATCATCAACGGTGGAGGTTCTCCAGGTGAAGGTGCAAGCATAAGAATCAGAAGTGGATCTTCATTATCAGCAAACAATGATCCTTTATATGTAATTGATGGTGTGCCAGTTGCTGCTGGTGGAGTAGAAGGAAGTAGAAATCCATTGTCTACGATTAACCAAAATAACATTGAATCTATTTCGGTTTTGAAAGATGCTTCGGCAACTGCAATTTACGGATCTCGTGCTTCTAATGGTGTAATTATCATTACTACTAAAAAAGGAAAAGCAGGTGATTTACAAATAAACTACAACGGAAATTTTCAAGTATCTGAAATTACAAACAAAGTTGATGCTTTGTCAAGTACTCAATTCAGAGATTTTGTAACTGCTAACGGAAATGCTGCTCAAATAGCGTTAATGGGTGCTGCTGATACAGATTGGCAAAATGAAATTTACAGAACGGCTATTGGTACAGATCATAACATTTCATTAAGTGGTGGTTCTGACAATATAGTATACAGAGCATCTGTAGGATATGCGAATTTAAATGGTATCTTGAAAAGAGATAACATGGAACGTACTACATTATCTGCCGGGGTTACTGGTAATTTCTTGGACAATCATTTAAAAATTGAATTGAATAATAACACGTCTCTTATAAATAGTAATTACAGTAATCGTGGTGCTATTGGTTCAGCGATTCGATTTGACCCAACACAGCCTGTAAGAAATGCTGATGGAACTTTTTTCCAATGGTATACTTCACCAACTGAAATAAACCAATTGTCAGGAAGAAATCCATTGTCTCAAATTGAACAACAAAATAGCTTTGGAACTGCATTCAGAAGTATTGGAAACATCCAAACGGAATATAAAATGCATTTTTTACCGGAATTGAAAGCGGTTGCTAATCTTGGTTACGATCAATTAACAGGTAGATCTTTTGGTAATACTGAAGCAAATTTTTTAAATGGGCTTTCAGGTTCTGGATTTAACAATACATACGAAAGAACACAATCTCGTTTCAATAAATTGATGGATTTATTTTTGAATTATAACAAAAAAGTAGAATCAATCAATACTGTTTTTGATGTAACTGGAGGATATTCATACCAAGATTTTAGAGAGTCATTTAATTCTTCGAATTTTAATTTTCAAAGTAATAATACTACTATTGATCCTAATTTCCCGTCTCGTATCAACTTGCAATCTTTTTTCGCAAGAACAAATATCAGTATTGCTGACAAGTATTTATTGACTTTGTCTTACAGACGTGATGGTACTTCAAGATTTACAGAAGAAAATCGTTGGGCAAATTTCCCTGCTGTTGCTTTAGCGTGGAAATTGAATGAGGAAAACTTCTTGAAAGACGTAACTAGTATCTCTACATTGAAACTTCGTGGAGGTTGGGGTATTACTGGACAACAGGATATTGGAATTAGTTATCCTTCTATTCCTTTATATCTTGCTTCTAATAGTGCTGCTCAATACCAGTTTGGAAGTGATTTTTATACTACTTACAGACCACAGCCGTATAACAGTAATTTGAAATGGGAACAAACAACTACTGTTAATGCAGGTTTAGATTTTGGATTTGTAAACAATAGAATTACGGGTAGTGTTGATTTATACAAAAGAACTACTGAAGATTTATTATTATACACCCAAAATCCTTCTTTCTTCGGATTTTCAAATTTTGACAACTATAACGTAGGAACAATTGAAAATAAGGGTATTGAGATTGCTGGAGAAGTAATTCCAGTTCGTACGGATGATTTTGAATGGAGAATTGGCGGTAACGTAACGTTCCAAGATTCTAAAATTACAAAGTTGACTACTACACAACCAAACACTCCGGGAATTAATATTGGAGGTTATGAGGGAGCTACAGGAAATACGATTCAAAATCACCAAGTAGGATATGCGCCAAGTTCATTTTATGTATATGAGCAAGCGTATGGTGTAGATGGAAAACCTTTAGATGGTGTTTATATCGACAGAAATCAAGACGGATTGATTACACAACAAGATAAATACCGTTTTCATAAGCCGGCAGCGGACGTTTTCTACGGATTTAATACTAGTGTAACGTACAAAAACTTTGATATGGGAATGAACTGGAGAGGATCTTGGGGTAATTACAATTACAACAACGTAGATTCAAGCAAAGGTTCTTTCAATAACATTTTGATCAGAAACACAGATTTATCTAATGGTGTTGAAAATCTTTTGGAAACTGGTTTCAGATCAAATGATACCAAACGTTTCGAATCAGATTACTACATTCAAGATGCCTCTTTTATTAGATTGGACAACGTAAGTGTTGGATATACTTTCAATCAAAAAGAGAATTCAAATTCATTAGTTAAATTGACATTAGCAGCACAAAATGTATTGTTACTAACTAAATATGAAGGATTAGATCCAGAAATTTCTGGAGGTATAGATAGTAATTTATACCCACGACCAATAACTTTCACGTTAGGTTTAAACGTTAATTTCTAATACAAATAAAGAGAAAAATGAAAAAGACAAAAATAAAAGTATTGGGTATTTCTTTGTTACTGTTGGTGATGTTATTCCCATCGTGTACAGATGATTTAAGCCAATCTCCGGAAAGCAATGTTGCTGTTCCTGGAGAAGAATTTTTTAGCACGCCAGAATCGTACAAACAAAATTTAGCGAAACTTTATGCAGGATTTGCTACTTCAGGTCAAACGGCAGCAGGTTCTCCTGATATCTCCGGAATTGATGAAGGAGAAAGCCAGTATATTAGAGGTTTCTGGTTAATGCAGGAATTGACAACAGACGAAGCAGTTATTGCATGGAATGATGGAACAATAAAAGACCTACATTCACAAACATGGACTTCTTTAGACCGTTTTATCACGGCTACATTTGCACGTTTTTCGTTTCAAATTGTAAACTGTAATGAGTTTTTAAGACAAACTACAGATGAAAAATTAGCTGCAAGAGGTCTTGATGCTGCTTTGATAGCAGAAATTAAAACCTATAGAGCTGAAGCACGTTTCATTAGAGCTTTCACTTATTGGCATTTAATTGACATGTATGGTGGAGGATCATTGGTAACTGAAGATTCACCAACGAGTTTTTACTATCCTGAATATGCTTCAAGAGCAGAATTATACAAGTTTGTTGATGAAGAATTAACAGCTATTACTCCAGAATTGAAAGCGCCAAAATCAAATGAGGCGTATCGTGTGGACCAAGCAGCAGCTTGGATGTTACAAGCTAAATTGTACATGAATGCTAAAGTATACATTGGTACTGATAACTATGCAGGAGCATTGCCATTAATCACTAAAGTAATTGGATCAGGTTATGCTTTACACAATAACTACAACCAATTGTTTTTTGCTGACAATGATAGAAACGGCGCTCAAAACGAATTCATTTTTACAATTGCTTTTGATGGTCTAAGAACGCAAACGTATGGAGGAACTACATTCTTGACGCATGCACCAGTAGGTGGAACTATGAAAGCTTCTGAATTTGGAATCAATGGTGGTTGGGCTGGTATCAGAACTACATCAGCATTTGTTGACAAGTTTAGTGCAAATACTACGGATGCACGAGGTCAATTTTATACCGATGGACAAACAAAGGAAATTGTTGATATTAGTAATTTCACTGAGGGATACGCTATTCAAAAATTTAGAAATGTAGATGTAAACGGTGTTCAAGGTTCAGATAAATCAGGAGATTTCTCAGATTCTGATTTTCCAATGTTCCGTTTGGCAGATGCGTATTTAATGTATGCTGAATGTGCGGTAGTTGGTAAAGTAGGAGATCTTGGAACTGCAAGAGGATATGTAAATGCCTTGAGAACCAGAGCAAATGCTTCAACGATATCTTCTCTTACTGCAGATGCCGCAGGTGCTAACTTAATTCTTGACGAAAGAGCAAAAGAACTTCACTGGGAAGGTCACAGAAGAACGGATTTAATTCGTTTTGGTAAATTTTCAGGTGGTAGTTATTTATGGCCTTGGAAAGGAAATGTAGCTGGTGGAGCACCAACTCAAGCGTTTAGAAATTTATTTCCTATTCCTGCAACTGCATTATCTTCAAACAGTAAATTACAACAAAACCCTGGATATTAATAACTATAAAAAATAATTAAAAAATGAAAAATATAACGAAATCAGTAATTGCTTTATTTGCGGTACTTGCCTTGTCTTGTAGCGTCGAGGATGTAGAAGATAGACCAGTAATTCAGGGAATTGATACTCCTGAATTAGTTGCGCCTGAAAATGATAAATCATACGTATTATTGGAAGAAAATGCGGATGATGTTGCAGAACGTTTTGTATGGACTAAAGCAACGTATAACGGTGATGTTGAGATTGGATATAAACTTTTGATAGATGTTAAAGGTGGAGATTTTACAAAAGCAATTGAATTAGGAGGAACTTCTGGTGCAACTCAAGTCGAAGTATCTGTAAAAACTTTAAATCAAGCAGTAATTGAATTAGGTGGTATTCCTGATGAGTTAGGATCTTATGATATCAAAGTAATGTCAAGTTTGGCAGGAGTTGAAAAAATGATGTCTGAAACGCCATTGACTATTTTAGTTAATCCATACACAGGATTAGTGCCATACGCATTTACAGATTGGTATTTAATTGGTGCAGCCGTTGAAGGTGGTTGGGATAATAATGCTGATACGAACCACCAACCTATGTTTAGAGGTGGGGTGAATCCAAGTATTTATAAATTTACAGGATACTTTGCAGCAGGAAATTTTAAGCTAATTTCTGTAAAAGGGAGTTGGGCTTCTCAATTAGGGAATGCAGGAAATAACTTAATTGAAATTAAAGATAATGCAGGTGAATTTGCAATTTCAGCTTCAGGATACTACACTTTTACATTTAATGTTGAAACGTTAGCTTACACTTTAGTTCCTTATGACGCTTCTGCGGCATCAGTTTATTCAAGAATTGGTTTCTTAGGTACATCAAGAACTGGTTCTGAGGCAGGTTGGAATGGAGATGATTCAGAAATGACTGTTTCAGCATTTAGTCCACATGTTTGGTCTATGACTATTTCTTTATTTGATGGTAAAGGAAAATTTAGAGCAAATAATGCTTGGGATAAAAACTGGGGAGGAGATACGGAATTTTCAGGGTTTACTGGTAATGGTGCTAGTGGAGGAGATATTCCAGTTGCTAAATCAAAATACAAAATTTATTTCAATGATTTAGATGGTAGTTATTTGATGTTGCCAAATCAAGAATAATTTATTTCAAAAAATTTAAGGGCTATCTATGGGTAGCCCTTTTTTTTACTTTTTAATTTAATCAACGCTAAACCATGAAAAAAACTATACTTTTTATATTATTTTTTCTTTCAATTGTAGCCACTGCGCAACAACAGTCTGTCGCTTATTCTATTAATCCAGCGACCTTCGAAGAAACAACATCCATAACAATCACTATTAATGGGAGTGCTATAAATGAAGGATCTTGGGGAGTGACAGGAAACGCTATTTATATGTGGACTTGGTCTTTTGATATCAATGACGCGAATAGTATTGACTGCCCAACTAACGGCACATGGACCTCGTCTAATGAGGCGAACAGGTTTTCCTATAATTCGACTACAGATACCTATACTAAAACATTCACACCAAATGTTTTCTATAACAGAAACGGAATAGGCAGAATTGGATTTCTTGTAAAAGCTAAAGACGGAACCGGTGATAAAAAATCCCAAGATAATTTTGTTGAAGTTGGTGCCTATCAAGTTACATTAAGTTCTCCGGCTGAAAATGGTTCAAGAATCATCGCATCCGGTGGGAGTTTGAACGTTGCAGCTACTAATACAGGCGGAAATGCCAGTTATGTTTTAAAGGCAAACGGGACAATTTTAAACACAAATACAGCTACTTCCAGTTATGCTTTTAATCACACAAATATCACAGGCAATCAAAACTACGAATTGCAGGTTACTCAAGGGACAACCGTAATCACTAAAAAGTTTAGTGCTATAGTGAATCCAAATGTGGTTAGTGAAGTTATACCTGCTGGTTTATTAGACGGAATCAATTACAATAGTGCCGATGCTACAAAAGCAACTTTGGTTTTGGATGCTCCGTTCAAAGATTTTATTTACGTAGCGGGAAGTTTCAACAATTGGCAACCAACAGGTTCTTTTGCTATGAAAAAAGATCCGACTTCGGGTAAGTTTTGGTTAGAATTAACTGGATTAGTTTCAGGAACAAATTATATGTACCAATATTGGGTAGTTGATGCAACACCTATTGCTGGAACGCCTTCTTTGGTAAAAACTGCGGATCCCTATTCGACTTTAGTATTGTCTCCTGATGATGATCCTTATATTCCTGCTTCCAGTTATCCAAATCTTCCGGGATATCCTGCAGGTCAGCAACGTGAGGTAACAGTATTGCAAACAGGAAAAACACCTTATGCTTGGAGTAGTGCAACTACAAATTTTGTTAAGCCTGCAAAAGAAAAACTGGTGGTTTACGAATTGTTAGTACGTGATTTTGATGCTAACAGAAGCTATCAGGATCTAATTAATAAAATCGATTATTTCAAAAATTTGAAAATAAATGCGATTGAGTTAATGCCTGTAATGGAATACGAAGGAAACGAAAGTTGGGGTTACAATACCTCTTTTCACATGGCTTTGGATAAATTCTATGGAACTTCTGATAAGTTAAAAGAATTTGTTGATTTATGCCATCAAAACGGAATTGCTGTAATTCTTGATGTCGCTTTAAATCATGCTTTTGGAAGAAATCCAATGCTTCGTATGTGGATGAATGATCCTGACGGTGACGGCTGGGGTTCTCCTTCCACTGAAAATCCTTATTTTAATACAACAGCGATGCACAGTTATAGTGTAGGAGAAGATTTTAATCATCAACAGCCAAGAACACAAAACTATGTGCAACGTGTCATTAAACAATGGGTTGAAGAATATAAAATTGATGGTTTCCGCTGGGATTTAACCAAAGGTTTTACTCAAAATTGTCCAGCGAACGTAGAAGGCGGTCAAGAATACTGTACCGGTATCAAACAACAAGATAGAGTAGAGGTGTTGCAAAAATATGCCGATTATTCTTGGAATTTAGATCCAAATCACTACGTTATTTTCGAACATTTAGGAGGTAATGATGAAGAGCAGCAATGGGCAAATTACAGATTGAATGAAACGCCAAGTAAAGGGGTGATGATGTGGGGAATAATGACTCAGCAATACAATAATCTGACTAAAGGCTATGCAGGTAATATTTCTGGAATGAACTCCACAAGCCGAGGATTTAATGCGCACCGATTAATGGGATATGCAGAAAGTCATGATGAGGAACGCTTAATGTATAATAATTTACAATCGGGAAACAATACAACTGCGGACCATAATGTAAGAACACTAAATGTCGCATTGTCTAGAATGTCAGCTTTAGGCGCAGTTTCTCTATTGGTTCCAGGACCAAAAATGATTTGGCAGTTCGGAGAACTAGGTTGGGAAAAATCTATATTTTCATGTAACAATGGCACTGTGAATTCTCCTTCGGATGCAACATCAGGAGATTGTAAATTAGATACTAAGCCACAACCGCAATGGGCGACTAATTGGCTTGGTGACACCAACAGAAGTAAAATTTATGATGATTGGGCTAAAATGATTACTATGAAGACAATGGAACCTGTGTTTTCAGGAACTGTGACAATCAATAATTCCAGCTCGTTATTTCCAAATATTAAAATTACCAACAGCGCATTAGCATCAACCCAACTGAAAGATGTGTTGATTGTAGCTAATTTCAATGTTATTCCTCAAAACGTTCCTTCAGGATTTCCATACACTGGAACTTGGTACAATTTGATGGATAATACCTCTATCAATGTTATTAGTACATCGGCTGCAATTACGTTACAGCCAGGAGAATTTAAAATCTATGGTAACAAGACAGCATCATTAGCAATAGCGGATTACGAAAAATCACCAACGATTGTGTTGTATCCCAACCCAGCGTCTGATTATTTCACATTGAATGAAACAACTTCTAAAGTGCAGATTTTTTCTATCACTGGACAATTGGTAAAAAGTTTTTATGCTAATAAAACGGCAGGAACTCAATTTTCGGTTAGTGATTTGAATCAAGGACTTTACATCGTAAAAGCATTTGATGAAAATAATGAAATGAAAGTATTGAAACTGTTGAAAAATTAATAATACGTTGAATTAGTGAAAAACGGCTGTCCCTAAAAAGGCAGCCGTTTTTGTATAAAAAAACTGCTCCAGAAATGAAGCAGTTTTTCAACAACAAATTAAAACTAAAAATTAAATTTTACCGTCTTTGATTTCGTCCACAATTTCAGGATTCAACAACGTTGAGGTATCCCCAAAATTAGAATAATCACCTTCGGCAATCTTACGCAGAATCCTACGCATGATTTTTCCGGAACGAGTTTTTGGTAAACCGGAAACGAACTGGATTTTATCCAATTTGGCGATTGGTCCAATATGATCCGATATGTGTTGGTTAATCTCTTTACTAAGGTTTTCCCTATCGCGATATTCGCCGGTTTCTTTTAGAATTACAAAACCATACAAAGCATTTCCTTTAATGTCATGCGGGAAGCCAACAATGGCTGATTCTGCAACTGCCGGATGTTCATTGATGGCATCTTCAATAGGAGCAGTTCCCAGATTGTGTCCGGAAACGATAACGACGTCATCTACACGGCCAGTGATTCTATAATACCCAACTTCGTCACGCAAAGCGCCGTCGCCAGTGAAATATTTACCTGGAAAGGTTGAAAAATAGGTTTCCTTGTATCTTTGATGATCGCCCCAAATCGTTCTGGCAATTCCCGGCCAAGGAAATTTAATACATAAACTTCCGGTTACTTGATTGCCTTCGATTTCGTTGCGTTTTTCATCCATCAAAACAGGTTGGATTCCTGGTAACGGTAACGAAGCGTAGGTGGGTTTTGTTGGCGTTACAAACGCAATTGGCGAAATCATAATTCCTCCTGTTTCCGTTTGCCACCAAGTATCTACCACAGGACATTTTTTATCGCCTACGTGGTTATTGTACCAGTGCCAAGCTTCCTCGTTGATAGGTTCTCCCACTGATCCAATTACTTTTAAAGAAGTTAATTGATAGCGTTGCACATATTCTATACTTTCTTTTGCCAAGGCTCTAATAGCTGTCGGTGCCGTGTAAAACTGGGTAACTTTGTGCTTTTCGATGGTTTGCCAAAAGCGACTGAAATCTGGATAAGACGGAACTCCTTCGAAAATTACCGTCGTAGCCCCGTTCAATAACGGCCCGTAAAGGATGTAGGAATGTCCGGTAATCCAGCCAATATCAGCGGTACACCAGAAAATATCATTGTCTTCATAATTAAAAACGTTCTTAAACGTATACGCTGAATACACCATATAACCCGCTGTAGTGTGTACCATTCCTTTTGGTTTTCCTGTTGAACCAGAAGTGTAAAGAATGAACAAAGGATCTTCGGCGTCCATGATTTCGGCCACATTGTTATCCGAAGCTTGGTCTAAAAGTGGTTGCAACCATTGGTCACGACCTTCTTTCATCTTAATAGTTGAGTTGATTCTTTTAGCAACTAAAATGTTCTCTACACAAGGGCAATTCAATAAGGCTTCATCAACGATACTTTTCAAATCGATGGTTTTGTTCCCACGATATCCACCATCAGAGGTGATTACCATTTTACATTCGCTGTCATTGATTCTTGCTGCAACTGCCGAAGCAGAAAATCCTGCAAAAACAACCGAGTGAATGGCTCCAATTCTGGCGCAGGCCAAAGTGGTAATCGCTAATTCAGGAATCATTGGTAAGTAAATACAAACGCGATCTCCTTTTTGTATGCCTTGTTCTTTTAGGACATTCGCCATTTTGCAAACACGTTCGTACAATTCATTATACGAAATATGCAATGCCTCTTCATTTGGATCATTTGGTTCAAAAATGATAGCTGTTTTATCTCCTTTTTTGGCAAGATGCCTGTCGATACAGTTTTTTACAATGTTTACTTTAGCATTGGTAAACCATTTTATATCGGCTTCAGCCATATTAAAGTCTACAACTTTATCCCATTCTTGGTACCAAGTAAAATTTTCAGACGCCACTTTGTCCCAGAATTTTTTGGGTTCACGAACTGATTTTTTGTAATGTTTAAAGTACTCTTCTAAATTATTAATTTTATAGTAACTCATGATTTTGGTAAATTTTAAATATTATAAACGCCTATTTTATACTTTTTTAATGTGGTAACGATTTCTTCGACAATGGATTCATCATCAATAGTGGATGGAATCTGGAATTCCTCGCCATCTGCAATGCTGCGCATCAGTTTTCGGAGGATTTTCCCCGAGCGTGTTTTGGGTAATCGATGTACAATAACTACATTTCTCAATGAAGCAACTGCGCCAATTTGCTGGCGAACCAGTTTAATGATTTCTTGTTCCAATTGATAATGTTCGATTTCATCTCCTGATTTGGTTACCACCAAAGCCAAAGGAATTTGCCCTTTCAACTCATCGTGAATTCCAATAACAGCGCATTCAGCCACGGAATGATGGGAAGCAACAACTTCTTCCATTTCTGCTGTTGACAATCGATGTCCCGCTACATTTATGACATCATCCGTTCTTCCGGTGATAAAAATATATCCGTCTTCATCTTTATAACCACCATCGCCAGACAAATAATAACCGTCAAATTTGGTGAAATAACCCGCTTTGAAACGTGCTTCGTTTTCCCAAATACCCAACATATTTCCAGGAGGTAAAGGTAATTTTACAACAACCAAACCTTCTTCATTGGCGCTTAATTCGTCGCCGTTTTCATTAAAAATTCGAATATCATACCCACAAACAGCTTTAGTTGCGGAACCAGATTTTACCGGCATTTTTTCAATACCAAGAGAATTAGCAATCATTGGCCAACCAGATTCTGTTTGCCACCAATGGTCAATTACGGGAATAGGAATGTGTTGTTGGTACCATTCTAGTGTGGCATTGTCACAACGTTCTCCCGCCAAAAATTGATTTTTAAGATGGCTCAAATCATATTGTTTGATGAATTCTCCGTCGGGATCCTCTTTTTTGATGGCTCTAATGGCGGTTGGAGCCGTAAACATGGTGCCTACTTTATGCTCTGAAATTATTCTCCAAAACGTACTTGCATCCGGAGTTTTTATCGGTTTACCTTCAAAAATTATAGTTGTATTTCGGTTTAATAGCGGTCCGTAAAGAATGTAGCTGTGCCCAACTGCCCAACCCATATCCGATGCTGCCCAAAAAGTCTCATCTTCCTTTACATTGTAGATGTATTTCATAGAAAATTTCAATGCTACGGCATATCCACCAGTATCTCTAACAATTCCTTTTGGTTTTCCTGTAGTTCCGGATGTGTACAAAATATACAGCGGGTGATTCGAATTAACAGGAACACAAGGCGTTTCTTCTGAGCCGTAAACTAAGGCATCGTAATCTACATCATATTTCTTAAACGGAATTCGGGCGCCTAATTTTCTATTGAAAACGATTACTTTTTTTGGTCGGTGACTCGCCAATGCAATAGCTTCATCTACCAAAGGTTTGTATGCAATTAATCGGTCCACTTCAATTCCGGATGATGCTGTTATAATCGCTCTGGGTTTGCAATCGTCAATTCTGATAGCCAATTCATGTGGCGCAAAACCTCCAAAAACAACCGAATGGATTACACCAATTCTGGCGCAAGCCAACATCGCAAAAGCAGTTTGAGGAATCATGGGCATATAAATTATGGCGGTATCGCCTTTCTTTAATCCCAATGATTGCATGCCTCCCGCGAGTTTTGCGACTTCGGTTTTTACTTCCGAAAAAGTGTATTTTTTTACGGTTTGTGTCACCGGAGAATCATAAATAAAAGCGACCTGATCGCCACAACCATCCTGAATGTGCTTATCTAACGCCAAATAACAAATGTTCAATTCTCCATCTTTGTACCAAAGCGGATATCCATTTTCATCTTTCGATAAAATCGTTTCCGGCTTATTGTACCACTCAATTGCATCAGCTTGTTCTGCCCAGAATTTTTCTGGATGCGCAATGCTGTCCTCATAAATTTCCTTGTATTCCATTGTGTTGAATTTGTTTCTTATTGAATTAATTCATGAACTTGATCTACTAATTTTTTAACCGAAAAGGGCTTTACAACATATAAATTAGCACCTAATGAAAGTCCTTTTTCAATATCTTTTTCCTTGTTTTTTGCAGAAAGGAAAATGACCTTGCAATGCCGCAGTCGTTCGTCTTTTTTTATTTGTTCCAATGTGGCAAAACCATCCACCATGGGCATCATGACATCCAGAATTATGACATCCGGAAGTTGTTTTTGTAAAATATCCAGTGCTTCCTGGCCGTCACGCGCTATGAAAACTTCAAAATTGTTCTTTTTGAAAGTGTATTCCAGTGACATTACAATGTTTGGTTCGTCATCTACAATTAAAATCTTTTTCATTTTTTAACTATTTTCTGCTGTATTATAATTGGGTAATGTGAAGATGAGAGTGGCTCCTTCAACCACATTATCTTCAGCCCAAATTTTACCTTTATGATGTTCTATTATTTGTTTACAAATGGCTAAACCCAGTCCGCTTCCTATGGGTTTTTTTACGTTTTGGTTTCGAGATTGATAGAATTTATCAAAAATGGCTTCAAAATCTTCCTTCTTAATTCCCTTGCCGTTGTTGTGTATTTTGACTTCGATATTGTCTTTATTTTCATCAATGGAAATGACTATTTTTCCGTCTGTTTCCGAACAAAATTTTATAGCATTTGAAACTAAATTATGGATGACCTGAACGATTCGCTCTTCGTCATAAAAAGCTTTTATTTCTTTGGATGCATCCTTAAATTCAATGCTGATATTTTTGTTTTTTATTAATTGTTGGAGAGAACCTAATGTGTTTTTAATCGTTTTTGTGATGTTATTTTTAGACAAATAAATCTTCTGTTTTCCAGTTTCAAATTTTTCTAAATCCAAAATTTTATCAATCAGACGATTCAATCGGTCCGACTCGGAAATGATGTTTTGCAAAAACTGCTTTCTCAACTCTTCGGGAATGTCGTCATCATCGTGAAGGATTTCGCTTGCGGCACGAATGGCAGTTATCGGAGTTCTCAATTCATGGGTAACGGTGTCTAGAAATTCATCTTTTTGAATGTCTTTGTTGACTAATTCCTGATTCGCATTTTTGAGTTGTTCGGATATTTTTTTTAATTCATTCGAAGTGTCCGTCAACTTCTTGTTGATGATGATGTTTTCTTTGGATTCCTCCAAAATTCGCAATACTTCGGGCAAACTGATTTTGTCTTCTTTGACCACACTCGATATTAATATTTTGGCGGAGGCCGTACCAATGTGTCCCGTCAATAAATTCTCGGCAAATTTTATAAATCGCGCATCTGCTGTGGTAATGTCTTTGTCAATGTTGTATTTTAAATTAAAAATAGTCAATGCGCGTTTTGTTCGGTCTTCACCAAGAAAGCGTTGCAACACTTTTTGAATATCAGAAATATACGCAGTTCCTTTCCATACAAAAGCGTTTTCATGATTGGTGATGTATTTGTCAATATCCACAAACATTTCGGCATAATTGCGTTCTCTGTAATTGCCTTTAAAACTCACGGAGATCGCAGCATAACTCAGAATATTGATTAATAAGCTCCAAAAAACAGCATGCGGAATTGGTTCTAAATAATCCAAACCAAATAGTTGAAAAGGCTTCAGCAATTCAATTCCCCAAGGTCCATCCTGAATAAACAGACTGGTTGATTTTGTGATTCCAATAGCGTATGGAATTAGCAACGTGTAAAAACAGGTTAAAAACCCAAGAATAATTCCGGTTACCGCACCATATTTAGAACCTCTTTTCCAGAATAATGCACCAAAAAAGGAAGGAGCCAGTTGTGCTATAACGACAAAGGAAACCAACCCGATGGAAACCAAAGAATAGTCTAAAATGAATATTCTATAGATGGCATACGCCAAAATGATTAGAGAAAAAATCCCTATTTTTCGGCTATTTACAATCCGTTTACTGTTCTTTTTCTGAGAAGAATTTTCCAGTGAACCAATGAAGCCATACGGAATCAGTAAGTTGTTGCTCAGCATCGTGGCGAGGGCAATTGAAGATACAATAATCATTGAAATCGCTGCTGAAAACCCACCAAGAAAAACCATCACTGTCAAGACATTATTGTCAAAAAACTGTGGGATCAATAAGGAATACGTATCTGAATTATGCCCTTTTCCTTCAAAAAGAATATTGCCGCCCCAAGCAATTGGAAAAACAAAAAGGTTGAAAAGTAGCAGGTACAACGGAAAAAGCCAAATCGCTGTTCGGATGTGGGTTTCTTTATTGTTCTCGACAATCGCAGTATGGAATTGTCTTGGCAAAAGGAAAATAGCAAACATAGATAGAATGCAAAGAAAGAACCAGTTGATTCCGTTTGTGATACCACCAATTGTATTTTTTTTGTCGAAATCTTTAAGGACAGCCGCTTTTTGATAAATGTCATCAAAACCGTCAAAAACAAAATAAGTGACATAAATTCCCACGATTAAAAAGAAAACTAACTTCAGGATAGATTCCATCGCCACTGCGGTTACGATTCCGCGTCTTTTCTCGGAAGCATCTACATATTTGGTACCATAATAGGAAGCAAATAATGCCAACGCTATGCAAACATAGGTTGTGGTGTCAGTGAAAATATTAGAACTTGCCTGCGTTTTGGTGACAATATGAAAAGTGTCTGAAATTGATTTTAATTGTAAAGAAATATAGGGTAAAATACCAACAATGCAAATCGTAGTTACTAAAGCTCCCAGAAATCTACTGTTTCCGTATCGTAAAGAAATAAAATCTGCAATGCTGGAAATTTTATTTACTCTAGAAATTCGGATAATTTTCTTGAGAATAATCATCCACGTTGGGATAATTAATATGGGACCTAAATAAATGGGTAAATAACTCAAACCAGATTCTGCCGCAACACCAATACTTCCGTAGTAGGTCCAGGCAGTACAATATACGGCTAATGAAAAGGAATAAATGTAGGGATTATTTGTCCATTTAGAATGGCTTCTTTTTTCGGACCAATAGGCAATGTAAAAAAGAATCGACAAATAAAGCACTAATATTAATAAGAGTCCAATGCTATTCATAATATCTTTTTATGATTAGGTACGATATGGCGATTGAAAACAGCCATGCCGAGAAGATATAAATATAGATAATTGGGAATCCAAAAAGTGGTTGCGAACTGTCAAATAACAGCAAGAGTGGCACGTTCAAAGCTAATAGCATTAGCATTGAAAGAATAACCAACTTTTGTTCATGTCTCTTTTTCATAAGAAGATGCAGTTTGCTTTGCAGCGGAATGTGCTTTTGTTTTTTAGAGATTCTGTATTCGACTCTCTGTGTTTAATTTAAAAAATAGACAATCTCTGCAAATTCATGCAGAGACTGTCTATTGGAAATTTAATTATTTTTTTTCATCATAATCTCCCATTAAGGAAAAATAACCAAAGGTTCCTAATCCTAAAACGATTAATGGCGTAAGTATGAACAGGATGATAATCCCGAATACTAAATCCTCTTGTTTTCCTGACATAAATTTTGGTAATCCAAAAGTGAAGATGCAGAAATACGCTGCAGCAACAGCACAAGCAATCCAAACTAATCCTAAAACTCTTTTTATCTGATTCATAGCTGTGTTTTTTATACGTGAGCGTTTTTATCTTTATTTTTAATGTAAACCATTCCAACTACAAAACTGACTGCAGCAATAACAATTGGATACCAAAGTCCTTCTAGGTAAAACTCCGGATGTCCTAAGTCTTTTGCATTGGTTACAAAATAAGTTGAAATAGCTGGAAGTAATCCTCCAAAAATTCCATTTCCTACGTGATATGGCAATGACATCGAAGTGTATCTGATTTTTACCGGGAACATTTCAACCAAGAACGCTGCAATAGGTCCATAAACCATCGTTACAAATATTACTTGCACAAATACTAGAAATATCAAAGCCCAATTGTCGCTGGAGTTAATTTTAATAGTTGTTTTGGTGTCCACTTTTGGTTTACCATCCACAATTATTACTGCTCCGTTTTCTAAATGTACGGTTTTTATTTCTTGAAAAGTAGTTCCATCCACATACTCTTTGTTAGTGGTGTAGATAGAATCCATGGTTTGCTTCTTGTTTTCTTTCAATTCAGCAAGTACCGTAGTTTTTTCGACCATTTCGGTTTTGTTTTTCACTGATGTGGTTTCGTACATTTGTTTGTAGATTGGTCTGTATAGTAAAATAGCCAATAACATTCCGCCCATCATAATGTATTTTCTACCTACTTTATCACTCAACCAACCAAAAAAGATGAAAAATGGTGTTCCAAGAATCAATGAAATTCCTAATAAAGTATCTACTTGAGAAGAATCAATTGACATTACTGTTTTCATGAAACTCATGGCGTAAAATTGTCCCGTGTACCAAACAACTCCTTGTCCCATTGTTGCTCCAAATAAAGCCAACAATACAAATTTCAAGTTGTAGCGATTTCCAAAACTCTCTTTCAATGGATTGGTACTTGTTTTTCCTTCGCTTTTCGCTTTAGCAAAAACTGGAGATTCATCCATGTTTTTTCGAATCAAGTAGGAAACTCCAACCATGATGATAGAAACCCAGAACGGAACTCTCCATCCCCATTCGTCAAATTGCTCTGGTGTAAGGATGTTTCGTGTGGCTAAAATTACCATCAAAGAGATGAATAAACCCACCGTCGCAGTAGTCTGAATCCAAGAAGTCCAGTATCCTCTTTGTCCAACGGGAGCATGCTCGGCGACATAGGTTGCGGCGCCGCCATATTCACCACCCAAAGCAAGACCTTGAAGTAAACGAAGAATTAATACTAATAAAGGTGCCATGAATCCAATAGTTTCATAACTCGGAATACATCCTATCAGAAATGTTGCTCCACCCATTAATAAAAGCGTAACCATGAAAGTATATTTTCTTCCAATTAAATCTCCTAATCTTCCAAAGAAAAGGGCTCCGAAAGGACGAACTACAAATCCGGCTGCAAATGTTGCCAAAGTCGACAAGAAGGCTGCTGTAGGATTATCTGAAGGGAAAAATTTTGTTGAAATTACAACGGCTAAACTTCCAAAGATGTAGAAATCATACCATTCGATCATTGTACCCATTGAGGATGCGGAAATGACTTTCCAAATTCCTTTTGTTGATTTAACGCTCATAAATTATTATTTTTTAAATTAGTTTATAGATAGATTTGAAGTTGTACTACGAATTCCCCTTTTGATCCTGAGATAGTAGATGGAGTAGTGTAAACGGGTCTTGTTGAATATTGTGCAGTGATTTTAGCATGTTGTCCGTCCAAGAAAAAGTTGGTTCCAAGGTCAAATTGAGTGCTGGACTTATCTAAAGCATCAAAGTTTTTATAGGTAAAAGCTCCAAAAGGTTGTACGCGCACTTTAGGTTTGTCTACTTTGCTTGGCAATAAAATTCCCGCTTGTGTGTACCAGATATTTCCTGATCCGATAGTAGCTTGTGCATTTCCAGGTCCCGCCAAAGCTCTGCTTCCTGTAAAGTTTGGATCAACGGATCCAATATTCATAATGGCAACATTACGTAAATAGTTTGGTCCAAAATCATAATCGTAGAAAACGCTATATCCGGTTACAGCCATTTTGTTTTCTTTTTTTCCAATAGGCAAATCAAGAAAAACATCTGCAGCAAAAAGATTGATATTGTGCTTTTCAATAGCATTGTTAACAGAAGTTCTTGTAGCCTCTGGCGCAGTATAAAAACCAGCGCCAATATTGAATACTTTTTTAGTTCCTAAATAGCTTCCTACTTTATAAGGTAATAAATTAGCTTCCTGATCTAGAAATTGGTATTCGAAATAACCTGCTTTTGACCATTTTGTATTTCCGCTGTTGTCAACTGCTACAGCATTATCTGCTATAGTCACATTGGTAGGAGCTAAGTTTGTGGCAAATGGTTTGTTGTAACTCAATCGGTATTCTAATTTGCCATATTTCCCTTTTGCAAATAAACCCATTTGTCGGGCAAACTGATCTGAATTTTCAATTAACGGCCAGTTGAAGATAGGCGCATCAATTGTCAAAAAGTTTAATGTGGAGGCCATTGTTGCTCTTGATAATCCCATATAATAATGCAAACCACCACCAAGAGATAAGCTGAATTTTTTGTCTTTTTCAGGCAAAACCAATGCGTATTCATTCCAAGCATCGTGAAAAAATAAACCTGGTTTTTTTCCGGCACCGTATCCGCCAGTTCCAGAAGTTCCAGCTGCACCTCCATTAGTGAAGGTTTGATTGTTAATCCCAAAGTGCGTTACAATCATGTATCTTTTAGATATTTGAGAGTAGGCCAGAAAACGCAAACGTCGGTTCCCAATATCGGTTCCTGTGGTAGCCGCTTCATTACCAATCATTGTTCCTGGGTTCATTTGGCTGGAACGAAACCATATTTGATTCCATGCAATAAAGCGCATGTATTTTGAACCATCTTCGTTCAAATTAAATTTCATTCCGCTGCCGTAATCTGTGGAGCCTTGTGAAAATCCTTTTAGAGACAATAACACTATTGCCGCTGTAAAAAATATTTTTTTCATAAATAGGATTTGGTTATTAAATGGTTAGTTAATAAAGTGCCAAATTCAGATATTTAATTCTAGAAAAAAATTTTGATATATTTTTGTGTAAACTAATATAGCTAATCTTTGAATCGCTCCCATTTTATCAGCATAAATTTATCGCCAAGCTCAGTGATAATCATGCCTGCTCCGGAGAGTAATTGTTTATTTTTTAAATACTCAACTAATTCTAAATGGCTAAAAATCTTATAGGTAGGATGGTAATTGGCGTGAGATGGTTTTTTTATATTATAGCTCTTTACCCAGTTGCTCACTGTGACATGTGAAACCCCGATAATCCGCTCGATTTCGCGAAAACTCAAGCCTTCGAGATATAGTTGCAATGCTTTGGTTACATAGTAATCATCTATCTTTTTGCCGATTTTATTAACCGTAAAAAAATAATTGCATTTTTTGCATAAGTACCTTTGTTTACTGTTGATTATACCGCTTTTTATGATGTGATTACTTTGGCATTTCGGGCAGGTTAAAATCTCCATATATATAAATTTTGCATAAATATAGTAATTTTGCAACTATTACTATTTTAATTTCGCAAAAAAAGTAGAAAAAAAATACGAACCCTTTATTTTTATTGGATTATCGATGCGTTTTTGGTAAATTTAATTGCTTTGTGAAAAGAGTTTGATTTTGTAAACCATTTGTCATTTGACGAAATAATTCTTTAACAAATTAACACATGAGGTTGTTGTTGACCTAAAAAAAGAGTTTGGGACTGTCGCTATAGTTTAAAAAGTGAAATTAATGTGGGTTTAAAGTTTTCAATACAATTTCAAAATCTGTAATAAATTATTACCAAGCCATATTGAACTATTTTGACAACAGGAGTACAAATGCATCAGCAGAAATTAAATTCAAGAACTCATTTAAAAGAAAATTAATAAGTTGTGAGTGATCTTTAACACTGAAATAAAAGCTTTTAGAGCACAATTCAGAGGGGTAAGAAATATAGAATTCTTCCTTTTTAGGCTAACTAATATTTATGCCTAATTTTTACTACTCCACACGTTTTAGGATTGATCCAGGATTATAATGTTTTAACAAAAGGTATAAAAACAAAAAACCCGAATATTTCTATTCGGGTTTTGTGGTACCTCCAGGGATCGAACCAGGGACACATGGATTTTCAGTCCATTGCTCTACCATCTGAGCTAAGGTACCTCGCTATTGCGGGTGCAAATATAGAATGATTTTTAGTTTATCCAAAACATTTTTTAAAAAAAATCAATTCGTACCTTCGCCACATCAAAAAACAAATTATGATTTTAGTTGTAGATGTTGGGAATACCAGAATTAAAGCAGCTGTATTTGAGGGTGCTACCCTTTTTGAAATTTTTGTTTTTTCTAAAATGGAACTTCAAAAAAATATTGAAAATATTTTAGAAAAATTTCAAAATGTAACGGATTTGGTCATTTCCTCTGTTGGTGATGTCGAAAAACAGTCTTTTCTTGATTTTAAGAAAGTGCTAAAAGTACATTTCATTTCACATGAAGATTCTTTTCCTTTCCACAATTGCTATGCGACTCCTAAAACATTGGGAATTGACAGGATGGTTCTTGCTTCAGGAGCCACGATACAGTTTCCGAAACAGAATCGGTTGGTGATAGATGCTGGCACTTGTATTACCTACGATTTTATTGATGAGAAAGATAATTATCTGGGTGGAGCCATTGCGCCAGGATTGCGATTGCGTTACGAAGCCTTGCACAATTACACGGCGAAACTTCCTTTGTTATCATTTCAATCTCCGGAGGATTTTATTGGCAACTCCACTTCTGAATCAATTCATTCTGGCGTGGTTAACGGTTTCGTGTATGAGATTGACGGTTTTATAGATGAATATAAGGCAAGATATCCAAATTTTATAATAATTTTAACGGGTGGCGACACAGATTTTTTGGCTAAACGATTAAAAAATACCATATTTGCCAATTCAAATTTTCTTCTGGAAAGTTTGAATCAAACATTTCAATATAAAATCAAAAATGATTAAAAAAATTGTAGTAAGCGCTTGTTTGCTTTTATCATTAGTATCTTTTGCTCAAGAAGGAACATCTTCGCCTTATTCTTTCTACGGTATAGGTGATGTGAGGTTTAGAGGAACATTGGAAAACCGCTCTATGGGAGAAATCGCTATCGAACAAGATAGTATCCATATGAACTTACAGAATCCGGCGAGTTATGCAAATTTGAAGTTGACAACCTTTACTTTGGGCGGGACTCAGGCTACTACAAAATTGAAAACGGACACTGAAACTGCAAATGCTCGAAGAACAACTTTAGATTATCTAGCCGTAGGTTTGCCTTTGGGGAAATGGGGAGTTGGTTTCGGTTTGATTCCATATTCTTCTGTTGGATATAAAATTTCATCCGTTTCAGATGATCCTGCAGTGAATAACAGACGATTTAATGGTTCTGGTGGTATGAACAAAGCTTTTCTTGGTGTTGGATATAAGATTACTCCTAATTTTAATATTGGTGCTGATGTAAGTTATAATTTTGGGAAAATTGAAACCAATAATTTTGAATACATCACGGATATTTCTATTGGTACAAGAGAATTAAATACGGTGGATTTATCTGGGGTGAATTTTAACCTTGGGATGATGTACAAAACTAAAATCAACAAAAAGACCTCTTTTTTTAGTAGCGTAAATTATTCATTAGAAAGTACTTTGAAAACTGAAAACACCAGAAATATTTCAACAGCACTTTATAATTCAAATTTTGATTTATCAATTGTTGATGTTTTAGATGATGTAAAAACCGAAAAGAATTTCAAAATCCCAAGTAAGTACACTGCTCAAGCAGGTATTGGTGAAGCCAGAAAATGGTTAGTTGGAGTAGGGTATACGTTTCAAGGAGCGGGTTCTTTAGATAATAGTTACAATTCACTTGATAATGTAACTTACGAGAAACATTCGAAATACAGCATTGGTGGATATTATATTCCAAATTATAATTCATTTTCAAGTTACGCTAAAAGACTTGTTTACAGAGCTGGTTTCAGATTTGAAAACACCGGTTTAGTAATTAATTCAGAGCCTATTGAGGACATGGCGTTAACAGTAGGATTAGGAATGCCATTGACGGGAACGTTTTCAAATGTAAATATTGGTCTTGAATTCGGTAAAAGAGGAACTACCGCGGCAAACTTAGTGGAAGAAAATTATGCTAACGTTAGTGTAAGTTTTTCACTAAATGAAAGATGGTTTGAAAAACGAAAATTCAACTAGTAATAGATTGTTTGCTACAACTTCTTTGTAAGTTCATTGTATGACTTTATTCAAAAAATATTATTTTAAATGGTTTGTCACGGCTTTTGCTGTGACACTGTTTTTTGGGTGCGAAAGTAATTTTAAAGAAATACAAAAAATCAATTTTTCTGAATTTGTGCCAAGTAGTGACGCTGACATGGTGAATCTAAAATACACGGATTCAGGACGTATTACCGCTGTTTTGATAAGTACAAAAATGCTGGATTATGCCAGCGTTGAATTTCCCTTTACAGAATTTCCTAAAGGAATTGATGTGACTTTGTACGATAAAAAGGCAAAAAAAACTTTTATCAAATCGAATTATGCAATCTCTTATAAAGGAACGAATATTATTGATTTGCAAGGGAAAGTGAGAATTTTTACGGAACAAGGGCAAACTCTGGAAACAGAACAGTTGTATTTTGATCAAAAAAACGAGTGGTTTTTTACCGAAAGAAGGTTTAAATTGACTGATCCAAAAGGAGTTTCTAATGGACAGGGAATTGATTTCAGCAGGGATTTTAAAGTGATTAACTCTCAAAAAATAACAGGCGAAATAGAATCTGCCGATTAATATAAATACAAAATGAATTACTTAAAATATACACAATACGTTTATCTTATTTTTGGTGCGTATTTCATTTATGATGGTTTTACAAAAGTGAATGAGCCAGCATTAGGAAATCCTTGGTTGAGTTTTATGATTGCAGGATTGGCGGTTTTTATGTTTTTCTTCAGGAGAAAATTTGCTAAAAAATTCGAAGATCGAAACAAAAATTTCTAGTTGATGGAAGTTAGTATTATCATACTATGTCTAATACTAAGTGCTTTTTTTTCAGGAATGGAGATAGCCTTTGTCTCTTCGAATAAAATATATCTTGAAATCGAAAAAAAACAAGATAATTTTCTATCAAAAATACTGACGAAGCTTACTGAGAAACCAACAAATTTCATTGTTACCATGCTTATTGGGAATACCATAGCAATGGTGGTTTACGGTTTTTTTATGGGTGATGCAGTATTACAATGGTGCATTGCTCTAGGATTTCATTTTCCAGATTGGTTAAATCTGTTGTTGCAAATCTTTATTTCGGCATTGATTATTTTGGTTACCGCTGAGTTTTTCCCAAAAGTTTTTTTTCAGATTTATGCTAATTCTCTAATAAAATTTTTTGCAGTTCCCGCGTACTTTTTTTATAAAATTTTCTACTTTATCTCTACTTTTTTTATTGCGATTTCCGATTTCATTTTGAGGAAGTTCTTCAAAACCGAAGGGGATACGATTCAGTTGTATTTTAGTAAAATAGAACTTGGAAATTACATTACTGAACAAATGAGCAGTGTGGAGGATAATGAAACCGTAGATTCTGAAATCTTGATGTTTCAAAATGCATTGGAATTTTCAGGTGTGAAAGCCAGAGATGTGATGAGTCCAAGAACAGAAATAATAGCAGTTGAGGTTTTTGATTCCATCGAAGAACTGAAGCAATTATTTATAGAAACGGGCTATTCCAAAATTGTGGTATATCAGAATTCCCTTGATGATATTGTGGGATATGTACATTCTTTTGATTTGTTTAAAAAACCAAAAAATATAAAAGAAATTGTGATTGCTGTTGAATTTGTGCCTGAAACAATATTCATCAAAGATGCCATGAATTTGCTTACCAAAAAGCGGAAAAGTGTCGCTGTTGTTTTAGATGAATATGGAGGAACTTCAGGAATTATTACTATTGAAGATATTGTAGAAGAACTTTTTGGTGAAATTGAAGACGAACATGATTCAGATGAGGAATTGATAGAAAAAGAGTTGGGCGAAGGTGTTTTTATATTCTCGGCTCGCTTAGATGTAGAATATTTAAATCAAACCTACAGACTTCAAATTCCAGAAGGAGATTCTTACGGAACACTGGGCGGTTTTATTGTCGATTTTACGAAAGAAATTCCACAAAAAGGAGCTGAAATTACCATAGGCAGCTATCATTTTATAATTGAAGAAGCCACAAATAAGAAAATTGAATTGGTGAAAATGACCGTGCAAGAGTGATTTTTATTATGAAAATAAAATTTCTTGCAAAATAAAACGCTACTAGTATAATTATTAATTAGATAATTGTATTTTCGCAAACTGAATATAAAAATTAACAACAATAAAATGGCAGTTTTACAAAAAATTAGACAACGTTCACTTCTTCTGATACTCGTTATCGGGTTTTGTTTATTAGCATTTATCATAGGTGATATATTCAATAGCGGTGGTTTCAACAGTACATCAAAAGATGTAGGAAGCATCGATGGAAAAGATATTGCATTCGAAGATTTTAGAGTTAAAGTTAGTAATGTTGAAAAAAGTGGTCAAGGGATAACTTCAACTGAAGCCGCAAACAGAGTTTGGGAGCAAGAGGTTTCTGTGGCTTTGTTAACTTCTGAATTTGAAAAATTAGGACTTAGAGTAGGTGAAAAACACTTATTGGAAGTTTTGAAATCAGATCAAAATATTGGTGGGAATCCATTGTTTTTGAATGCTGCCGGAGTATTTGACGTTGCTAAATTCAAAGAATATTTCAAAGCGAATCCAGCACAAGCTCAATTCTTAAAAGACAGAGAGAAAGATGCAGACCTTAACGCAAAATACCAAATCTACAATACATTGATCAAAGCTTCAGTTTTTACAACTGAAAGTGAAGGGAAAATGAAATATGAAATGGAAGCAAATAAAGTAAATTTTGCTTACGTTGCTGGTTTATATTCAACAATTAAAGACAGTGAAGTGAAAATTTCTGATGCTGAAATTGTTGATTTCATGAAGAAAAATGAAAAAAAATACAAAGCGGACGAATCTCGTGAAGTAGAATATGTTTTAATCGAAGACAAAGCATCTCCATCGGATGAAACTGAAGTAAAATCGAAAATTACTGCGTTGTTATCAGGAAGTGTGGTTTACAACCAAGCTACAGGTAAAAACGATACGGTAGCAGGATTTAGATCAACTTCTAATGCAATTGACTTTGTAAATTCAAATTCTGATGTTCCTTATGATTCTACTTATATAGCTAAGAAAGATTTACCGGCTGTAGATGCTGATAAATTATTCAACTTAGCTCCAGGTGAAGTTTATGGTCCGTATATGTTTGGAAAATACTACTGTATTTCTAAATCTATGGGAATGAAACCAGGAGTAAATGCAAAAGCAAGTCATATTTTAATTGGTTACGAAGGAACTCAAGTTCCAAATCAAAAAGAGAAAAGAACTAAAGAACAAGCTAAAGCTAAAGCTGAAAGTATTTTGGCACAAGTAACCGCAAATCCTGATAGTTTCATGATGTTGGCTTTCACAGCTTCTGATGATTCATCTGCTCAACAAGGTGGTGATTTAGGTTATTTTGGTCCAAACCAAATGGTAAAACCTTTCAATGATTTTGTTTTTGGTAATGGAATTGGTAAAGTTGGTTTAGTTGAAACAGATTTTGGTTTTCACGTTATTAAGATTACTGATAAGCAAGATGGAATCCGTTTAGCTACTGTAGCTCAAAAAGTAGAAGCTTCAGAAGCAACTTCTGATAAAATATTTACACAGGCAACCAAATTAGAAATGGATGCAGCGGATAAAGATTTTAACAAAGTAGCAAAAGAATTAGGTCTTACAGTTGCTCCGGCTGTTTCTGTAAAAGGAATGGATGAGAACTTTGGAACATTAGGAAATCAAAGAACTATCGTAAGATGGGCTTTTGAGGACGGAGTTAAAGAAGGATCTGTAAAAAGATTTGAAGTAGCTAATGTAGGTCACGTTATCGCAAAATTGAAAAGTATTGATAAATCTGGTTTAGTTGCCGTTTCAGTAGCGAGACCTTATGTAGAACAAATACTTAAAAACAAGAAAAAAGCAGAATTGATCAAAGCTAAAATGACGGGTTCTTCACTTGAAGCAATCGCTAAATCAGTAGGAGGAACGGTACAACAAGCAACTGGTCTTACAATGGAAAATACAATGTTGCCGAATGTTGGTCCAGAGCCTAAAGTGGTTGGAAATGCATTTGCTTTAGCAGCAAATAAAATGTCTGGTCCAATTGAAGGGAATACTGGAGTTTATATGGTAAAAAACACAAGTACAGTTAAAGCGCCAGCATTGAAAAGTCATGCGCCATACGTTGCTAAGTTGAAAGCACAAAGTGCTTCAGATGCAAATAGAGTAATTCCTGCCTTGAAAGGAAATGCTAAAATTGAAGATAACAGACAAGATTTTAATTACTAATCAAAAAGTAATTAATTACAATAAAAAATCCCGATACATGCTGAATGTATCGGGATTTTGCTTTTAATATGTTTTTATTAAATGGATGTAATTATAAAAACTAAGATAAAATCATTTCGTTATAAGGGATTATAGTTTGAAATCCTTTTGAAATAAAATAATCGCTCGGATTTTCAGTTGCAATCACCATTACAAAATCACCTCCCCAAGCTCCCAGACTTTTTATCACACCATTAAAATCTGGAAACAAAGATTCCTTTATAGTTTGTGTTTCCAGGATATTACTCATTTGTATTTCATGTTTTTGTATTGCTGTAGCAAAAGAGGGAAGCGTAGCGGCATTCAAAACTTCAGAAGTTATGATGTCATTTAAAGCGATTGTCCTCGGTAGATTATTCTTTTTATTCATGTTGTAAGCAGCTATTGCACTTTTACTGCTTTGCTTTTTGTTGAGATATACAAAGTATAGATCTTGTGTGAATTCAGGGTTAAAAGTTACTTTTTCAACGATAGGATTCCCGTGTTCCAGATGATACACAATAGGAGTGTCATTTTGCGCGCACGCAATATCATAGCCACTGCCTCCAAAACTGTTTTTAAGCAATGTGAAAGCATCAATGTTCAGCCATTGGGCAATGTTGTTTATCAGAGTCGATGACGTGCCCAAACCCCAGCTTTTTGGAAATCCTAATTCTGTTGTGATTGTGTATCCATCTGAATTTAAAATAAAGTCAGGATTTAGTTTAAAAGCTTCGTGTAAAATGGTTGTAAGTGTAGCCTTGACCGATTCGTTTTCAGGATTAACTTCTTTAGAAATATCAGAGAATAAAAGAGTGTCTTTAAACCAAATGCTTCCATCATAATCATAACTTTTCCAGTTGATTTGATTGTTTTTTCCTTCTTCAATAATAAGGTTTTGCCCCATTTTTGTAGGTAGTGCAAAGGCTTTGGCGCCATCAAGAACTAAATATTCTCCTGTGATTAAAAGTTTTCCGTTACTGTAGAATGTTTTTTTCATTGTCTTATTTTAATCCCTATCAGGGTTCAAAACCCTGATAGGGCTGTCGGAAATCTATATTATTTTCTTAAACTTTCAATATAATTCACCACAGCGCTATGCGATACGGTATTTTTTTTGAAATATTTCTGGATTAAAATGCGTTCGTCATCGGTGGCTTCAAACTGGTTGATGATATTATTCAAATGCATTTTCATGTGTCCTTCCTGAATTCCAGTTGTGGTCAAAGAACGTAAAGCGGCAAAGTTTTGGGCTAAACCGGCTACGGCTACAAACTGCATTAATTCCTTAGCAGATGGTTTCTCTAACATTTCCAATGATAATTTTACCAACGGATGCAGGGAAGTTAAACCACCAACAGTTCCTAATGCTAAAGGGATTTCCAACCAAAAAGTAAAAATTCCATTTTCGATTTTAGCATTGGAAAGACTGGAATATTTTCCGTTTCGGGAAGCATAGGCGTGAATTCCTGCTTCGACAGCGCGGAAATCATTTCCTGTTGCTAAGACTACAGCATCTACACCGTTCATAATTCCTTTATTGTGAGTAACGGCTCGATACGGCTCGACTTCGGCGATTTGAACGGCTTGTACAAATTTCTCGGCAAATTCTTTAGGGTTTAGAATGTGTTTTTCTTCTAATTCTTCTATTGGACAGGAAACTTCGGCTCTCACGATGCAATTTGGAACATAATTCGAAAGTATGCTCATTACCACTTCAATCTCTTTCTCTGTTTCTGTAAACAAGTCGTAATTATGTGCTTCTTCTTTTAATGTTTTGGAAAATTGTTCCAAACACGAATTGATGAAATTGGCTCCCATGCTGTCTTTGGTTTCAAAAGTGGCATGTAGCTGAAAATAATTAGGCAATAGATCGGTTTTGTCTTTTAGAATAATGTCTAAAATTCCGCCACCGCGTTTTTGCATATTTGTGGTAATCGATTCTGTTTCTGAGAAAAATTTGCTTTTGTGTTGAGCAAAAAACAAATTTAATTTTGAAACATCACCTTTGTAGATAAAATGAACCTGACCAATTTTTTCGGTATTGATTACGGTCGCTTTAAATCCGCCACGCGTGGACCAAAACTTAGCAGCTTTTGCGGCAGCGGCAACCACAGAGCTTTCCTCGATAGCCATGGGAATCGTGCTGTATTTTCCGTTAATCAGGAAATTAGGAGCCACTCCCAGTGGAATGTAGAAATTGGTTATCGTATTTTCGATGAATTCATCGTGTAATTTCTGTATTTTTTCATCAGAATTCCAATAGTTTTTCAGCAAGGCGATGGCTTCTGTAGGTGTTGAAAAATATTGATTGGCAATCCATTTAATTTTTTCTTCTTTGGATAATTTAGAAAATCCGCTAATAGCCTTGTTCATTCTCAATTGATTATGGTGTAATTAGTTGCAAATATACGGTTTTAGCCGTTTTATTTACAATCAAATTATATTCAGTGAAAGGTTATTTTTTATATTACTTTTTACATTTAACATATAAAATGACCGATAATTGTAATTTTTTCACTAAAATTGACGGTTTTTATCTTTAAATAAATAGTATGTATTCGAAAAAAATTATAGCATTATTTTTATTCTTGTGTTTTACGGTTGTTGGTCAACAAAAAATCACAATTGATGAACTTTATAACGGTACATTTCGTGCTCAGGGAATGGATGAATTGCAATCGTTGAAAAACACAAATCAGTATACGGTTTTGAATGCTGACAGGCAGTCCAGAAGTATGCAGATTGATTTGTATGATTTTGCTACATTAAAAAAAGTGTCTACATTAATCGATACAAAATCGCACAGAGAGTTATCAGGTGGGATTGACAGTTACACTTTTGACGCTTCAGAAAAAATGATTCTACTGGCTTGCAATACCAATCAAATCTTCCGTCACTCATTTACTGCGGATTATTATTTATATGACATCGCCAATAAAAAATTAAAAAAATTATTTGATTTTCAGGTTCAGGAGCCTACTTTTTCACCTGATGGAAAAAAGATTGCTTACGCCAAAGAAAATAATCTGTATGTATATGATTTAGCTTCTAATAAATCGACTCCAATAACTACAGACGGACAAAAAAACAGTATTATTAACGGTATTACGGATTGGGTTTACGAAGAAGAATTTGCTTTCGTGAAAGCTTTTGACTGGAGCGCTGACAGCAAAAAAGTAGCCTACATTCGTTTTGACGAAAGTCAAGTTCCGGAATTTTCAATGTCCATGTTTGGAAATGAGTTGTATCCAATGATGCAAACATTCAAATATCCAAAAGCAGGGGAGAAGAATGCTGTTGTGTCTTTACACATTTATGATGTAAATGCAAATGCGGTGAAAGATATTAACCTGGGGAAATACAATGATTTTTATATAGCCAGAATGAAATGGACCAATGACGCGAATATATTGTCTGCGCAGGTACTGAATCGTCACCAAAACAATTTAGATTTGTTATTTATCGATGGTAATTCAGGAGCTGCAAAAGTAGTTTTGAACGAAAAAGATAAAGCGTATGTTGATGTCACTGATAATTTAACGTTCTTGAAAGACAACAGTTTTATTTGGACCAGCGAAAAAGACGGTTTCAATCATATTTACTTATATGATAAAAACGGAAAATTGAAAAATCAAGTGACCAAAGGAAAATGGGAAGTGACTAATTATTATGGTTTAGACGAAAAGACAAATACGGTTTTCTATCAGTCGGTGGAGAATGGATCCATCAACAGAGATGTTTACAAAATAAGTCTTGACGGGAAAAACAAAGTGCGTTTGTCACAATTTACAGGAACTAATGCGGCGACTTTCAGCCCAAATTTTCAATACTACATCAACACGTTTTCTAGCTCGGCTCAACCTACGACTTACACGTTGAACGATGCTAAATTTGGCAAACAGGTTCAGGTTATAGAAAACAATGAATCTTTGGCTGCAAAGCTAAAAAGCTACAATTTACCTTCAAAAGAGTTTTTTGTTTTGAAAACAGCAAAAGGAAATGAACTAAATGCTTGGATGATTAAACCGAAAGATTTTGATCCAGCAAAAAAATATCCTGTTTTCATGTACCAATATTCTGGTCCGGGTTCCCAACAAGTAAACAATGAGTGGAATAGTACCGATGATTATTGGTTTATGATGTTATCTCAACAAGGTTATATCGTGGCGTGTGTTGACGGAAGAGGAACTGGTTTTAAAGGAGCTGATTTCAAAAAAGTGACGCAATTACAATTAGGAAAATACGAAGTAGAAGATCAAATAGATGCTGCTAAAGTATTAGGAAATTACGCATTTGTTGATAAAGCTAGAATTGGTATATTTGGCTGGTCGTATGGTGGTTTTATGGCGTCTAATTGTATCATGAAAGGAAACGATGTTTTCAAAATGGCAATTGCTGTGGCTCCGGTAACGAACTGGCGCTTTTATGATAGTGTGTATACGGAGCGTTACATGACGACACCGCAAGAGAATGCAAGTGGATACGATGATAATTCACCAATAAATCATGTTGATAAATTGAAAGGGAAATTCCTTTTGATTCATGGTTCGGGTGATGATAATGTGCATGTTCAAAACTCCATGCAAATGATGGAAGCTTTGATTCAGGCCAATAAACAATTTGATTCCCAAATTTACCCAGACAATAATCACGGGATTTACGGCGGAAAAACCAGAGTTCAGTTGTACACAAAAATGACTAATTTTATTAAAGAAAATTTATAACAGCGCTTTATGACAAACGACGCATTGAATAAGGAAGAATTTTTTGGACATCCAAAGGCGCTTTTTATATTGTTTTTTACCGAAATGTGGGAACGCTTCTCCTTTTATGGAATGAAAGCATTGTTGATTTTTTATCTGACAAAGTACCATTTGTTTTCGGATTCTTCTGGGAATTTATTGATCGGAAGTTATGCTGCTTTAGTATACGCAGTTCCAGTGTTAGGCGGTTTTATTGCCGATAAGTATTTGGGATTTAGAAAAGCCATCGTTTTTGGTGGGATTATGTTAGTGTTAGGTCATATAGGAATGGCTTATGAAGGAAATGCCGCAACTCAATCCATTACAGGTGAAATTACGCGGGACGAAACCGCATTGCAAATATTTTACTTTTCATTATCCTTAATTATTGTTGGGGTTGGTTTTCTAAAAGCCAATATTTCTTCATTAGTGGGAGAATTATATGAAACCGGTGATAAAAGGAGAGATTCTGGATTTACTTTGTTTTACATGGGAATCAACTTAGGGTCTTTTATGGCTACACTAATTTGTGTTTGGTTAGGTGAAAAATACGGTTGGAGTTATGGTTTTGGTGCAGCTGGAGTCGGAATGTTTTTTGGATTATTGACTTTTATTTCCGGAAGAAAATTATTGATGGGAAAAGGAGAATCAAACAACCCATCTTTCTTAGAAAACAAATCATTTGGACTTAAAAATGAGTGGTTGATTTATATTGGAAGTGTTTTGTCAACGTTATTGTTTTGGCAAATGGTTCAAAATCACGATGCAGTTTCATGGGCTTTGAAAATTGCAGGTGGAATTTCTTTTATCTATATCGTTTATTACGCAGCAACGCAACTCGATGGTAAAGCACGTCATCAATTGATTGCTTTAACCATTCTGATTGTATTTACAATTGTCTTTTGGGCATTGTTTGAACAAGCGTATACTTCCATGAATTTATTTGCCGACAGAATTTTAGACCGAACTATATTTGGTTATGAAGTATCTGCTGGGCAATTCTTAAGTTTTAATGCTTTATTTATAATTTTGTTAGCTCCAGTTTTTGCTTGGATATGGCCAAATTTAGGAAAATACAATCCTAATACAGCCGTAAAATTTGCTTTCGCATTAGCTTTCGTTGGTTTAGGATTTGGAGCATTAGTGATGGGGATAAATCTTTCCGGAGCAGGAAAAGTTGCTGCGATTTGGTTGATATTAGCTTACTTTTTACACACTTGTGGCGAATTAAGTTTGTCACCGGTCGGACTTTCTGCAGTGACTAAATTATCACCGGCAAAAATTGTTGGTTTCATGATGGGTGTTTGGTTTTTGGCAACAGCCAGCTCTGAATTTATAGCGTCTATTTTAGCGAATATCGCTTCTGTCGATACTTCAAATGGTACAGCGCCTGATTTGAATTTAGCAAAACAAAGTTATTTAGTGCTTTTTGAATATTTATTTTACACAGGACTTGGTTTTGGATTACTACTATTAGTACTTTCGCCAATAATAAAAAAATTAATGCACGGAGTAGATAAAGAATTAAACAATTAATAATATGAGTCAAAATACTACAGATCAATTTTTTAAAAGTACCGTTTTAGGGCATCCTGCGGGATTATTCGTTTTATTTTTCACAGAGATGTGGGAACGTTTCTCATTCTACGGAATGCGTTCTTTATTGATATTATTTTTAACCGCTTCCTTTACAGATGGTGGTTGGGAATGGACTCGTGAAAATGCTTCTGCATTATTTGGATCCTACGTAGGTTTGGTTTACTTATCGACCATGTTGGGTGGTTATTTCGCCGATAAAGTAATTGGTTTTAGATGGGCTGTTGTTGTTGGAGCTACTTTAATGACTTTAGGACACGCTTCTATGGCTGTCGAAACTGAATTTTCTATTTATTTAGGATTAGTATTGTTAGTTTTTGGAAATGGTTTTTTTAAACCAAACATGACATCAATCGTATCTGAAATGTACAAAGACCGTCCGGAAAAGAAGGATGGTGCGTATACTTTATTTTACATGGGTGTAAATGCCGGAGCGTTCTTCGGGATTTTACTTTGTGGTTATTTAGGTGAAAAAGTAGGTTGGACATACGGATTTGGTTTAGCCGGAATCTTCATGTTCTTTGGAATGTTACAGTTTTGGTTGTCTCAAAATATCTTTGGAGATATTGGTTTGAAGCCAAATAAAGAAAGCAAAGCAAAAGCTGAAGCTTTGGATACCGATAAAAGAAATCCTTTTTCTCCAATACAATTAGCAGCAATAGGTTTCTCTTCAATTTTAGCATTATTGTGGTTATTGAACGATCCAGCTTCTAAAATTTCAGGAGGTAAAGTGAATATTTTTTCATTCTTAGGACCTAATGGGAACTCTATAGCTATTGTTTCAGCATTAGTTGTATTCATTATCTTATTGGTTTACAGATTTACTCAATATTCAAAAATCACCAAGGAGAAATTAATTGCGGTTACATTTTTCGCATTTTTGACTATTTTCTTCTGGGCAATTTTTGAACAATCACCAAACAGTTTAACGATTTTTGCCAGTGATTATACGGATCGTGTTTTAACAGGTAATTGGAGCGTAGTGTTTTTAGTGATGAATTCGTTGATTACTATTTTACCTTTAGTAATTATCACTTGGGTATTAATTTTATTATTCAAACAGACCTTTAAGTTCTATGCGCTTGCAAATATTATTTTAAGCGTAAGTTTTATTATTATCTGGGCAATAGCAATCTGGATGTTGACAAAAGATTATTATACTGCTGGATATTTATCATTGTCAGATTCAACTTTACAAGCTTTGAAAATTGACAAAGTTACTACGGCATTAACGGAAGTTCCTGCAACTTGGTTCTCGACCTTAAACTCTTTGTTTATTATTTCATTAGCGCCGTTATTTTCTAAATGGTGGGAAAGTAAATACAATCCTTCTGCAAACTTGAAATACGGAATTGGAATGGGATTATTAGCGCTTGGGATGGCTTGTGTAGCTTTTGGCGCAAGCGGAATCGAAGCAGGTGCAAAAACCGCTTCAGTAAGTATGATTTGGTTGATTCTAGTGTATCTTTTCCATACTATGGCTGAATTGTGTATCTCTCCGGTAGGATTATCTTACGTGAGTAAATTAGTTCCGGCTCGTATGATTGCGTTCATGTTTGGTGTTTGGTACTTAGCAGTAGCAATCGGGATGAAAGGTGCAGGTATGTTTGGAGAAAATATTGATAAAATTGCCAATGAACACGGATTGAGTTACTTCTTTTGGATGTTAACAATTATTTCCATTGTTGTTGCTTTATTCTCTGTTGCGATGACTCCTGTTATTAAAAAATTGATGCACGGTGTTCGATAAATTTTAGGCATCATTTTTGATTTTGAATCAATAAAATTATAAATATGAAGAAAATCATAGTTGCTTTGTTATTGTTTGCTGGCTCATTTGCCGCCGAAGCACAGGAATTAGTTTGGGAAACCAATGTAACTAAGGCCATAGAAGTTTCTAAGGAAACCAAGAAACCACTTTTGCTGTTTTTCACGGGAAGCGATTGGTGCGGATGGTGTATCCGTTTGCAAAAAGAAGTTTTGAAAACTCCTGAATTCGCGGCTTGGGCCAAGGAAAATGTGGTTTTAGTAGAATTGGATTATCCAAGGAAAGCGCCACAGACGGAGGACATTAAAAAACAGAATAATGAGTTGCAAATGGCTTTTGGAATTCAAGGTTTTCCAACAATCATATTGGCAAATGCTACTACAAAAGAGGGTAAAGTCAATTTTGAAGGCATTGGAAGTACCGGTTATGTAGCCGGTGGCCCGTCAGCTTGGTTAGCTGTCGCAAATGGTTTTCTGAAAAAATAAAAATTCTTAATTCAATTTATAAAATCCCTTTTCACCAGTTGCGTGAAAAGGGATTTTCTGTTTTTCACAACTGGCTTTCCATAGTTTTTGTATGTTTTTAAAATTGGATGCATCAGCAATAACTAATTTGGGTTTCATTTCTTGGAACAAACGGTCTAAATTTATTTTAGCAGATTGTGTCAATACGATTATATCTGGTTGTATATTTTTTGGATAAATTCCGGAGCTGTCTAATACAAAAATCTTTTTTCCATTAAAGAATATGAAATTTTGAAGTCGTTTTTTCTGTTCCAAAGTACTTAAATTTCCAATGCGATATGATTTTAAAAGACTGTTCTTTTGAGCGGTTTTCAAAATGCTGTCATTGCCATAAATTAAAATATTTTCTCCTTTTCTTTCCGCAATCAAGGTGCTTTTTTTGCTGTTGAAAACAACTAATTCTTGTTCAGTTTGAATTTTCCACTGTATTTTAAAATACGAGAATTGTAAAATGAGAATAGAAATTAAAACCAAAGCCAATTTATTGAAACTTGGTTTTTTGAACCAAATGATTATCGTAAACAGTAGTAAATAACTGCTAATCAACAGGTAAAAATGAAGCGGAATGTCCTGAATAATGAATTGTTCTAATGAGGCAATTGCATTGATGATTTTGTTTAAATAATAAATACTCCATTCCAATAGTTGTGACAGGAATACTGGAATCATATTGAACGCAGCCAAAAGCATGACCAAAACACCTAATAGCATAATGATACTCAGAAGAGGAATAATGAGCAGATTAGTAATAAAAAACAAACCCGGAAACTGATGGAAATAGTAAATGCTCAGTGGTAAAGTGCCTATTTGGGCGGCAAAGGAAACCGTCAGAATATCCCAAATATATTTTGAAACTTTGTATTTCGGTTTCCAAATGGAGGATAAAAGTGGCTGCAGCCAAATGATGAAAAACAATGCGATGTAGCTTAATTGAAAACCAACATCAAATAGGAAAGAAGGTTCAAAAAGTAAAATCAACAACACAGAAACTAATAGTGTGTGGTAAATATTGACACTTCTGCGTAGATGATTTCCAATGGCGACAAAGGAAAACATGGTTACGGAACGCACTACAGAAGGCGCTAAACCCGCAATTATCCCGAACATGGATAAAGAGATAAGTATAGCGATTAACTTAATAAATGAACCTCGTTTTGTGTTGGGAATTGGTTTTAGAATAAAGGTTACAAATAGCAATATAAATCCAATGTGTAATCCGGAAACGGATAAAATATGAACAGCTCCCGCATATTGATAATCCCGAATAATGTCTGGTGAAATATCTTGTTGTTGTCCCATTATTAAAGCAATGGCAACGTTTAATTCTGTTTTGTTGAAGTTGTTTTTTTCTAAATTCCGAATAATCCTTGTCCGTAATTTGGATGAGTAGTACCAGATGTTTTTCTCTATTTTACTTCCAATTTTTATGTCGGCAACATCAGCATATAGTTGTGCATAGATTTGTTTATTTTCAAGGTATTTGCCGAAATCAAATTGATTGGGATTATTGGGCGGTTTGTTTCTTGTTAATGTGCCTTTTATCAGTAGCGAATTTCCAACTTGTAGATTATGATGTAAACTGTCGTTTTGAATATTCAATATGATTCTGCCGGTTTGTTCTTTCTGCCCGATGTGATTCACAATGGCGAGGTAACGATCACTAAACGGAGAACTTTTCATTTTTTCTCGAATCGTTAAAGAAATGAAATGAGGTTGTTCAAAAATAGTCGTATTGTGAATATAATTGCTTTTTTGGAAATAATCAGTATGTGCAATTTGGGTTGAAATACCTATGATAAAAGACAAGAAATAAGTTCCGACACCAAAATAAAGGGAGAGTTTTGTTCTTTTTTTCGACAAAAAATAGAACAAAACAAAAATACTGACGGATGTGATAAGTGCAATAAAAACGGCAGAAATAGAAGGATGCACGTAAAAAGCAAAAAGTAAACCTAATATAAACCCGATTGTTATTCTTGCTAGTGGGAATTGTAGTACTTTCATAACTCTAAAGTACACATTTTTAGTAAGAAACTGATTTATTTATTCTTGGATTCTTATAATTAAAAACTAACTTCTTTCTCAAAAGAGTTTGGATTAAAGTACTCTGTTAATTTGGACAAAGGTTTTTTGGTAATAAGGTTCTTTGGTCGAAGAAATAATTACTCCTTTTGAAGTGGAGGAATGAATGAATTTTATTTCATCATCAGTGGCTTCAATTACGATTCCAACGTGATTTATTTCTCTGTTTTTATTGGTTTTAAAAAATATCAAATCGCCTTTTTGAGCTTGATCTTTTTTTGGATTTAAAACAACCCCTATTTTTGATTGTTGAAACGAGTTACGCGGAAGAGTAATGTTTTCTGTATTAAAGATGGTGTAGATTAATCCTGAACAATCATAACCTGCCTTAGTTGTTCCTGCATATTTATATTTTACACCCAAATTATCAGCAGCTGCGTCAATTAATTGTTCTGCTAATTGGTTTGTTTTTCTCTTTTCGGATCGAGATACTTTCTCTTTTGGTGCTCCTTTTTTCGAAGTTACAATTGGTGATGTCGATTTACAAGCCGTAAAAAAGATGACAAGGAATAAGAGGAATACAAAACGTTTCAAAAGAGTTTTTTTAAGTTGATATTAAAGTTCGGAAATAAACTGTAGATTATTTAAGTCATTTACAATCAATGCAGCCGTTTTTTCACTAGCTCCAATTCCGCCCAATTGCTCTTCTAATAACGCATATTTTTCTAAAAGCGTATTGCGATGGTCCGTTTTTAATATTTTTTCGAGTTCTTCCCGAATGCGTTTTGTATTGCATTCCTCTTGAATTAACTCGGTCACGACTTCTTCATCCATGATTAAATTCACTAATGAAATATATTTCAGCGTGATAATTCGTTTCGCAATTTGGTAGGAAGCCCAACTGCCTTTATAACAAACAACTTCAGGAACTTTGAATAATGCCGTTTCCAATGTTGCAGTTCCGGATGTGACTAGTGCTGCAGTCGCATTTCGTAATAAATCATAGGTTTTATTAGAAATGAATTTTATATTTTCCTGAGTGATAAAATTTTGATAGAAAGAAAATTCCTGACTTGGAGCTCCCGCAATTACAAATTGATAGTCTGGAAAATCTTTGACAACACTTAGCATCACGGCTAACATTTTTGTAATTTCCTGTTTTCTGCTACCCGGTAAAATAGCGATAATTGGTTTGTTATTCAGTTGGTTTTCTTTTCTGAAAAGAACTGGATCAACTGTTGGTTGGTTATGAATAGCATCAATTAGTGGGTGACCAACAAATTCCACTGGAAAATGATGTTTTTCCTCGTAAAACTTTTTTTCGAAAGGCAAAATCACATACATTTTATCAATATCACGCTTGATATCTGTTATCCTGCTTTCTTTCCAAGCCCAAATTTGCGGGGAAATGTAGTAATGGGTTTTCATTCCCAATGATTTTGCCCATTTAGCAATGCGCAAATTAAAACCAGGATAATCAATGAAGATAAGTACATCAGGCTGAAATTCAAGAATGTCTTTTTTACAGATTTTGATGTTGTTCAGAATCGTTTTTAGATTAAAAATCACTTCAATAAATCCCATGAATGCTAATTCACGATAATGTTTCACTAAAGTTCCGCCAACATTTTTCATTAAATCACCACCCCAAAACCGGATATCAGCAGTTGGGTCTTTTTTATACAGCTCTTTCATTAAATTAGAACCATGCAAATCACCAGATGCTTCTCCTGCAATTATATAATATTTCATGTTTTTTCGATTTGGAATTTTAAAATCAAACGGATAAAATCATTTTTGTTGTAATCATTTTATTCTGTTGCAAAGATAAACTTAAATAAATAAAGTGAGTATAGCCAAAGCAATGACTGCCAAAACAACACCACGAGCCATCATTTCTTTATTCATTTTAAGTAAAATTCCAAATGCTATCAATGTCAGAATTGATCCCAATGTGATAATTTTGCCTAAATTACCTTGTGATTTCATTATTTGAATTCCGGCGATAAATTTAAACTCCGTAAAAAAGGTTATAAATAGATACGATCCAAGTAGGGTAGTTGTAATCCCTATTAAAAATCCGAGCAATACATCTTTTTTATTCATTCCATTTCCAGGTATTAAGTTGTTGAATAGCGTGATGCGCAGTTAAGTCAAATTGTACCGGAACCACGGATACAAAACCGTTTTCTAAAGCCCATTCATCTGTATCTTCTCCTTTATCTTGGTTTACAAATTCCCCGGCAAGCCAGTAATAATCTCTTCCTTGTGGTGTTTTTCTTTTGTCAAATTTCTCTACCCAGATTGCTTTCGCTTGACGGCCAATCCTAATTCCTTTGATATCTTCTTCTTTTAATTTTGGAAAATTAACATTCAAAACTACACCTTCTGGAAGTCCGTTTTCTAAAACTTCTACCGAAATTTTGCGGATAAAAGATTTTATAGTATCAAAATTGGCGTTCCAATCGTAATCCAATAATGAGAAACCAATGGCGGGAATTCCCTCTATTCCTGCTTCAACAGCGGCGCTCATTGTCCCTGAATAAATCACATTTATGGAAGAATTTGAACCATGATTCACACCGGAAACACACAAGTCAGGTTTCCTTTTTAAAATTTCGTTAACGGCCAGTTTTACACAATCTACCGGTGTTCCGGAACAACTGTATTCTAAATAAGGATCATTATCTTTTGACAATTTATTCAAATATAAAGTGTTGTTGATGGTGATGGCGTGACCCATGGCGCTTTGCGGTGTGTCTGGAGCAACCACAACAATTTCTCCCAATTCAGACATTACTGAAATTAATGCTCTTAGTCCAGGCGCCGAAACACCATCATCGTTCGTTATTAAAATTAAAGGTCTAGTTTTTTTCATTATTATTTTGGCAAAAAAAGATTGATTTTTATGATATTGATGGCAAATGTAAACACACAGAATGGGATTAAGTAAACAAAAGATAAAAATATGTTATCTTGATTCATTTAGGATAATAAAAAAAAACATTTTTATATCTTTAACAAAAATTTAGGGGAGCTCTGCTAGTGTTGGCATAGTTTTTACCGTACATTAGAATAAAAATTCATGAATACTATTCTTAACTTTATGAAAAGAAATTATAAAATTATCCTTGTTGTCGTGTGTATTTCGGTGACATTATTTGCCTTCAAAATGAATGCCTCGAAAGCAAATGATCCAGAAAAAGACAAGCTGCTTTTGGAGTTGTTAACTTTTGTTATAGAAAAAGGTCATTACAGTCCAGCAAAAATCGATGATGCTTTTTCGAAAGGTATTTACAAAGATTACATAGAAGCTTTGGATCCATCGAAACGATTTTTTTTACAATCGGATATTGATGAATTTTCAAAATTTGAGTTGCAATTAGACGATCAGTTATTGAATAAAGATTTGTCTTTCTTCAATTTGACTTATGAGCGATTGATGAAAAGGATGGATGAAAGCACTAAAATTTATAAGGATGTTTTAAGTAAACCTTTTGATTTTACTACGGATGAAAGTTTTAATATTGATTATGAGAAAGCTCCTTATCCAAAAAATGTTGCGGAACTAAATGATAAATGGCGTAAACAAATCAAATTGTCTGCTCTGTCATCACTAATTGATAAACAAAAATTAGAAGAAGATAAGAAGAAAAATGATGCTAGTTATGTTGTTAAATCTTTTGATGTTATAGAAAAGGAAACTAGAGAAAGCTCTCAAAAATCTTTGGATGAGTATTTTGGATTTATTAAGGATTTAGATAGAAACGATTGGTTTTCGGTGTACATAAATTCTATAACAGCACGTTTTGACCCGCATACAAACTATTTTGCAGCGGAAGAAAAAGAACGTTTCGATGTAAGTATAAGCGGTAAGTTAGAGGGAATAGGTGCGCGTTTGCAAAAGAAAAATGACTTGACTGAAATTTCAGAACTTATTTCTGGTGGTCCAGCATGGAGAGGTAAACAGCTTGAAGCTGGGGATTTAATTATGAAAGTTGCCCAAGGAAATGGCGAAGCTGTTGATGTTGTTGGGATGCGTCTTGATGATGTGGTGAAAAAAATCAAAGGACCAAAAGGTTCAGAAGTTCGTCTTACCGTTAAAAAAGTAGATGGAACCATCAAAATCATTTCAATTATCAGAGATATTGTTGAAATCGAAGAAACGTACGCAAAATCCAGTATTGTAAACAAAAATGGATTGAAGTACGGAGTGATTTATTTACCTAAATTTTATATTGATTTCGAAAATGCAGATGGTAGAGATGCCGGAAAAGATATCGCTTTAGAAGTGGACCGATTGAAAAAAGCAGGAGTTAACGGAATCGTGTTAGATGTACGTGATGATGGTGGTGGATCTTTATCGACTGTTGTTGATATTGCTGGATTGTTTATTGAACAAGGGCCAATTGTTCAGATTAAATCTGCGGGTAGAAAAAAAGAAGTTCTGTACGACAGAGATAAAAAAATCGAATGGGACGGACCATTAGTTATTATGGTTAATAGTTTTTCAGCTTCAGCATCAGAAATTTTGGCTGCAGCCATACAAGATTATAAAAGAGGAATTATCATTGGTAGTAAACAAACTTATGGTAAGGGAACGGTGCAAAATGTGATTGATTTAAACCAATTTGTACGAAGTAGTTCTGTTGGGGATTTAGGAGCCATTAAAACAACAACTCAGAAGTTTTACAGAATTAATGGTGGTTCTACTCAATTAGAAGGTGTACGAAGCGATATCGTAATGCCGGATCGTTATGCTTACTTAAAAATGGGCGAGCGCGATGTTGATAATGCAATGCCTTGGGACAAAATTGATCAAGCAGATTATCAAGTTTGGAATAACAACACTAATTTTAATCAAGCAATTACTAACAGTAAAAATAGAATTAGTAAAAACCCACAATTTCAATTGATCGAGGAAAATGCGAAGTGGATTGATAGTAGAAGTGAAGAGAATGTTTATAGTTTGAATATTGATAAGTTTAAAATTGCTCAATCTGAAATTGAAGAGAAAGCAAAAAAATACAAGCCAATTGTAGATTATAAAAATTCATTGACATTTACATCATTGCCTTATGAAACTGATGCAATGAATAAAGATGTTACTTTGAAAGAAAAAAGAGAAAGATGGCATGAAGCTTTGTCAAAAGATATTTATGTTGAAGAGGCTCTTAATGTATTAGATGATTTACAATCGAAAGCAGTTTCTAAAAAGAACATGCCAGTTAAGATTAAAAAAGATAAGTTGGCTAAATCTTAAGTATTTTTATAAAAGGTTTAGGTTATCATAATTTAAATGCCCTATAAATTCGAAAGAATGTATAGGGCATTTTATTTGTGTAAAACTATCGTTATAATTTTATATAACTCTTTGGAGGAAATTAAATAAGTAGATTAATGCTGTTTAGATGTTAATTAATTTTGCCGCAATTATCTTATCTGACTATAAACCTTATTTATTGCAAATTACTATCTGAATTATGGTTAAGAATTAACAACTTTAGGATTCAGATGAATTGGCAATAAGATGAATTAATTTCTTGTTTAGATCTTTTATTCAAAAACAAATAGTAACATTCAATATTGAGTTGCTGTGGAATTTATTTTAGATTAAAGCTGCCAAATTACCATTCGTTTACTTTGTTTGCATCCATTTTTATGAATATGAACAACAATATAGTAAAGCCCCAAAGTCCGGAACCTCCGTATGAAAAGAAGGGTAGCGGAACACCAATTGTTGGAAAAATACCAACAACCATAGCAATATTTACAAAGAAGTGTGTGAATAAAATTCCGGCAACACAATAACCGTAGACTCTGCTGAACTTTGTTTTTTGTCTCTCTGCTAAGTATATTATTCTAAGAAACAAACCTGTAAAAAGTCCTATTACAACTAAAGAACCCGCAAATCCCCATTCCTCGCCGACAGTAGTAAAAATGTAATCCGTATGTTGTTCCGGTACAAAACCACCTTTAGTTTGTGTGCCTTCCAGAAATCCCTTTCCTAACCAACCTCCAGAGCCAATTGCAATTTCGGACTGATTCGTATTATATCCAATACCTTTCATGTCAACAGTTTTTCCTAAAAGTATATTAAAACGGTCTCGGTGATGTTGTTTAAATACATTGTCAAAAACATAGTCTACTGACAATACAAATCCTGAAAGAAGCACGAAAAGAATACTGCTCAAAACGATATTCCTATCGGCTAATCTAGATTTGAAGTGAATTATTAAAAGAACCAATAAGCCGATAAGGATTACATATTGTGGTTCTAATATCAATGTTAATACAAACAGAAGAATAGTTATAAAACCCGTCCATACATACCAAGCCGGAAGTCCTTCACGATATAAAACGATGATAAATATGCTGTAAATTAAAGCACTTCCTGGATCGGGCTGTGGTAAAATTAGCAATACGGGTAATATGATTATCGCAAGTGCCTGCCATTGACGGGTCACATCTTTGAGATTAATTTGCGTGTCACTTAAATATTTAGCTAATGCCAATGCTGTGGCTGCTTTTGCAAATTCAGAAGGTTGAATGGTAAAACTTCCTATCGCATACCAACAACGCTGACCTGCTATTGTCTTTCCAAACAAAAATAATCCTGCCAATGACAATAACGAAATCCCAAAAATAATACTCGCGTATTTTTCGTAAAACTTGCCATCTACTGAAAGTACTATGAAAATCAAAGGAATGGTAAGTACGATGAATATCAACTGCTTCTCGTAAGTATCTTCCATAGAAGATAACGACGAGGAATAGATGTTAAGCCAGCCCAAAATAACCAGTAGTGCATAAATGATTATGCTTATCCAGTCAATGTTGTTTGATACACTTTGGTTTTTCATCGGAATTAAATAGCTTGTTTTTTCTCTTTGGTGGAATCAATTTTTACTTTCAAAACTGGAGTTACGGTTTTCTTTTTTAGAAGAGAATCACTAATTCTTAATTGTAATTTCACTGCTTCCGAAAGTCCACCTAATTTAGCATATCGACCTTGTAAACTTGTGGCAAGTATTCTTTTTTCTAAATCTAGTCTAGTTATTTTCTGTCTGAGGTATTTTTCAATCATCAAACTGGCAATTGGCCCTGCTATCGTTGCTCCGTAACCTCCATTTTCTACCATAACAGCTATCGCAATTTTTGGATTGTCTTTTGGTGCAAAAGCTACAAATATAGAGTGATCTTCCATTTTTACTCGTACTCCGCCAATTTTAGCGAAATTCTCAGCAGTTCCTGTCTTACCACAAATATCGATTCCTTCCACTTTTAGTGATCTCGCAGTTCCTAAATTGTAAACGTCAAACAAGCCACTGATCATTGGCTTAAAGTGCCTTTTATCAATTGTGGTTTCATGTTTGGTAGTAAATTTTTTGTCTATCGTATGGCCTTCAATTCTTTTGATGATATGAGGTGTGTAGTAATAACCTTCATTCGCAACAGTTGCCATCATGTTAGCCAGCTGAATTGGAGTCATCAAAACTTCTCCTTGTCCTATAGAGTTTGAAACAATTGTCGTGCTTCTCCAGCCACCGTTAGGATAAATTCGTTTATATGTTTTTGAGTCGGGTACATTTCCTCTTTTACCAGTTGGTAAATCATATCCCATAAATTGGCCAAGACCAAAACTTTTAACATGTTTACTCCACACATCAACAGCTTGAGCTGGTTTAGCATATTTATTAATGGTTTGCATGTAAGCCGTGGCAAAGTAGGAATTACAAGACTCAAATATTCCTCTGTGTAATTGAAGTGCGCCACCATGACAGTGACATCCCATAAAACGTCCTCTGGCATAACTGAAACCGCGATTACAAAACACAGTTGTGTTTTCATCAATTACACCTTCTTGAAGGGCAACAAGTCCTGTTAAAATTTTGAAAGGTGAACCGGGAGGATATTCTGCTAATAATCCTCTATCGTAAAGTGGTTTTGCAATAGAATCATGGTATAATGCAGTGTAGTTTTTAGAACGTTGTCTCCCTACTAATATTCCAGGGTCGTAGGAAGGTGCTGTAACCAATGCTAAAATCTCACCTGTTCTTGGTTCAATTGCGACAATTCCTCCTCTTTTATTAATCATTAACTCTTCGCCGTATTTTTGAATTTCGGCGTCGATAGTAAGATTTATGTCTTCTCCTTGAACGGCAATAGTATCGTATTTTCCGTCTTTATACGAACCAATTTCACGGTTGTATTTGTCTTTCTGAAAATATTTTACGCCCTTTACACCTCGTAAAATATCCTCGTAGCTTTGTTCAACTCCTTGTTGGCCAATCAAATCACCACTATTGTAATATGGATTTTTAGCGACTAATTTTTCATTGACCTGAGTGATGAATCCAAAAATATTTGCGCCAAAAGCCACTTCATAATCACGAAGTGAGCGCTTTTGAAAATAAAAGCCTTCGTATTTTCGTATTTTTTCTTGAAAAGCAGCAAATTCACTTTTGTTTAACTGCGATAAGAAAACAGACGGTAATCTAGGACTGTAAACTTTAGCCTTTTCAATTTTTTTTATAAAATCTTCTTTGGTGATATTCAATAATTGGCAAAACTCTAAAGTATCTGTCCCTTTAACTTCTCTCGGTACTACCATAATGTCATAAGAGGCTTGATTAGCAACTAATAACTTTCCTTTGCGGTCATAGATGTAGCCTCTTTCAGGATATTCGTATTTTTTTTTAATGGCATTATTTTCAGATTTTAACTTTAAAGTATCGTCAACAACCTGCAAATAAAATATTCGCATTACAAGTAAAGTAGTAGCAAGAATGATTAAGGAAGGCAACAAGACTTTTCTCATCGTTTGTTTGGCTTAATAAGGTATATTATGATAATGCAAATAATGATCGTAAATACTGTACTTAATAATGTTGTTATTAGGGTGTCTAATATAAAACTCAATTGGAATGCCTCCAATAAAAATAAAGTGAAGTGATGAATTACAACCGACAATAATATAAAAGAAAATCGCTGTGGTGTCAGGACATCATTCAATTTTATGGTTTGATATTCGTAACTTAAACCAAATGCAAATTTAAAAATGGAAGGTCTGAAATAGGCTAAAACTAAACAAGCCGTAGCGTGCGTTCCTCCAGAATTACTAAATAAATCCATGATGATTCCAAGTAAAAAACTGGCAGCCACTAAGCCAGATTTGTTGCCATTTACCGGGTAAAGGATAATGAATAAGATATATGGAAATGGGCTGATGTAACCCAAAAAATTCATATTGTTGAATATGATGATCTGAATTGCCAATAGCAGAATAAATCGGAAAATATTGACTAACAAGGTGCTATTCATCCTTTTCTCTTTTTTCTAGATTAATGATTTCTTCACGATCTTTCCTTTTTATGATGTACACATGGCCTAAATTGGTCATGTCGTTAAACAGTCTAACATCTAAAGTATAAAAATTGGTTTGTTTGTCTCTGTAGATTTTTGCTATTGTTCCAATGTTGATGTTTTCTGGAAAAATAACCGACTGTCCTCCGGTAACAATAGTATCTCCAATCTTTATTAATGCTAATCGTGGTAAATCTGTCAATTGAACATATCCAGTACTCTTACCGTTCCAGTTTAGCGAACCAAAATGGTTTGACTTTTTAATTTTAGCATTAATTTGTGTTCTTTTATTCAAAATACTGATTACTGTCGAATATTTTGGAGAAGTGTTTTCAATAATTCCTACGATACCTAAATCGTTTATTACTCCCATATCAGGTTTTACACCGTCTATTTCACCTGAATTTAATGTCAGATAATTTTCATACACGTTATAGGAGTTGTGGATTACTTTAGAAACAACTATATCCTCAGGTTTAACACCTTTCAGACTGTCTAATTTTTTAACAACTGTTGTGTCTTTTCGATTGAACAAGAGACTTTTTAGTTTTGCATTTTCGAGTGCAAGCGCTTCATTTTGAGTTTTTAAATTCAAATATTCATGTAGGTTGTTTACTCTTTCATAAACACCGCCGCTTAAAAAGTTTGCAGAACTTATAATTTTGCTTCTATGGAAGGAATGGGACTGAATCGTAAGTGCTAACGATATACCCAAAAGCAGCAAAAACAGTATTCTGTTACTGTTTTTAAAAATAAAATTAAATATTTGCTGCATTGTTTAAAGTTAAATATTTAAATAAATCAAAAATCAAATTCTAAATTCCATTGTACTGACAAATCGTAGTGAAGTTGGAATTTAGAATCTATTTTTTGTTATTTTATGAGGATACTTTTAAATTTCACGATGTTTTTTAGTGCCATACCGGTTCCTCTGACAACAGCTCTTAATGGATCTTCGGCAATGTAAACAGGTAAATCTGTTTTTTGCGAAATTCTTTTATCAAGACCTCTTAACATTGATCCTCCACCAGCAAGATAAATACCTGTATTGTAAATATCAGCAGCTAATTCTGGAGGTGTTTGAGATAAAGTTTCCATTACTGCATCTTCAATACGTTGTATCGATTTGTCTAATGCTTTTGCAATTTCTCGGTACGAAACTTCAACTTGTTTTGGTTTACCAGTCAATAAATCTCTACCTTGAACGGACATGTCTTCAGGCGGAGTTTCTAAATCTTCAATAGCAGCACCAATTTGAATTTTTATTTTTTCAGCGGTAGTTTCTCCAACAAAAAGATTGTGTTGGGTACGCATGTAATACACTATGTCATTTGTAAATACATCACCAGCAATTTTTACTGACTTGTCACATACAATCCCACCTAATGCAATTACTGCGATTTCAGTTGTTCCACCACCAATATCAACAATCATATTTCCTTTAGGTTGCATGATGTCAATTCCAATACCTATTGCCGCAGCCATAGGTTCGTGTATCAAATAAACTTCTTTACCATTAACTCTTTCGCATGATTCTTTTACCGCTCTCATTTCCACTTCGGTAATTCCAGAAGGAATACAAACCACCATTCTTAGTGCGGGAGTAAACATTCTTTTCTTTAATGCTGGAATGCTTTTTATGAATAAGCTTATCATTTTTTCGGAAGCATCAAAATCAGCAATTACACCATCCTTCAAAGGTCTAATCGTCTTAATGTTTTCATGTGTCTTACCCTGCATCATGCTGGCTTCTTTACCTACAGCAATGATTTTGCCCGATATTCTATCGCGGGCAACTATTGAAGGGCTGTCAATTACTACTTTATCATTATGTATGATTAAAGTATTAGCGGTACCAAGGTCTATCGCAATATCCTCGGTCATGAAATCAAAAAATCCCATAAGTTTTTTAAGGGTTAAAATGTTATAAATTTGAAACGAGCAAAGTTAAACAAATTAATGTTTAAAATGACGCGTTCCCGTAAATACCATTGCAACTTTATTTTCATTGCAATAGTTGATGCTTAATTCGTCTTTAATAGATCCACCTGGTTGAATTACCGCTGTTATTCCTGCGTTTTTAGCTATTTCTACACAATCAGGGAAAGGGAAAAAAGCATCACTTGCCATTGAGGCTCCGTGCAAATCAAATCCGAAATTTTTAGCTTTTTCAATAGCTTGAAGCAAGGCGTCAACTCTTGATGTTTGTCCAGTACCTGAAGCAATAAGTGTACCGTTTTTTGCAAAAACAATCGTGTTCGATTTGGTGTTTTTACAAATTTTTGAAGCAAATATTAAATCTTGAATCTCTTGTTCTGAAGGTGTAGTTATAGTAACGGTTCTTAACGCTTCTTTATTGTCAGTGATGTTGTTTCTTTCCTGAACTAAGATTCCGTTTAAGCACGTTCTTACTTGTTTTTGTGGCAAAGCAACCTCATTTTGCACTAATATAATTCGGTTTTTCTTTTCTTGTAAAATCGCGGTAGCTTCAACATCATATTCCGGAGCAATTACAACTTCGCAAAACAATTTGTTTATTTCAGTAGCAGTTGCTACATCAATTTTAGTATTGGAAATTAAAACACCACCAAAAGCTGAAGTTGGATCACACGCTAATGCTGCTAAGTATGCTTCATTAATTGTAGTTCTTGTAGCTAAACCACAGGCATTGTTGTGTTTTAATATAGCAAATGTAGGTCCGTCATTCTTGAATTCATTAATCAAATTTACAGCAGCATCTACATCTAATAAATTGTTATATGATAATTCTTTTCCGTGAACTTTGTTGAACATGGCATCAAAATCACCAAAGAAAAATCCTTTTTGATGTGGGTTTTCTCCGTATCTCAAAACTTGTCCATTTGCAATACTTTCTTTGTAAATGGTTTCGTCAGTGTTGAAATAATTAAAAATTGCGGTGTCATAATGAGAAGAAACATGAAATGCTTTGGTAGCTAATAACTTTCTGTCTTCTAATGTAGTCGCACCGTTTTGTTCTGTAATTAAATCCAAAAGTAAACTGTATTGATCAACCGAAGCCACAATTACAGTATCCTTGAAGTTTTTTGCAGCAGCACGAATTAGTGAAATACCACCAATATCTATTTTTTCAATGATATCGGCTTCACTTGCTCCTGAAGCTACCGTTTTTTCAAAAGGATATAAGTCAACAATTACCAAGTCAATTTGTGGTATATTGAATTCGATCATTTGCTGAACATCACTTTCATTATCCTGACGATTTAGTATTCCGCCAAAAACTTTTGGGTGCAATGTTTTTACTCTTCCACCCAAAATAGATGGGTAAGAAGTCACATCTTCAACGGGTATTACAGGAATTCCTAAGTTTTTTATGAAATCCTCTGTTCCACCTGTAGAATAAAGTGTAACATTTTGACTGTTTAGTTGTCTTACTATAGGTTCCAATCCTTCTTTAGAAAAGACGGAGATTAATGCAGATTGAATTGTTTTAGTTGTGCTCATTATGTAGTTATAGTTATAAAGTGCAAAAATAGTTTTTTAATGTTAAAATTAAGCCATTTGAAATTGAGATAATTATAATTTTTAATGCTATTTCAACGACAGGCATAAAATAATGGCGCATCGCTGGAACGAAATGATTTTTCATTAGGTTTTTGAATATTATTTATAGATTTTTACTTAAACAAATAGATTATATGTTAGTTTATCTTCGATTATTAAAAGAGAGTTTTGGGTTTGCAATGAATGCGTTGCGAAATAATAAATTAAGAACCTTGCTTTCTTTGTTAGGAGTGACGATAGGTATTTTTTCGATTATTGCAGTTCTGGCTGCCGTAGATTCTTTGGACAAAAAAATTAAAAAGGATTTGAGTAGTCTGGATAAAAATACCATTTATTTGATGCGCTTTTCTTTTGGTCCATCCGAAATTCCGCAATGGAAAAGAGAGCAATTTCCGGATGTTAAATACGATGAATACGAGTATCTGAAAAGTTCTATGAACGATTTAGACCAGATGGCGTATCAGTTTTTTGTGGGTAGAGAGGTTCTAAAATTCGAATCGGAATCCGTAAGTGATGTGAATATCGTTCCGGTATCACATGAATTCATAGAAATCCAAGGTCTTGAGTTTGAAAAAGGAAGATTTTATAATGAATCTGAATCTAATTCCGGTGCTCCGGTTATTGTTCTTGGCTTTGATATTGCTAAAAGTCTTTTTGGTGAAAGTGAACCAATTGGAAAAAACATTCGTCTTTACGGACAGCGTTTCACAGTTATTGGAATGTTGAAAAAGCAAGGAGAAGGAATGTTTGGGGATAGTAATGATACATCAGCTTTCATTCCAGTGAATTTTTTAAGAAGGTTGTACGGTGATAATAATGATGCGTTGACGCCGGTAATCCTTGTAAAGCCTGACAAAGGAGTTGATATGGATGCTTTTAAAGCGGAACTTGCCCAGAAACTAAGAAATTATCGCGGGATGAAAATAGATGAAATTGATAATTTTTTCATTAATGTACTTTCGGGATTTACAGATTTATTAGATGGAATTATTAGCGCCATGCGTGGAGGTGGAATTTTGATTAGTGTCTTTTCGTTCTTAGTTGGAGGATTTGGAGTAGCTAATATCATGTTTGTTTCTGTAAAAGAGCGTACCAATTTGATTGGGATTCAAAAATCATTAGGAGCCAAAAATAGATTTATCCTTTTTCAATTTCTATTTGAAGCTATTATTTTATGTGTTATTGGCGGGGCAATTGGTTTACTGATAGTTTGGTTGTTATCCCTGCTTTTAACTAGTGTGCTGGATTTTGAATTCGTTTTGAGTTTTTGGAATATTTTGATTGGCTCCGGATTGTCAATTGTTGTAGGTGTAATTTCAGGAATTCTTCCGGCCATTTCAGCGTCTAAATTAGATCCTGTCGAAGCAATTAGAACAGGAATGTAAAGGTGTACTATTCTAATTGTAATTTTAATTTGAATTGCATTCTAAGTTACTAATTTAAAAATACTATATAAAAAAGCAGCTTCCAGAATTTTTGGAAGCTGCTTTTAGTTTGTATTAATGTATAAAAAAATATCGCGATTGCTCGGGATATTCATTTATCTAATAGTGTTATTTTGGATCAAATCGATATACAAGTTAATCTTGTCTTTCAATTCTTTTCTTGGTGCAATAAAGTCTAAGAAACCATGTTCAAGCAGAAACTCTGCGGTTTGAAAACCTTCCGGTAAATCTTTACCTGTCGTGTCTCTTACAACTCTTGGTCCTGCAAATCCTATTAATGCGCCTGGTTCAGAAATGTTGATGTCACCCAGCATTGCGTAAGAAGCAGTTGTTCCTCCGGTTGTTGGGTCTGTACACAATGAAATGTACGGAAGTTTTGCTTCGGCAAGTTGAGCGAGTTTTACAGATGTTTTTGCTAATTGCATTAAAGAATAAGCCGCTTCCATCATTCGTGCTCCACCTGATTTAGAAATCATTATGAAAGGCATTCTGTTTTTGATAGCGTGATCAATTCCTCTTGCAATTTTTTCTCCTACAACTGCACCCATAGAACCACCAATGAAGGCGAAATCCATACAGCAAATAACCACTTCTTTTCCTTTGGATTTTCCAACTCCAGTGCGCACTGCATCCTTAAGTTTAGTTTTATCCATAACGTCTTTCAAACGGTCCGCATATTTTTTTGTATCCACAAAATGCAAAGGATCTTTAGAAGTCATATTCTTGTCTAATTCAACAAACTCATTGTTGTCAAATAAGATTTGAAAATATTCAGCACTTCCTATTCTAACATGAAAACCATCCTCGGGACTTACAAATAAGTTACGAGCTAGTTCATCGGCATCAATAATTTTTCCAGTTGGAGATTTGTACCAAAGTCCTTTTGGAATATCCATTTTGTCTTCGGTAGCAGTAGTAATCCCTTTTTCTTTTCTTTTAAACCAAGCCATATTTATTGTTTTTGTTGTTTCAGGTTTAAAGCTTAAAGTTATGAAACCTTAAACCTGAAACTTTAAACTTTTTATTATAATGTATTCACGTTGTTCAAGTCAGCAAATGCTTGTTCCAGTCTTGTGTTGAAGGTAACTTCACTTTCACGCAACCATTTTCTTGGGTCGTAATATTTTTTGTTTGGAGCATCAGCACCTTCTGGGTTTCCAATTTGAGTTTTCAAATAGTCGATATTTTTTACCATGTAATCACGAATACCTTCTGTGAAAGCAAATTGTAAATCAGTATCGATGTTCATTTTTATAACACCGTAGCTGATACCTTCTCTGATTTCTTCTAATGTAGAACCTGATCCACCGTGGAAAACGAAATCAACCGGATTGTGTCTTGTGTTGAATTTATTTTGAACGAAATCTTGAGAGTTTTTTAAGATTTTTGGAGTCAATTTTACATTTCCTGGTTTGTAAACTCCATGAACGTTTCCAAAAGCTGCTGCAATTGTAAATCTTGGGCTTACTTTAGAAAGTTCTTCATATGCGTAAGCAACCTCTTCTGGTTGTGTGTATAATTTTGAACTGTCAACATCAGAGTTGTCAACACCATCTTCTTCACCACCTGTAATTCCAAGTTCGATTTCAAGTGTCATTCCCATTTTGCTCATTCTTTCTAAATAGCCTTTGCAAATTTCGATGTTTTCTTCGATTGGCTCTTCAGATAAATCAATCATGTGAGAAGAAAACAAAGGTTTTCCGGTTTTAGCAAAATGCGCTTCTGAAGCATCTAACAAACCATCAATCCAAGGCAATAATTTTTTTGCGCAATGGTCAGTATGTAAAATTACAGTTGCGCCGTAAGCTTCCGCCAAGGTATGAATGTGTAATGCACCAGCGATTCCACCAGCGATTGCTGCTTTTTCACCTGCATTTGAAAGTCCTTTTCCAGCGTTAAATTGTGCTCCTCCATTTGAAAATTGAATGATTACCGGAGCATTCAGTTTTGCTGCTGTTTCAAGAACGCCATTGATAGTATTTGATCCCGTAACATTTACTGCCGGAAGTGCAAATCCTTTTTCTTTAGCATAATTAAAAATTTCCTGAACCTGATCTCCTGTAGCTACGCCTGGTTTTATATTGTGTGCCATTGTACTTTTTTTAGTTATTTTTTTTAGTTTTTAGTTTTGCAAAAATAAGAATTAATTAGCATTAGAACGGATAATTTATTCCAAAATTTAAAACCGAGTTCGCAAAGTTGTATTCTCTAAACCATCTTTTGTTGGTTTCATTGGCTGGATTGTAGGTTTTAAATCCTAAATCAAAACGAATTACGAAAAAACTTAAGTCATATCTAATTCCAAATCCCGTACCCAAAGCCATGTCTTTTAAATCGCTCAAACTTGTAAATGTTGATTTCTCATCCACAACATTATCCAATGTATTCCAAATGTTTCCGGCGTCAGCAAAAACAGCTCCTTTAAGATTTCCCAAAAGTTTGAATCGAAATTCTGCACTGATGGCAATTTTCATGTTTGCTTCATTAAAATCGTCCAATGCACCGCTGCTTCCCGGACCTAAACCATAAGGTTGCCATGCTCTGTTGTCATTGGATCCACCAGAAAAATAACTTCTTGAAAAAGGAATGTAATTTGAGTTTCCAAACGGAATTGCAATTCCAAAAAAGGATCGAAATGCAACGATTTTTTCCTTGGATAAATCCCAATGTTTGATGTAATCGAATTCGGTTTTTATATACTCAGAATATTCCAAATTGAATATTTCATAATTTCCATTGCTGTTTTTTTTCTGATTTGAAGTTTTTGCAAAAGCAGACAAAATAGTTCCTGCTGATTCTATTTTTGTTCTGAAAAGATAGAAATTATTATCTGCTAAATCCTTTTTTGTTGTTTTTGAAAAAGTAAAACTGGTGGCTAAAATGAAATCGTTTTCCGTAAGTCTCAGTCTTCGCTCTTCAATACTTTTTACTGATTCGATATCAGCAGCTTCTAATGGTTTCAAAAAATTTGCATTACCGGTAAGGACATCGTTTGTAAAACCCGCAGTTCCTTGTTCAATAAGCAAGTCTTTGTCAATGTCGTTGTTGTAATAGGAAGGATTTGTATTGTACTCTTTGCTTATGTCATTTAAAGCATTGTAAGAAGATCCGTAAACATTAAAATAATTTTTAGGATTTAAATTCCGTACAAACTGAGTGTTGAAAAGATCAAATTTTGCCGTGTGATTTATTTTTGGAGTCCAGTTATAGGAAAGACCTCCTGTGAAGTTCTCTTTGTCGAGTCCTATATTTCTTTGTTTTGCAAAACCTACAGTAATCAGCGTGGATGGAATCATGCTTTTTGCTATAATTCTGTCCGTGTTAAACGGCATCAGAATTCGCGGAATGTTTAGTTTTAAATCCAATCCATATTCTGAAACGTTGAAAAAATTGTTTTTGGGATTTGCTAAATCTTTTGACGAACCAATATTTCCACGAGCTGCAATTTCAAGTGTTTCTGCACCATTAAATACGTTTCTAATTGTTTCGGAAACGCTCAATCCAATACCAAAATCCTGAATATTTGAATGTGTCAAGTCTAATGTGGTTCCAAAACTATATTTTTTTCGTGGGGTTAAATATACTTTGGCAATCAATGACTGCGCGGTTGTGTCTCTTTTGTCAACTTCATATTGTATAGACGGATAATTGAAAATCTTTAAATTATTCAAATAACGGGTCGTCAAAACCGTTTTATTGTCCGCGTATAAGCCTCCTTTTGTAATAAAAATAGCGTTTGTAATGGCTTTTGGTTTGTATTTTAATTTTTCGTGACTGTAAAGATTAAAGTTTTTATACCTTGTACTGTCCGTGATATTTAAGGTATTGTTACTCGGAGAATAATCAGTGTAAATATTTACGTCACTAATTTTATATATCTTAAAAGGTTCGGTTCGGGTTGAATCACCATCTTGATAGGAATAATTATTAATCATCAAGTTGATATTTGCCTGATTCACCTTTTTAATGGTATCAATGTCAAAAGTTACATAATTGGACTGGAAGTAATAAACTCCATTGTTTCTGAAGTGTGTAGTAATCCGATTTTTTTCATTTTCAAAATCATCAGTTTTGTATTGATTTCCGGATTTAATGTACGTATTAGTTTTGTTGGTTTCATATAACGAATCCAATGCTGGTGTTAATATTGTCGTTCTCAAAGAATCTAGAAAATATGCGTTTCCTGGAGTTATGGCATATTTTATCTTTGCTTTTTTTATAGCCAAAGTGTCTATGTTGTAAGCAGCATTTACATTAAAAAAACCATTGTTGAAGTAATAATATTTTAGTCGCAACAATGATTTGTCAGCTCTGTCTTTGTCAATAATTACGGGAGGTTCGCCGGTTCGTTTTAAGAAATCATGAATTCCGTGGTACCAAAAAGATTTACCCAGACGGTTCACTTGTTTTTCTGACAACCATTTTGATTTGCGTTTAAATTTTTCAGGATTATTAGCAAACTTGGCTTGGTAGGTTGAATCAGGATTTAGGTTTGCTAAATTATAGAGATTTAATCGCAAACGGTATCCCAGCAAGGTACTATTAGGTTTTTGATACAGCTGATTAAACACATTTTCATCCTTGATTGCTTTGTCATTTACTGTAATTTCATTTTTTGTAAGCAGTAGTTTTCCGTCTGGAACTCTTTTTACAGCGTTACATGCGCAAATTAGTATTGCAATTACAATAAATGCAGTTATTTTTGTGGAAATTTTTTTCAAGTGTTCTAAAATATTTAATTCAAAAGTACATTATTTTATGGTTAGTAAAAACCAAATAAAGCTTATAACGAGTTTGCAGCAAAAAAAATATAGAATTGCCAATAAATTATTTTTTGCCGAAGGTGTAAAAGGGATTCAGGAACTTTTGGATTCTGATTTTGAATTGGATCATTTGTATACCACGCAAAATGATTTTGATGAAGTTTCCAAAGACAAGAAAACCATTATATCGGAGAATGATTTGAAGAAAATCACTGCATTGGCAACGCCTAATTCTTGTTTAGCGGTTTTTAAAATGCCAACAGAAAAACCCGTATTGGAAACCGGTCTAATTGTAGCGCTTGATTCCATTCGGGATCCTGGGAATTTAGGAACTATATTGCGGTTGTGTGACTGGTTTGGCATACAACAAGTGTTGTGTTCAAAGGAAACAGTTGATGTTTATAATCCAAAAGTAGTACAGGCTACAATGGGTTCTATAGCCAGAGTGAATATTAATTATATTGATTTGAACGCTTTTTTGGCAACTACAAAACTACCGATTTTTGGCACTTTTATGGATGGATCTAATATTTATAAATCGGAGTTGCCAAAACAAGGAATCATAATTATGGGCAACGAAGCCAACGGAATTTCAACAGAACTCGAAAAGTTAGTCACCTGCCGACTCACAATTCCTCGTTTTGGAAATCTTCAAAAAACAGAAAGCTTAAATGTAGCTACGGCAACTGCCATTGTTTTAAGCGAGTTTCGTCGAGGTTAGTATTTAGTTTTTAGTCATAGGTTATTATAAAATAAATCTGCGCCTGAAAACTATTCTTTAGTGGAAAGAAAAATTGATGAATACAGCTCTTGTTTTCATAGAAGCGATATTTCCTGTCCAAGGACTGTTAGGATCGTTGTCTCTGATTAATTCGTCGTTTATTCCAAAAACACCTCGTATTGACGGTGAAAATATAAAATAATCCGAAAAAAGATCAATTCCAAAACCCAACTCGTAATTTGTAGTCCACGATTTTACGCGAAAACGTTGCTGGAAATTATCATCCATTAATTTAGAATTACTCGACAAGTTCAATGTAGATGATAATCCGCCTAGAGCATAAGGGCGAATATTTCCGGTTCTTAGCGACGAAAACTTCAGCAATAAGGGAAAGTGAATGTAGGTGCTGTTTACTTCTCTTAACGCATCGCCGCTGTTAGCAAAATTTGGATAATATAAATCCCTTTTGGTGTAATAAAGTCCGGGTTCAAATCGCAAGTTTATGTATTCCTGTAGTTTTAAATCGCCAATAATACCTACATTGAAACCGGTAGTTTTTTTGATAAGAATATCAGGAGTTTCCGTTTTATAATCAATCTTGAAATCGTACGAATTGAATCCTAAATAAAAGCCATAGTAAACTCTTTTCTGCTGAAAATTCTCTAAATTAATAATAGGATCTCTACTAAATATATTTTTAGATTTTTGAGCATATCCATTTAGAATAAAAGCAAAAAACAGAAAGACAATTAATTTTTTCATGTTATTTTTTAGAAGCTGAATAAATAGTAGCAACCCCAAAAGTTTGCGGTAACGCTACAACATCTATAAACCCAGTTTTTCTCAAAATATTGTTTAGTGCTTCGCCATACGGAAATGCAGCTGCTGATTCTGATAAATATCCGTAAGCAACATTGTCCTTAGAGAACAGTTTTCCTATGAGTGGCAATATGTTTTTGCTGTAAAAATTGTATCCTTGTTTGTAAGGTGTTTTGTCTGGAACGGAAGTTTCTAAAATTACAAAAACGCCATTTGGTTTTAAAACTCTTAATATTTCAGCTAAGCCTTTTTCTAATGTTTCAAAATTACGAACACCAAAAGCAACGGTGATTGCGTCAAAGTAGTTGTCTTCAAAAGGCATGTTTTCCGAGTCGCCTAAAATCATTTCAATGGTACTGGAAAGATTTTTAGCTGCAATTTTTTGAACGCCTACTTCCAGCATTCCGGCAGAAATATCTAAACCAATTATTTTTTCAGCATTGGTTTCAGCCATCAAAATGGCTAAATCTCCAGTTCCTGTTGCAATGTCAAGAATAATTTTAGGATTTGATTTGGCTACCATTTGCAGCACTTTTTTACGCCATTTTATATCAATTCCGAAAGAAATGACACGATTTAAATTGTCATAATTTCCAGAAATAGTATCAAACATTTGTGCAACTTGTTCTTTTTTGCCTAAGGCAGAATCTTTATAGGGAGTTATCTTTTCTGACATTTTTTTAATTTGTACAAATATAACACAAACTTGATGAACTTAAAATGAGTTTTGAGAAATTGAGTCAAGTTTTATTTTACTTTAAAAATGGATTTTGAATTTGATTTACTGAGTTTTAGAAAATCATATATTTTTTGAAATATCACTAAAAGTGGGTATTGTATGTGCAGTTTTTATTGTACAAATTTGTTGTTCAAGTAATAACCATATTAAATGATTAAAAGAGAGTCTGTGAACCAAATCAAATGGATATTTTTTGCGTTAATTATCTCATTTGTTCTTGTTAGCTGTTTTGAAAGCGCTGTTTTACATAGTAGTACAGTAGCTAAAACGCAACATACGTTCTTAGGATTAAATTTGTTTTTGGAAATTTTAATTTTTTTCGTCTTTAGTACCTTCGTGGTATTTGGTATTAAAGGCTTTTTTGAGATGTATTCTCAAAAAACATCAAATATTATAATCTCCATTTCTGGAGTATTATTAGTGTTTGTAATTTTTATTTTATGTTATCAAATACTCTTTCAAGAGTAGTTCATTTCTCTTAATCAATGGTTAAAAAGAAACATCCCGTAAAAAGGATGTTTTTTTGTTTTATTTTCTAATCAACGTTTGGAAAGTATAATCGTAAAGATGTTTTTCATCTTTTTCATTAAATTCGGATAGTATTAGTTCCCATTCCTTAGGATCTATTTCAGGAAAATATGCGTCCGCTTCAAATTCATGGTGAACACGTGTAATATCTATTTTATCCGCATGAGGAAGCCCCAGATTGTAAATTTCTCCACCGCCTATTATGTAAGAATCCTCATTTTTTGGGCAAATTTCAAGGGCTTTTTCAATGCTGTCCACAATTATGCAACCTTCAGCTTCGTATTCTTTTTGTCTTGTGATTATAATGTGAGTTCTGTTTGGCAATGGCCTTGGAAAACTTTCAAATGTTTTTCTGCCCATGATAATATGATGCCCAGAAGTCAGTGATTTAAATCTTTTGAAATCATTTGGCAAATGCCAGACTAATTTATTGCCTTTTCCCAGTGCATTATTCTCGGCAACAGCCGCAATCATTATGATCATAATGGTATACTATTGTTTAATTTCGTCGTTAGCTATTTGAGTTTGCAACTGCTCTACTTTCTTTTTTTGCAAAGTGACAAGTCTGTCAATTTGTTCTCTTTCCCAATCTTTATTCATAAATCGGTCGGTGATGAAAATTTTTATAAAATGTAGAATAAAGAGAAACAACCATATCGTGATAATCCAAAGATACCAATCGGTAACTACAGTACTATCAAGGAAATTGTGGGCTACAAACAGTAGTAAACTTCCTAAAACGAAGAGGACAAAATGATAATACAATCGTTTCTTTTGTTTTATTCTTCTTCTCGCATACTCATATTGTTCGTGTAATTCTTTTTCCATCGATCTAATTTTAGATTATAAAGGTAAAATTTATTTCGCAAAGTCACTGTTTTGCGTATGGATTATTTTGGGAGAAAACGTTTTCTGATTTTTGATTAGTAAATTTACAGTGGTTTAAAATATTGAATTTATCAAAAATTAACATTGTTTAACGCATTCTATTAAATCTTTATTATGCTTATTGAAACTTCAATATGTTTCGTTTACTTTGTTTCATAAATCTATAAATGAATATGTTATGGCAATTAAAAAACAGTTTGTAAAAACAAAACCAGTTTGTAAAGTTACTTTTTCAGTTGCGGCAAAAGAGGCAAGTCAAGCTTCAGTTGTTGGCGATTTCAATAATTGGAGTCTTGAAGATGGCGCTTTAAATAAATTAAAAAATGGTACTTTCAAAGGAGTTTTCGACGTCAATAAAGATGCGGCTTACGAATTCAAATACGTTATCGACGGAGTATTTGTCAATGAACCTGAAGCAGATTCTTTCAAGTGGAATGAGTTTGCAGGAAATGAAAACGGTGTTTTAGTAGTTTAACTAAAACACCTTTTTTTATTACTTTATACCGCAACACTGCCTTTTATCAAGGCATGCGGTTCGTAGCCTTCGAGCGTGAAATCATCAAAATCGAATGCGAAGATGTCTTTTATATTTGGATTCAAAATCATTTTTGGCAATGGTTTTGGTTCACGGGACAATTGCAATTCGAGTTGTTCAAAATGATTGTTGTAAATGTGTGCGTCACCAAAAGTATGAATGAATTCTCCTGGTTCCAAGTCGCAAACCTGTGCAATCATCATCGTAAGTAATGCGTACGAAGCAATATTAAAAGGAACACCTAAGAAAATATCAGCGCTTCGCTGGTATAACTGACAAGATAACTTACCATCAGAAACATAAAACTGAAAGAAAGCGTGACAAGGAGGCAAAGCGGCTTTATTGTTAGCTACATTTTCATCAAATGATTTTGTAGTGTCCGGAAGAACCGAAGGATTCCATGCCGAAACTAACATTCTGCGACTGTTAGGATTGGTTTTTAATTCTTTAATCAATTCAGAGATTTGGTCAATTTCTTCACTATTCCAGTTGCGCCATTGGTGTCCATAAACAGGTCCTAAATCGCCATTTGCATCAGCCCAAGCATCCCAGATTTTAACGCCGTTTTCTTGAAGGTATTTGATATTGGTATCGCCTTTTAAAAACCAAAGCAATTCATAGATAATAGATTTTAAGTGCAGTTTTTTGGTGGTAACCATTGGGAAACCTTCATTCAAGTCGAAACGCATTTGATATCCAAAGACACTTTTTGTTCCTGTTCCTGTGCGATCTCCTTTTTGACAACCGTTTTCCATAACGTGTTGCACTAAATCTAAATATTGCTTCATTTTTGGTGGGTTCGGTGATTTTTTAATTGGTTATTTGCAATCAAATTATCAAATAATTGAAATATCAATTTAAGATTCTCTTTTTGAAATTTCATCTCTAATTTTTGCGGCTTTCTCATAATCTTCATGGGAAACGGCTTGATCTAATAACTCATTCAATTCCTGTAAACTATGTTTCGAATAGGTTTCTCCAGATTGATTGCTTTCTTCTTCTCGTCCAAAAGTGTCAGGATTAGAAAGTACATCGTCAATTTCCTGCGACTCTTTATTTGGATCTAAAGGATTTGATTTCAAATAAATTCCCGCTTTGTCAAGGATGTTTTTGTAAGTAAAAATAGGAGCATTAAAACGCAATGCCAAAGCAATGGCATCTGAAGTTCTGGCATCAATAATTTCTTCGATTTTATCCCTTTCACAGATGATACTTGAATAAAAAACACCATCAACTAATTTATGAATAATGACTTGCTTGACTACGATATCAAAACGTTCCGCGAAATTTTTGAACAAATCATGTGTCAAAGGACGTGGTGGTTTTATTTCTTTTTCCAAGGCAATGGCGATGGATTGGGCTTCAAAAGCACCAATGACAATGGGTAATTTTCTTTCGCCGTCAACCTCATTCAAGATCAAAGCGTAGGCTCCGTTTTGAGTTTGACTGTATGAAATTCCTTTTATGGATAATTTAACTAAGCTCATAATTGTTGTTATGGGAAAGTACAAAGTACTTTTTTTGATAAAAATTAAGCAGCAATTTCAAAAAAGAAATGCTACTTAAAAGCAAAGATACAAATATCTTGTTTTTAAGTAGCATTTTAATTAATGGTATGCTATAATTTATGAATTCTGAGCTTTGAAAGCTTTAAATTTTTCAATTAATTGTGGAACAATTTCAAACGCATCACCTACAATTCCGTAATCTGCCACTTTGAAAAATGGTGCTTCGGGATCGCTGTTGATTACAACTTTCACTTTAGAAGAGTTGATTCCCGCAATGTGTTGAATCGCTCCAGAAATTCCAATCGCAATATAAAGGTTTGTAGCCACCGGTTTTCCAGTTTGTCCCACGTGTTCTCCGTGAGGTCTCCAACCTAAATCAGAAACTGGTTTTGAACAAGCAGTTGCTGCTCCAAGAACGGTTGCCAATTCCTCTACCATTCCCCAGTTTTCCGGACCTTTCAATCCACGACCAGCTGAAACAACAATATCAGCATCAGCAATAGAAACTTTCCCAGAAACTTTTTCAACTGATTCTACTTTTACACCAAAATCATTGTCTCCAATAGTTGGGTTAAAATCTTCTTCAGTTAATGTTGAAGGTGTTTCAAAAATCCCATACGAGTTTTTTGCAAGTCCCAGTACTTTTACGTCTGTTGCGATTTCAGTAATATTGAACGCTTTGTTTGAAAAAGCATTTCTTTTTACTTGAAAAGGCGACGTTGAAACCGGTAATCCAACCACATTTGATGCATAACCAGCTTCTAAAGCTACTGCAACAAGTGAGGAAAGGTAAATACTATCTGTTGTTGAAGAAAGTAAAACTAATTTTACGTTTTCTTTTTGAGCCGCTTGTTTGATTACATCAGCATAAGCTTTTGCAGTAAATCCAGATAATTTGTCGTTATTTACTTTTAAAACTTTATCTACTCCGTATTTCGATAATTCCGAAACATCACCAGCATTTACAGTTACAGCTGTAACGGTAGTTCCTAAACTTTCAGCTACTTTTTTCGCATACGAAGCCAATTCGAATGCTACTTTTTTAAATTTACCTTCTGCGTATTCCGCGTATATTAATATTGACATGTTTTTTTGTTTTAGTCTTAAAGTTTTAAAGTCAAAAGTCATAAAGGGAAATTATTGTCAACTTCTATCCTTTCGACTTTCGACATTCGACTTTATGACAGTTAGATTACTTTCGCTTCGTTGTGTAATAAATTGATTAATTCATCTAAATTGTCAGCAGCAATTAATTTCACGGCTGATTTAGGAGCTGGTTTTTCAAACTTTACTGCTTTTGTATTTACAGTAGCGTCAACTGGCTCCAGAATTGTCAATGCTTTAGTTCTTGCAGTCATAATTCCTCTCATGTTAGGGATACGCAAGTCTTTTTCTTCCACTAATCCTTTTTGTCCACCAATGATTAATGGTAAAGTAGTAGCAACAGTTTCTTTTCCACCATCAATTTCGCGAACTGCTTTTACATTAGTTCCATCAACAGTAAGACTTGTACAAGAATTAAGGAAATTATATCCTAAAATTCCAGCAATCATTCCAGGAACCATTCCGCCATTGTAGTCTAAAGATTCTTTTCCTGCAATAATTACATCGTACGCTCCATTTTTGATTACTTCAGCAAGTTGTTTGGCTACAAAAAATCCATCAGTAGGAGTTGCGTTCACACGAATTGCTTCGTTAGCGCCTATTGCTAATGCTTTTCTTAAAGTTGGTTCGGTTTCTGGTCCTCCAACATTTACAACAGTAACCGTTGCGCCTTGTTGTTCTTGGAACCAAATAGCACGCGTTAAACCAAATTCATCATTTGGATTGATTACATATTGTACTCCATTAGTGTCAAATTCAGAATCGCCGTTGACAAAGTTAATTTTTGAAGTAGTATCAGGAACGTGACTGATGCAAACTAATATTTTCATACTTATATATTTAATTATTCGTAATTTCTTTTACAAATTTAAAATATTAATTTGAATAATATACTATGCATGCATAATATTTTTCGTTACTATTACGATTTCGTAGCCCAGATAGCAGCGGCATCCTTCTTGTGGCGCCTTTAGCCACAGGAAGATACAGCGGAGAGCCGGAAATTGCTCCTGAAAATTATCACTGTAAATCCTGAATTAATTTAGGGTAATTTATGCTTTTAAGTGATATAAAATATTTATTTTTGCTTTTCGAAAATTAGACACATACAACATATAATATGAGAACGATACAATTTAGAGAGGCCATTTGCGAAGCGATGAGTGAAGAAATGCGTCACGATGAGTCCATATACTTAATGGGTGAAGAAGTTGCAGAATATAATGGTGCCTACAAAGCATCTAAAGGAATGCTTGCTGAATTTGGCGAGAAAAGAGTGATTGATACTCCTATCGCTGAGCTTGGTTTTACTGGTATTGCAGTAGGATCAGCAATGAACGGATGCAGACCGATTGTGGAATACATGACGTTCAATTTTTGTTTAGTTGGGATTGACCAAATTATAAATAATGCTGCCAAAATGCGTCAGATGACAGGTGGACAATTTAATGTTCCAATCGTTTTTCGTGGTCCAACAGCTTCGGCAGGACAATTAGGAGCGACACACTCACAAGCATTAGAAAACTGGTTTGCAAATACTCCAGGTCTTAAAGTAGTAGTTCCATCTACGGTTTATGATGCTAAAGGTTTATTGAAAGCGGCTATTCGTGATAACGATCCTGTGATTTTCATGGAATCAGAACAAATGTATGGAGATAAAGGTGAAGTTCCAGATGGCGAATATGTAATTCCGTTAGGAGTTGCGGATATCAAGCGTGAAGGTACGGATGTAACGATTGTTTCTTTTGGAAAAATTATCAAAGAAGCACATATTGCTGCTGACGAATTAGCCAAAGAAGGAATTTCTTGTGAAATTATCGATTTGAGAACCGTACGTCCTATGGATTATGAGACGATTTTAACATCGGTTAAAAAAACAAACAGATTAGTAGTTCTTGAGGAAGCTTGGCCTTTTGCAAGTGTCGCTTCAGAAATTACATATATTGTTCAAGAACGCGCTTTTGATTTCTTGGATGCACCTATTCAACGTATCACAACGGCAGATACGCCAGCGCCTTATTCTCCGGTTTTATTGAAAGAATGGTTGCCAAATGCTGGTGACGTAGTAAAAGCGGTTAAAAAAGTAATGTATAAAAAATAGATCAATTAGATTGTTAGGTTTCTTAGATTGTAAGATTTCAATCTGAGAAAGCTCACAATCTAAGAAGTCTAAACTTAATAACTTCATCAATTATTTAATTTGATGAAGTTTTTTTTTGGAATGATTATGAAAAAGATTTCTTTGTTTTTCTTGTTTTTTTTGTTTGTTTCAGTGAATGCTGTTTTTGCACAAACAAAGGTAAGTGGTATTGTGGTAGACAAATTGAATCAGCCGATTCCCTTTGCTAATGTCGTTTTCAAGAATTCAAGTGAAGGAATTGTTGCTAATGAAGACGGTAAGTTTTATCTGGAATCCGCTAAAACGTATTCGGTATTGTTAATCTCATCTGTTGGGTTTTCTGAAAAAGAAATTACGTTAGAAAAATTAGTCAATTACAATTTAAAAATTCAGCTAAACGAAGCAGAGAGTTTAAACGAAGTTGTAATTTTTACCGGAAAAACGTCTAAAAAAAATAATCCAGCGTTAGATATTCTTCGAAAAATCTGGGAAAGAAAACGTCAAAACGGTTTGTATTTGTTTGACCAATACCAAATGGAGAAATATGAGAAAATAGAATTTGACATGAATTCTATTGATAGTGCTTTTATGAAAAGCAAACTTTTCAAAGGAATGGAGTTTATCTTTAACCAAATGGATACTTCAAAGATTACGGGTAAAACTTATCTGCCTATTTTTGTGAATGAAACGTTGAATGATGTTTACGGAGATAATAAATTGAAGAAATTAAAAGAGAAAATAAAAGCCAGTAAAACGTCTGGTTTTAATGGGAATCAACAGATTTTGACTTTTGTGAAAGATTTGTATTCTAATTACGATATCTACAATAATTACTTAACCTTTTTTGACAAAAGTTTCACAAGTCCGTTATCTAAAACTGGGATTGATGTTTACAATTATGTATTGAAAGACAGTGCTTATATTGATGATAAATGGTGTTTTAATATTGTTTTCTATCCAAGGCGTAAAAACGAATTGACTTTCAAAGGAGATTTCTGGGTCAATGATTCCACATTTGCCATCAAGAAAATCAATATGGCGGTGACCAAAAGTGCTAACATCAACTGGGTAAAAGACATTTATTTAGAGCAGGAATTTGAGGTGGTCAGCGATTCAGTTTTCTTATTGACAAAGGATTATTTGATGTCCGATTTTGCTTTAAACAAAAAAGAAAAATCAAAAGGCGTTTACGGAAAACGAACTACTTACTATAGGAATCATCAGTTCAATAATGAAAAACCAGTTGCTTTTTATAAAGATGAGGTCAATTATATTGATGCCGATGTCTATAATAAATCAGATGAATACTGGGATGAAAATAGGTTTGAGAATTTGACCAAAGACGAATTAGGTGTTTATAAAATGCTGGATACGTTGCAAACGGTCAAGAAATTTAAACAAATTTATAGTACGGTTCAAGTATTAGCAAGCGGTTTTTTACAGTTTGGAAATTTTGATTACGGTCCTATTTTTTCCACTTTTGGTTACAACGAAGTAGAAGGTGTAAGATTGCGAGCGGGTGGAAGAACGTATTTTGGTACCAACGACAGTTGGCGTATACAAGGTTATACGGCGTATGGATTTAAGGATGACAAATTCAAATATGGCTTTTCTGGAAAATGGATGGTCGATAAGAAAAAAAGAATTATTTTGTCCGGAGGAAACAGGCGTGACATTGAGCAAATTGGTGCGAGTCTGACTACAACTTACGATATTTTGGGTCGAAGTTTTGCTTCGTCTTCTGTATTTTCATCGGGGAATAATGGGAAATTGACTAACATTAATCTAAGCAATGTTGCGGTAGAAATTGAACCTGTTAAAAATTTGATTTTCCAAACCGGAATTTCCTATCGCACACTCGAATCTGCATCGCCAACTTTTAGTCTAGATTATTACACAGATATTGCAAATGGTGTTGCAAAAAGCGATGTGAAACAATCAGAAGTCAATTTTCAGGTTGAATACACTCCTAAAAGAAAAACTATAGGATTTGCAGTTGAAAGAGAAAATGTAGACAGTCCGTACAGTCGCTTTTTTGTAAATTATAGCCATGGATTCAAAGGATTATTGGATAGCGATTTCAAATACGACAAATTGCAATTGTATTACAAACAACCCATTATCATAGGGCCTTTAGGGAGAACTAATATCATCATGGAAGTGGGGAAAACTTTTGGAACCGTTCCTTTGGGACTCATGAGTGTCATCCCGGGAAATCAAACTTTTTTCATACTTGAAAACACTTTTAGTAACCTTAATTTTTATGAATTTGTTGCAGACCAATATGCTACTTTGCAGTGGAATCACAATTTTAATGGTCGTCTTTTTTCCAGAATACCGTTTATGCGCAAACTCAATTGGAGAGAAATTGTATCCGTAAAAGGGGTTTATGGTAGTATTTCTGATGAAAACAGAGCGATTAATGCCTCAGGATTGGTGTACAATGCACCGGAAAAAGGCTATTGGGAATACAGCGCCGGAATTGGGAATATCTTCAAAGTATTCCGTATCGATTTCGCTTGGCGAGGGAACTATCTCAATGTGCCGGAAACGAATCGTTTTACAGTAAAAGGATCGTTCGGGTTTAATTTTTAGGAGCTATTCCGGCTATTCGTTACAATCTTTTATCTCGTTAAAAAACGAGATAAAAGGATTTTCACTTCAAACGAAGTTCACTGAACCCCTATAAAAAATAGATGTTAAGTGAAGTAATCCTGGCTAAAAAAACATCAGATTATGCAAGAAGCAATCGATTATCTTTTAGAAAAAGATGCCATTTTCAAGTCAATCATTGAAGAATACGGAATGCCAACCATTCCCAAAAGACCACAAGGTTTTGAGACTTTGGTATTATTGATTTTGGAACAACAAGTTTCTATTGATTCGGCGAAAGCGACTTTTTTAAAAATAAAAACTACTTTAAAAACGGTAGCACCCGAGATTCTTCTTGATGTATCAGATGCCGAATTTAGAAATCTTGGCGTAAGCCGACAAAAAACGTCTTATATCAAAGCTTTGGCGACAGCGCTATTAAATAAAGAGCTAGATTTAGAAAGTTTGCCAAACAAAACGGCTCAGCAAGTGCGTGAAGAACTGATCAAAATCAAAGGAATAGGCAACTGGACTATAGATATTTACTTGATGTTTTGTCTACAATCCCCGGATTTATTGCCATTAGGAGATATTGCGGTAGTAAATACCATCAAGGAATTACTGGATATACACGATAAAGACGCGATGAAAATTCATGCTGAACAATGGAGTCCGTATCGTTCCTTTGCAACGTATCTTTTGTGGCACCATTATTTAAAGAAACGAAATAGGACAGTGGTTTACTAAAGTACTCACTGTTAAAATTTAATCAAGAGATAACATGAATTTTTTATTGTAAAAAGGGATACTTTCCTTACTTTTGCACCCATAAATATAGAAAAGAAAAAACTAAAATGACTGCAGACAAATTAACAACTTTCGATGTCTTAATCGAAATACCAAGAGGAAGTAGAAATAAATACGAATATGATTTCGAAATAAAAAGAATGCGTTTTGACAGAATGTTATTTTCGTCAATGATGTATCCTGCTGATTACGGATTTATTCCGGAAACATTAGCCTTAGACGGAGATCCATTAGATGTATTGGTTTTGGTAAACGAACCAACTTTTCCTGGATGTGTAATGGAAGTAAAACCAATCGGTGTTTTCCACATGGCAGATGATAAAGGTCCAGATGAAAAAGTAATCTGTGTACCGGTTTCAGATCCAATCTGGAACTCGCTAAACGATTTGTCAGACATGAATCCACACTTATTAAAAGAAATCGAACATTTCTTTCAAGTATATAAAGATCTTGAAAATAAAACAGTAGATGTTGGCGGTTGGGGCGATGTAAATGAAGCGTATGCCATTATCAAAGAATGTACAAAGCGTTTTAATGATATTGAAAACAAACCAGAAGGATTATTTAGTATTAAATAATTTTACATCATAATTTTTACAAAAAAAGCAATATTCTGTTAAGAGTATTGCTTTTTTGTTTAAATTCGTTTCGTTACACTATTAATATTAACCAAAAACCAAACCAAAATTATGAATACAATAATGATTTATTTGCCAATAGCCATGGCATTTATTGGACTGGCATTTATGTTTACGAAGCGAGCATGGGTTTTAAAACAAGATCCCGGTGACGGTAAGATGAAAGAGATTTCGGATTACATTTACGAAGGTGCTTTGGCTTTCCTAAAAGCAGAATATAGGTTATTGACTTTCTTTGTCATTGGAGCAAGTGTTGTTTTAGCCGGAATTTCATTTATCGTTCCTACGACACACATATTAATAGTAGTTGCTTTTATTTTTGGTGCTTTTTTCTCGGCTTTAGCGGGGAATATGGGAATGAAAATAGCAACAAAAACTAATGTTAGAACCACGCAGGCTGCACGTACGAGTTTGCCGCAAGCCTTAAAAGTTTCTTTTGGCGGTGGAACTGTAATGGGATTAGGAGTAGCAGGTTTAGCAGTTCTAGGATTGACCACTTTCTTTATTTTCTTCTTCCAATTTTTTATGAATGGAGTTTGGACTTCAACAGAAGATATGACTATTGTATTGGAAACATTAGCCGGGTTTTCTCTTGGTGCGGAATCGATTGCTTTGTTTGCAAGAGTTGGAGGTGGGATTTATACCAAAGCTGCCGATGTAGGTGCTGATTTAGTTGGAAAAATAGAAGCAGGAATTCCTGAGGATGATCCTCGTAATCCTGCTACAATTGCGGATAATGTTGGTGATAATGTGGGAGATGTTGCCGGAATGGGAGCCGATTTATTTGGTTCTTATGTTGCAACCGTTTTAGCAGCGATGGTTCTTGGTAATTATGTGATCAAAGATATGGGTGGAAATATTCAAGATGCTTTTGGCGGAATTGGACCTATTTTATTACCAATGGCAATCGCCGGTTTTGGGATTTTATTTTCGATTATCGGAACGATGGTTGTGAAAATTACAGATGATCATGCAAAAGAAGCGCAAGTTCAAAGCGCTTTGAATAGGGGTAACTGGCTTTCAATAGGATTAACTCTTATTGCCTGTTATTTTTTAGTACAATACATGTTGCCGGAAACCATGAAAATGGATTTCTTTGGCGAAGGAACTAAAGAAATTTCATCAATGCGCGTTTTTTATGCTACGATTGTAGGTCTAGCAGTAGGTGGACTCATTTCGTCAGTAACTGAATATTACACCGGCTTGGGGACAAAACCCGTTATGGCAATTGTACAAAAATCATCAACCGGAGCAGGAACAAACGTAATTGCAGGTTTGGCAACCGGAATGATTTCTACGTTTCCAACGGTACTTTTATTTGCAGCAGCGATTTGGACTTCCTACGCATTAGCAGGATTTTATGGTGTGGCTTTGGCAGCTTCGGCGATGATGGCTACAACGGCAATGCAATTGGCAATCGATGCTTTTGGACCAATTTCGGATAACGCCGGAGGAATTGCTGAAATGAGCGAATTACCTAAAGAAGTTCGTACCCGAACTGATATTTTAGATTCAGTAGGGAATACCACTGCAGCAACAGGAAAAGGTTTTGCCATCGCTTCGGCAGCACTAACATCACTGGCTTTATTCGCTGCGTATGTAACGTTTACGGGAATTGACGGAATTAATATTTTCAAAGCCCCAGTTTTAGCGATGTTATTTGTGGGCGGAATGATACCGGTAGTTTTCTCAGCTTTGGCCATGAATTCTGTTGGTAAAGCTGCGATGGACATGGTGTATGAAGTGCGTCGCCAGTTCCGAGAAATTCCAGGGATTATGGAAGGAACTGGAAAACCGGAGTACGCAAAATGTGTCGATATTTCTACAAAAGCCGCTTTGCGCGAAATGATGTTACCAGGAATTTTGACTATTGGTTTCCCAATAGCGATTGTTCTTTTAGGCAAAATAGTGTACGCGGATAACAACCAATTAATAGCAGAAATGCTAGGAGGTTACATGGCTGGAGTTACCGTTTCGGGTGTACTTTGGGCTGTTTTCCAAAACAATGCTGGCGGTGCTTGGGACAATGCCAAAAAATCTTTTGAAGCAGGTGTTCTGATTAATGGTGAAATGACATATAAAGGTTCTGATGCGCATAAAGCGGCGGTTACCGGAGATACTGTTGGAGATCCTTTCAAAGATACTTCCGGACCATCCATGAATATTTTAATTAAATTGACGTGTTTGATAGGTTTGGTAATTGCCCCAATTCTAGGAAACGGAAGTCATACAATTTCTGGTACCGCTACGTGCTGTACTAATTCTGAAATGTGTGCTTCAATGTCAAAAGAAGAGTGTATGGCAAAAGGATGCGAAAGTAAAACGTGTAAATTTATGAATGCAGCAGTAATGCCAAATCATATGATGTCTAAAGAAGTTTCTATCGAAAAAACAAATGTGGATGGAAAAGTAAAAGCTACAATCAAAACAACCATAAACGGGAAAGAAGACATCCAAAATTTTGAAGGAACTGATGCGGAAGTTCAGGCTAAGATTGATTCTTTGAAATAATCAACTAATTATCATAAATTAAAAATGCCTCGCAACTGTGAGGCATTTTTTGTTTAAAATTAAAAAATTATTGTTCTAATGCATATTCTCTGATTAAAGTTGAAGCTGGAATATGAAGTGTTTCTGTTAAAACTCTAATTTGTTTAATTGTTAAAGCTCTTTTACGTTTGAAAATTTCAGTTACTCTAGAGCGACTGTTTAAAATCACTCCTAAATCAGCAGCTGTAAGTCCGTTTTGTTCCATCATGAACTTAATCGCTTCAATTGGATCTGGCTCTGGAATAGGATAATGTATTTGTTCATATTTTTCTACAAGAGTGACTAGGATATCTAGTTCATCCCCTTCTTTTGTATTTGGTTTAGCATCAAAAAGAATGTTTATTCTTTCTAAAGCTAAATCATAATCTTTTTCTGTTTTTATAGGATTTATTTCCATTTTTACAAGTTTTTAATGTCTTTCAAATTGTCATATTCAGAATGCGTTCCAATAAATAAAATATAGACAATTTGTGTTACATAATTAATTTTCACGATTAATCGGTAATGATTTCCACAAATATTGAATACGACTTTATTACTTCCAATAAAATCCGCTGAACCAAAAATGGATTTTATCGTATTGGAATTCTCAAATATTTTTTTGTCAAAAACCTGATACCAAGCTAATAATTGCTGTTTTGAGTTTGGATATTGCTCCCAAAAATTTTGTAAGGTTCTTTTAGCGATTATTCTCATGCTTTATTTTCTATGTCAAAGATAGTTGAAAATTCCCTATTTGGGAAAAATAATTTTTATTTTTAATTTACATTTATTGAGTTGTAAAACAGATGTAGATTTTTGGAAATCTTTTTAAACAAAAATACCTCGCAATTGCGAGGCATTTTTGTTTTTATTTAGTTTTTGCACCCTTTCCTTCGGAGAGGGTTGGGGAGAGGATTCTAAAACAACCCGTTCAATTCGGCATCGATACGGTTGAAAATATTCCCTAAATCTTCAGGATTGTCAACAAAATTTATGTTGTCTACATCTATAATTAATAATTTTCCTTTGTCATACGTTTGAATCCAGCCTTCATAGCGTTCGTTTAAGCGACTCAAATAGTCAATAGAAATAGAGTTTTCGTATTCGCGACCACGCTTGTGTATTTGTCCCACTAAATTAGGGATTGAACTTCTTAAATAAATCAATAAATCAGGTGCTTTAACTGTAGATTCCATCAATTCAAAAAGAGAAGAGTAATTCTGGAAATCCCGATTGGTCATTAAGCCCATTGCATATAAATTAGGAGCAAAAATATGTGCATCTTCATAAATAGTTCGGTCCTGAATGATTTTTTTACCGCTTTCGCGAATTTGCATTACCTGACGGAAACGGCTATTCAAGAAATAAATTTGTAAATTAAACGACCAACGTTCCATTTGATGGTAAAAATCATCCAAATAAGGATTATCAACTACATCTTCAAAATGTGGTTCCCACTTAAACTGTTTCGCCAATAAGCGCGTTAAAGTTGTTTTTCCAGAGCCTATATTTCCTGCTATTGCTATGTGCATTACGGTATTGTGATTTTATAATTTGTAATTCCTGTGGATGTAAAAATAGATAAAATTTGGTCTTTGTAATAGAATTTTTTAAAGCTTTTTTCTGCAATTTTAATCTCCGTTTTTTGGTCTTTTTCCAAATCCTGAAAAATTAAAATCCCATTTGCAGAATAGATAAACTGGTTTTTATTTATAATTTCAATCGATTCAAAATCAGGGATTTTTCCGTTGTTAGTAATTCTTCCAAAAATATCACAGGCATACCAATTGTTTTTGTTATCAATCCAATGAAATGTATTAAAATCTGAAAAATAATTCTTAATACTTTCCGTAAAAGGAACTGAAATAGTCTTGTAAATAGTGTTCAAATAATCATATAATCCCAGTTGCTGATTCATACTGTTATAAATCCAAAGCTGATTTTGAGAAGCAATTCCAACTGCTGAAGCGACAATAGGAATCACATTTTCTGAAAAATTGATTTTTTGAGTTTCATTCAATTGATTATCCAGGATGACAACTGTATTGAAATTTTCGTAAAACAAAACGATTTTAAGTGGGTTTTGCAGGTCTACTTTGGTGATTTTACCCAAAGAAATATTCTTGTATTCTATTGTATCAAAGGCTCCAACTTTAGAAAAGACATTGTTTTTTATGGTATAATAAAAACCAAAAGGATCATATCCCAGAAATTGATCGCCGTCAAAACGGATGGAATCCATTCTAACAGCAGTTGGCTTTAGGTTCTGAGCAATCACCATTGAAAATGAACCGATAAATAGTAATAGCATTACTTTTTTCATGAAAGCGAAATTACAATTAAACCTTATACAATTTTGATTGTCTTATTATTATTTTAACAGAATACTTGTAACAAAAATAGTATTTTTCACTCTTATTTATCAAAATCCAATAGTATGTATAAAGTAATTTTCACATTAGTATTAGCAGTGGTATCATTTATGGGACTTCAAGCTCAGGAATTTCAAGGAATGGCGGTGTATGAATCAAGAACCAGCACTTCCGATTTTAAATCCCGAATGGAGGGAAACAAAAATATGACTCCAGATATGCAGAAGAGGATTGAGGAAAATATGAAGAAAATGTTCGAAAAAACATTTATCCTCAACTTCAATAAAACGGCCTCTATTTATAAGGAAGAAGAAAAGTTAGAAGCGTCAACACAAGGTGGCGGTGGATTCCGAATGATGTCAAGCTTTGCTGGTGGCGGTGGAACCTTTTATAAAGACGTAAAAGACAAACAGTACAGTAACGACAAAGAGTTTATGGGAAAAGAATTCTTGGTCAAAGATTCGCTTACGAGTATAGCCTGGAAAATGGAAGCTGAAACAAGAGTAATTGGAGGATATACGTGTTATAAAGCCACGGCTGTAAAAAAACCTAGCGTAACTGATTTTAGAAACATGAGGCCGCGAAAAGAGGATGCAGATAAAAAAGAAGGTGCAAAACCAGCGGATGATAAAAAAACAAATTTTTTAGATGCGGTTGAAGTGCCTAAAGAAATAATCATTACGGCATGGTATACCCCAGAAATACCAGTGAGCCAAGGTCCAGAAGGATATTGGGGTTTACCCGGATTAATTTTGGAAGTTAATGATGGCAGAACAACCATTTTATGCTCTAAAATCGTACTTAACCCGAAAGATAAAGTAGAAATTAAAGCCGTAACCAAAGGAAAAGTAGTTTCTCAAAAAGAGTATGACGAAGCCGTAATGAAAAAAATGGAGGAATTCAGAGAGATGAATCAAGGTCGCGGCGGAAATGGCGGCATGCAAATTCGTTTTGGAAATTAATACCTGTAGTTATACACCCAATTAAAATGAGAAAAATTCTAGTAATGATCGCCCTTGTGGTGGTTTCTATTTCCTATGCTCAAAATATCCGTTTGGAAGGAGTGGTTCAAGACAAAGGAAAGCTGCCTTTAGAAATGGCAAATGTTATGGCGGTTAATCAAACTACTAAAGCTATGGATGCCTATGCCATAACGACTGATAAAGGAAAGTTTATGTTGAACCTTAAACCCAATACGGCTTATGTAATTAAACTGAGTTATTTGGGTATGCAAAATAAAGAAGTTAACGTGACAACGCTAGCCGAGAATATGGTGGAAAACATCACCATGGAAAGCGGCGGGATCGAGCTTGATGGAGTCGAGATTGTACGCGAAATGCCAGTGTCTATAAAAGGAGATACTATTGTTTATAATACGGATTCGTTCAAAACAGGTGAAGAGCGTAAGCTAGAAGATGTGTTTAAAAAACTGCCTGGATTTGAAGTAATGGCTGATGGTCAGGTGCAAGTAGAGGGAAAAAAAGTAGCAAAACTATTTGTAAATGGAAAGCCCTTTATGGAAGGAGATACTAAATTGGGATCAAAAAACATTCCTTCTGATGCTGTTGATAAAGTGCAAGTGCTGCGAAATTTCAACGAAGTGTCGCAAATGAAAGGCCTCGAAAACAACAACGATGATATTGCGATTAATATCAAATTAAAAAAAGGAAAAGATAAATTTTGGTTTGGTGATGTAAGTGCTGGTTTAGCAAATGACAAAGGCTATATTTTTAATCCAAAAATATTTTATTACTCTCCAAAAACCAGTATCAACTCTATCGTTAATTTGAATAATATTGGTGAGGTATCTTTGACTTCTGCAGATTTTTTCAGAATTACAGGTGGAGCCCGAAATACTATTGGTCGCAATGGTACAACACTTTCGCTTAATCGAAACTTTTTTGGTTTGTCTGGCGGCGATAATGTGGCCAAAGCAAGTGATAAATTTGGTGCGCTCAATTTGAATCATTCGGTTTCAAAAAAATGGACGCTATCTGGTTTTGCGGCTTACTCATCTACCTTCAACCAGTCTATTACCAATTCAGAAAGAGGGATTTTTGAACCCAATACCACAAATATTGCGACCTTAGAAAATAGAAAAAATAAAACGGATTCTAAAAACAATGCCTTTATTGCAAAATTTGGTTCTAAGTACAAAGCCAATGATAATTTTCAATTGGATTATGATGCGTTTTTTAGAAAAAATGATCAACAAGATGTAGACAACAGCCAAACTAATTTTAGTACAATGAACAATGGTTCAATGGTCTCTAATTCAAATACGGTTATTGCTTTTCAAAAGCAAGCACCAGCTTCATTCAACCAGAGTTTAAATTTGTTTTATACACAAAATCCAAAGTCTACTTGGGTACTAGAAATGCAACATCAATACGAAGACGAAGACCCATTTTACAATCCGCAACTTTCTGTCAATCCGTATCAAAACGCTACTTCACAAAATCCAAATGATCCAAGTGCGGTTTTTGTCAATGAAAACACATTGAATATCGAACAATCTAGATTTGTAAAAACCAATAAGCTGGATGCAAAAATCGATTACTTTTACCAAATTTCTAATAAAAGTATATTAAATGTAACTGCAGGAAATACGAACGCTTTTCAGTCGTATAATTCGAGTATTTTACAAATCTTACAAGACCAAACGGTTAATCCTGTTGAGCAAGCGGTATATAATAATGATGTAAGATACCGTTTTAATGATGCATTTTTGGGATTGCATTATAAATTTATTGTAGGCAAGTTTACATTTAATCCGGGTTTCTCTGTTCATCAGTACAATACCACCAATGAGCAATTTGGTAATCCTTTCAAACTTAATTTTACAAGACTCTTACCGGATATGTTTGCGCGATGGGATTTGAAAAAATCGGAAAATTTGACGTATAACTTCAACGTGAGAAATGGTTTTAATGATATAAATGCGCTAGTCGAAGGGTATGTTTTTACGAATTTTAATAGCATAGCACGTGGAAATTCACAATTGGAAAACTCACTTGTAACTAGTCATAGGCTGAATTACTCAAAATACAATTTGTATAATTTTACTACGATTTTTGGAGGTATAGGATACACAACTACAAAAAATCCTGTGGTAAATGGAATTTTGTTCCAAAGTATTTACTCAACATCGGATCGTTTGAATTTAGATGCTGAAAATGAAAGTCTAAATGGGAATGTGTTTTACTCGAAAAGCTTTCAAAAGTATTATAAACTAACTGCAGGAATCAATGCAAGTTGGAGTAGGAATTTTGTTTTGAACAGAAGAGTTACTAATGGAGCTACGCAGGAATTTATTCAAGGGATAGAAAATGTAAATCATGGATATAACTTGGCTTTTGCAACTCAGTTCAAAAAATATCCCAATGTAGATTTAGGATATCGCATCAATTTTTCGGAGCAAGCAGCCAATCGATTTACTACTCAAACACCTACTGTAAAACTGAATTACTATTTCCTAAATGGTTTGAATATCAATTGGGATTATGCCTTTAACCGTTTTAAAAATGAATCGACTGGTCTTGCCAATGATTTTAAAATCATGACGGCTAGTTTGAATTACATTAAAAAAGACGCCAAATTTGAATACCGAATTCAGGCAAATAATTTATTAAATACAAGATCTAGATTGAATAACTCCTTTAGTGTAAATGGTTTTAACGCCAATGAGAATATTATCCTGCCTAGATTTGTAACCTTTATTGTAAAGTACAATTTATAAGAGGAAGTTTGGGAGACAAAAAAAGGGGATTTTGCATCTTGAACTGCCCCCAAAAAGTTAGACACTATTTGGGGGTATTTTTATGGAAAGAAAAGTCAAATACAATTATGAATTTAAACTTCGCTGTGTAGAAGAAGT